>NZ_JALHBS010000001.1 GCF_024195285.1 Aurantimonas marianensis
GACCAAAACCAGCCGTCCCGCCGCCCCCTCGCGCGGCGTGGCGCAGATGAAGACCACCGGCCGCGGCGGCGCCGCCCAGGCCGAACAGACCAACGCCGATAGCTGGGAAGAGTTCTGATGGCGAAGAAAGCAACACGTGCGGTGGCTGCGGTTGAACTCGCTGGCATCCTCGATCTGAAGGCGGCTGGTCCGCTCTTCGACCAACTCCTGACGCTGCGGGGCAAGCCGGTCACGGTCGACGCCGCCGGCGTGGAGAAGGTGGGCGCGCAGTGCATCCAGATTCTTCATTCGGCCGCGGCGACGTGGCACGCGGACGAGGTCGCATTCACCATCGTCGAACCGTCGGAGACGTTCCGCTCCGGACTCGACCTTCTCGGTCTTTCCGAAACCTTCAGCCAAAAGGACATCGCGGCATGAGCAGGACAATTCTGACGATCGACGATTCGCGAACCATGCGCGAGATGCTGCGAGCGACGCTGACATCGTCCGGCTTCGTCGTGGTCCAGGCCGAGGACGGCGCCCACGGCATCGAGGTCTTGCAGGGGATGGAGGTCGAGCCCGACGTCATCATCACCGACATCAACATGCCGCGCAAAGACGGGTTTCAGTTCATCGAGGAAGTGCGTGTCGATCCCAGTCGCCGGGCGATTCCGATCCTTGTCCTGACCACCGAAAGCGACGCGGAAAAGAAACAGCGTGCACGCCTCGCCGGAGCGACCGGCTGGATCGTCAAGCCGTTCGATCCGGTCAAACTGCTCGACGCGATCAACCGCGTCGCGGCGTAATCATCATTCGGAAAGCGCCTGGCAAGCTTGAGGCCGTACCAAGGGCCCGACTTTCCGGTTCGAAGGCGAGAATAGGGTAGCACAATGGATGCGATGGCTGAAATCCGGCAGACCTTTTTCGAGGAATGCGCCGAGCAGCTTGCCGAACTCGAAGCGGGTCTGCTCGCGATCGAGAATGGCGAGGCGGACTCCGACACGGTCAACGCCGTTTTCCGCGCCGTGCACTCGATCAAGGGTGGGGCCGGCGCCTTCAGCCTGGATGACCTCGTCCGGTTCGCCCACATCTTCGAGACGACGCTGGACGAACTGCGCTCGGACCGGCTGGAAGCAAGCGATGTCGTGGTCAAGGTCATGCTGCGGGCCGCCGATGCCCTGGCCGATCTGGTGACGGTCGCCCGTGACGGCGGTACCGCCGATGCGTCCCGCAACGAGGGCCTGGCGGCCGAACTGAAGGATCTGGTGGCGGCCGCCAAGGGCGAGAGCCCGGCGGAAGCTGCCGCGGAGGCGCCAGAGGCAGAGGCGGAAGACACCGCCGTTGGCGAGGAGGACGACTTCGGGTTCGTTCCCATTGCCGTCGACCTCGACGAGCTGATCGGGGGCGATGGCGATCAAGCCTATCGGATCACCTTCCGTCCGCACGCCGCCCTTTATGCCAAGGCGAACGACAGCGTTCGCGTCCTTCGGGACCTGCTGGAACTGGGTGAGGGTAACGTCCAGTGCGACACGAGCGAAATCCCGCTCTTGTCCGATCTCGATCCCGAGGGGGCCTATTTCACCTTTACCGTCGATCTGACGACGGCTGAGAGCGAAGAGAAGATTCGCGAGGTCTTCGAATTCGTCGAGGACGATTGCGACCTGTCGATCGAGCGAATCCTGGATTCCGACGGATCGGCGGACGCCCCCGTCAACGTCGATTCGGACCTGGCCGACCTCCTGGCCAGCCTGCGCGGCGAAGTGGCGGGCGATGCGGCTGCCGACCCCGCCCCGGCCGCCAAAGCCGGCAAGGCAGGCAAGCCGAAACCGCCCAAGCCGGCGACGGCTGAGCAGCCGGCCCCGACGCCGGCCGAATCGACGAAGCCGGCCGGCGGCCCGGAAGCCTCCGCCGAAGCGCCGGTGGAGAAACCGGCGAAGGTCGATGCGAACGAGGCCAAATCCGCCAATGTCGGTGGCAGCCCCACGCAGACGATCCGCGTCGACCTCGAACGCGTCGACCGGCTGATCGATCTGGTTGGCGAACTCGTCATCCATCAGGTCATGCTCTCCCAGAGAACCTATCAGGCGGGGCTTGCCCGCGCCTCGGAGGTCGCCGTCGGCCTTGACGAACTCGAACAGCTGACCCGGGAGATCCAGGACAGCGTCATGGCGATCCGCGCGCAGCCGGTGAAATCGGTGTTCCAGCGTCTGCCGCGACTGGCCCGCGAGGAGTGGACCGAGGTCGACAAGACCGTGATCGAGCGGCTGGCCGATCCCCTGACGCACATGCTCCGCAACGCCATCGACCACGGGTTGGAAAAGCCCGATGCGCGACTGGCGGCCGGCAAGCCGGAGGAAGGCACGGTCAAGGTCGCGGCGATGCACCGCTCGGGCCGCATCGTCATCGAAATCACCGATGATGGAGCCGGTATCAACCGCCCGAAAGTGCGCGAAATCGCCGTCTCCAAGGGTCTGGTTCCGGCGGAGGCCAATCTTTCGGACGAGGAGATCGACAACCTCATCTTCATGCCGGGCTTTTCGACGGCGAGCGAGATCTCCGAGTTGTCGGGCCGCGGCGTCGGCATGGATGTGGTGAAACGCTCGATCCAGGCGCTGGGCGGGCGGGTATCGATCACCTCCAAGCCGGGTAAGGGTTCCACCTTCACCATGAGTCTGCCGCTGACGCTGGCGGTGCTGGACGGAATGATCGTGACGGTCGGAGACCAGACGGCGGTCGTGCCCCTGACGGCGATCATCGAGACGCTGCAGCCGAAGCCGGAAGAGGTGAAGGGCTTCGGCGGCGATGCGCGGTTGATCAAGGTGCGCGACGCCTTCCTGCCGCTCGTCGATGTGGCCCGCGAACTGGCCTATACGTCGACACCGACCAATGCCACGACCGGTGTCGCGATCCTCGTGGAGGCCGAGAACGGCACCCGCTCGGCGCTTCTGGTGGATGCGATCCAGGGGCAGCGCCAGGTCGTCATCAAGAGCCTCGAAGCGAACTATCGCCGCGTGCCGGGCATCGCCGCCGCGACAATCCTCGGCGATGGGCGCGTCGCTCTCATTCTCGATGTCGACGTGATCGTGGCCACGTCGCGCACCGACGGTATTCACAGCAACGGACTTCAGCAGGCAGCGGAGTGAAATCGATGACGAACCAAATTGGCAATCCGGCCGAGAACGACAACAAGGGCGAGGGGAACGGCCGCGAGCTGATCGCCTTCCGGATCGGTGAACAGGAATTCTGCGTCGACATCATGTCGGTGCGCGAGATTCGCGGCTGGACGGCGGCAACGCCGCTCCCCCATGCGCCCTCCTATGTCAATGGCGTGATCAATCTGCGCGGCGCGGTGCTGCCGATCGTCGATCTCGCCGCACGGCTGGGCTTTGCCAGGACCGAGGCCAGCGCACGCAGCGTCATCATCGTGGTGCGCGCCGAGCACCAGCTATTCGGCCTGCTCGTCGACGCCGTCTCCGATATCCTGACGGTCACGGACGACGCGCTGCAGCCGACGCCAGATATCGCTTCGGAACTGGCGAAGCAGTTCGTCAGGGGCGTCATGGCGATCGAAGGGCGGATGATCTCGCTGATCGCAACAGACAATGTCTTGCCACAGCTTCAAGCCGCGGCGTGAGCTAGGGCTACTATAATCCCTCCGCAGGGAGGATCGCAATCGGGTGCTGCCCCGTCTGGGCCGGCGCAATAGCGTCGGACACCTACGGCTGGCCAGGGAGTAACACGCTGTGAGTCTTGATAGACAGCAAGAGAAGGCCGTAAGGCCGCGAGGCTCCGCGTCCGCTTCGATCGTCGCCGGCGAGTTCGCGATGACGGAAGCCGACTTCCTGAAGATCGCGGACATGCTCTACAAGGACGCCGGCATCCATCTGACGACGTCCAAGGCCACGCTGGTCTATTCGCGGCTGTCGAAGCGGCTGCGCAGTCTGGGCATGCGCAGCTTCAAAGATTACTGTGAAATGGTCAGCGACGCGGGTGGCGCGAGCGAGCGCATGACCATGCTCGCCTCGCTGACGACGAACGTCACGCAGTTCTTTCGCGAAAAGCATCATTTCGATCACCTGCGGGAGCACTTCCTTCCGCCGCTGCTGAGCGCCGCCAAGGGCGGTGGGCGCGTGCGCGTGTGGTCGGCGGGATGCTCCACCGGACACGAGCCCTATTCGATCGCGATGACGCTGCTGTCGCTCATGCCGGATGCGGCCGATCACGATATCCGCATCCTTGCTTCCGATATCGACCCCAATGTCGTGGCCACCGGACGGGCGGGGGTCTACGCGTCAAGCGAACTGGAAGCCGTACCGGCCGATATGCGTCGCCGCTGGTTTCGGTCGGCGAGTCCCGATAGCGGCGCGCCCTCATCCGGCGGGATCAACGAAATGGCGTTCGAGGTGGTCGACGCCATGCGTGATCTGGTGGCGTTCCGCGAATTGAACCTGATCGGCCAGTGGCCGATGAAAGGAAGGTTCGACGCGATCTTCTGCCGCAACGTCACGATCTATTTCGATCAGCAGACGCGGGAACGTGTATGGAGCCGCTTCGCCGAGCGCATCCAGCCGGGCGGGTTTCTCTATGTCGGCCACTCCGAACGGCTGGCGGGAGCTGCGACCAAGGTGATGACCTATGACACCAACACGTCCTATCGCAAGACGGGTTGAGGGCAGAGCGATGCATAGATCCCGTCTCCCCCTTCCAGGGACTCATCATGGTGGCGCGCATCGCATAGGCGAGAGCGATGGCGCGCCGATGCCTGGCCATTCGTCAGCCGGCCGCGTCCCGAGCGAGAGGAAATCGTGAGCATGTCCCCTGCAAGAGTCCTAGTGGTCGACGATTCCTTGACGATGCGCGCGCTTATTCGCCACGCGCTGAATAGCGATCCGGGTATCGAGGTGGTCGGCGAGGCGTCCGATCCCTTTGAAGCACGCAAGAAGATGAAGTCGCTCGATCCGGACGTCGTCACTCTGGACGTCGAGATGCCGAACATGAACGGCATCGAATTCCTGCAGAAGATCATGACGTTGCGCCCGACGCCGGTGATCATGGTCTCGAATCTGACCGCGCCGGGAGCCGCCGTCACGCTGGAGGCGCTGGAACTCGGCGCTTTCGACTGCATCGCCAAGCCTGGCGCCGGCAGCAACACCTTCGACATCCTGCCGGACCTGGTCAAGGAGGCCAATCACGCCAAGGCCGGCCTCGTCAAGCGACGCATGGCCGCCGTCGAGCACCGCGTCAACGGCACGGCTCAAACTTTGGCGCGTTCCCAATCCGGCCCGGATCTCATTGGCATCGGTTCGTCGACGGGCGGCGTCGAGGCGTTGATGCAGGTGCTCGCCGAATTCCCCGCCGATTGCCCCCCGACGCTGATCGTCCAGCATCTCCCAGCCGCCTTCACCGCCTCCTTTGCGGCCCGGCTCAACCGGACCTGTCCGGCACATGTCAGCGAGGCCAAGGACGGGGAAGCGATTCGCCAGGGTCACGTCTACCTCGCTCCAGGTGGCAGCCGTCATATGATGCTGCGAAAGGGAACCCAACCGACCATCGCGCTGGTGGCGGACGAGCCGGTCTGCGGACACCGGCCGTCGGTCGATGTGCTGTTCGCCTCGATCGCGAAGCATTTCAAGGACCGATCGACCGGCGTGATTCTCACCGGGATGGGCCGGGACGGCGCCCAGGGGCTTCTGCAAATGCGGAAGGCAGGGTCCCGCACGCTCGCTCAGGACGAGGAAACCTCGCTCGTCTACGGCATGCCGCGCGTCGCCCACGAGATCGGCGCCGCGCAGAAGCGGTTGCCGCTGTCGCGTGTGGCGCGGGAGATCTTCGTATGAACCGCTCGCCAAGCGAAATCCCCACAAAAAACGCAGCGAAATTGAGGATAGATTCATCAAATTCGCTTGTAATGCGGTCGAAAGGAACAACGCCATGGGCATTGTAGATAAACTCAAGGTTCTGATCGTCGACGATCACAGAACGAGCCGCATGCTCATTCGCGATGCGCTGGAACAACTTGGCATCAAGAATATCGTCTTCGCCGTCGATGGTGAGGAGGCGCTGCGGACAATGATGACGGCGCCCTGCCATATCATCATCTCTGACTTCAACATGCCGAAGCTCGACGGTATTCAGCTCCTGAAGGCCGTGCGTTCCCATGCGCCCACGAAGAAGACGCCGTTCATTATCCTCACCGGCGCGGGCGACCGGGAGCTGGTGCAAAAGGCCGCGCAGCTCGGCGTGAACAATTTCCTGGCGAAGCCCATTACCGTGCCCGTGCTCAAGAAGACGATGGAAGCCGTCGTCGGACGTCTGCAGTAATGACAGGGAGAAGCGAAGGACGACGCGTCCATGTCATGCAAGGCGAAGCCAAGGTCGACGAAGGTCCGGATACGATCCTGACCACGCTTCTGGGCTCTTGTGTCGCCGCCTGCATCCGGGATCCGGGTGCCGGTGTCGGTGGGATGAATCACTTTCTGCTGCCGGGAAGCAGCGGTCAGGAGGGCGCGCGGGCGGAAAGCTTCGGTCTTTATCTGATGGAGCTGTTGATCAACGGACTGCTGCAGCGTGGCGCGCGGCGGGGGCATCTCGAGGCGAAGCTGTTCGGCGGCGCGCGGGCGATGGACGGCCTGTCCGAAGTCGGCTCCAAGAACGCCGCCTTCGCGGAGCGTTTTCTGCAGATGGAGAACATCACCTATCTGGGCGGCAGTCTGGGCGGGACGACGGGCCGGCGCATCGAATACTGGCCTCATACGGGGCGGGCCCGACAGATCTTCTTCGAGAAAGCCGTAATGCCGCCCATCAAGGTTGCGCCGCCGATCAGGAAGCCCCAGGCGATCGGGGAAGTCGAACTGTTCTGACACGACCATGAGCCAGCGCGGACAAATCCTTCGCGATCCACCGAGCGTCGATTTCAACAAACAAAGCGTAGCGTCATGACCACGAGCCCCCTGCCCGATCTGCTGAAAATCCTTTCCGACGAGCTGAACGCTTTGGCGGAGATGACCGAAGCGATGCACGATCTGATCTGCACCGACCATCCGCGGCAGGACGCGCCCTACGTGCGTGCCGTGCAGAGTATCGATCGCACCCAGCAGACGCTCGAAAATCTCGCGACGTTTCTCGCTGTGGCCGGCGATCACGCACCGGCCGAATACGAGGTCGCCCTGCAATCGGCGCTGGAGACGGTCCGTCTCGGCGATCTGAAGCACCGACTGGCGATATCGCGTCAGGCGGTCAATGGCCTGGCCCGGCCGTCCGACCCCGGTGGCGAGTTCGAGCTGTTCGCCTAAAACATCCCGTCAGACTGTTTTCCGCCACCGTCTCGCGAAGAGCGCGCCGGAAAGATGCGACGCGTCGGCCTGTTCCCTGCGGTCGACGACGCGCCGGCAATCCCGTCCTCGCGAACGCCGGGGCCAAGCCTTCGCCACCACTTGACGTAGATCAAGGCGCGGACGCCAAATTCATTCAAATATCCAAATGTATCGTTTGGAATGACGAATGGAGGGCAGAGGATGGACCTCGCCTCATTGATGGACCGGTTTGGCGAGACGAACGTGCTGGTGGCGGGCGGTGTCGTCATCGGCTTCATGTTCGGCGCCTTCGCCCAGCGCAGCCGCTTTTGCCTGCGTTCGGCGGTGATCGAATTCCGCCGCCGTGAACCCGGCGCCAAACTCGTCGTCTGGCTGCTGGGTTTTTCGGCGGCGCTGGTCGGCGTGCAGGCCGCGATTCTGGCGGGTTGGCTGGATGTCTCGCAAAGCCGGATGCTGGCGGTCACCGGCAGCATGTCCGGCGCGGCGATCGGCGGTCTCCTGTTCGGTGTCGGGATGATCGCTTCGCGCGGCTGCGCCACCCGGCTGCTCGTGCTTTCGGCCACCGGCAATCTGCGCGCGCTGCTATCGGGCCTGGTTTTCGCGGTGTCCGCCCAGGCCGCCTATCGCGGCGTGCTGGCGCCCCTGCGCAGCGAACTGTCGGGCTGGTGGCTGATCGACGGCGGTCCGGACCGCGACATTCTCGCCTGGCTCGGCGGTGGGAACGAGGTCGGCCTCGGTATCGGCCTCGTCTGGTTGGCCGCCGGCATCGTCGTGGCGCTCCACAAGCGGGTTAGATCACAAATCTGGATCGGCGCGCTCGGCGTGGGCCTCGCCATCCCGGCCGGCTGGCTGTTCACCTACGCCGCCTCGCAGACCGCGTTCGGGATCGTGCCGACGGAATCGCTGACCTTTTCCGGCCCGTCCGCCGACCTCCTCATGCTCACCCTGAATTGGCCCGACCACGCGGTCGATTTCGCCATCGGCATCATGCCGGGCGTCTTCCTCGGCTCGTTCACCGCCGCGTTGCTGACCGGCGAGCTCAAGATCGAGAATTTCGACGGCGGGCACACCATGCCGCGTTATATCTTCGGCGCGGTGCTGATGGGCTTCGGCGCGATGCTGGCGGGCGGTTGCGCGGTCGGCGCCGGCGTCACCGGCGGTTCCATCCTCGCGATTACCGCCTGGACGGCGCTGATCGGTATGTGGATGGGCGCGATGCTGACCGACTGGGTCTTCGTTCGCCTCGGCGAGGAGGCGGGATCGGTCTCCAGCCCGACGCTTTCCGGCGCGGCTCCGGTGTCCTGAGACGTGACCGCCGCCCCGGCGGCGGAAATGTTTCAGTCTATGGAACGAGGACGATCTTGCCGGTCGTCTGCCGGGCGTGGATGCGCTTGAGGACGTCGGCGGCGTCGGCGAGCGGCGCGCGCTCCGATACGTGCGGCTCGATTTGTCCGCTTGTCGCCCACGCCATCAGTTCGCGCATGTTGTCGGCAAAGACCTCCGGCTCCTTGCGGGTGAAGGCGCCCCAGAACACGCCGACGACGCTGTAGCCTTTGACCAGGGCAAGGTTCACCGGAAATTGCGGGATCGTGCCCGACGCGAAGCCGATGACGAGGAGGCGGCCGTTCCACGCCATCGATCGGGATACCGCGTCGAAGGCTTCGCCGCCGACCGGATCGAAGGCGACGTCGACACCCTTGCCATCGGTCAGCCGCTTGATGTCGCCGCGCAGGTCGTCATAGCCGATGGCAATCTCGGCGCCCTCGGACACGGCGAGCGCTCGCTTGTCCTCGGAGGAGGCGACGGCGATGACCCTTGCCCCCATCGCGTTGCCGATCTGAACCGCCGCAAGCCCGGTCGCGCCGGCGGCGCCGAGAACCAGCAGCGTCTCGCCGGGCCGCAGGGTCGCGCGCTGTTTCAGCGCGTGGTGCGCCGTGCCGTAGCCGCAGACGAGCGCGCAGGCCACGCCGGCGTCCAGTTCGCGTGGAAGCGCCGTGCAGGCGGCCTCCTCGACCAGGACGCGCTCGGCATAGGCGCCGTTCTGAATATAGGCGACAACCCGGTCGCCGAGCTTGAATCGCTGGGCGTCCGGCCCAACCGCCACGATCTCACCCGCCGCCTCCATGCCCGGAACGAAGGGCAGGTCCGGCTTGGCCTGATAGAGACCCTGGACCAGCAGACCGTCCGGATAGTTGACGCCGATCGCCTCCGGCTGGACGACGACCTGGCTGCCGGTGGGCGCGGGGTCGTCGATGTCCTTGTAGGCAAGGTTTTCGATCGGACCGTAGCTCTCGCAGACAATGGCTTTCATGAAGCGGGCTCTTTCATTTCTTATTCGGTCAACCGACAAACATGCCGTCGCCCCTGCATTCTGCATGTTTCCGTATCCATACTGATCCGGCAGTCTCAACCCCGGTGCAAGGGTACGATCGGAGCGGCAACGATGAAGCGACTCGAATACTCACGGCACGCGGTTGAAGCACTCAGAGAACGGGAACTTGACGTCACTTGGATCGAACGGACCATTCGTGAAGCTGAGTGGACGATCCCTGACCCGCGCCGGGAGGGCGTCGAACGGCGCTTTCTTCGGATTCCCGAGCACGGGAATCGTGTACTTCGCGTCGCTCTGGTGGAATCTCCAGACAAAATCCGCATATTAACCGCATTCTTCGATCGAAGGGCGCGCCGGCTATGAGACCAACTGTCCACTACGACCGCGAATCGGATGCCGCCTATATCCGCTTTTCGCCGGAGCCCGTCATCGAGAGCGAGGAAGTCTCGGACGGCGTCGTTCTCGATTACGACACCGACGGCCGCATCGTCGGCATGGAGGTCATGGAGGCGAGCCGCCACCTTTCTCCCACAATTCTGACCGAAGCGGCATAAGCCTGCCGCCACGGAGCGCGCGAGAGGCAGCCGCTCACACCTTCTCCTGCGTGTGCTTCCTGAGCTCCCAGCGCGCCACCTGACGGCGATGCACGGCGTCCGGCCCGTCGGCGAGCCGCAGCGTCCTGAGATGCGTCCACATGCGTGCCAGCGGCACGTCCTGGCTGATGCCGCCGCCGCCATGCATCTGCACCGCCTCGTCGACGACCTTCAGCGCCATGTTCGGCGCCACGACCTTGATCTGGCTGATCCACGGCGCGGCGGCCTTGGCGTCGCCCTGGTCCATCATCCAGGCTGCCTTGAGGCACAGCAGCCGCGCCATTTCGATATCCATGCGGCATTCGGCGATGATGTCGAAATTGGCACCCAGCTGGGCCAGCTTCTTGCCGAAGGCCTCACGCCGCATCGCCCGCTTGCACATCAGCTCCAGCGCCGCCTCGGCGTGGCCGATCGCGCGCATGCAATGGTGGATACGGCCGGGTCCGAGGCGCCCCTGGGCGATCTCGAAGCCGCGGCCCTCGCCGAGAATCAGGTTCGCCTTCGGCACCCGAACGTCGGTGAATCGGATGTGCATGTGGCCGTGCGGGGCGTCGTCCTCGCCATAGACCGTCAGCGCCCGCATGACCTCGACGCCCGGCGTGTCGGCGGGCACCAGAATCATCGAATGGCGCTGGTGCTTGGGTTGGTCGTCGCCGCCGGTCTTGACCATCACGATATAGATCTTGCAGCGCGGGTCGCCGGCGCCCGTCGCCCACCATTTCTCGCCGTTGAGCACGTAATCGTCGCCATCGGCGACGCAGGACATGGCGATGTTGGTGGCATCCGACGACGCGACGTCCGGCTCGGTCATCAGATAGGCGGAGCGGATTTCGCCGTCGAGCAGCGGTTGCAGCCAGGGCTTCTGCTGCTCCGGCGTGCAATAGCGCTCGAATACCTCCATGTTGCCGGTGTCCGGCGCCGAGCAGTTGAAGGTCTCCGCGCCGAGATGCGTCTTGCCCATCTCCTCGGCGAGATAGGCGTATTCGACGATCGTCAGGCCGGAGCCGCGCTCGGAATCGGTCAGCCAGAAGTTCCACAGGCCACGGCTTTTCGCCTTGGCCTTGAGACCCTCGAGAATATCCCGCTGGCGGTCGGTATAGACCCAGCGCTCGCCCTTCGAAACTTCGGCGAGAAATTCCTCGCTCGCCGGGGCGATCTCGTCGCGGATCATGTCGCGGACGGCCGCATGGATCGGCTTCAGACGTTCGGTCATGCCGAGGGCCATATTGTTCATTGGTCGAACTCCTCCTCAAGAACGGCGCTGTCCGCGCCGGCGCCGCGCAGGGCGAAAAGGGCAAGATCACGGGCGATGGCCCGCCGGTCGCTGGCGGTCTCGCCGTCGCGCTCGCGATACCAGAAGACCGGTGAATTGATCACCGAAAGAAACGCCTTGCCGGCGATCGACGCATCGCGGACGGCACCGAGATCGCCTTCTCGTTCGGCATCGGCGATGACGCATCGGAACAGCATCTCGTAGCGGTCACGCTCGGCGATGAGCCGCTCTAGCGTCGCGCGATCCTCGGGTGTCGACGGGCCGTTCACGTGCTGCGAGACACCCTGCAGGATGACGTGCTGGAAATCGATGCGCTCCATCATCGTGAGCACATGGGCCTCGGCCATGGCGCGCAGCCGAGTGATGGCGCGGTCCCGTGAGGCGGCGTGGGGTTCGATCGCGGCGAAGTCGAGCGCCATGCCGTGCTGGCAGACGTCGAAGAACAGGTCGTTCTTGGAACGGTAATAATGGTAGACGAGGCCCTTGGTGGCCCCCATGCGTCGCGCGATATCGTCGATAGACGTCGCGGCGAGCCCCTTTTCGCCAAAGGCGCGTGCGGCCGCAGCCAGAAGCGCCGCAAGTGTCCCGTCGCACTCCGCCGCACTGCCGCGCGCGGCGGAAAAGTCGCGGTCGCGGCGCGAACGCGAGGAAGCGCCGGGAGGCCTACGCGTATCCTGTTCCTGCTTGCCGTCGTCGGCGTCGTGTTTTTCACTGACCATCGCCTCGCCACTGGACATACTCTTGGGTATGATGTCAATTGCGAGCGTTGAAAGTCCCTTGCAGGGGCTCGGCGCGCGGCCGGTCGACAGGAGAGGAATGCCGATGACGACGCCGATTCTGGACCGCCTGTTCGCGTTGAACGGCAAGACCGCGCTGGTGACGGGTGGGGCCACCGGCATCGGGCGGATGATCGCGACCGCGCTGGCCGGCGCCGGGGCGCGGGTCCTGATCGCCTCGCGCAAGGCCGAGGCTTGCGAGGCGACCGCCGCCGAGATCAACGCGGAGGGGCATCCCGGCACGGTCGAGGGATTTGCCGGCGACGTGTCGAGCGAGGCGGGCGTCAAGGCGCTTGCCGCCGCAGTCCGGGAGCGCACCGACCGGCTGGAGATCCTGTTCAACAATGCCGGCGTGTCCTGGGGCGCGCCCCTGGAGGAATTTCCCTACGATGCCTGGCAGAAGGTGCTGGGGGTCAATGTCGCGGGCCTGTTCACCGTGACTCAGCAGCTCCTGCCTTTGCTGGAAAAATCCGCGAGCGCCGACGATCCGGCCCGGATCATCAATCTGGGCTCGGTGATGGGCGCGGCGCCGCTCAGCGAGAACGTCTATTCCTACGCCGCGTCCAAGGCGGCGGTGCATCATCTGACGCGGTGTCTCGCCAAGGAGTTCGCCGGGCGGCACATCACCGTCAACGCCTTCGCGCCAGGGCCTTTCCAGTCCAGGATGACGGCGTTTGCCACCGGCACCGACGAAAAGGCCGCGGCGGTCGGGCGCGGCGTTCCCATGGGCCGGATCGGCTCGCCCGACGATATAGCGGGGGCCGCGCTGTTTCTTTGCGGGCGCGGCGGTGCATATACCACGGGCGCGATCCTGCCGCTCGATGGCGGCATCGGGGTCGAAACCGGACACGAACTGTTCCAGGAGGGCTGATGGGACTGGACTCGGTCGCCGCAACCGAAGCGGCGCTCAGGGCGCGCCTCGTGCCGCTCGATGCCTATCGCGCGCATCTCGACGGTGAGGCGTTCGTCTCCGACTGGGTCACCGTCGATCAGGCGATGATCGACACTTTCGCGACGGCGACCCACGATCACCAGTTCATCCATGTCGATCCCGAGCGCGCCAGGGCCGAGACGCCGTTCGGCGGGACGATCGCCCATGGCTTCCTGACACTGTCGCTGTTGTCGCCGCTCGCCTATGATGCGCTGCCGGGCGTCGAGACGACGAAGATGGGCATCAATTACGGCTTCGAGCGCGTCCGCTTTCTCAATCCGGTGAAAGCAGGACAACGCGTGCGCGGCCGTTTCAAGATGATCGGGCTGACCGAGCGCGCCGTGAGCCTCCAGACCGCGTGGGACGCGACGGTCGAGATCGAGGGCGCGACCAAGCCGGCGCTGACCGCCCACTGGATCACGCTCGCCGTGCTGGAGCCGCCGGCGGACTGATTTCAGCCCGCAACCGAACGATAGTTGAAAAGAAAGGGCCCCGCCATGAGAGAAGCGGTCATCGTCTCGACGGCGCGTACGCCGATCGGCAAAGCCTATCGTGGCGCCTTCAACGACACGCAGGCGCAGGCCCTCGGCGCGCATGCCATCCGCCACGCGGTCGAGCGGGCCGGCGTCGATCCCGCCGAGATCGAGGATGTGGTGATGGGCGCCGCTTTGCAGCAGGGCTCGACCGGCACCAACATCGCCCGCCAATGCGCGCTCCGCGCCGGACTGCCGACAAGCGTTGCCGGCATGTCGCTGGACCGGCAATGCGCGTCCGGCCTGATGGGGATCGCCGTCGCGGCGAAGCAGATCGTTCTCGACAACATGACCGTCGCCGTCGGCGGCGGGCTGGAATCGGTCTCGCTGGTCCAGAACGACAAGATGAACCTGTTTCGCGGCGTCGACCCCTGGCTGCGCGAACACCGGCCGGATCTTTACATGTCGATGCTGGAGACCGCCGAGATCGTCGCCGCGCGTTATGGGGTCTCCCGCGAGGCGCAGGACGAATTCGCCCTGCAGTCGCAGCAGCGGACAGCCGAAGCCCAGGCCGCCGGGCGTTTCGACGACGAGATCGTGCCGATGACGGCCACGATGAAGGTCAAGGACAGGGAAACCGGTGAAATCTCGGACCGGGAGATGACGCTCGACCGGGACGAGGGCAACCGTCCGCAGACGACGCTTGCCGATCTTCAGAAGCTGCAACCGGTCTTCAAGGGCGGGCAGGAGGTCAAGGAAGGCCAATTCATTACCGCCGGCAATGCGTCGCAGCTTTCCGACGGCGCCTCGGCCGCGGTGCTGATGGAGGCCAGAGACGCCGAAAAGCGCGGTCTTCACCCCTTGGGCCGCTATGCCGGCATCGCGGTCGCCGGCTGCGACCCGGACGAGATGGGCATCGGGCCGGTCTTCGCCGTGCCGAAGCTCCTGGAGAAGAACGGCCTCAAGGTCGGCGACATCGGCCTTTGGGAGTTGAACGAGGCCTTCGCCAGCCAGGCGCTCTACTGTCGCGACACGCTCGGTATTCCCAATGAAATCCTCAATGTCGACGGCGGCGCGATCTCGATCGGCCATCCCTATGGCATGTCCGGCGCCCGGATGACAGGCCATGCGCTGATCGAAGGCAAGCGTCGGGGTGTGCGCTGGGTCGTGGTGACCATGTGCGTCGGCGGCGGCATGGGCGCGGCCGGCCTGTTCGAAGTCCTGTGAGCGGCCGGTTATGAGCGAGGAAGCGGACGATCAGACCATCGACGAAGCGGCGCTCGGCAGCTATCTTGAGGATCATATCGAAGGCTTCGCGGGCCTCGAGCAGGTCGTCAAGTTCCAGGCCGGCCAGTCGAACCCGACCTTTCGTCTCGACGCGACAAGCGGCACCTATGTGCTCCGCGCCAAGCCGCCCGGGGAACTCCTGAAATCCGCCCATCAGGTGGATCGGGAATTCAAGGTGATGAGGGCGCTCGCCGGGACCGCGGTGCCGGTGCCGAAGATGCTGCATCTGGCCGACCGGGCCGATTCCCCGCTGGGACGCACCTTCTTCGTCATGGAATATCTCGACGGTCGGATCTTTTGGGATCCGATGCTTCCCGAGATCGACACCGACGACGAACGCGGCGCCATCTACGACGCGATGAACGCGGCCCTCGCCGCATTGCATTCGGTCGATGTCGAGGCCGTGGGGCTGGCGGATTTCGGCCGGCCTGGCAATTATTTCGGCCGGCAATTGTCGCGCTGGTCGGAGCAGTATCGCCAGTCCAAGACCGATGAGATCGAGGACATGGACACCCTGTCCGCCTGGCTGGAGGAGAACTTGCCGAAGGACGACGGCGCGGCCGGCCTCGTGCATGGCGACTACCGGCTCGACAACATCATGTTTCACAAGGACAAACCGGAGATTCTCGCGATCCTCGACTGGGAGCTCTCGACCCTCGGCCATCCGCTCGCCGATCTCGCCTATCAGTGCATGCAGTGGCGGCTGCCGCATGTCGGCGCGTTCAAGGGGCTCGGCGATGCCGACCGGCCGTCGCTGGGCATCCCGACCGAAGCGCAATATGTCGCCCGCTATTGCGAGCGGCGCGGTCTCAAGGGCATCGACAACTGGCCGTTCTATCTCGCCTTCTCGTTCTTCCGTCTGGCGGCGATTCTGCAAGGCGTCTTCAAGCGCTATACCCAGGGCAACGCCTCCAACCCGCAAAAGGCGAAATCCTACGGCCGCAGCGTCCCGGTGATCGCAAGCCTCGCCGTCGAGCTCATCCGGGACGAGGGCTGATCGGATGCGCCGGTTCGAAGGCCTGAGCGTGCTCGTCTCCGGCGCGGCCGGCGGTTTCGGGCGTTCCATCGCCAGGGCGTTTGCCGCCGAAGGGGCAAAACTGCTCCTGACCGATCTCGATGAAGCGGCGCTTGAAGCCGCCGCCAAGGATATTCCGGATACCGAGATCGCGACGCTTGCCGGCGACGTCTCGCGCGAGGCGACGGCGAAAACCCTGGTCGAAACCGCGATCGCGCGCTTCGGCAAGCTCGACATCGCCATCAACAATGCCGGCGTCGTCCACGCCTACGAGCGTCTCTCGGCCATCGACGCCGCCGAGGCGGAACGGGTGATCGCGATCGACCTGATGGGCGTCTTCTATGCCATGAAGCACCAATTGGCCGCGATGGAAGCCCGGTTTGCACGCGAGGGCAGGGGCGGCACCATCGTCAATGTCGCCTCGGTCGCCGGGCTGAAGGGCGCGCCGCTCCTGTCGGTCTATGCCGCCGCCAAGCACGGCGTCGTCGGCCTGACCCGTTCGGCCGCCGCCGAGACCGCCCGGCGCGGCATCAGGGTCAACGCCGTCTGCCCGTCCTTCGCCCGCACCGCGATGGTGCTCGGCGACGACGCGGACGCCGATTCGGAAGACGAAAAGCGCATCGTGCGCGGCATCCCGATGCGCCGCCTCGCCGAAGTCGAGGAGGTGGTCGCTGCCGTGCTCTTCGCTGCCGATCCCGCCAACGGTTTCATGACCGGGACGGTGCTGCCCGTCGATGGCGGGCTGTCGGCGATTTGAGAAGCCTGTCGCCCCCCAGCTCGATTTTCGTGCGGTTTGCCCTTAATCGAAGGACGGTACTTGAGCGAGGAGGAGTCTCACCATGGCGGCACAACCCCCGATCTGCGATTTCGGCTGGAAGGCGGTGGACGCGGAACTGCCCGGCGTCGACGGCAATGCCCACCGGATCTTCGACCACAAGGGTCCGAACGGCCTCCTGGTCGCCTTCATCTGCAATCACTGCCCCTATGTGAAAGCAGTGATCGACCGGCTGGTGCGCGACGCCAAGGATCTCGCGGAGCTCGGCATCGGTACGGTCGCCATCTCGTCGAACGATGCCTCCGCCTATCCGGAGGATTCCTTCGAGAACATGAAGCGCTTCGCCGAAGAGCACGGCTTTCCGTTCGCCTATCTCCATGATGAGGACCAGAGCGTGGCGCGGGCCTATGGCGCAGTCTGCACGCCGGATTTCTTTGGATTCGACGGCGATCTCGGCCTGCAATATCGCGGCCGCATCGACGCCTCACGCAAGCAGGCGGCGCCCGACGATACCGAGCGCGATCTGTTCAACGCCATGAAGCAGATCGCCGAGACCGGTGAAGGTCCCACTGAACAGGTTCCCTCGATCGGCTGTTCGATCAAATGGAAGGACGCCGCCTGATGACCGGTTCCGATTGGCCGAAAGCGGTCCTGTTCGATCTCGACGGAACGCTGGTCGATTCGGCGCCCGACATCCATGCCGCGCTCAACCAGACGTTGGCGAGCTATGGCGAGCCGCCCTTCACCCTGGAGGCGGTGACACGCATGATCGGCGGCGGCGTGCCGAAGCTGATCGAGCGGGCCTATGCCGCGCTCGGCAAACAGATCGATCCGGCGACCCGCGACAAGGCGGCAGAGCGGTTCATCGCGATCTACGAGCCGCGCGCGACCGAACTGACGACGCTGACCGCCGGGGCTAGCGAGGCGACGCGAGCCTTCAAGGAGGCCGGCGTGCCGATCGGCGTCGTCACCAACAAGCCGGAAGCGGCGACGCGCGAGATCCTGGCGCATTTCGGCCTGCTGGAGCTTCTCGATGTGGTCGTCGGCGGCGACGCCGGGCCCGACAAGAAGCCGGCGCCCGGCCTCCTGCTGCTGGCCTGCGAGCGGCTCGGTCTCGGCGTCGCGGATGTCGTCTTCGTCGGCGACAGCGAGAACGACGTCGAGGCGGCGGTGGCGGCGAGGATGACCGTCATCGCGGTGCGCGGCGGCTACACGGCGATCGCGCCGGAAGAGCTTGGCGCCGATGCGCTTGTCGATCGCATCGACGCCGTCCCGACCGTCCTGGCATCAGTGCGCGCGCTTGCGACGACGAGGTGATCGTTAGCCGCCGGCCAATTTCGACTTTCGACAACACCCGCCCCGGCTCTAAGTAAGGCGAAGATACGGCGTTTCGCCGGCACCGATCGGGGCCGGGGAGGGGGTCAGAGGTATGAGTTACAAGAGTGCCGAAATGACCATGCTGTGGGCGGCCATCGCGATGTGGACGGCGGTTGTTGTCGTGGCGCTGCTGGCGTCGCGCCTCGGCGGCTGATCGCGAACGGACTGCATCCGGATTACCCATTGACCTGGAGCCGGATCAGGCGTGATGATGTGGGCAGGGCCGGCGTCGAGTCTCGCGGGCACAAGCGGTGGGCACGCCGCAGCCGTTTCCCGGCTGCGCATTTCGTTTAATCACGCGTCCTTACGGCCGGTTCCTGCCGCCCTATATATCTGCCGAACTCACATCGGAGACGGGACGATGGTGAAGCTGGATAATGCCGAGGCGATCCGCAGGCTCGCCTACGAGATATGGGAACGCGAGGGTCGTCCGAGCGGCCGCGAGCACGAGCATTGGGCGGAGGCCAACCGGGAGTTCGCCAAGCTTAATCCGCCGCGGCCCGTGCTGGTGAAAGCGCAGCCGCGGTGGAACCGCGTCGATGCCGAACGGCACGAGGCGGAGATCCTGCGCAGGGCGCTGTGGACCCCGGAGCCGTTTTCCGCGGAGTTGTTCGGCCGCGAACCGTCCCGGTTCGGACGGGCGAGAAGGGCGGCGCCGCCATTTCCGGCCGTAGCCGAGAGCGCGCCGGTGGCCAAGGACGTCCGCTCTTAGGAGCGGGTCGACGCCGCTGACCCCCTGCGCCGGGCGGACCGGCCATTCGAACAGGCGATCGTCCCTACCTGGCTGACGCCACTATCCTCGTTCCGACGCTGTCCGGGTCGGTGCGGCGCTCGCCGACGCGACAACGCCGTCAAGCCCGAGGCCTCGCCGCGCCATCAGGCAGTCGTCTCCGCCCGGAACGCAGGCGCGGCAAACCTCGGGCCGCAGCGCGTAGACCGCGCAGGCAGTGGCGATGCCGACGTAGCCGACAAGCGCCGAACAGCGGGCGCCATCGCAGCGCATGCCGCTGAGATCGGCGGCGACAAATTTTTCGGGAATCCTGTCGAGATCGGCATCGACCTCGGTCGAAAACCGCGGCCATTCCGGCGAATAGGAGCAGCAGGCTCCGCAGGCCTGGCAGTCGAAATCATGGTTGGTGGGTGTCATGGGGCTGTCTAGCATGGATGACGGGCGTTGGTCGCCGTCCAACGCTGTCGCATGACCTGGTGTTCGAGCCCCTGTGGAGGGCGCGTCGCGTGGGACGTCAGTTTGGATGCCGGGGCGCCTGCGCCCGGCGCCAGGGCCAGCGCCCTTCGATCTCGACTTCCAGCGAAAAGCTGAGGAATGTGCGGATCAGGACGATTCCGCCCAACACCAGGACGCTTTCCATTGTTGGCTCGATGGCGACCGTGTTGATGATGTCGGCCGCAACGAGGAATTCCAGCCCAAGCAGGATAGCGCGGCCGAGCCCGGACCGAAAACGGTGAAAGCTGTCGGAAACATTGCCTGCGGTGCGGTCGCGCAGGAACGTCACGGTCGCGACGATCGTACCGATCACGATGACAATAATGCCGACAACCTCGATGCTTCGTGTCGTCCAGTGCAGTAACTGGGTAAGCCCTTCTTCCATAGATGGTCCTTTTCGCTCTCAACGCTTTCGCCCCGTCCCGGCGCTCGCCGTTCCTAGGCAGGCTCGATCAAGAATGCGGCCTGCCGCACGGCATCGGATCTGAAAGACATTGCTCGAGGGTGCGCGTCGGAAAAGGGCTCGGCGAGTGGATGGCTACAATTAAGCTCCGTCATAGCTGCGATCCATCAACGGCTTGGCTTTGTCTAACGTCGCGCCATCGGTGATAATGATTTCAAGGTCACCGGTTCCGAAGTGGCCGATGTTGCGCACGTCGCGCGTAAAGCCCGGTTCGAGTTGCAAACTGTCCGGATTGACCTTTACGAACACTTTGACGTGTCGAATCTGCGGTTTCACTTCGACGCAGGCGAAATTCTTGAGCCGACGGAAGGCAACGTAGTTGTCGAGAGTTTTTAGCTGCACGTCGTCGCCGAGCGCCAATAGATACGCCTTGATCGCCTCATAAAGATCGAGCAGCCCTTGGTCGGCATCGGCGAGATATTGGGTAATGGTCTTTTGACGAGAGCGCGGGCGGTTGGAAACGGATTCCCCCGGTCCATCACTTTCGCTGGTAATTTCCCGTGCCGGGCGCTCGGTCGTCGAGGTCAGCAACTCGAACAACAACAGCTCGTCCCCAAAGCGTCGGTAGCGAACGAGTTCAATGTTGCGGTTCATCTGGTTGACTGCGTGCGCATCATACTTGGTGAAGTCGCCGGCGATGCAGATCAGCCGAGGCGAGCCCCACTCCACTGCCTTCGCCTGATCCTCCCCGTAGCGTTCGAGCACCAACCATTCGAAGTCGCGCCGATGATCCATGAGCCAGTCGAGGTAAAAAAGCCCTTGGTTGATGACATTCTCATTGCTGGCTCGCTTATACTCGATAATGACCGGTGAGCCGTTCTCATCGATGCCGAGAGAATCCATTCTCCCGCCGTTCGTGGTGATAAACTCGGACGCAAGAAATCGGACGCCGAGAAAAGCCTCCATGTTCCGTTCGATGAGAGTTTGCAGCGACTTTTCCAACGCGACCGCGCTGCCGCGAAGCTCGGTCACCGATATGCCGGTCGTGCGAAAAAGTTTGATGTCGCTCAAAGTATCTCCCGGCGTAGCTGAACGCAGTTGTAGCAGACGAATTGCGCCTGAACAGCGATCCGAGCATTTCCATCAATTGGGAGCGCATCATCGGCCTATGCGCTGGACGACAACCCGTCTGCAACGCGCGAGCCTGAGCCATGACGGTCGAAATTTCGTGGAAGTGGTGCCGCTTAGGTGACTCGAACACCTGACCCCGTCATTACGAATGACGTGCTCTACCAACTGAGCTAAAGCGGCCTTGGCCGGCGGGCGGATCACCCACGGACGGCGTCCTGATAGCCTTAAACGCGGCCGGGTTCAAGCCGCAATCAGCGCGGCACGGTTCCGCGTCGGCGCGACCGGTGACGGCAATGGGCCCAAGGGAAGTGCAGGATCGTCGCGGAGCGCCGCGCTTCGCGGCGGCAGGCGCCAAGCATCCGGTCAGCCGCAGATCTGGCGTTTGGCCGCCGCGTATTCCTCGGCCAGGCGGCCGACCAGCGCGGCGGCCGGGCCGACGGACCGCACCGCGCCGATGCCCTGGCCCGAGCCCCAGATTTCCTTCCAGGCTTTTGGCTTGGCGCTGGCGCCGCCGAAATCCATCAGCGTTGCGTCGCTCTCCGGCAGATTGTCCGGATCGAGGCCCGACGCTTCGATCGAAGCGCGCAGATAATTGCCGTGAACGCCGGTGAAGAGGTTGGTGTAGATGATGTCGCCGGCGCGGCCCGTCACGATGCCGTTCTTGTAGTCCTCGGCCGCGCGCGCCTCGTCGGTGGCGATGAAGGCCGAGCCGACATAGGCCCCGTCGGCGCCCATCGCTTCGGCCGCCAGCACCGCCCGGCCATTGGCGATCGCGCCGGACAGGAACAGCGGCCCGTCGAACCATTCGCGGATTTCCTGGACCAGCGCGAAGGGCGACAGCGTGCCGGCATGGCCGCCGGCGCCGGCCGCGACGGCGATCAGGCCGTCGGCGCCCTTTTCGATCGCCTTGCGGGCGAAGCGGTCGTTGATGATGTCGTGCAAGACGATGCCGCCATAGGAATGCACGGCGTCGTTGAGTTCGGGACGGGCCCCGAGCGAGGTGATGACGATCGGCACCTTGTGCTTCACGCAGGCCGCCAGATCGTGCTCCAGCCTCGTGTTGGACTTGTGGACGATCTGGTTGACCGCGAAGGGCGCCGCCGGCCGCTCGGGATGATCCCGGTCGTGGGCGGCCAAAGCTTCCTCGATCTCGCATAGCCATTCGTCGAGCTGCTCCGCCGGCCGCGCGTTGAGCGCCGGAAACGAGCCGACGACGCCCGCCTTGGCTTGGGCGATCACCAGCGGCGGATGCGAGATGATGAACAGCGGCGCCGCGATCACCGGGAGTTTGAGCCGGCCGTCGAGGATCGGGGGAAGGGCCATGAGCGCATCTCGCGAGTGATTGACGTAAACGTAAGGCCGGGCGACGGGTAGCAGATCGCGTCCGATGACGCAAAGGACGTCCGATCTCTATGCGAGGCGGATCGCACTGTCGCGATGAGCTACGAGGGCGGTGGCGAAGCGCCGCACCGACTTGCGTCCCGTCTCGGAGCGGGCGATTTTGTCGACCGATGTCCGACCTGTTCCCGCCCGTCGCCTCGACGCCCTCGTTGTTCGCCGATCCGCTCGTGCCGCTCGTCCGGGTGATCGACACCGAAACGGCGGGCCAGCGGCTGGAAGAAGACGCTGTGATCGAGATCGGCTCGGTCGACCTGGATCTTTCGACCGGCGATATCGGCAACCCGATGCAGAGTTTCTGCGACCCGGCCGGCGTGGCGATCAACCCGCATGCCCGAAGGGTCCACCAGATCACCGATGAAATGCTCGACGGGGCGCCGCCCTTCGCCGAAGCGGTAAAGCCATTCGCGGGTGCGCCCTGGTTCGCCGCCCAGCGCGCCAGCTTCGACCAGGCGCGCCTGCGCCTGACCGGCCGATGGCTGTGCACGCACAAACTGGCGCTGAGGGCATTCCCGCATGTGAAGGCGCACGGCCTGCAGAGCCTTATCAAATACGTGCCGCTCGATTTGTCGCCGGTCGCGCCGCTGCTCAAGGATCTGCACCCGCATCGGGCGCTCCACGACGCGGTCTGCACCGCGGTGCTCATGCGGCGGATCACCGACGTGCTGCTGCCGCGCTGCGTCGATCTTACGGATTTTCTCGAGCGGGCGGAGAAGGTCTCCAACGAACCGGCGCTGCTGGCGCGCTTCCGCTTCGGTCGCCACAAGGGCGTCGAGATCGCCAAGGTACCCGACGATTACCTGGAATGGCTGATCCGCGAGCCCGGCATGGACGCCGACGCCGTCTTTACCGCGCGCCATCATCTGCGGTTGCGCGGCATGCGCGGCGCCCGGCCGCTGCCTGCCCCCGCCGTTTAGGCCATTGCCGACCGGAGCTTCGCCCCCTGAAGCAGCCGCGCGGACGCCCTATCTATCCCCGTCGACCACCTGTCTCCGGAGCCCGATGCAGCAATTCGCCGAACTCCTCGATCGCCTGGTGCTGACGCCGTCGCGCAACGGCAAGCTCAAGCTGCTGGTTGATTTCTTCGGCGCAGTGCCGGACCCCGAGCGCGGCCATGCGCTGGCCGCGATCACCGGCGATCTCGACATCAAAAGCGTCAAGCCGGCGATGCTCCGGGCGCTGATGGCGAGCCGGATGGATTCGGTGCTGTTCGGCTATTCCTACGACTATGTCGGCGATCTCGCCGAGACCATCGCCCTGGTCTGGCCGTCTTCCCATGATGGCGCGCAGCGCGCGGCGGCCCCGCCGCCGACGCTGGCCGACGTGGTCGAAACACTGGACCGCGCCGCGCGAAAGGATGGCCCCGCCCTGATCGAGGCATGGCTGGACCGGCTGGATTCCTCCGGCCGCTACGCCTTGCTCAAGCTCGTCACCGGCGGGCTGCGTGTCGGCGTGTCGTCGCGTCTCGCCAAGCAGGCGCTGGCCGATTTCGGCGGCAAGGCCATCGCCGAGATCGAGGAACTCTGGCACGGGCTGGAGCCGCCCTATGAGCCGCTTTTCGCGTGGCTGGAAGGCCGGGCGGAGAAGCCGGTCTCGGCCGCCGCGGCGCCATTCCGCCCGGTGATGCTGTCGCAGGCGCTGGAAGTCCCGGATCACGAGCGCATCGACCCGGAAAGCTACGCCGCCGAGTGGAAATGGGACGGCATCCGCGTCCAGGCGACGGCCGAGCGGGGCACGCGGCGGCTTTATTCGCGCACCGGCGACGACATTTCCGCCGCTTTTCCCGACCTCATCGATTTCATGACCTATGACGGGGTGCTCGATGGCGAGTTGCTGGTGGCGGCGTCGAAGGACGCCCGGTCAGCCACGCCCGAGGTCGAGGAGCATGACGGTCCACCGCAAGACGACATCGTCGTCGGCACCTTCTCCGACCTGCAGCAGCGGCTGAACCGCAAGACCGTCTCGGCCGCCATGCTGAAGCGCTATCCGGTGTTCCTGCGCGCCTACGACCTCCTTCAGGAGGGTACCAGCGATCTCCGCGGGGTCACCTTCGCCGAGCGCCGGCAACGGCTCGATGCCTTCGTCGCCGGGCTCGAACCCTCGCGCTTCGACATCTCGCCCTTCGTGCCGTTCCAACGCTTCGCGGATCTGGAACGCCTGCGCGCCGCGCCGCCGCATCCGGTGATCGAGGGGCTGATGCTGAAGCGCTGGGATTCGCCCTATGTGCCGGGGCGTCCGAAGGGTCCGTGGTTCAAATGGAAGCAGGACCCCTATCTGGTCGATGCCGTCCTGATGTACGCCCAGCGCGGCCATGGCAAGCGGTCGAGCTTTTATTCCGACTACACTTTTGGGGTCTGGACCGGGCCGATGGACGATCCCGAACTCGTACCGGTCGGCAAGGCCTATTTCGGCTTCACTGATACCGAACTGAAGCAGCTCGACAAATATGTCCGCGACAACACGGTCGAGCGCTTCGGGCCGGTGCGCTCGGTGCGGGCCGAGCCCGACCACGGCCTGGTCATCGAAGTGGCGTTCGAGGGGCTGGCCCGGTCGAGCCGGCACAAATCCGGCGTCGCGATGCGGTTTCCGCGGGTTTCGCGGCTTCGCTGGGACAAGCCGGCCTTCGAGGCGGACCGGCTGGAGACGCTGCAGGCGATGCTGCCGGGCGGGCCGACGGGGTGATACGGAGAGAGCCGGTCTCCCGCATTCGCGCTGTCCCTCGACCTTGCGTCATGGCGCGGCTCCGCTTACCTCCGACGCCAGACACGAGGAGTGGAGAGAGCAATCATGTCGGAACGGGTGAACAGATTCCTGGGCGGCTCGCCACTGGGCGTCATTGTCAAGCTCGTGCTCCTGTCGATCGTCGTCGGCGTGATCCTGTCCTGGCTGTCCTGGAGCCCGGCGGACATCGTCGACTGGGTGGTGGGCCTGTTCGACTGGTTGTGGGTCAGCGTTTTCGGCTCGCTGGAGCGGGCGGTCGACTATTTCATCCTCGGCGCCGCGATCGTCGTGCCGATCTTCATCATCTCGCGCCTGCTGGCGATCGGGCGGCGCTGATCCGTCATTCGAATTCCCGTGCCACCCGGTGCAGGATGGTGTGACGGCGCGAAAGCGCCTCGATGTCGCGCGAATAGCCGCCGCCGACGACACAGGCGACCGGAATGTTTCGGTCGCGGAAAAAGCCGATGACCGCGCGGTCGCGCTCGGCAAGCCCCGAATCCGATAACGCCAGACGTCCAAGCCGGTCCTCGGCGTGCGGGTCGACGCCGGCATTGTAGAAGACGATCTCCGGCCGACCTTGCCGCGTCGCCTCGGTCAGCGCCGCTCCGAGTGATTCGAGATAGGCGATGTCGCCGGTGCCATCGGCGAGCGGCACGTCGAGGTCGGATTGCGCCTTGTCGGTCGGGTAGTTCCTCGCCGCGTGGATCGACAGGGTGAAGACGCGCGGGTTCTCGGCGAAGATCCGTGCCGTGCCGTCACCCTGATGCACGTCGCAGTCGACGACCAGCACCTGGCCCACGTCGCCGTCGGCCAAGAGCACCGAGGCGGCGACGGCGACGTCGTTGAACACGGAGAAACCCGCGCCGCCGGCCCGACCGGCATGGTGGCTGCCGCCGGCGGTGTTGCAAGCAAGGCCCTCGGCGAGCGCCAGCTTGGCGGCGAGCACCGTTCCGCCGGTGGCGCAGCGTGAGCGCATGGCCACCCGCTCGTCCACCTTGAAGCCGATTGCCTTCTCGATCGCCGGCGGCACGGCGGTAAACAGCACCTGATCGACATAGAGCGGATCATGGGCGAGCCGCAGCCAGCCGGGCAGCGCCGGCGCCGGAATGTGGAAGCCGTCCGGCGCGACGATGCCGTCTTCGACGAGAATCTGGACCAGCCGCGTGAATTTCGACATCGGGAAGCGATGATGAGCGTCGAATTCGGCGTCGAAGGCGGGGTGGTGGATCATCGGAACCGGCATGATCCGGCAAGATAGGGCGGTTCGGGCTCGTGACACCGCGACAAGGTTTCGCTTGCCCGAGTTCGAGCGGAATGCGAATTCGCGTCGATGCGACGTGACGGTGACGAACAGATCGAGCGTGCGACAGCGTCCGGCCCGGTAGCGGGGCCAGGGCACTCGCGACCCTTTACGGTCAGCCATCGCGAGGTCTGGGCCATCACGCTGCCGATGACGCTGGCGTTCCTGACGACACCGCTCATCGGCCTGACCGACACGGCCATCGTCGGACGCGTCGGCGACGCGACGGCGCTGGGCGGGCTCGTCGTCGGCGCGCTGATCTTCGATTTCGCTTTCGCCACCTGCAACTTTCTGCGATCGGGCACGACCGGCCTCACCGCCCAGGCGGTGGGCGAGGCGAATGGCTGCGAGGTGCAGGCGGTGTTCTGGCGCGCCATGGTCCTCGCGCTGGGGATCGGCCTTTTGCTGATCCTCGCCGAGCCGCTGGTGACGTCGCTCGGACTGCTGGCGATCGCGCCGGGACCGGGGGTTGCCGACACGACCCGGCTCTACGTCTTCCTGCGGATGTTTTCGGCGCCCTTCGCGCTGGCGAATTACGCGATCCTCGGCCATGTGCTCGGCCGGGGTCGCGGCGGGCTTGGTCTTGCGCTGCAGATCGTCGTTAACGGCACCAATATCGCGTTGTCGATCCTGTTCGGCCTCGTCATGGAATACGGCATCGCCGGGGTCGCGGTCGGGACGGTTTGCGGCGAGGCGGTGGGCGCATTGGTCGGCTTCGCGGTGGTCGCACGCGGCTTCGATCGCGCCGAGCGACCGTCGCCGGCCCGCGTCTTCGAGCGGCGGGGCATCGCGCGGATGATCGCGGTCAATCGCGATATCATGATCCGCACCTTCTGCCTGCTCGGCGCCTTCGTGCTGTTTACCCGCCTCGGCGCCCGCACCGGCGCGTTGACGCTGGCCGCCAACGGCATCTTGATGAACTTTTTCCTCGTCGGCGGCTATTTCCTCGACGGCATGGCGACGGCGTCCGAGCAGCTCGTCGGACGTTCGGTCGGGGCGCGATTCCGGCCGGCCTTCGATCGGGCGGTCAAGCTGACGCTCGCCTGGGGGCTGGGGCTGTCGCTGGCCCTGTCGGCGCTGTTCCTGATTTCGGGTGAAGCGCTGATCGCTGTTTTGACGACGGACCTGACCGTTCGCGCGGCCGCCGGCGATTATCTTTTCTGGGCCGCGCTGACGCCGCTTGCCGGGGCGCTCGCCTTCATCATGGACGGCATCTTCATCGGCGCGACATGGTCGCGGACGATGCGCGACATGATGATTGCCTCCTTCGTCATCTTCGCCATTAGCGCCTACGCGCTATCGCCGGTCTTCGGCAATGACGGGCTGTGGGCCGCGCTGCTGGTCTTCCTCGGCTTTCGCGGCGTCAGCCTCATGGCTTTGCTGCCGCGCCGCCGGGCCGAAACCTTCGGGACGGCCGCTACCTGAATCCACTCAGTCGAGCGGCGGCGGCGAGGCGAGGATCTCGTCGGTCCGGCTGCCGCGCAACTCGGCGATATGATCCAGCCCGGCCCTGTCGAGATAGCGGACCATCTCCTTGAGAATCCGGTTCGGCAATTCGGGCCCGCCATAGACGAGGCCGGTATAGAGCTGCACGAGATTGGCGCCCGCCTCGATCTTGCGCAGCGCCGTGCGGGCGTCTTCCACGCCGCCGACGCCGATCAGCGGAAATTTCGGCCCGAGCGCCTGCCTAAATTGCGCCAGCACATAGGTCGAGCGGTCCATCAGCGGTCGGCCCGACAGGCCGCCGGCTTCGAGCGCGTGCGGCTCGCCGACAACGCCCGCCCGCGACAGCGTCGTGTTCGACACGATCAACCCGTCGATCCGCCGCTTGCGGACGGCGGTGACGATCTCCTCGATCTGCTCGGAGGCCAGATCCGGAGCGAGCTTGAGGAAGAGCGGCTTGGCCGGACCGCCCGACAGCGCGGCATAGCCGTCGCGGGCGGCCACCACCGCCTTGAGCAGCCGATCGAGGTCCGAGCCGGTCTGAAAGGCGCGCAGCCCCGGCGTGTTCGGCGAGGAGATATTGATCGTCAAATAGCTCGCGACGGCCTCGAAGCGGTTGACGCCTTCCACATAGTCGGCGACCCGATCCTTGGAATCCTTGTTGGCACCGATGTTGACGCCGACGATCCCGGCCTTGCGGATGCGCGCTTCCAGCCGCTCGAACGCTTCGGCGTGGCCGTCATTGTTGAAACCGAGCCGGTTGATGATCGCGTGCGCCTTTTCGAGGCGGAAGATGCGGGGCTTCGGATTGCCCTCCTGCGGCTGCGGCGTCACCGTGCCGACTTCGACGAAGCCGAAGCCGAGCCGCAGCGCCGCGTCCGGAACCTCGGCGTTCTTGTCGTAGCCGGCGGCGAGGCCGAGCGGATTGGGAAAGGCGATGCCGGCGACGACGGTCCGCAGCCGGTTGTCGACGGGGGTGTTGACCCGCGGCATCAGCCCGCGCTTCAAGGCGGCGATCGACAGGGCGTGGGCGCGTTCGGGGTCGAGGCGAAACAGGGCCGGACGGGCCAGCCGGTAGAGGCGATTCATCTGACCGAGCCGGGAAACTGGTGACCGCCGTCGACGCCCAGCGGCAGATCCTCGACCCAGACCACAGCATCGAGAGGAAGCGGGCCGTAAA
Source organism: Aurantimonas marianensis (assembly GCF_024195285.1). GTDB lineage: Bacteria > Pseudomonadota > Alphaproteobacteria > Rhizobiales > Rhizobiaceae > Aurantimonas > Aurantimonas marianensis. The sequence continues at coordinate 28,926 of NZ_JALHBS010000001.1, forward strand.
GATGCGGGAACAGCGCGCCGCCGCGTGATGTTTCGAAGCGCAGCGCGTCGCCCAGTCTGTCCGGGTCGACCGCGATCAGCACCAGATCGTCCTGACCGGTGAAATGCCGGGCCGCGGTTTCGCGGACCTGCCCGCCGGAGGAGAAGTGAATGAAGCCGTCGGCTTCGTCGACGGGCGCCCCGTCGAAGCGACCTTTCGCCTTGGCGGCTTCCCAGAGCGGTCGAGGCGCGATCTTGTAGATGGTTTGATCCATGACGAACCGGTGCCAGAGCGGCGCGGCAAGGTCAATCACCGGCTGCCTTGAGACGGTCACGCGGTGGGTTTACGCTTCCGGTTGCCTGCGACGCCTCGCAAGGGCGGCATGGCCGCATTGATGGAGCCAGCGATAATGTCCCGAATCGTCTCAGCCCTCTTCGTCGCCGGCATGGTTGCTGCCGTGCCGGCTTCCGCCCAGTCGATCCTCGACAGCGGCGGCGGCCGTTATCAGATGCAGCCGGTCGAGGGCGGTATCGCGCGGCTCGATACACAGACCGGAGCGGTCGAGCTGTGCCGGATCGAGGGCGAGGCTCTGGTCTGCAAGGGCTCGAGCGACGGCCAGCAGCGCGATGCCGACCGGATCGCCGATCTCGAAGCGCGGGTGGAGGCGCTCGAGGGCGGCAAACGCGTCCTGAAGGGTGCGGACGAAACGGCCGACCAGGCGATCAAGACGATGCGGCAGGTCTTTCGCGGCTTCGCCGATATCGTCCGTGAACTGGAGCGCGATCTGGGCTCCGATCCGGACAAGACGGAAGGCGGGGCCGAGCCGGGCCGCACCTGACGAGCATCCGGGTCACGCCGGGATGTCGAATACCGGAAACTCCATCCGGCGCTTCAGAAAGTCCTCCATCTCGTCGAGGGAGCGTTCCGTCGCCTTGGTCGAGAAGGCCTGAAAGACATGTGCCCCGCCATTGGTCAGCGCCAGTTCCGCTTCGATGCCGCTGGAAACCCAGCGCGCCGCCATGAACAGCGTATCGTCGATGAGGAGATCGCGGGTTCCGCAACTGAACAGAGCGGGCGGCAGGCCGTTCAGATCGGCGTAAAGCGGCGAGACGGCGGGATCTTTGAGGGAATAGTTCTCCGGCACGAACCGCAGGACGAACTCCTTCACGTCGTCAGTGTTGAGGATGAGGCGTTCGTCGCCAAAATTGCGCACGCTGGGAGTCAGCGACAGATCGTAGCAACCGGCGACGAGATTGGCGGCCTTGAACGGTGTTATGCCGTATTCGTCGCGCAACCGGAGCAGGGTCAGCACCGAGTGGTGCGCGCCGGCCGACTCGCCGCCGATCGCCAGATAGCCGCGCGGAAGGTCGGCCAGATGGCCGTTCGCCAGTGCCAGCGCGATATCGGCGCAGTCATGCAAAGCGGCCGGGAAGGGATCTTCCGGCGCCAGCCGGTATTCGACCGAGGCGACGGTGAGCCCGGTGTTGTCGGCAAGCCGCCGCAGCCGCGGGTCGGCTTCCTCGGACCCGCCGAACACCCAGCCGCCGCCGTGAATGTGCAGAAAGGTGCCGCGCGTCGCGCCGTCCGTGGGCCTCAGCACCCGAACCGCGATCTCGCGTCCGGCGCTGCCGATATGGACGATCGTCTCGGCGGCCTTGTCCTTCGGCGCGGCAGGGAACACGCCGCGCCCTTCCTTGCGCAGCTCCCGAACCCGCTCGACCGGCATCGACCAGGGGCTGGGCAGAACTTTCTGTTCGGCGATGATCCTGTCATTCAGTTCGACGATCTCCGGATCCGTCTCAGCCGGGTCGAAGACTGTTGGATCGATCGTCACGCGCGCTTGTGTCATTGCCATTTCCCTGTTGCCGGGGAAAGAAGCTAGGACGTTTGAGGACGGGTTGTAGGGTCGAGGTGGCCGGTGCGATCGAACGGACGTCAGATGCAGGGAGCCCGCCATGCGCCAACATATCGAAACCTTGCGAATTTCGACGCCTGGCCGGTCGATGGTCGAGATCAGTCGTCAGATCGCCGAGCGTCTCACGGCGGCGGGAGTGCGCGACGGCCTCGTCACGGTGTTCATCCGGCATACCTCCGCGTCCTTGACGATCCAGGAGAATGCCGATCCGGACGTCAAGCACGACCTTATCGGCGCGCTCGACCGGCTGGCGCCCGAAGATGCGCCTTATACACACACCATCGAGGGGCCTGACGACATGCCCGCCCATATCAAGTCGGCGCTGACCGCGACCAGCCTGGCGGTGCCGGTCTCGGCGGGACGCATGATGCTCGGAACCTGGCAGGGCATCTATGTCGTCGAGCACCGCGCGCGGCCGCATTCGCGCGAAATCGTCCTCCATTACGCCGGAAGCCTGGATCGAATCGGCTGCTGACGACGCCTGGCCTTGATCCCGGACCGTAAGGCGGTCAAGAACGTGGGAACGAGGTGCGGTCGTCTCCTTGGGGGCGCGCGTTGCCTGAACGGCGGGAGGACCTGCCGCGGCATGGTCATGGCGGCTGCGGGAAGACGACGGGAGGAACAACGGACATGAGCCATGTCTTCATCGTGGCCGACGACCATCCACTGTTTCGCGGCGCCCTGCGGGAAATCCTGTCGGCGCTGCCGGACCCGGCCGATATTGTCGAGGCGGCGGATTTCGACCAGGCCGCGGCGGCGCTCACGGCCAATCCGGAGGCCGATCTCTTGCTGCTCGACTTGAATATGCCGGGCACTAGCGGCCTGTCCGGTCTGGCGCTGCTCAGGGCCGATCATCCCGCCGTGCCGATCGCGATCGTCTCCGGCAGCGAAGACGCGCCGATCGTGGCGCGGGCCCTCGACCTAGGCGCCTCGGGATTCATCCCGAAATCGTCTAGCCTCGACACGATCCGTCAGGCGATCCTGTCGCTTCTCGCCGGCGCGGTCTTTTTGCCGCCGGACATTTCACTCGACGCCGAGCGCGACCCCGAAGTCACGCAGTTGATCCGGCGAATCCGGACGCTGACGCCGCAGCAGACGCGGGTGCTGACGATGCTCGGCCGGGGTCTCCTCAACAAGCAGATCGCCTATGAACTCGGCATATCGGAGGCGACGATCAAAGCGCATGTCTCCGCCGTCCTCCTGAAGCTCGGCGTCGACAGTCGCACACAGGCGGTCATCCGCCTCTCCAAGCTCGGCATCGATCTGGAAGGCGGCTTCGCGGCCTGAGAACGCCGGGGCCGGGCGTCGGGCTCGGCTATTCGGCCGCTTCGCGGCGCCTGCTCTTGCGGCCCATCGCGGCCCTGAGCGAGGCGGGCTTCAGCGGCTTCGTCAGCACATCGACGTCCATGGCGAGGGCCTGTTCACGCAGGTCCGGCGACCGATCCGCCGTGACGAGGATCACCGGAAGCTGCGGATCGAGCGCCCTGCGCAGCAAGCCGATGGCGTCGAGCCCGTTGCCGTCGTCGAGATGGTAATCGACAAGCGCGATATCGGGCACAAGGCTGCGGTTGCCGAGCGCGTTGACGGCTTCCTCCGGCGAGCCGAAGGCGTCGACCCGGCAACCCCAGCCGGTGAGAAGGACCCGCATTCCCTCTCGGATGGCGACCTCGTTGTCGATGCAAAGCACCCGCGTGCCGGCCAGCGCCAGACCCGATCGGGCCGGCAACAGCGGCGTTTCCGTCAGCAGCACAGGCCTGGCCTCGGCAACCGGCAGCGTGATGCGGAAGCGTGTTCCCCGTCCATGTTCCGAAGTGGCCTCCACCGAATGGTCGAGTACCCGCGCGATGCGGTCGACGATGGACAGGCCGAGGCCAAGCCCGCGTGCGGTTCTGCTCCCTTCATCCAGACGCACGAACTCCTGATAGATCGTTTCCAACTGGTCGGCGGGAATGCCGATGCCGCTGTCGGCGATCTCGACGTCGAGGCTGCCGCCGACGCGATGTCGGACCCCGACGACGACCTTGCCCGCCCTTGTGTATTTGATGGCGTTCGAGACGAGGTTCTGGATCAGGCGTCGGAGCAGGTTACGGTCCGAGCGGACGGCGGCGCTGGTGCGCACGAAGCGCAGCACGATGGCCTTTTCCTCGGCCAGCGGACGCATGTCCGTCTCGATCTGGCGCAGCAGCCGGTCGAGCGGGAATTCCTCGACCTTGGCCTGCATTCCGCCGGCCTCGAGACGGGAAATGTCGAGGACCGCGCTGATGATCGCCTCGACGGCCTCCAGCGATGAGCCGATATTGGCGGCGATCTCCCTGCCGGCACCGGTGTCCTGACGCTCCTGAAGCGCGGCCGCATAGAGCCGCGCGGCGTTGAGCGGCTGCAGGATGTCGTGCCCGGCGGCGGCGAGAAACCGCGTCTTGCCGAGATTGGCCGCGTCGGCGACCTGACGGGCCTTGGCGAGTTCGTTGTTGGCGGTCAGAAGTTCGCCGGTGCGCACACGAACCCGTTCCTCCAGGCTTTCATTCATCTCGCGCAATGCCGCGGCCTGCATGACGCGCTCCGTCATGTCGGAGACGGTCGCCACCAGCCCGCCCTCCGGCATCCGGTTGGCGCGGAACTCCAGGACGCGTCCGGAGCGCTTCAGGCCGATCTGGCGCAAGGCCGGGGCGCGTGTCAGGCTCTGGAAGCTCGCCTCGTATTCCTCGCGATCGATCTCGCCGGCGTCGAGAAGTTCGTCGAGAACGACGGTGAAGGGCGTGCCGATCTGGCCGAAATCCGGTGATAGACCGACAAGGTCGCGGAACTGGCGGTTCCAGAAGGTCAGCCGATAGTCGGAATCGAAGATCGCCAACCCCTGGTCGACCTGATCGAGAGCGATCCGGAGGAGGTCGCGATTGTATTGCAGCGCTTCGGAGGCGTCGTCGAGAAGCCGCAGCGCCGACCGGCTGGAATCGGCGTGCCGCTGGAACAGCAGCGACAGGACCAGGCGGGACGAGGCCGAGCCGATCGCTGAGGCCAGAAGCTGTTCGGAAAAGCGGATCGTCGCGCTGTCGGCGGTCGCGTCGGCGTCGAGAATGCGGCCTTCCTCCTCGGCGAAGCGCGCCAGCGATCGTTCGGTGCGTTCGGCGCCGAGATAGCGCGCGATGGTCGCCGTCAACTCGCCGACGCTGACACCGGAGCGGGTGCGGCGTGATCCGGCGGTCGGGCCGGCGTCCTTTGCCGCGAAGATCGCCGCCTGAATCCGCTCCAGTGGTGTTGCTGGGCGGCTGAGCGAGCCGATGACCAGACAAGCGGTGTTGGCAAGAAGGCTGACGAGGCAACCGAACAGCAGCGGATCGATGTCCGGCGTGGCCGCTGCGGCCGCCGCAAGCGAGCCGGTCGCCGTCGGCGTCTGGATCGCCGGCAGGAGCAGCGTATAGGCCCAGACGAGGATGCCGGCGACGAGCCCGGCCATGGCGCCGCGCGCATTCGCCCGCTTCCAGAACAGGCCGGCGAGGAAGGGCGGGGCGAGCTGTGCGATGGCGGCGAAGGACAGTAGCCCGATCGAGGCAAGACCGCTGCCGGTCCCCGCGAAGCGGTAATAGCCGTATCCCAGAAACACCACGACGAGAATCGCCGAACGGCGCACATTGAGGATCAGCCGGGTTTCGTCCTGGCGGGTGTCGATGCCCGGGCCGCGGCGCTTGAGCAGCCATGGCAGGACGAGATCGTTGGAGATCATGATCGACAGCGCGACACTGGCGACGATGACCATGGCGGTCGCGGCCGAGAGGCCGCCGATGAAGGCAACGAGCGACAGCGTGTCCTGGCCCTGTGAAAGGGGCAGCGACAGCACGTAGAGGTCGGCGTCGACCGTGCCGCCGAGCTTGATCAGGCCGGCGGCGGCGATCGGGGCGACGAAGATGTTGATCAGAACGAGATAGAGCGGAAACAGCCAACGGGCGCGGCGGATTTCCTCGCGCGTGCGGTTTTCCACGACGGTCATGTGGAACTGGCGTGGCAGCAGCAGGATGGCTAGCGCGCTCAGGCCCATCGAGGCGAGGAAGCGGCCGCCGATTTCGGAGCTGAAGGCGCTGGTCACGCCGGGGCTCGCCAGTGCGGCGCTCCAGAGTTCGCCGGGCTCGAACAGCACGAACGTGGCCCAGATCCCGATCGCCAGGAAGGCGGCGAGCTTGACGATCGATTCCATCGCGACGGCGAGGACGAGACCGTCCTGGTGCTCGGTGGCGTCGGCGTGCCGGGTGCCGAACAGGATCGCGAAAATGCCGAGAACGCTGGCGACCAGCAGGGCGAGGTCGCTGAACAGCGGCGGCATCTCGGGGGTTGCGCGGTAATGGGCGACCAGCGCGGCGACGCTGGTGGAGATCGCCTTGAGCTGCAGTGCGATATAGGGGACCGTGCCGATGATCGCGATCAGCGTGGCCAGCGCCGCGACCGAGGGGTTCTTGCCGTAGCGCGAACCGATGAAGTCGGCGACGGTGGTGATGCGTTCGGCCTTGGCGTGGCGGATCAGCCGCTCGATGAAGGCTGGCGCGAGCAGGAACACGAGAATCGGACCGAGATAGATCGCCAGGAAGGATAGGCCGTCCCGCGCGGCGACGCCGACCGATCCGAAGAAGGTCCAGGAGGTGCAATAGACGGCGAGACTGAGCGCGTAGACGCCAGGCCGACTCGGGCTCGCATGGCCGTCCGCGGCCCGCCGGTCGCCCCACCAGGCGACGGCGAACAGCAACAGCAGATAGGCGATCGCCGTGACGACGATGATGCCGCTGTTCACATCCAGCCTCCCACGGCGGATGAGGTCCGCCGTCTGTCGGCGAACAGAACCACCGGCACCGCCGCAAGTCCAGATATGGCGGGGAGAATGCCGCCGACCGTGCCGATTGTGCCGGCGCGGCGAGTTTGTATGATCGCGCGCAACCGGCCGAATCCACGCTATCGATACTGGGACGAAGAATGCTTCAGGAATTCAAGGAATTCGCCCTCAAGGGCAATATGGTCGATCTGGCGATCGGCATCATCATCGGGGCGGCGTTTTCCGGCCTCGTCAACTCGCTTGTCAGCGACCTGTTCATGCCGCTGGTCGCGGTCCTCACAGGCGGTGTCGATTTCACCAACAAGTTCGTCGCCCTGTCCTCCGTCGTGACCGCGACGAGCCTTGAGGCCGCCCGCGAACAGGGTCCGGTCTTCGCCTATGGCAAGTTCGTGACGCTGACGATCAACTTCCTGATCGTCGCCTTCATCCTGTTTCTCGTGGTCAAGGGCATGAACCGGATGCAGCGCAAGGAAGAGGCCAAGCCTGTCGAAGTCTCCAAGGTGCCGCGCCAGGAAAAGCTGCTCGAGGAGATCCGCGACCTGATGGCGGTCGCTACCGACCGGGCGCCGCGCGCCTGAGACGCGTGCAAACATCGGTAAGTGGTGCGGAGGGATTGACGCGGCGCGCGCAAGGCGCGATGGCGAAATCCGCGAACCCATCGCGCCGCGATCCCCTTCCTGGAAGGCCAAGTCATGAGCAATTTGACCCAGTTGCGCCGCGAAGCGGTCGCGGCGCCGGAAAGCGGCATTGTCGCCGTGATCAACTACGCGCGGGGGCGCGAGGGGTTGATCCCGATGTGGGCGGGCGAGGGAGACCTCGCGACGCCCGATTTCATCTCCGAGGCGGCTTCGGCGAGCCTTAAGGCCGGCGAGACCTTTTATACCTGGCAGCGCGGCTTGCCGGAATTGCGCCACGCGCTCGCCGACTACACCGCGCGGCTCTACGGACGGCCGTCCTCGCCGGAACGCTTCTTCGTGACCGGTTCGGGCATGCAGGCGATCCAGATCACGCTGGCGGCGCTCGTCGGCGCCGGCGACGAAGTCGTCTTCATCGGTCCGGCCTGGCCGAATTTCGCGGCGGCGGCCGAGCTTCAGGGCGCGGCCGCGCGCGAGGTCGCGCTCGGCTGGACCGAGGCTGGCTGGCGGCTGGATCTGCAAAAGTTGAAGGACGCGATCGGTCCGAAAACCCGCGCGGTCTTCGTCAACACGCCGGCCAATCCGACCGGCTGGACGGCCGACGAGGCGACATTGCGAACCATCCTCGACATCGCCCGCGATGCCGGCGTCTTCATCATCGCCGACGAGATCTACAGCCGCTTCTTTTATGCCGGCAGTCGGGCGCCGTCGTTCCACGATGTGATGGAGGCGGACGACCGGATCTTCTTCGTCAATTCCTTCTCCAAGAACTGGGCGATGACGGGCTGGCGGGTCGGCTGGATCGAGACCAACGCGGCCTACGGCGACATCATCGAGAACCTGATCCAATATTCGACCTCGGGCGTCGCGGCCTTCATGCAGCGCGGAGCGCTCGCGGCACTGGAACAAGGCGAGGCGTTCGTGGAACGCCAGATCGCGCGCGCGGGTGCGGCCCGCGACATCTTCACCGCGCGCCTCCTCGTCCCGAACCGGGTGTCGATGACACCGCCGGACGGGGCTTTCTACGCCTTTTTCGCGATCGACGGCGTCGAGGATACCAAGGCTGCCGCGTTCCGCATCGTCGACGAAGCGGGGGTGGTGCTCGCGCCCGGAACGGCCTTCGGCCAATCCGGCCGGCGCTTCCTCAGGGCCTGTTTCCACCGGCGGCTCGACGCGGTGGAAGCCGCCGCCGATCGTCTCGTCGACTGGATCGGCCGGGCGGCGTGAGAGCCGTCGACGGTCGCACCCTCTCACATCGCTTCGCAACGCTCGCCCTCGCCGGGCTCGGCGGCCTTGCCGCCTCGGCGCTCGGTCTGCCGGTCGCCTGGCTGCTGGGACCGGTGCTCGCGGTGTCGGCGGCGAGCATCGCCGGGCTCGATACGGAACTGCCGCAGTTATTGCGCACGCTGGCGTTCTTCGTTCTCGGCGTCCAGGCCGGTTCCGGGGTGACGCCGGACGTGCTGGAGCAGATCGCCATCTGGCCGCTGTCCTTCGCCGTGCAGATGCTCGGCGTCGGGGTCGTCATCGTGCTGACCCACGCCTTCCTGCATCGCATGCTGCGCTGGGACAAGGACACCGCGCTGTTCGCCTCGCTTCCCGGCGCGCTTTCGTTCGTCCTCGCGGCAGCATCCGAAACCCGGGCCGATCTTACCCGGATCACCATCGTCCAGAGCGTCCGACTGCTCTTTCTGATCGGTGCCCTGACGCCGATCCTCGCCTGGCTGGAAGGGGGCGCCGACGTGGTCGCAATGGCGCGCGGCACGCAAGGAACTCTCGCGGACTACGCCTTGCTCTTCGGCTTGTGCGCATTGGTTGCGTTCGCCGGCCATCTGATCCGGCTGCCCGGCGGGATGATGCTGGGCGCTCTGATCGGCAGCGGGGCGTTGCACGTCGGCGGTGTCTCGACCGTGGCGATTCCACCGGTGCTCGCGATCCCGAGCCTCGTCCTTCTCGGCACGCTCATCGGTTCGCGGCTCAAGGGGATCGATATCGCCGCGTTTTCGCGGCTGCTTCCTGCCGCCATCGGGTCCTTTGCCATCGGTCTGGTCGTCTCCGCGGCGGCGGCGGCGGTGGCCGTGGTGGCGCTCGGAATCGGATTCGGGAAGGTCGCGCTCGCCTATGCGCCTGGCGCTCTGGAGGCGCTGACCGTGCTGGCATTCCAGTTCGACGTCGATCCCGCCTATGTGGCGGCCCATCATGTCGTGCGTTTCGTCAGCATCGCGATGGTGGTTCCCCTGCTCGCGAAGCGCCGCGCGCGACCGGGCGACACGGTCGCGCCGCCGATCGACGAGAAAGAACGCCTGTCAGGCGTCGACGGAAGCGAAGACCGAGGGTGAGGGCGCCGGCTCCTCGCCGCCATCAGGCCCCCAGAAGACCACCCATGTGACGAAGTTGTCGGACATGCCCTCGAAGCGATGCTCCGTGCCGGCCCGCACGAACAGCGCGTCGCCGGCCCTGACATGCTCGCGCTTATCCTCCCTGACGACATCCGACTGGCCCGCCGCGACGATGTAGAGTTCATCCTGGCCGTGCGGCCGCTGCCGATCCTCGCCACGCGGCGCGAAGATCTCCAGCGTCATGGTGCCGTGGGACAGCGCCTCGACATGGAAGACGCCGTCCGGCCATTCGGCGGTCGCCGGTCGCGGCAGCATGGCCTGAAAATGATCGAGCGAGACTTTCATCGAGATACCCCGCAGCGATGGTGGGACGATGCCTGTTTCGCCGGAGCTCAGCCGCCGGCTTGCGAGACGACCAGGGGGGTGACCTTGGAAGAGCGTTCGGCATGGGTCGGCCGCTCGGTCGCGAAGGGAATGCCGACGGCATTCCAAGTCTCGACGAGGGCGTCCTTCAGCGTCTCGATCAGGGCGTCGGAATGCAGCGGCGTCGGGGTAATGCGCAGCCGCTCGGTGCCGCGCGGCACCGTAGGGTAATTGATCGGCTGGATGTAGATGCCGTGCCGCTGCAAGAGATGATCGCTGGCCTTCTTGCACAGGTCGGGATCGCCGACGGCCAGCGGCACGATATGGGTGTCGGACTCCATGACCGGCAGATGGGCGCCGCGCAGCACGCTCTTGGCCCGGACCGCCTGGCGCTGTTGCGCCTCACGCTCCACCTGGCTGGCCTTCAGGTGGCGGATCGAGGCGGTCGCGGCGGCCGCCAGCGCCGGCGGCAGGGCCGTGGTGAAGATGAAGCCCGGCGCGTAGGAACGCACGGCATCGATGACCGCTTTCGTGCCAGCAATGTAGCCGCCGAGGACGCCGAAGGCCTTGGCCAGGGTTCCCTCGATCACGTCGATGCGCTGGGCAAGCGCGTCGCGCTCCGAAATGCCGCCGCCGCGCGGGCCGTACATGCCGACCGCATGGACCTCGTCGATATAGGTCATGGCGTTGTAATATTCCGCGAGTTCGACAATCTTCTCGATTGGCGCGATGTCGCCGTCCATCGAATAGACGCTCTCGAAGACGATGAGCTTCGGCTGCGCCGGATCGGCGGCTTTCAGAAGCTCTTCCAGATGCTCCAGATCGTTGTGGCGGAAGATCTGTTTCTTGGTGCCGGCTCTGCGCACCCCCTCGATCATCGAGGCGTGGTTCAGTTCGTCGGAAAGAATCAGGCAGTTCGGCAGGAGCTTGGCGATGGTCGAGATCGAGGCTTCGTTGGAGACGAAGCCGGAAGTGAAGACGAGCGCCGCCTCCTTGCCGTGCAGATCGGCGAGCTCGCGCTCCAGCTCGACCAGCGGATGGTTGGTGCCGGAGATGTTGCGTGTGCCGCCGGCGCCCGATCCCATCGCCGAGACGGTCGCCGTCATCGCCGCGATGACATCGTCATGTTGGCCCATCCCGAGATAGTCGTTGGAGCACCAGACCGTGATCTCGCGAGCCTTGCCGTCATGCCGCCAGATCGCCTTCGGAAATTGCCCGGCGATCCGTTCGAGATCGGCAAACACCCGATAGCGTTTTTCGGCATGCAACGCCTCGATCGCCGACTCGAACTGGCTCTGGTAATCGATCATCGCGAACTCCTTATCAGAACCGTTCTAAATGCGGCATCGCGCAAAGTCCACGTCCCCGCCAGTATGATGCGGGAGTCTCCCGGTGGTGACATTGACCAAGGTCAAGTGCCTCGGACCAAGGTCAAGCGACCGGGCGGCTCGCCCCGCGCCGTCACTATTTCGGCTCATCCGCTGGCGCGGAGGACGAGTTGAAGCCGGTTTCCGTTGCATCGTCCGCGCGGTGTTCCGCGTTCTCGTCACGGCGCGCGCGGGCCTGGTCCTTGCGCCGGCGGAGATTTTGCCGCAATTGCGCCTCCAGCCGCTGCTGCCGCCTTGATTTTTGCTTGTCGCCCGCGGTACCGCCGTCGCTCATGATCCACCTCCTGGCCGCCTTTTGGATAGTGTCAGGAACGGCACGCCGTCAATTTCCTCGGCGGCAGGCAGGGCACGTCCTGCGGTCCCGGCATGACCGACGATCGGCTCTCCCGGCGAGGGAACGTGCGCACCACGGCGCTGTTTTTCCGCCTCGCGCCACGTCATTCCATCGGAGCGCGTGTTGCTCTAGAAGGCGCGAAGCCGCTCAGGCCGACTCACGCTTCCGCCATCCTTAGGACCGTCCGACCCATGATCGAACGCATCGGTTTCGCCGCCGAGCTCGCCGCCTACACAGACCGGAACGGACCGGTGACGATCGGCCTGGCCGGTGCCGGGCAGATGGGAACGGACATCGTCGTCCAGATCGCACTGATGACCGGCATCCGCATCGGCGCCGTCGCCGCGAACAGCGCCCGCCGGCCGATGCAGGCGATCGCCATGGCGGGTTATAGCGAGGATCATGGCGTCGTCGCCGCCGGCCCGTCGGCGATCGACCGGGCGATCGAGGCCGGCCACATCGCCGTGACCGACGATCTCGGCGCGTTGTGCGCCGCCGGTCGCATCGATGTCGTCGTCGATGCGACGGGTAGCCCGGAGGTCGGGACCTTCCTGGCGATGGAGGCGATCCGCAACGGCAAGCACATCGTGATGCTGAATGTCGAGGCCGACATCACGGTCGGCCGGCTGCTCGCCCGCAAGGCGCGCGAGGCCGGCGTGGTCTATACCGGATCGGCCGGCGACGAGCCCGCCTCGACGCTGGAGCTGATCTCGTTTGCCCAGAGTCTTGGCATGGAGGTGGTCGCCGCCGGCAAGGGCAAGAACAATCCGCTGCGCCATTCGGCCATTCCCGAGGAATACGAGGAGGAGGCGCGACAGCGGGATATGAACGCCCGCATGCTGGTCGAGTTCATCGACGGGTCGAAGACGATGGTGGAAATGACCGCCATCGCCAATTGCACCGGCCTCAGGCCGGACGTGCCGGGCATGCACGGTCCCGAAGCGACGGGCGACAATCTTGGCCAGGTGCTGTGCACGGCCGAGGACGGCGGCATCCTGTCGAAGACCGGCTGCGTCGACTATACGATCGGCAAGGGCGTGGCGCCCGGCGTCTTCTGCGTGGTCAAGCCGCGCCATCCCCGCGCGATCGAGCGGATGGCGGATCTGAAGGTCGGCCCCGGCCCGTGCTTCGCGTTGATCCGGCCGTTTCATCTGACCAGCCTGGAGACGCCGCTGTCGGCGGCCCGCGCCGTGATGTATCGGCGCCCGGACATGGTGCCCGTGGATCGGCCGGTGGCCGAATGCGGCGCCATCGCCAAGCGCGATCTGAAACCGGGCGAGATGCTGGGGCGGATCGGCGAGGCGGACTATCGCGGCTATGCGATGACCTGGGACGACGCGCGCGCCCGGCGCGCCCTACCGCTCGGCCTGGTGGAGAAGTCCCGGGTGGTGCGGCCGGTGAAAGCGGGAGAGCTCGTCACCCACGACAATTGCGCGTCCGACGACAGCCTGCTCGTCACCAAAATGCGGGCCGAACTCGACGCGGTCGACGGCCGCTTCGCCGACTGAATATCCTGGTCAGGAGGCGTCCGGCCGGTCCCCCGCCATCGTCGAGCGGATCGCCATATCGAGACCCTTCGCCAGGATCTGGCGCTCGGTCTCGCTCAGGGGCTCGAGTGCGGCCGCGATGGACTGCAGCGGGTCCTTCTTCAAAAGGGTCACACCCCGATCGGTCAGATCCAGCTGCTCGGCGCGACCGCGTCCGATCGTGCCCAGCTTGGCGAGATAGCCCTTGGTGATCAGCGTGCGGACCGTGCGCGCGACGGCGCCCGACGCAAGGCCCTGGAAGCGCGCGAGATCGATCGCCGTGCGCATGTGCGGCGGCGCCGACTGGACGTAGCGCAGCGCCGCCCATTGGGCCGGAAACAGCTGCGAGGCATAGCCCTGCGAATGCAGTCGGCGCGCGATCTGTTCGAGCAGTCCGGCCAGATCGGCCGTGGATACCGGGTTCGTGTCCAAAAAGTCGCGCCATCGTCGTTGTATCAAGCCTTGCCTCTTATCGCGGAAGCGCGGGGATGTTCAATCGGATGCCGTCCGGAAGGGGCGGGCGTCGGCGCGACGCTCGCCGGAAACGCCCGAAAACCCGCCGGGGCGATGAACGATCCTTTAACCTTTACAATTTTAGGCGTTCGAAACGGCAATGCGGGGCACAGACGGTCATGCGCCGGGCGGACGCAGGTCTGACCAACGCGGCTCGGCGTCGACAATCTTCGCCAGCAACGCGGCCAGCTTGAGAACAAAGCCGTCGGCATAGCGCGGTCCGACGATCTGCACGCCGATCGGCAGCCCGGCTCCGGTAAACCCGCCATTGACGCTGATCGCCGGCTGCTCTCCGACATTCCAGGGCAGGGTGAAGGCGATGTGCTCGAACGGCCGCGCCGGATCGTCGAGCGGCGAGGCCGATTCGGCCGGCCATGACGGTTGCGGATTGACCGGGGAGAGGATGGCATCGAAGCGGGCGAAGGGGGCGGCCGCCGCCGTCTTGATCGCATGAAACTCATCGCAGGCCTCGGCAACATCGGTGCCGGTAAGCGTTGCCGCACCCTTCGCCCACTCGCGGATATAGGGCAGCACCATCGCGCTCTTGCCATCCGGCAGGGCCGACATCGTCGCCCAGAACCGGGCTCGAAAGAAGCGATCGAATCCGTCCAGCATGGCGCGGGTGAGGATTCCCGACGTCGGCTCTACAACAGCCCCGGCGTCCTTCAGGGCGCGCGCGCAATCGGCGAGCGCCGTCGCGACATCCGGGTCAACAGGCAGGCCACATCCGGCCTCCTCCATGACCCCGATCATCAGCCCTCTCGGCTCGAGCGTGAGGTCGTTCCAGTCGATCATCGATGGCGGCAGGCCGGTCGGATCGCGCGCGTCGGGCCGCGACAGCGTCGCCATCATCAGCGCCGCGTCGGCGACGGTCCGGGTCATCGGTCCGGCGACGCGGCCGATAAAGGTCGGATCAATCGGGACGCGGCCGTAGCTCGGCTTGAAGCCCACCGTTCCGGTGAGGCCGGCGGGAATACGGATCGAGCCGCCAATGTCGGTGCCCAGATGCAATGGCCCGAGGCCGGCGGCGGCGGCCGCGGCGGCGCCGGCGCTGGAACCGCCGGGATTGAGCCGGATGTCCCAAGGGTTGCGTGATAGCTTGTGGAAGCTCGACAGTCCCGACGACAGCATGCCGTAATCGGGGCAGGTGGTCTTGGCGAAGATGATCGCACCATCCTCGCGCAGCCGTGCGACCGGCGGTGCATCCTGAGAAGCGGCGACGAGCGTCGTCGCGGCGGTGCCGTTGGGCACCGGCATGCCCTTCGTCGCGATCAGTTCCTTGACGGTGACCGGGACACCGTCGAGCGGCCCTTTCGGCGCGCCCTCGGCCCAGCGTGCCGTGGCGGCCGCCGCTTCCGCCCTGGCGCTCTCTGGATCGTAGGCCCAGAGCGCCGCAATCGCCGGTTCCCAAGTCGCGATGCGGCATTCGACGTCGGCCCAGACCTCCGCCGGGGAGGTTTCGCGGCTGCGGAACATCGCCAGAAGGCGCGTGGCGGGAAGGTCGCTGAGATCCGTCATGAGGAAACGCTCACGGGTTTCGCGAAGGGCGGCTCGGCAGATGAAACCGGTTCAGCAAAGGATTGCCGGCCCGGCGCCGAGTCGTCTTGTGGGCCCTTGCCGCCGGCGTTGCCATTGCGGTCGGCAATTCGGCAGGCGCGAGCGCGCTTGGCAATGTGTGGTTGTTTCTCACGCGGGCACGCGCAACCAGTAGATCCGGAGCGGCTGGACGAGGATCCGGGCGCCGTCCTGCCTTGTGGCATTCGTCTCGAACAGGCGCTCGACCTCACCGCGCCTGGCCTCGATGCTCGCCGCGCGGGCCGGGTCGACGGACACCACGCGGCTGATGAACGTATCCACGTCGGCGAAGCGTTCCTTTCGCTCGAAGACGACGTTGCCGCGTAGCGCGAACCGGCCGGACCGCACGGCATCCGCCACCGCCCGGTTGGCGGCGTTGCGGATCGCGGTCTCATCATCGATCGGGCGCACCCCCTCGAAGAACGGGCCTTCGGCAAGCGGCTCGATGACGAGAACGGTGCCGCGTGCCCGCGTCACCCGCGCGGCCTCGCCGAGCGCGTCGGGCATGCGGGCCTCGGGCACATGATGCAGGGAATTGAGAAACACGGCCGCGTCGAAGCTGCGGTCCGCGAAGGGCAGTTTTTCACCGGGGGCCACCGCGAAGTCGGCTTCCGGCGCAGCGGCGCGGGCGGCATCGATCGCCGCCTCGCCGGGGTCGACGCCGGTGATCTGGAAGCCGCGCGCCGTCAGAGCTTTCGCAAGGCCGCCGTGGCCGCAGCCGACGTCGAGGACAGTCGTCGCGCCGTCCATGGCCAGCGTCTCGGCGATGACGGCCGCTGTATCGCCCGCGGCAAGTGCGGTGTTGAGGGCGGTGGGTGGTTGCATGGCGAATCCCCTCATCATGGCTGAGAGCGCTGCCCGTTTCCCAGCCATTCGTATGGACCGCCGCCCCCGGGCAGTGCGAGGGCGGCGGGTGTCAGATCAGGCGGTTTCGGCGTAGTTCGACGGAAACAGCGCGCGCAGGGCCGCTTCGTCGCGCTCCGACTTGAAGGCGACGTCCTTGGCGATCTGCCGCGCCTCGGCGACGGCCGGGCGTGCGTTGACGCCGTCGAACCAGCGCTTGAGATTCGGATACGCGTCGAGAGCGCCTTCGCCGAGCACGTTGGCCACCCGGTCGATCCAGCCCCAGGCCGCGATGTCGACGATGCTGTAGCTGTCGCCGACGAAAAACTCGCGGCCGGCGAGATGATCGTCGAGGACCTTGTAGTGGCGCTGCGCCTCGCGCAGATAGCGGTTCGCGGCGTAATCGGATTTGTCCTTGGCGACCGTGCGGAAATGCACGGACTGACCCGAATACGGACCAAGGCCGGTGGCGACGAACATCAGCCACGACAACAGCTCGCCCCGGTCCTCCGGCTTGCCGAGGAACTTGCCGTGTTTCTCGGCGAGGTAGAGCAGGATGGCGTTGGAATCGAACACCCGCTTGCCGTCGTCCTCGATCGCCGGCAGCTTGCCGTTCGGATTGATCGCGCGGAAGGCCGGCTGGTGCTGCTCGCCCTTCAGGGTGTCGACCGGCGCCAGCTCGTAATCGAGCCCGGACTCTTTGAGAAACAGCGCGACCTTCATGGAGTTCGGCGTCGGGTGGAAGTAGAATGTCAGCATGAAATCTCCTGTGGCGCGATCCGCACGAACGTCATTAGGTGAGGGCGTTTCGACACCATCCGGGGCGGTGAGGCAAGTGGATCGGTCAAGATCCCGGAGGCGGCTGGGCGGCTTGACGACGGCGTGGCGCCGTATTCAGCCTCTGCCAGTATGGGTTGGCGGAGCCACACGACAAGGACGACGATCCGTTCACGATGATCGCACCGCTTCGGCAGAGGTCGCTTTATCCATGCCGCTTTCTCCTGTAACGGCTGGAGTTTGGACGTTCGCGACGGCAGACCTTCTTTGAGGGCGTAGCGCAGCCTATCCGCCTCGACGCGGCGCGAATGAGAGGAGCCGAAGATGATTGCGACCGACATCGCGACGCGCGTCTGGAACCATACCTTCAAGCTCGATCCGATCGTGCGCAGCCTGCTCGATACCGATTTCTACAAGCTCCTCATGCTGCAGATGATCCACGGCCTTCATCCGGACGTGGCGGCGAGTTTCGCGCTGAACAACCGCTCAAGGCATGTGCGCCTCGCCGAGGTGATCGACGAGGGGGAACTGCGCGAGCATCTCGATCACACCCGCTCGCTGGCGTTCACCAAACGCGAGATGATCTGGCTGGCCGGTAACACCTTTTATGGCACACGCCAGATCTTCCGCCCGAAATTCCTCGAATGGCTGGAGGATTTCCGGCTGCCGGAATACGAACTGCGCCGGGTCGACGGCCAGTTCGAGCTCTATTTTCACGGCCCCTGGACCCACACGATGATGTGGGAGATTCCGGCGCTGGCGATCATCAACGAACTGCGCTCGCGCGCCGCGATGAAGAATTTCAAGCGCTTCGAGCTAGACGTTCTCTACGCCCGCGCCAAAGCCAAGATGTGGCAGAAGGTCGAGCGACTGCAGGCGCTTCCTGATCTGCGTATCTCCGATTTCGGCACCCGCCGCCGGCATTCGTTCCTGTGGCAGCGCTGGTGCGTGGAAGCGCTGAAGGAAGGCCTCGGCGACCGGCTGATCGGCTCGTCCAACGTGCTTCTCGCCATGGAGACCGATCTGGAAGCGATCGGCACCAATGCCCACGAACTGCCGATGGTGCTCGCGGCCCTTGCGGACAGCGACGCGGAGCTGCGCCGGGCGCCGTATGACGTGCTCAAGCAATGGCAGAGCTATTACGGCGGCAACCTTCTGATCGTTCTGCCCGACACCTACGGTACCTCGGCATTCCTGAAGAAAGCGCCGGCATGGCTCGCCGAATGGACCGGCTTCCGGCCCGACTCGGCTCCGCCGATCGAGGGCGGCGAGGAGATCATCGCCTGGTGGAAGAAGATGGGCGAGGATCCGCGCGAGAAGCTGCTGGTGTTTTCCGACGGCATGGATTCCGACACCATCGAGCGGACCTACCGGCATTTCGAGGGCAGGGTGCGCATGAGCTTCGGCTGGGGCACCAATCTGACCAACGACTTTCGCGGCACTGCGCCGGAGCCGATGAGCGGCCTCGACCCGATCTCGCTGGTCTGCAAGGTCGCTTCGGCGAACGGCCGGCCAGCGGTGAAGCTTTCCGACAACCCCGCCAAGGCCAGTGGCGAGCCCGCCGCGATCGACCGTTATCGCCGGGTGTTCGGCGAGGCCGCCTATGCCGAGCGCGCATTGGCGGTCTGAGGGATTCACCCGTCAATCGCCGACGGCGACACCCTCACGGCGCGGGTCCGCGCCACCTTGAAGGCCGTCCGGCCCGATGACGATGCCGTGCAGGCCGGATGTCAGTTCCCGCGCCTCGACCTCAAAGCCGAGATCGCGCAGTGGCTGGGCGAGCGCCTCGGCCTCGGTTCCTTCCTCGACGTCGAAGGTGCCGAAGCGGTTGACCAGATGCGGCATCGCAATCGCTTCCTGAACATCCATCTTCCAGTCGATCAGGCCGATCAGCGCTTGCGCGACATAGCCGATGATGCGGCTGCCGCCGGGCGAGCCGATCGCGATGACCGGCTTGCCGTCCTTGAGGACGATGGTCGGCGCCATCGACGAGCGCGGCCGCTTGCCGGGCGCGACGACATTGGCGATCGGCCGGCCGTCGTCGTCATGAGTCTCGAAGGAGAAGTCGGTGAGCTCGTTGTTGAGCAGAAACCCGCCGCTCATCAGCCGCGAGCCGAAGCCGTTCTCGATCGTCGTTGTCATCGAGACGACGTTGCCGGCGGCATCGACGATGGAGAAGTGACTGGTCGAGGGCAGTTCGAGCGCCGCGTCGTCGCCCATCAGCATCGCGTGATCCCAGGGCGGCGAGCCCGGTTCCACGGCATCCTTCGTCAACGCGCTTTCGCCCGCCAGCAAGTCGGATCGGCTCTTGAGATAGGCCGCGTCCAGAAGCCCCTCAAGCGGCATCGGCACATAGTCGATGTCGGCCATGTAACGGCCACGGTCGGCGAAGGCGAGGCGCGAGGCGTCGCCGATGAGGCGCAAGGCCTCGGGGCTGTCGGGACCGAGCGCGGCGATGTCGAACGGTTCGATCAGGCCGAGAATCTGCCCGACAGTGAGTGCGCCGGAGGAGGGCGGCCCCATGCCGCAGACCGCCAACTGGCGATAGTCGACGCAGACCGGCGCGCGCTCGACCACACGGTAGGCCGCCAGATCCGGCAGGGCGAGCCGGCCGGGGTTGTCCGTCGCGTTCTGCACGGTCTCGACGATGGCTTGCGCGACCGGACCGCCATAGAAGCCGTCCGCGCCCTTCTCGGCGATGGTCTCGAGCGTCTTGGCATAGGCCTCGTTCTTCAAAAGCGTGCCGACCGGCAGCGCCTCGCCGTCGGCGTCAAAAAAGTAGTCGCGCGTCGATGCATGGCGGCCGAGGCGCTCCTTGTCCTCGGCGACGAGTTCGTTGAGGCGTTGCGAGACCGCAAAGCCGTTGCGGGCGAGATCGATTGCCGGCTGGACCACGTCCTTCCACGGCAGTTTTCCGTAGCGCTCATGGGTCTTGGCGATCAGCTTCACGGTTCCCGGTGTGCCGACCGAGCGACCGCCGACGACGGCATCGTAAAATTTTAGCGGCTGTCCGTCGGCGTCGAGAAACAGCGTCGGTGTCGCGGCGGCGGGCGCGGTCTCGCGACCGTCGAACGTGGTGAGCCTGCTGGCCCCGGCGTCGAAATAGACGAGAAACGCGCCGCCGCCGAGGCCCGATGATTGCGGCTCGACCAGCCCGAGGACGAGCTGGACCGTCACCATCGCGTCGATGGCGCTGCCGCCCTGGCGCAGGATGGCGAGGCCCGCCTCGGCGGCGAGCGGGTTGGCGGCCGCCACCATCTGCCGGTCGGCCTCGACCAGTGTCCTTGCGCTCGCCTCGGACGCGATTTCCGGCTGGATCGCGTCGGTCGCCTGCTCCTGGGCAAGGGCGAACGGCGGGAAAAGCAGAGAAAACGCGAGAAGGGCGACAAGTTTCCTGGCGGACATCGTGGCATCCTCTCCTGGCTGACCGGGGACGAGCCTAGGGCAGTCGGGCGCCGGCGGAAAGCCCGGCCAGGCGTTGGGTAGCGAGTGGCCCTTCACCGGGCGGAACCGATCCGCCCGCCAGCCGTCTTCATGGCAAAGCAAAGCCAAGGAGATTGTTATGCCCGACAACGGTATCGATCATGTCTGGGATCTGATGGAGAAAATCGGGTTCTGCATGCTGGTCACGCAGGAGGGCGAGGATTTGCGCTCGCGCCCGATGGCCGCCTATCTCGATCGCGACGCGAACAGGGTGTTTTTCCTCACCGACGCGGCGAGCCACAAGGACCAGGAAATCGCCGCCAATCCGCGCGTGAACCTGGCGTTCGCCGACAATAGCGGGATGGACTACGTGTCGCTCAGCGGCACCGCCACGATCAGCAACGACCGCCAGAAAATCAAGGAGTTGTGGGCGACGCCGGCGAAGGCCTGGTGGGACAGCCCCGACGATCCCTCGATCCGGGTTCTGACGATCACGCCGCAGGACGCCCATTACTGGGACAGCCCCGGCAAGGTCGTGGCCTATCTGAAGATGGCCGCGGCAGCCGTCTCGGACGCGCGGCCCGACATGGGAGAGGACAAGACGGTTCGCCTGTAAAAGGGGCGGGGCGGGGCGGCGGCGCCCTACGAGCCGCTTAACCCGCCCTTTTCCGCCAGCATCTCCAAGTAATGATCCGCGTCTCCAAACGCCAAATCGATCATCGCGGTGCGCTTGAAGTGGTGGGCGACCTCGTAGTCCATCGTCACGCCGACGCCGCCGTGGAGCTGCACCGCGCTTTGGCCGATGAATGTCGCTGAGCGGCCGATCTGTACCTTGGCCGCGGACATGGCCTCGCGTCGTGTCGCCGCGTCCGGTTCGGCGGCGTTCATGGTGGCGTAGAGCATCATCGAACGGGCCTGTTCGAGCGCCATATACATCTCGGCGCCGCGATGCTGGAGCACCTGGAAATCGCCGATCGGCACGCCGAATTGCTTGCGTTCCTTGAGATAGGCGATGGTCAGTTCGTGCATGCGCGCCATCGAGCCGACCGCTTCGGCTGAGAGCGCGGCGATGGCCTCGTCGACGACCCGCGCGATCGCCGGAAAGGCGCCCGCCGGATCGCCAAGGACATGAGAGGCCGGGACCGACACGGCCTCGAAGGTCAGCTCCGCCGCGCGCATGCCGTCCTGGGTCGGATAGCCTCGGCGCGACAGGCCGCTCGCCCCGGCCGGAACGTAAAAGAGGCCGATGCCGGCCTCATCGCCCGGCGCGCCGCTGGTGCGGGCGGTGACGATGAAGCCGTCGGCGCTGTCGCCGGAGAGCACCAGCGTCTTTTCGCCGGTGAGCCTGAGGCCGTCGCCGTCCGGCTCGGCCTTCAGCGCGACGAAGGCGGGATCGTAGCGCGAATTCCGCTCGGCGAAGGCGAAGGCCAGGCGCATCGAGCCGTCGGCAAGGCCCGGCACCCATTCGGCGCGCTGTTCGGCGCTGGCGGCATGGCGGATGGCGCCGCCGGCCATGACGATCGAGGCCAGATAGGGCTCGACGACGAGGCCGCGCCCGAAGGCCTCCATGACGATCATCGTCTCGACCGGCCCGCCCACCGAGGCCGCCGTCGTCTTCCGCGAAGGGCACCGCCGTTAGGCCAAGTTCGGCGAAGGCCGCCCACATGTCCCGGCTGAAACCGGGCTCCTCGGCGCGGTATTTGTTGCGCTGATCGAAGCCGTAGCGATCCAGGATCAGCCGCTCGACCGAGTCCTTGATCATGGCCTGTTCGTCGGAGAGGTCGAAATCCATGCGTGTGTGTCCTGCGTGAAAGGCTGGGGCGCGGCCGGTCGTGCCGGGGGCGAGTTCAGAGGCCTAGGATCGCCTTGGCGATGATGTTCTTCTGGATCTCGTTGGAGCCGCCGTAGATCGACACCTTGCGGAAGTTGAAATAGCCGGGCGCCAGCGGCGCGGCGTAGTCCGGCCCGACCGGCGGCTCGTTTCGCCCCTCTTCGCGCGATGGCTCATAGGGCAGGGCGTAGGGGCCGATCGCCTCCATCAGCAACTCGGTGGTCGCCTGTTGCAGCTCCGATCCCTTGATCTTGAGGATCGAGGAGGCCGGATCGGGCTTGCCATGGGCGCGTTTCGCCTCGGCCGAAAGCACCCGCAGCTGGGTCATCTCCAGCGCCTTCAACTCGACCTCCACGGCCGCGACCTTCTCGCGGAAGCGGCGGTTCTCCCAGACCGGCACGGAGCCGGCGAACTCCATCCTGGCGATCTCCTTGAGGCGGCGGATGCGCTCTTTGGATGCGCCGACCCGGGCGATCCCGACCCGCTCGTGGCCGAGCAGGAATTTCGCGTAGTCCCAGCCCCTGTTTTCCTCGCCGACCAGATTTTCGACCGGCACGCGCACGTCGTCGAAGAATACCTCGTTGACCTCGCGGCCGCCGTCGATGGTCTGGATCGGGCGGACGGTGACGCCCGGCGTCGTCATGTCGATCAACAGGAAGGAGATGCCCATCTGCTTCTTCGGCGCGGCCGGGTCGGTGCGCACCAGGCAGAAGATCCAGTCGGCATATTGGCCGAGCGTCGTCCAGGTTTTCTGGCCGTTGACCACATAGTGGTCGCCGTTCTTCTCCGCCTTCGTGGTCAGGCCGGCGAGATCGGAGCCGGCGCCGGGCTCGGAAAAGCCTTGGCACCACCAGTCGTCGAGATTGGCGATGCGCGGCAGGAATTTCGCCTTCTGCGCGTCGTTGCCGAAGGTGTAGATGACCGGTCCGACCATGTTGTGGCCGAAGGGCAGCATCTGCGGCGCCGGTGCCTGCTGAAGCTCGTCCTGGAAGATGTACTGCTGGACCGGTGACCAGCCTGTGCCGCCGAATTCGACGGGCCAGTGCGGCACCGACCAGCCCTTGGCGTTGAGGATGCGGGTCCAGCGCACCATGGCGTCCTTGCCGACGGAGCGGCCGTCGCGCAGGGCGGCGGTGACGTCTTCGGGCGCGTGATCGCGGATGAAGGCGCGGACCTCGTCGCGGAACGCCGTCTCTTCCTCGGTGAAGCGCAGATCCATGGCTCGATCCTTCGTTCCGGCCTCTACGGCGCGTGGACGATGCGCGGAGCGCGAAAAAGCCGGTCCGCCATTTGCCTCAGATGTGACGCCGCCCTAGCGTGGTGTCAACGCGATCGGGCGTCCCTTGCCGACCGAATCCGCGCCGGCCTTTTCTGCGCCGAGATAGCTTCAATCGCGGATGGACACGCTTCCCATGATCCTCATCAACGACGCGGCGACGCTGGACAATGACGGCGCCACCGCCGTTCTGACGCTGCACAATCCGCCGGTGAACGCGTTGTCGCGCGTGCTGCGCGAGGGCATCGCGGCGGGCATCGAAGCGGCCGCGGCCGACGGCGCGGTCGAAGCGATCGTCATGATCTGCGAGGGCCGGACCTTCATCGCCGGCGCCGATATCAAGGAGTTCGGCAAGCCGATCGAAGGCCCGTCGCTGCGCGAACTGGAGGATATCGTCGAGAGCTGCCCCAAGCCGGTGATCGCGGCGCTGCACGGCACGGCGCTCGGCGGCGGGCTGGAACTGGCGCTCGCCTGCCATTACCGCATCGCGGTGCCATCGGCGAGGCTCGGCCTGCCGGAGATCAAGCTCGGTCTCATTCCGGGCGCCGGCGGCACCCAGCGGCTGCCGCGGATGATCGGCCTGAAACGGGCGCTGGACATGATTTTCACCGGCGCGCCGGTGGGCGCGGCAACGGCGCATACGCTCGGCATCATCGACGAGCTGGCGGCCGGCGACCTTCGCGCCGAGGCGGTGCGCTTTGCGAGCGACATCGTCCGCGAGGGACGGCCGCAGCGGAAAATCAGCGAGGAGGACGGGCGTCTCGCCGGCGAGGACGTCGAGGCCGCCATCGAAGAGGCGCGGGCGACGCATGGACGCAAGATGAAGGGCTTCGACAGTTTCGAGAAGGCGCTGGAAGCGATCGCCAACGCGGCGCGTCTGCCCTTCGCGGAAGGGATGGCGCGCGAGGGCGAAATCTTTGCCGAGCTGCTCGCCGGCGCTCAGTCGAAGGCGCAGCGTTATGTCTTCGGCGCGACCCGGGCGGCCGCCAAGGTCCCCGATATGGCGGCCGACACGCCGACCCGCTCCGTGACGACGGTCGGGATCATCGGCGCCGGGACGATGGGCGGCGGCATCGCCATGAACTTCCTTTCGGCTGGTATTCCGGTGACGATCGTCGAGGCCAAGCCCGAGGCGCTGGAGCGCGGCACCGGCATCATGCGGACAAACTACGAGGCCTCCGCGAAAAGGGGCCGCATCCGCCCGGAGGATGTCGACAGGGCGATGGGGCTGCTGTCGCCGTCGCTCGACATGGCCGATCTGGCCGATCGCGACCTGATCATCGAGGCGGCGTTCGAGGAAATGGCGGTGAAAAAGGACATTTTCGCCAGGCTCGACGGCATCGCCAAGGCCGGGGCGATTCTCGCCTCCAACACCTCCTATCTCGATATCGACGATATCGCGGCGACGACGAAGCGACCCGAGGACGTTCTCGGCCTGCATTTCTTCTCGCCGGCCAATGTCATGAAGCTGCTCGAGGTGGTGCGCGGCGAAAAGACGGCGACGGACGTGGTCGCCACGGCGATGAAGCTCGGCCGCGACATCGGCAAGACGGCCGTCCTCGTCGGCGTCTGCCACGGCTTTGTCGGCAACCGCATGCTCAGCGCGCGCCAGCGCGAGGCGAACAAGCTGATCCTGGAAGGCGCGATGCCCTGGGAGGTCGACCGGGTGCTGACCGATTTCGGCCTGCCGATGGGGCCGTTCCAGATGGCCGATCTCGCTGGCCTCGATCTCGGCTGGAATCGTGAAACATCCAAGGGCGAGACCATTCGCGAGCAGCTGTGCGAGGCGGATCGACGCGGCCAGAAGTCCGGCGCCGGCTTCTACGACTACGACGACAAGCGCAAAGCCTCGCCATCGAAGCTGGTGGAAAAGATGATCCGCGCCAGGTCGAAGGCCGATGGCATCAAGCGCCGGCAGATTTCCGACGAGGAAATCCTCGAACGGCTGATCTATCCGATGATCAACGAGGGCGCCAAGATCCTCGACGAGGGTGTCGCGCTGAGGGCATCGGACATCGATGTCGTGTGGATCAACGGCTATGGCTGGCCGGTCTATCGCGGCGGCCCGATGTTTTTCGCCGACACGATCGGACCGGCGGTGGTGCTGACGACGATGCGCGAACTGGAAGAGCGGATGGGCGCGGATTTCAAGCCCGCGCCGCTGCTGGTGCGCATCGTCGAAGAGGGCCGGAATTTTACCGGCGCGGTCTGACCATCGGCGGACGATCGCGGGATTTTTTCCCGTATCCGCCCGGCGCGGCGCCCGATGTCCATCGGCCGCTTCCCTCCATTCCGGATGCCGTCATACTCATTGAGGAAGGCAAGGAGGGGGAAATGAAGGGGGCGGCCGGAGGAAGGACATGATGACCAACAGCTGCTCAGGCACAAGGCGGATCGCCGCGATCGTCGCGTCCGCGCTGCTTCTGGCCGGCGGAAACGCAGGCGCTCAGGCGCCCTTGCCGCTCGAACGCACGACCGGTGCCGCTGGCGCCATCAAGATGCCGACCACCGGCAGCGTGACGAACGCGGCCACCGCCGACTATCCGACCGTCGTGACGGCCGACTACGTCTTCGGCTGCATGGCCGGCAACGGCAACACCCGCACCGCGCTGGAGCAATGCGCCTGCTCCTTCGACGTCGTCGCCTCGCTGCTTCCCTACGAGCGCTACATCGAAGCCTCGACCTTCCTGTCGATGGGGCAGGTGACGGGGGAGAAGGGCGTGCTGTTCCGCACCAGCGCCGAGGCCAAGGCGGCGATCGGCGACCTCAGGCGGGCCCAGGCCGAAGCGGAGATTCGCTGCTTCGATTGAGGCAGCAGCCGCCCTGACCCGCAGTCACCATTGCGCCGCCCCGGCTTTCGCCTCCGCCCCGGAGTGCCTCAGGATTGCTCAGGGGCAAAGGTCTTTTCGAAGACGTTGCCCTCGGTGTCGGTCGCCTTGGCGTGGAAGGGCACCGACGAGTCGCCGCGATAGTTGAAGCGGAAGCTCGGATCCTCGGAAATCGAAATTCCGCCGGTCATCGAGAACAGCCGCTCGCCGCCGCGCTCGACTGTCAGATCGGTGATGAAATGCGCCGGGATATAGAGCAGCGTCACCTGATCCTTCTGCAGTCCGGAATTGTTCGGATGCCGGATCATCAACTGCGCCTCATGCGTCGCCGTGCCGCCGATATCCGTCGCGGCGAAGGCGCGCAGCTTCATCTGGCCCATCTGCCTGGCCGCGACCTCCGCGTCCTTAGCCGCCGGGGCGGCGCAGCCGCCGGCCGCCTTGACGTATTGCCTGGTGACATAGAGCGTGCCGTCGCCGGCTTCGGCGACCGCGTGGATGTCGGTATAGGCGTTGACCCTGACGCGCGTCGACAATTCGGTGAGGCCGGAGCCTTCGGCGATGTCGAAGGTCGCGGCCACCGGCGCCGGATTCTCGTCGATGACCAGCGTCACCTTGCGGATGTCCTTGGCGGGGTCGAGGGTCAGCTTGACCGGGACGATCGCCGGGTCGGTGGCGCGGCTTGGTGCCTCCAGGGTGATCGCGTCGGT
This sequence comes from Aurantimonas marianensis, assembly GCF_024195285.1. Classification (GTDB taxonomy): domain Bacteria; phylum Pseudomonadota; class Alphaproteobacteria; order Rhizobiales; family Rhizobiaceae; genus Aurantimonas; species Aurantimonas marianensis. Next base: position 55,991 of record NZ_JALHBS010000001.1, read on the forward strand.
GCCCTCGACCAGCTGCCGATCGCCGAACAGGTCGCCCTTCAGGCCCGGCCAGGCGGAGTCCGCGAAAGCGGCGGCCGGGGTCGTCGCCGTCTGGGCGAACGCGGCCGGCGGCGCGAACGTCAAAGCGGCGGCGGCGAGAACGGCTGACGAAAGGAGCCGAGGCAGCCGGTGCCGCCGATCGAATCTGTGTTCCGCCTCACGGTGCGGCCCGGCATGAGCGTGCAGCATGAAAATCTCCCAATTTTCGTCGCGAGTGCCCGTTCGCTCATCGGCTAATGTGACGGCATTGCCCCACGAGGACAAGGGAAAGCCGTCTCAACTCGTCTTGATCGTTTCGGGCGGATCGGACCGGAGCCTCGCCTTGCACCCGGTCATTCCCATTCCAGTTCGGCGAAGGCGGCCGTCGCGTTGCGGGCGTTGAAGGCGTCGAACAGCCGCCATTCGGGTCCTTCGCCTTGGCCGGCGGTCTCGACCGCGTCCGCCAGCGGCACACCGTCGGCGATCGCCTGGCGCAGATCGGCGGCGAGCCGTTCCAGATAGGCGGTCTGCGCCGCGATCGCCTGCGGCCAGGGCGCGCTCGCCGGACCATGGCCCGGCACGACGCGGCTTGCCGGAAGCGCCTCGAGCTCCGGCGTCTGAGCGAGCCAGCCTTTGATGCTGCCGTCAATCACCGGGACATGTTCCATGAAGACCAGATCGCCGGCGAACAACGTTCCGGTCGCCGCGTCGAGGACGGTCAGATCGTTGTCCGTATGGGCGGTGCCCCAGGCCTTCAGCGTCAGCTTGCGGTTGCCGAGATCGACGATACGCTCGCCCTCGACGGTTTCGTCCGGAAGGGTGACGGTCACCGCGTCGGCCAACGCCGGGCCGAGCTGTTCGCGCATCGACTCCTTGTAGAACGCGGCCCGTGCGGCGAGCGCGGCGGGAAGCTTGTGATGGCCGATCAGCGTCGCACCGGCCGCCTTGAACACCTGGTTCCCGAACATGTGATCGGGATGCATATGCGTGTTGACGAGGTAGCGGACCGGCTTGTCCGTGATCGCCCGAATTGCTGCCAGCGCCGAGCGGGCAACCGCGACGCTGCCGCCGCTGTCGATCATCGCCACCGCCTCGGCGCCGATCACGAAGCCGATATTGGCGATGTCGCCCCGGTTGTCGGGCGTGGTTTCCTCGATCCGGCCGGCGTGGACAAACACGCCGGGGGCGATCTCTTCGAAAGTCAGCGGCGCGGCGGATGCGATGGTGCGGCCGACGAAGGCGGCGATCGCGACCAGCGTTGCCGCCGCACAGCATCGGAGGAATTTGGAGCGGATCGACATGGCTCCATCAGACATGTCCGCCAGCTCCGGTGCAAGATCGACGGCGTTCCACGACGCCCCCGTATCAATTCGACACCATCGTCTGCGGTGCCGGTCCCGCCCACCGATGCCACGAACCCGCGACGGGGGCGCGGCTTTCCGACGCGGCGCCATGGCCTGAGGGGGGCGATGGACTGTTCTCCTGATCTCGGCCCGGCCGAGAGCGCGCTACGGCAATTGCCGTCGGACAAGCAAACGCCTGCGAGCCGCGAAGTAACAAGGAGGCCCTCGGCGGGTTTTTCGACCCGGATTTCTGCCTAGAGAGTGACGATATATTGCGATGCACACTGAAAATGATGCGGCGCGTATAGGAAAAGTGCCATGCGGAGCTTGCGCGGGCAAAGTTCCCGAATTAGCATCGCGCCATGGTTTCCGGCTTCAAGGTCGCGGTGTTGGGAGCGCCGCGAGTCCTCGAAGGCCACGGTAGGGTGTCGATCAACGGTGCCCACCAGGACCCCCTATTGGCGGTCGTGACACGCTGCCGGAAACCTTCCCCCAGACTATCGATGGCTCAACGTTCGTCGGCAATCCTGCCGGCACGCGTCACCGCTACAGTTCCTTGGGAGGACACAGATGTTCAAGACAATCACGAAGGCCGCGCTGGCATCCAGCCTGCTCATCTCGCTCGGCGCGGGGGCCTCGGCGAACGAGAAGCTGCAGGAGATGCAGGGCGACGCCGCGCAGTGGGTGATGCCCACCGGCGACTATTTCAACCAGCGCTATTCGACATTGGACAAGATCAACAAGGAAAATGTCGGGGATATGGTCCCGGCCTGGGGCTTCTCGACCGGCGTTCTGCGCGGCCACGAGGGCAACCCGCTCGTCGTCGGCGACACGATGTTCGTGCATACGCCGTTCCCGAACATCGTCTACGCACTCGATGCAAAGAACGATGGCGAGATCAAGTGGAAATACGAACCCAAGCAGGATCCGAACGTCATCCCGGTGATGTGCTGCGACACGGTCAACCGCGGCGTCGCCTACGCGCCGGCAGCGGGTGAGGGCGGCAAGGATCTGGTGATCCTGCACCAGGCCGACACGACCGTCGTCGCGCTGGACGCAGAAACCGGCGAGCAGGCCTGGTCGGTCCAGAACGGCGACCCCTCGAAGGGCGAGACCGGCACTGCGGCGCCGATGGTGTTCAAGGACAAGGTGCTGATCGGCATCTCCGGGGGCGAGTTCGGCGTGCGCGGTTCGGTGACGGCCTACAATCTCTCCGACGGTTCGCAGGCTTGGCGGGCCTATTCGACCGGGCCGGACGACGAGATGCTGTTCGATCCCGAGAATACGATGGAGCTCGGCAAGCCGGTCGGCGCTGATTCCTCGCTCAACAGTTGGGAAGGCGACCAGTGGCAGATCGGCGGTGGCACCACTTGGGGCTGGTATGCTTACGATCCGGAACTGAACCTGATCTATTACGGCACGGGCAACCCGTCGACCTGGAACCCGGCCCAGCGCCCGGGCGACAACAAATGGTCGATGGCGATCATGGCGCGTGACGCCGACACCGGCATGGCGAAATGGGTCTATCAGATGACCCCCCATGACGAGTGGGACTATGACGGCGTCAACGAGATGATTCTCGCGGACATCGACGTCGGTGGGACGCCGACCAAGGCGCTCGTCCACTTCGATCGCAACGGTTTCGCCTACACGTTGAACCGCGAGACCGGCGAATTGCTGGTCGCCAAGAAATACGATCCCGCCGTCAACTGGGCGACGGAAGTCGTCATGGATCCGAATTCGGATCAGTACGGCCGACCGCAGGTGGTCGCCGAGTACTCGACCGAACAGGGCGGCGAGGACACCAACACCACCGGCATCTGCCCGGCGGCGCTGGGAACGAAGGATCAGCAGCCGGCTGCCTTCTCGCCAAAAACCAACCTGTTCTACGTGCCGACGAACCATGTCTGCATGGATTACGAGCCGTTCCGCGTCGCCTATACGGCCGGACAGCCCTATGTCGGCGCCACTTTGTCGATGTATCCGGCGCCCGACAGCCATGGCGGCATGGGCAATTTCATCGCCTGGGATGCCGGCAAGGGCGAGATCGTCTGGTCGCTACCCGAGCAGTTCTCGGTCTGGTCCGGCGCTCTCGCGACCGCCGGCGACGTGGTGTTCTACGGCACGCTCGAAGGCTACCTGAAGGCGATCGATGCCGAGACGGGTGAGGAGCTTTACAAGTTCAAGACCCCGTCGGGCATCATCGGCAATGTGATGACCTACGAGAATGACGGCAAGCAGTATGTCGGCATTCTCTCCGGCATCGGCGGTTGGGCGGGCATCGGCCTCGCGGCGGGTCTCACCGATCCGACCGCCGGTCTCGGCGCGGTCGGCGGCTATGCGGCGCTGTCCAAGTACACCGCTCTCGGCGGCGCGCTGACGGTGTTCACGGTTCCGGACCAGACGGCCTCCAACAGTGGCGAACCGGCAACGCCGGCCGCCGCTGACGCAGCCGCGCCGGCGGCGAATAACTAAGGCCGGTGGTGGCAAGGCCCGTCCCGGCCGGGGCGGGCCCTGCCCACGTAAGATCAGGGCCCGATGTCAGGCTTCGACCGTGACACGGGCCCTCGTTTCGAAAGCCGAGGGGTGCTCCGTCACCATCGTAAGGAAGCCGGGCCGAGGACTGCCGGCCGTGTCGATTACCGAGAGGTTTGAATGAATTCCAAGTTGATCGCGTTCGCTGGCGTCATGCTTCTTTCGACCAGTAGCCTGACCTCTGCACAGAGCGAGGGAACCACCGTCGTGCCGGCGGGACAGGAGGCCCCGACCGCTGGCGCAACCGCTCCAGCGCCAGCCGGTGACACGCCCGCCCCGGCGGACCCAACAGCCCTAGCGTCCGAGCCGGCTGAAACCGCCACCGCGAGCGGCAAGACGATGGCGGCCGGCGACACCATGAAGGTGGACGCGCATCCGTCGAAGGACACGGCAAGCGAAGGCAACGCACCGAGCGAGGGCGAGGAGGGCAAATACGTCGATCCGGCCGGGAATCCCACCTACAGGATCGCAGAGGACGGGACTGCCGACTGGTACACCTGGCGTGGCTTCAAGAAATACGGCGCCAACTGCCTGCAATGCCACGGCCCGGACGGGATGGGATCGTCCTTCGCACCGAACCTGACGGAATCGCTGCAGACGCAGAGCTATTACGACTTCGCGGGCATCGTCGTCAGCGGCCAGCAGAACCAGTGGAATTCGTCGGGCAATTCAATCATGCCGGCCTGGGGCGAAGATCCGAACGTGATGTGCTCGCTCGACGCGATCTACATCTATCTGCGTGCCCGGGCCGATGGCGTCGTGGGGCGGGGTGAACCGAAGCGGCCGGCAAAGAACGAGGCGGCGCAGAAGGCCGAATACGACTGTCTGGGATTCTGATGCGATGAATCGCCTGCTCACAATCGTCGCCGGCCTCGTCACCGCTTTGACGGCGACGATGCCGGTTGCGGCCCAGGACCGGGAGTTCGGCGGTGCGATCGAGTTGGTCGATCCGGACGTGTTTCGCGTTTGCGCCGACCCGAACAACATGCCGTTCTCGAACGAGGCCGAGCAGGGCTTCGAGCAGGAGGTCGCCCGGTTCCTGGCCGACAAACTGGGGCGCGAGTCGGTTTCCTATACCTATTTCCCACAGGCCACTGGCTTCGTGCGGATGACGCTCGGCTCCAATCTTTGCGATGTCATCATGAGCTATCCGCAGGGCGACGAACTGGTCCAGAATACAAACGCCTATTACCGGACGGCCTATGCGCTGGTCTATCCCAAAGACGGCAACCTCGCCGGTGTCGAGACGATCGCGGACCCCAGGCTGAAGGACAAGCGGATCGGCATCGTCGCCGGGACGCCGCCGGCCACCTATCTCGCCCGCGCCGGGCTGATCGGCAAGGCCAAGCCGTACCGGTTGATGATCGACACGCGGCTCGACAATTCCGCCAAGGCGATGATCGACGATCTCGACAGTGGCGAGATCGACGCCGCCGTGCTCTGGGGGCCGATGGCCGGCTATTACGCCGAGGAATCGGGGAAGGACTACGCCGTCGTCCCGCTGACCGGGGAGGGCAAGGGGCCGGCGACGACCTTCCGCATCACCATGGGCGTTCGCGCCACCGATCAGGAGTGGAAGCGCACGCTCAACCGCGCGATCCAGGAATACCAGGGTGAGATCGACGAAATCCTTCTGTCCTACGGCGTGCCGCTGCTCGACGAAGAGGACCGGCCGATCGTGTCGAAGGCCGGCAAGACCGGGAGCGAGGTAGGCGATGCGGCCAAAGCCCCGACGCCGGAATCGCGGGAGCCGAAGGGATGAGAGCGGCCCGCCCGCCGACCGCCATGTTCGGTCTGGTTCGCGCGAGCGCTCTTATCTGGACGATCCTGGCGCTCGTCCTCGCGCCGCCGCCGGTGTCGGTAAATGAGGATGCGGCGGCCGTGGCTGTCGGGACCGCGCCCGTTCCCGAACCCGAGGACTATCGAACCGAGGCCTATCGCGCGCCGGTTCCCTCGACGCTCGCGGGCGGCGCGGTCGTCGACACGGCAGCCGCCAAGCGCCTCCATGACGACGGCGTTTCCTTCATCGACGTCCTGCCGCGCGCGCCGCGACCGAAGGGCTTGCCCGCCGATACCATCTGGCGGCCGAAGCCACGCAGCAATATTCCGGGCTCGGTCTGGCTGGTCGATACCGGCTATGGCGAACTGGCGCCGGTCGTCGAACGCTATCTCCTCGACGGGCTCGGCAAGGCGACGGGAGAAGACAAATCCAAGCCGGTCGTCATCTATTGCCTGCGCGATTGCTGGATGAGCTACAACGCCGCCAAGCGCGCGATCCGCGCCGGCTACAAGGCGGTGTATTGGTATCCGGACGGCACCGATGGCTGGGGGGAAGCCGGCTACGCGCTGGCGCCGTCCGAGCCGAAGAAGCGGCCGGACGAATAGACGCGCACGCCATGCCGTTTGGTCACAGCGCGCTGGCGATCGCGCGGCCGAGGCCGAAGGCGCGCTGCTCGATAAGCACCGGCACCTCGCAGACATAGGCTAGGGACTGGCGGCGTTCGTCGAAGATGCGGGTGTCCCAGACCAGCGCCTGGCGGGCTTCCTCGATCTCTGTGGGCGACGCGTCCGGCCGCTGCCGCAGTCTGGCGAATTCCGTGCTCTCCTCGCGCAGTCTTTGCGCCAATGCCTTCTGCTTGGCGGCGTAGCGCTCGATGCCAGCCATCACCTCAGCGCGCTCGGCGTTCAGCCGGCCGAGAATATCGGCGAGCAGCGCCGTCGCGGTCGCCTGGCGTTCGGTCTCCGGCAAATCGCCGACGAAATCCTTGACCATCGTCTCGGCCTCGTCGAGTGGCAGCCGGCGCGCAACGATCCGGTCGACCAGCGCCCGAATCGCATCGGTCCGCTCGACGTTTTCGGCGCCGGAGACGTCCGGGCCGTTCCAGATCTGGGCCGGCGAGATCGTCTCGACGCGGCGCTGGACGCAGGGCCAGTCGGTGGTCGCCTTTTCCGGCGTCCGGGCGAAGGTCACGGGGTTGGCGGGGGTTTCGGCCGGCGACGACGGCGGCGGCTCGCCGGCTTCCGGTGCGTTGACGGGTGGTGGACCGGGCAGGACGAAGCCTTCGGGAATGTCGCGCGGCGTCGCCCCGTCCTGGGCGGTCGCGGGAGGGACGGCCAGATGCGACAGAAGCACGAGCGAGCCCGCGACTAGCGCGGCTCCACCGATTCGGCGGTATGCTTTGGTGGACATGAGAGCCTCCCTTCGATCGCGCTCAGGCGACGGACTACTGGCGTTTGCGGCTGATCAGGCCGCGCGCCGGATCGTAGGCGAGGATGGCGCCGCCGAGAAAGACGATCGCGCAGCCGATGACGATGGCCAGCGCCTGCCAGTTGATCTCGCCATAGAGCGCGAAGCGCACCAGCTCCACCGCGTGGGTGAACGGGTTGAACAAGGTGATCGTGTAGAGAAGCGGGCTCGATTCCTGCACCCGCCAGAGCGGATAGAGCGCCGAGGAGGCGAAATACATCGGGAAGATCACGAAGTTCATGATTCCGGCGAAATTCTCCAGCTGCTTGACCAGCGACGACAGCAGCATGCCGAGCGAGCCGAGCATCAGGCCGGTGAGGAGCAGGGCCGGCAGGACGGTGAGGTAACCGGTCCAGTCTGGCTGGACTTCCCAGAACCAGGCGATGGCAAAGAACACATAGACCTGGACGATGCCGACCGCGACGCCGGCGGAAAGCTTGGAGACCAGCAGGAACCAGCGCGGCAGCGGGGAGACCAGCAGCGTCTTCATGGCGCCGGTCTCGCGGTCGTAGACCATCGACAGCGACGACTGCATTCCGTTGAACAACAGGATCATGCCGACGAGGCCGGGCGTGATGTAGACCTCGTAGAGGATGTAGGTCTGGTAGGGCGGCGTGATCGACACGCCGAGCACCTGGCGAAAGCCGGCCGCGAAGATGAACAGCCAGAGCAGCGGGCGCACCAGCGCCGAGACGAAGCGCTCGCGCTGATGCAGAAAGCGCAGCGCCTCGCGCCAGACGATGCCGCGAAAGCAGATGAGATAGGCGGACAGCGCAAAACCTCGGGATGTCGCGTCCACCGGGGCATTTGCGGGGGTGCTCACGAGGCCATCTCCGGCTCGACTGTGCTCTTGGCCAATCCGGTGAGGCGGGTGAAGGCGTCACGGATCGAGCCGGCGCTTTCCGCCGCGACGATATCGGGAACGTTCCCTTCGGCCAGGACCTTGCCGTGATGGAGCACCACGATCCGGTCGGTTTCGTCGATTTCGTCGATGAGATGGGTAGCCCACAGAACGCTGACGCCTTCCTCCTTCACGAGCCGCCGCACCTCCGAGACGATCTCGGCCCGGGAGCGAATGTCGAGGCCAACGGTCGGCTCGTCGAGCAGGATCAGCCGAGGCCGGTGCATAAAGGCCCGGACGATCTCGATGCGGCGGAGCTGCCCGCCGGAGAGGCTGCGCGCCTTCTCGCCGAGCCGGTCCATGAGGTCGGAACCTTCAAGGATTTCCGCAATCCGCCGGCTGGCCTCTGTACCGGTCATGCCGTGCAGGGCGGCGTGGTAATTGAGGTTCTGGCGGATCGACAGGTCGAGATCGAGCGTGCGCGCCTGGAAGACCACGCCGAGGCGGCGCAGCGCCTCGCCGGGTTCCTCGTTCAAGCGCCGGCCGAGAATGCGGATCTCGCCGTCGCGGACGTTGAACAACCGGGTCACGAGCGAGAACAGCGTCGACTTGCCTGCGCCGTTGGGGCCGAGCAGCGCGGTGAACGAGCCCTGCGGGACCGTGAAAGAGACGCTGTCGAGGGCCTTGCGATCGCCGTAGGAATGGCTGACGCCCCGAACGGCGAGCGCCGGAGCGGCGGCCAGTGCTTCGGCGCTGAAATCGGGTGTCATGCTCGCGGCATCCAAGACCATCGCGCTCCATTGCCGTCGGTGGGACCCGCCGGCAGTCTATCGTCAGCCCGGCCGGGAAAACAGGTACGATGCGCGGTCGGCGCCTCGGCCACATTCCACGCTAGGGCACGATGGTGATCGTGCCCCTCATCCCCTGGTCTTCATCGAGGCCCTCGACATACCAATCGTAGCGGCCGGGCCGGGTGGTCTGGAACTGCACGGTGATGACGCCGGTCGCGTCGTATTCGAGCCAGGCGGGCGGGCCGGCCATATGCACCTCGAGATCGGCGATGACGATCTGGTTCATCCAGACATTGCGGAAGAAGCCGGGAGCATGGAACTTGTACTCCAGGCTGCCCTCGGAGGCGATGTCCCAGCGATAGGCCTGATTGGCCCTCAGATAGATGTCGGTGTGGCTGACGGCGAATTCGCTGTCCGGGGCGCCGAGAACGAGCGGGGTGACGATCTGGCTCGACAGCGAGGCGGGCGGCAGGCCGATCTGGTCGCCATTCAGCGCGCTCGCCGGCATCAGTTCGGAACCCGGCGGAATGGTCAGCTCCGCGGCCGTCGGCACCATCGCGGCGACCGTCGCTCCGTCATCATCGTCGTCGTCGTCATCGTCATCATCGGCGGTCTGTGCGCTTGGCTCCGCATCCTGCGCCGCGACGACCGTGGCCGGGGCGAAGGCGAGAAACGCCGCCATCAACAAAAGCCAGAATGATTTCATGCTTCCCTCCCGCTGCTGGCGCGATGACCCAGTTCGTCCCACGCCGATGTCCTCACCGCCTGCGTTCATTCGCCAGGCGTGACGGCGACGCCCCAAGGCTGCTGGCCGACCTGGACGGACTTGATCACCTCGTCATCCTCGACGTCGATGACCGAAATGTCGTTGGAGATGCCGTTGGTCGTAAAAAGGTGCGTCTCGTCGGGCGAGAAGGCGAGCTGCCAGACCCGCTGGCCGACGAGCAGATAGTCGACCACCTCATAGGTCTCGGCGTCGATCACCGCGACGCGGTTGGCCGGCCCGAGCGCGACATAGGCCTTCTTGCCATCCTTGGTGATCCTAACGCCGACTGGCTGGATCGCCTCGGAGCGGATGCCCTGGATCTCGAAGGTGATCTTCGCCTTGATCTCCTTGCTGGCGGCGTCGATCACGCTGACCGTGCCGCCGATCTCGGCCGACACCCAGACCTCCGAACCGTCGCGCTTGTATTCGGCGAAGCGGGGGCGCGAATCGACCAGGACATTGGCGGTGATCTGGTGGCTGTCGCGGTCGATGAAATGGGCCATATTCGTCGTTTCCGACGTGTTGACGATGGTCGCTCCGTCCGGCGAGACGCCCATGCCCTCCGGCTCGACCCCCACCGGAATCTCGGCGATCCGCGATTGCGTCGCAAGATCGATGACGGTGACGAGATTGTCGTCCTCGTTCGCCGCGTAGAGCCGCTTGCCGTCGGGCGAGATGACCAGAAGCTCCGGATCGGGGCCGGAGGGCAGCGTGCCGAGGAACGCGTAGGTTTCGGTATCGTAGACCTGGATGGTGTCGTCGTCGCTGGCGCAGACATACAGCCGGGCGCCGTCGGGGCCGACGGCGATGCCGCGCGGCCGCTGCCCCACCTTGAAGGTGTCGACGACCGCAAAATCCGCCGAGTCGAGGACGGTGATGTCGTTGCCCTTCTCGTTGGAGACGAAGATCTTGTAGGCGAAAGCCGGAGTTGCGAAGAGCGTCAGCAGGCCAGCCAATGCCGTCAAAGGCAGTCGTTTCATAACCGGCTGGATCCTCCTGTTCGGCCGGCTGTGGACATCACGCTCGGCCATCGCCCGGGAACTACGCTATCCCGCCGCTTCCAGGCACGCCAACGGGATAACTTCCCGTCCTCGTCAATGTCGCGGTATCTGCGTGAGCCTCATACCAACCTGCAGTGACAAGGCCCTATCCGATGGTGCTGAACAGGCTTGTCCGGCCAGGAGCGCCGCATCGCGCGTCGTTCCGCTCCTCGCCACGCATCGGCGGATCATCCCGGTCGAACGGGTTCCTATCGCCGCAGGTTGGTATTACGGCCGCTCGCGGTCGAGCATGCGCCCGCCCTTCGTCTCCAGTGCGAAGCGGACGAGATCCGACGTGCGGTCGACGCCGAGCTTTTCCTTCATGCGCGAGGAGGTGTTGGCAATGGTCTTGTAGGCGACGCCGAGGCCTTGCGCGATGTCGGTGAGGCTCTTGCCCTCGCCGAGCATGTGCAGGATCTGCAATTCGCGCCGCGACAACTCCTTGGTTCCGCCTTCCGAGGTTTCGTGGCGGGCCATCAGCGCCGTGGTCTCGCTGTCGACATAGGCTTCGCCGACGAGCGCCTTTTCGATCGCCACCAGCAGCTCGTCGGTCGGCGCGCTCTTCGAGACATAGCCGAGCGCGCCGTCGCGCCGGGCCGAGGCGGCGTAGACGATGTCGGAGTACATCGAGAACACCACGATCTTCGCCTTGGGATCGTCGGCCCGTAGCCGCCGCAAGGCGTCCAGCCCGCTGCCGTTCTTCAGATTGATGTCGAGGATGGTGACGTCCGGCCGGAATTTGCGGAACATCGCCAGCGCCTCGGAGGGCGTCTCGGCCTCGGCGATCGCCGTCGCGGGAAGCGCCTCGACCAGCCGCTTGACGCCGTCGCGCACCACCGTGTGATCGTCGACGATCAGGATCTTCATGCCGTTCCGTCCTCCCGGGACTAAACTACCGCGTCGGGAGGCGCGCTGTCACGGGCAAGCGGCACCCGGCCTTCCAGCTTGACGCCGGGCGGGAAAGGCACCTGTGCGACGGAGAGCTCGCCGCCGGCCGCCTTGACCCGCTCACGCATGCCGACGAGGCCAAAACCTTCGGTCGTGGCCGTCTCGGCGAGCCCGCCGCCATTGTCGACGACGCTGAAGAGAAGATGTCCGTCCGCCTCCGCCAGCCGCACGGCGATGCGGCTCGGCGCACCGTGGCGCAGCGCATTGTCGAGGCCTTCGCGCAGCGCCCGGTGGACCAGAACCTCCAGCGGCCCGCCCCAGTGGCCTTCGGCCAGCTCGGCCGAAAAGGTCACGTCACCGTGGCGGCGGGACAGCTCGGCGATCAGTTCCTCGATCGCCGCCTTGAGGCCGAGGCCGGGCATCAGGCCGGGCCGCAGATCGGAGAGGATGCGCCGCACCTCCCGCCTGGCGCGATGGGCGGCGGTCTTGATCGCCTCGGCGCGGCCGGTCACCTTGTCGTCGACACTCCTGGCGAGGCGGGTGATCGCCGAGGCATCGACGTCGATGGCGAACAGCAGCGGTCCGATGTCGTCGTGGAGATCGCGGGCGAGTTCGGCCCGCTCCTCCTCCTGCAGCCGCGACAGCTGTTCCGACAGGCGGCGGTTGCGGCCGGAAATCTCCTCAAGTCGCGCGGCCATCTCGTTGCAGCGCGCCGCCAGCACCCGCATTTCGGGCGGGCCGGACGGCGCGACGCGGGTGGCGTAATCGCCCGTGCCGATACGGGCGAAGGCCGCCTGGATCGCCCCGAGCGGCTTGAGTGCCCGGTCGGCAACCACCCAGACGGCGCCGAAAGCGACCAGCACGAACAGGACGAGACCGCCGAGGCCAAGGCCAAGATCGGTCCAGGTCGTGGCGATCTCGTTGCGCGGGTCGATCGAGACGGCAACGGCCGTCATCGGTAAAGCGGCGCCGGACAGCGGCATCACGGTGGTCGAGGTGTCCGGCGCGAGCAGGCGGACGAACCAGTCGGGCAGGGCGCCGTAATCCTTGGCGGGGGTCGACAGCTCGCGGACTGCGCCGGTGGAATCGATCAAGAGCACCTGCACATGCCGGTCGCCGTTGAAGGCGCGCACGAAACCGGCAAGCTCGGCCGCCGTATCGCGCGCGGCGGGCAGCTTGGCGACCAGCTGGGCGACGCGGTTGGCGGCGACGCTGCGGGCGGCGGTCAGCTCGGCCGCGATGTTCTTCGTCGCCTGGTCATAGGTAATAACGCCGCCGATCAGCAAAATGACCAGGAACGCGGCGCTCAACGTGGCGGCAAGACGGGCTTTGAGAGACACGGGCTAACCGGGTTGGGTGGAAGGGCGGCTGCCAGGCGGAGGCTATGCGGGAAGCGGGACGGGGGAAAGGGTGGGGCCGAGCTCATTTCGAGGAGCAGTATTCGGACCTGTCGATAACGATTATTCCTATAGGGAAGGATGGTTATCTTTAGCGCTTTCTTACTCAATAGTGAAAGTATGTTTCATATAGAAATTCTTAAGGCGTTCCTGCGATGATGCTCTGAAGGAGAATTGTCCCATGATACGCGCGGTGACCCTTGCGATAGCCCTCACCTTCTCCGCGATCTCAACGACCGCGTTGTCCGCGGAAGACTCGTCAAAGGGTTCTCGCGATGAAGCCGTCGCGATGGTCAAGCGGGCGAAGGAGATGTTCGCGCGGCACGGCGAGGAGGCCACTTTCGCCGCGATCAACGATCAGACGACGCCCGCATTTCACGACCGGGATCTCTATCCGTTCGTCTACGATCTGCAGGGTGTCAATGTCGCCCACGGGGCGCGGCCGGTTCTCGTCGGCAAGAATCTCAGCGCGTTGAAAGACCAGGATGGAAAATATCTCATCCAGGAAATCCTCCGGGTTGCAATCGATTCAGGCTCGGGTTGGGTGGACTACAAGTGGCCCCATCCCCTCACCAACAAGATCGAAGACAAATCCAGCTACATAGAAAAGATGGGCGCCTTCGTGGTGGGCGTGGGGGTGCATAAGGACTGACATGGGTGGCGGGGAGGGAATGGCGAGGTGCGGGTGCGCTGGCTGTCGCGGTTGATCAACGATCTGCCGCTCGGCGTGAAGGCATTCGGCGGCTCCGCCGTATTGCTGATCTCGCTTCTGTCGACCGGCGCACTGGTGGTCTTCGCGCTCGGCACTGTCGCCGATCGCGTCGACAAGGTCGCGACATCGGCAATCGTCAAGCAGACGATGGAGGAGCGCCTCATCGATACCGTTTCGGAAGCGCATCTGAATTTGTTCCGTTACACCGCCTGGGCGGGCAATGGCGTCAACGAAACGCGCCTGTCGCAACTGCGCGCGGAAATCGTCCAGAACAGCGAGTCGGCCAAGTTCCAGGCGGAGCATCTTTCCATGCGCGCCGACCTGACGCCGTCCGAACATGCCGAGCTGGAAAAGTTCGTCGACAGCTGGGCGAAATACGTTGCCAACGCCAGCGCCACGGTGGAGGTCGGCGCGATAGATCCGGCGATGGGCACCATGTTGCTCGGCGGAAACGACGATGATTTCCAGCGCGCGGCGTCGCATCTGTGGAAGTTGACCAGCGCGGCCCGTCGGCAGACACGCGCGATGGTCGACGATCTTCATGTCCGCGTGGCCAGCAGCGGGCGTATCGTTCAGATGGGCGGGATCGCCACCGTTCTGGTAAGCTTGGGCATCATCTTCTTCTTCGCTCGCTCGATCGTTCTTCCGATCCGTGCCGTCACACGCGCCATGCGTGACATTTCCTTCGGGAATCTGAACTTCCGCCCCGACGTGAATATCAAAGCTCGTAAAGACGAAATCGGACAAATGGTGGCCGCAACCGCCGATTTTTGTGAGGGGATGCGCCAGGCGAAGGAGGTGATCGTGCAGAACGAAGCGGATCTTCGCCGTCAGAATCTGCGCTTCGACGCGGCTCTGGCCAACATGTCGCAAGGCTTGTGCATGTTCGATGGAGCCAAGAATCTGATCGTCTCAAACCCGCGCTACGCGGAGATGTACGAGCTTGATCCGGCGTCGATCAAACCAGGCATGCACCTGCGCGACATTCTGCTTCGACGGATCGAGACGGGATGCGTCGTCGGCCGAGATGCCGAGAAATACATCACGGAGCGTATTGCCGCGGTCGAGGTGAGGGAGCCCTATGTCAAGATTCATCATCTCAACGACGGGCGCTCGATCGCGATCTCCCACCGCCCTCTTGCCGGTGGCGGTTGGCTTGCCACGCATGACGACATAACGAATATCCGCCGGATCGAGGCGCAGATCGCGCACATGGCCTTGCATGACGGGCTCACCGATCTGCCGAACCGCACCCTCTTCGGCCAAGAACTCGAGGCCGCCTTCATGGCCCAGGCGGAGGACCGGCGGGTGGCCGTCCTCTGTCTCGACCTCGACAAATTCAA
>NZ_JALHBS010000010.1 GCF_024195285.1 Aurantimonas marianensis
CTCGTGCCAAAGCTGAAGGCGGCTCTCGCCAGCTAATGAGACGATGTTGGCGCGCGACCATCCACAGCGATCACGCGAAGCGTTCTTCGGCCGCCTGAAAGGACCGAGGCTCCGGCCGCGACAAGCCGAACTCGTCGAGAGCTTCCTGCCGCGCCTGCGGCTGAATCTCGCCGAGCCGGCGCCGGCCGATCTTCGCGGACTGTTCACCGAACCGGTCGAGGCGATCCGCCTCGAGATAGGCTTCGGCGGCGGCGAGCATCTCCATCAGGAATCCGGCCGCTTCCCTCACACGGGCTTCATCGGCGTCGAGCCTTTCGTCAACGGCATGGCCAAGCTGCTCGGCCGGCTCCCGGAGGAGCCCCGCCCGAATCTGCGCCTGTATGACGACGACGCCACGCGGCTGCTCGACTGGCTGCCTGAGGCGAGTCTGGCCGGAATCGATCTCTTCTATCCGGATCCTTGGCCGAAGAAGAAACATTTCAAGCGCCGCTTCGTCAGCGCCCGCACCCTCGATCGCATGGCGCGCGTCCTGAAGCCGGGGGCGCTTTTCCGTTTTGCCTCCGACATCGAAACCTATGTCGACTGGACGCTGCATCACTGCCGCGACCATCCCGATTTTGCCTGGACGGCGCGCCGCGCCAAGGATTGGCACGAGCCTTTCGAGGCCTGGCCCGGAACCCGTTACGAGGCCAAGGCGATCCGCGAAGGCCGTCGCCCCGCTTACCTGAGCTTCCGGCGGCGGTGACGCCAGTGCGGACGCGCTA
The DNA here is from genome assembly GCF_024195285.1 of Aurantimonas marianensis. Classification (GTDB taxonomy): domain Bacteria; phylum Pseudomonadota; class Alphaproteobacteria; order Rhizobiales; family Rhizobiaceae; genus Aurantimonas; species Aurantimonas marianensis. The sequence continues at coordinate 765 of NZ_JALHBS010000010.1, forward strand.
CGACTTTCCGGCTTTCGCCATGAGAAACGCTTGATGCGTAAGCCTGAAGAGCGTATAGAGCGAACAAATTCTCTGCGATGCGATCGTGAGAGTGGGTCCTGCCGGTCCCGCTCTTTTTTGTTACCGGGGGTCCGGTTCCATGTTCGGACGAGCTTCGGGAACGCGGCGCGGATCGGCGGAGACACACGCAACTGGGCATGATCCGGCAGGATCGAAACGCCCCGCAGCCTTACCGGAGCACCGTGACGACCGCAGCTGACCGCCTCGTGAAGGAACAGGGACTGGAAGCCCGCATCGCCGCGATTGTCGAGCCGGCGATCGAGCAGATCGGTTATCGTCTGGTCCGTGTCCGGATATCCGGCCTGAACGGGATGACCGTGCAGATCATGGCGGAGCGCCCGGACGGTACGATGACGGTCGAGGGCTGCGAGGCTGTCTCGCGGGCGATCTCGCCGGTGCTCGACGTCGACGATCCCGTCGACAAGGCCTATCATCTGGAAGTTTCCTCACCCGGCATCGATCGACCGCTCGTGCGCAAGGGCGACTTCGAGACCTGGGCCGGTTTTCTCATGAAGCTGGAGACGAACCGGCTGGTCAACGAGCGCAAGCGCTATCGCGGTCAGATCGTCAGGGTGAGCGACGAGGCGATCACGATCGAGCGCGACAGGCCGGCCGAGGGCGAGGAGAGCGCGGTGGAGATTCCCTTCGATGCCATCGGCGAGGCTCGGCTGATCCTGACCGACGATCTGGTCGAGGCGTCGCTGAAGGCCGACAAGGCCGCGCGCAAGGCGCGCGGGGATAACGCGGACGACGTTGAGGCTGGCGCGGCCGATCGCGGCCACTGAAGCCTCGACGCCCGGCGGGTTCACGCCGCCGCGGCGAAGGATGGGACGGCGGCGGTAAGCCGCCGGGGATTTGATGAGGCCGGGCGCGCGGTGGATGCGGCGAGCGGCCGAAGGTCAGGAGAAAGAGTATGGCAGTCAGTGCGAACAGGCTGGAGCTTCTGCAGATCGCGGATGCCGTCGCGCGCGAAAAGTCGATCGACCGCGATATCGTCATCGGGGCGATGGCCGATGCCATTCAGAAAGCGGCGCGTAGCCGCTACGGCCAGGAAACCAACATCCGCGTCGACATCAACACCAAGACCGGCGAGATGAAGCTGCAGCGGCTCCTGGAAGTGGTTGACGAGGTCGAGGATCCGAACACGCAGATCTATCTCGCCCGCGACAAGAATCCAGACGCCGAACCGGGCGACTTCATCGCCGAACAGCTTCCGCCGATGGATTTCGGCCGCATCGCGGCCCAGTCGGCCAAGCAGGTGATCGTGCAGAAGGTACGCGATGCCGAGCGCGATCGTCAGTACGAGGAATACAAGGACCGTGTCGGCGAGATCGTCAACGGCACCGTCAAGCGGGTCGAATACGGCAATGTGATCGTCGATCTCGGTCGCGGCGAGGGCATCATCCGTCGCGACGAGCAGATCCCGCGCGAACTGTTCCGCTATGGCGACCGGGTTCGCGCCTTCGTCTACGATGTTCGCCGCGAACAGCGGGGTCCGCAGATTTTCCTCTCGCGCACCCATCCGCAGTTCATGGCGAAGCTGTTCACCATGGAAGTGCCGGAGATCTACGACGGCATCATCACCATCAAGGCGGTGGCGCGCGATCCGGGCTCCCGGGCGAAGATCGCGGTGATCTCGAGCGACTCCTCGGTCGACCCGGTCGGCGCCTGCGTTGGCATGCGCGGCAGCCGCGTCCAGGCCGTGGTCGGCGAATTGCAGGGCGAAAAGATCGATATCATTCCCTGGTCCCCGGACGCGGCCTCGTTCCTGGTCAACGCATTGCAGCCGGCGGAAGTCGCGAAGGTGGTACTCGACGAGGACGCCGAGCGCATTGAAGTCGTTGTCCCCGATGACCAATTGTCACTGGCGATCGGGCGGCGCGGACAGAACGTGCGCCTCGCCTCGCAATTGACCGGCTGGGATATCGACATTCTGACCGAGCAGGAGGAATCGGAGCGCCGTCAGAAGGAATTCGTCGAACGCTCCGAAATCTTCATGAACGCGCTCAATGTCGACGAGATGGTCGGCCAGGTTCTCGCCTCGGAAGGCTTTGCGACCGTCGAGGAGGTCGCCTATGTCGATGAGGACGAGGTGGCCGCGATCGAAGGCTTCGATCAGGAGACCGCCTCCGAGATTCAGGCCCGGGCTCGCGAGTATCTGGAACGCCGCGAGGCGGAATTCGACGCCAGACGGACCGAGCTGGGCGTTGCCGACGAGCTGAAGGAGATCAGCGGCCTGACGACGCCGATGCTGGTCGCCCTCGGCGAGGAGGGCATCAAGTCGATGGAGGACTTTGCCGGCTGCGCGGCCGACGACCTGATCGGTTGGACCGAACGCAAGGACGGGGAGACCACGAAGTATCCGGGAGCCTTGTCGGCCTTCGAGGTTTCGCGCGCCGATGCCGACCACATGGTTATCGAGGCGCGCCTGAAGGCCGGCTGGATCACCGAGGCGGATCTGGCGGAGCCCGAGACGGAAGCCGGGGAGGAAGCCGGGGCCGAGACCGCTGACGAAGGCGCCGCCGCCTGAATCGTCGAAGGTTGGTTGCCATGGCCTTCGATTCGGACGAAGAGGATGGAGACGAGCCGGAGGTCGGGTTGAACGAGCGCATGTGCATCGTTTCGCGCAAGACGATGGCGCCGGAAGACGTCATCCGTTTTGTTCGCGGGCCGGACGGGGCGGTGGTTCCGGATTTGCGCAGGCGGCTTCCGGGACGCGGCGCCCATGTCGCGCTCAGCCGCGCGGCGGTCGACCAGGCGATGCGTCGCAAACTGTTCGCCCGGGCGTTTCGGGCCGAGGTGACGGGACCCGCCGATCTCGGTGTTCTGGTCGACCGGCTTCTGGCCAAGTCCGCACTGGGCGCGCTGGGCATGGCCCGAAAGGCGGGTCAGCTGGTGACCGGCGCGGCGAAGGTCGATGCGGCGATCCGCTCGGGTCAGGCGCTGCTGCTGGTTCAGGCGCGCGAGGCGGCGCCGGATGGAATTCGCAAGATGGATGCCGCGCGTCATGTCGCTGCGGCATCCGGCCACGCAATGGTGATCCCCGCTTTGCGCCTGCTGGATGCGGACGAATTGGGTTTGGCGTTGGGTGGGGGGAATGTGATACATGCAGCCATCCTTGCCGGTGACGCGGGCTCGGCTGCGGCGAAGCGTATGCAAGCGCTGGCCAATTATCGGGGCGAAGCCCCTGGTTCGGATCCTGGCGACGCCCGAAATGGGCGTGAGGGAACCGCGACTGAGACTGGGAACGAGATCGGAGCGCCCACAGAGCGACGCTCCAGGCAAGATGAAGGGCGCGGGATCGATCCGGCGCAGGAAGCGGAAGCGTAAATGAGCGATACCAAGTCCGGCGACGACAAGACGCTGAGCGTGAGCACGAAGAAGACCTTGACCTTGAAGCGCGGCGTCGAGCAGTCGACGGTCCGGCAGAGCTTTTCGCATGGGCGCACGAACCAGGTCGTTGTCGAGACCAAGAAGCGGCGGATAACCAAGCCGGAAGAGCGCGAAGCCGCGCCGACACCGGCCCCGGCGGCAAAGTCGAGCCCGGCCGCCCCGGCGAGCCGCGCGAGCGAGACCCCGGCTCCGGCACCCAAGACCGCCGCTCCGCTTCCGCCTCAGACAGGCGGCAAGCCACCCCAGATCCAGCTGGGCCCCAAGCCCGGCGAGGCGCCCGTGGCGAAGGCCCCGGAAGCGTCCGCGCCGGCCGCTCCCGAGGCGACCGCACCGGTGGAGGCCAAGGCCGAAGCCGCCGTTGCCGCGCCCGAGGCCAAGGCGCCGGCGGCTGCGGACGCATCGCCAAAGGCGACGCCGACCGCCACCCCATCCGCGCCCGCCGCGTCAACGTCGAAGCCGGCGGCGGCCGCGCCGCGAGCCGCCGCCGGCGCGCCGCGCCCCGCGGGGCAGCAGGCCGCCGGGCGCTCCGCCGCGCCTTCGCGTCAAGGTGCCGGCCGTTCGGGCGCCCGCGACGAGCGCCGCGACGGTCGTACGCCGGCGCCCGCGGCCCGTCAGCCTCGCGGCGCGGTGCTCAGCGACCTGTCGTCGCGTGAAATGGATGCCCGGCGCCGGGCGCTCGAGCTTGCCAAGCAGCGAGAGGCCGAAGACCGGCGCGTGTTCCAGGAAGAGGAAGCGCGGCGGATCGCCGACGACGAGCGGCGTCAGCGCGAGCGTGACGAATCCGAACGCCGTCAGGCCGAGGAGACGGCACGCCTTGAGGCCGAGGCCGAAGCCCGTCGCAAGGCGGAAGCCAGCGCCGAGCGCAGAGGCGGCGGCCAGTCGAGTCAGCCGGCGGCTCCGGCCCCCACGCCTGCCGACGCGGAGGCCGCCGAAGCTGCGGCTGCCCGCAGCGGACGGGCCGAGCTCCGCCGCCGTCCGGGCGGCGACGACGACGCCAAGGGCGCCCGTCCGGGGGCGCGACGCTCGCTCAAGGGTGCGGTGGGCGCCGAAGCGCCGAAGCCGGCGCGTCCCGAACGCGATGCCGGTCGCCGCCGCGGCAAGCTGACCCTCGACAAGGCGCTGACGGCGGAAGACGGCGCGCGTGGCCGCTCGCTGTCCTCGATCCGCCGGCGTCAGGAAAAGTTCAAACGCTCGCAGCAGAGCCAGCCCCGAGAGAAGATCGCCCGCGAAGTGATTATTCCCGAGACCATCAGTATCCAGGAACTCGCCAACCGCATGTCGGAGCGTTCCGTCGACGTCATCAAGTTCCTCATGCAGCAGGGACAGATGATGAAGCCGGGCGACATCATTGAGCCGGACGTGGCCGAACTGATCGCGTCGGAATTCGGGCACACGGTTCGCCGCGTCGCCGAATCCGATGTCGAGGAAGGCATCTTCGGGGTCGAGGACGACCCGGCGAAATCGGTGTCGCGGCCGCCGGTCGTTACCATCATGGGCCATGTCGATCACGGCAAGACCACGCTGCTCGACGCCATCCGCAAGACCAGCGTCGTGTCGGGCGAAGCCGGCGGCATTACCCAGCATATCGGCGCATATCAGGTCGAACAGAACGGCGAGAAGATCACGTTTATCGACACGCCCGGCCACGCCGCCTTCTCGGCGATGCGGGCGCGTGGCGCGGCGGCGACCGACATTGCCATCCTGGTCGTCGCGGCGGACGACAGCGTGATGCCGCAGACGATCGAATCGATCAATCACGCCAAGGCGGCGAACGTGCCGGTCATTGTGGCGATCAACAAGATCGACAAGCCGGGCGCCGATGCCAGCAAGGTGCGCAACGCGCTGCTCCAGCACGAAGTGTTCGTCGAATCCATGGGCGGCGAGG
>NZ_JALHBS010000100.1 GCF_024195285.1 Aurantimonas marianensis
CTCGTCGAAAACCGCCCGCCGCTGTCGCGCTGGCACAAGGACTGGGCCGAGAAGTTCAAGGCCTGGGCGGGGGTGTGAGAGTGTCGTTCACGCGGGCTCCGTAGCCGCCTCTTCGATCAGGCGCTTCAAAATTTCGGCAAGTTTTGAAACGTCGGTCGGATCGATAACTAAGCCGAGACCTCCATGAACATATGTGTTTCGCGCCGCTGCTAGCCGGCGAAGATCATCCGCTTCATCCTGCTGAAGATAGCCTTGCGATGTGAGCGCCTCGATCACCGAGATCGGTCGCTGCGGGCGCGATATGTTGGTCGTGGACAACTTCCTCGCGATAGCTTCCAGACATGCAAAGCCCACGACGTTTGCCATGGCGACTTGTCCATCCGCCAAGAGTTCGTCGATCTGTTCAATCGTCGATCGTAAGGTCATTGTGCTTTCGGTTATGACGGGGTCGGGCACACTTACGGAGTTCGTATAGACAATCCTCAGGTCCCATTTCGGATCGCTCTGAAAGAGTTCTGAAATCGTCTTTAATTTTTGAGTGCGGTTTTGCTGATTGTCTACGATCTCAATCGCAAGATTTCGATCATCGCGGTACGCTACGGCATCAGGGATATATCCTTTCATGAAGCCTGGCAGAGTTGATGCCGATGGCTGACGATAGACGTCGTATCCTTGGGCTCGGAGGTTCTCCGAAAGGCTGTCTAAAATTTCTCTCTCGGTGGCAATCGAACTCATCGTAAATCCTCCAGAGGATCGTCGGATATCCTGATGTAGACGACGGGCCTTTGTCCTTCGATGGCCTCTGTCAAGACCGGTGTTGGCGACAAGAAATCGGCGGTTTTCCCCGGCTCGAATTTTTGAACCACAATCCGTTCAACCTGTTGGTCGTCGATATAGATATGCCGCGTCAGTGAATCGAGTATCCATTTGACGATGTTGTCGATGTCGCCTTGCATCGGCGCAGGCGGAAAATAGTAGATCGTCACTGCAACCGCACCATCGAAAGCGAAATGCGGTTCCGGGATCGCTGAAGTGCTCCCGTCGCGGACTCTGGCTTGCCAGGTGTCTTTCGCCCTACGATTTCTCGATGATAACGCCACTGGCGTACCGTAGACGAGAAACTCGATCTCCATCAGCTTCGCATCTTTATAATTTTCATCAGAGTGTCCACATCCACCACCCGCTCCAGCGCGTCGGCGATCTCGTCCAACGCGGCCTCGACGCCGGCGCGATAGCCGGGTCCGGCGGCGTCCAGTCCGAAGCGTGACAGATAGCGCCGGCGCCAGTCGTCGGCGCCGAACAACCCATGCAGATAAGTGCCGAAGACGCGGCCGTCGGGCGATGTCGCGCCGTCGGGCTGCCCATCGATGAGGCACACCGGCCGGGCGCAGTCCGGGCCGGTGGTGCGGCCGAGATGGATCTCATAGCCCTCCAGTGGCTCGCCGTCGGGGGTCGTGACGCCGGCCTCGCGCACGGTCTTTTCCGGCACCATCACGGTTTCGACGTCGAGGAGGCCAAGCCCTTGCGCTTCGCGCACCGGCCCCTCGATGCCGTCCGGATCGCGGACGAGGCGCCCCAGCATCTGGTAGCCGCCGCACAGGCCGACGACATGGCCGCCGCGCGCGTGATGTTCGGCCAGGTCCCGGTCCCAGCCATTCGCCCGGAAGGCGGCGAGATCGGCGATGGTCGATTTCGAGCCCGGAATCAGCACCAGCGCCGCGTCGCCCGGCAGGCTTTCGCCCGGTCGTATGAACGCGACCGCGATATCGGGCTCGGCCTTCACCGGATCGAGATCGTCGAAATTGGCGATCCAGCCGAGCAGGGGGACGGCGATCTTGAGCTTGCCGGACGCGCCACCCCGCGACAGCCGTTCCAGCGCGACGGAATCCTCGGCCGGCAGTCTTGCCGCGGCGCTCAGATGCGGCACGACGCCGAAGGACGGCCAGCCGGTAAACCGGGTGATGGCGGCAAGCCCGTCGTCGAACAGCGATACGTCGCCGCGGAATTTGTTGATCAAAAAGCCCGCCACCATCGCCCGGTCGTCTTCGCCAAGGATCGCGTGGGTGCCGACGAGCGAGGCGATGACGCCGCCGCGATCGATGTCGCCGACGAGGATCACCGGCACCTTCGCTGCGGTGGCGAATCCCATATTGGCGATGTCGCCGGCCCTGAGATTGATCTCGGCGGGCGAGCCGGCGCCCTCGACGATGACCAGATCGGCCTCGGCCGAAAGCGCCGCGAAGCTGTCCAGCACGTTCTGAAGCAGTGAGGGCTTCAGCCGCTGGTAGTCGCGGCCCTTGGCCTCGCCGGTGACGCGGCCGCAAACCACGATCTGGCTGCCGGTCTCCGATTGCGGTTTCAACAGCACCGGGTTCATATCGACGGTCGGCGGCGTTCCGCAGGCCAGCGCCTGCAACCACTGCGCCCGTCCGATCTCGCCGAAATCCGCCGTGCCGGGAATGGCGGCGACGGCGGCGTTGTTCGACATGTTCTGTGGCTTGAACGGGCGCACGGCGAGGCCGCGCCGGGCGAATAGCCGGCAGAGCCCGGCGACGAGCACCGTCTTGCCGACGTCGGAGCCGGTGCCCTGCAGCATGATGGCGGCGGTCTGGCGCATGTTCCCCTCCTCGCCCGACGCGCGGCGCAAGTCCAGTACCCAGCCGAAGCTTGATCGTCCGGGATGCCCGTATTACTTTTGAGGAAACGTAGTACAACGGGGCGCTCATGCAGGCCTTCGGCAGCCGCGAATTCAATCAGCAACATGGCCGCGTCAAGGATGCGGCGCGGAAGGCTCCCGTTCGCATCACCGAGCGCGGGGAGCCGGCCTTCGTCCTGATGTCGGAAGCCGAATTCCGGCGGCTGTCGCGCCAGCGGCCGACGCTTCTCGACCTCCTGGCCGATCCTCGTCCCGAAGCCGACTTCGAGTTCTCTCCCGAACGCGTGGACATCGCGACCCGGGACGTCGATCTCGACTGATGCACTATCTGTTCGACACCAATGTCATCTCGCACAGCCGACGGCCTGAGCGGACCAACGATCATTTCAGGCGTTTCATGGCGGCAATCGAGCCCGAGGATTTCTGTGTGTCGGTCGTGACGATCCTCGAAATCGAATTCGGCATCCTGCGCCAGGAGAGGCGGGACGCGAACTTCGCGCGACTACTACGCGAATGGCTCGAAGCGCTGGTTCTTCCGCTGCTGGGAAACCGTATCCTCAATGTGACGCTGCCGATTGCGCGGCGATGTGCGACACTTCCGACGCCCAACTGCGTGCCGACGCCCAACTGCGTGCCGACGAACGACGCGCTCATCGCTGCGACGGCGCTGGAACTGAAACTTGCTGTCGTCACCCGCAATATCGGCGATTTCGAACGATTCGGCGTCGAGATCATCGATCCCTGGCAGGCGGATCGCTCCGATCCGCGCCCGCGATAAGCGGCTTGCCGCGCGTGCCCGGATCGATTTGGCGGTTGCCGGACGACACCCGCTTTCACAGACTCCGTTTGACCATGTGGCTCTCCCGGTCTACCGGTTTTGACGAAACTGACGGTGCCCGGTTACGGGCTGAAACACATTCCGGTGCGGCCGACCCAAGCAGGGGGCCAAGACGGAGCTGTCGGACCGAACCGCGCTCCGAATTCGCTGGGCACGGCTCCTCCGGCGTCGAAACGGGATGAACGGAGGCCGATCATGAAGGCTCTGATGCTGTGCGGCCATGGCAGCCGCGACCAGGGCGCGATGACCGAGTTCGGCGGCCTGGCGGACAAGCTCCGCGCGCGCCTGCCGGACTGGCATGTCGAACACGGCTATCTGGAATTCGCCAAGCCGGTCATTCGCGACGGCCTCGACCGCCTGCGGGAAAGCGGTGCCGAAACGGTCCTCGCGCTGCCGGGGATGCTGTTCGCCGCCGGTCACGCCAAGAACGACATTCCCTCGGTCCTCAACACCTATGCCGCCGCCAACGGCCTTCGGATCGAATATGGCCGCGAACTCGGCATCGATCCGAAGATGATCCGGGCCGCCGGCGATCGGATCAAGGAATGCCTCGTCGCCGACGGCTGGCAGGATGGCGATCCGCTGCACGACACCATGCTGGTCGTGGTCGGGCGCGGCGCCTCGGACCCGGACGCCAACTCCAACGTTTCCAAGGTCATGCGGATGCTGTGGGAGGGCCTCGGCTTCGGCTGGGGCGAGACCGCCTATTCGGGCGTCACCTTCCCGCTGGTCGAGCCTGGCCTCGACCATGCGAGCCGGCTCGGCTACCGGCGCATCGTCGTCTTTCCCTATTTCCTGTTCACCGGCGTCCTGGTGCGGCGGATCTACGACCAGACCGACAATGTCGCGGCCCGCCATCCCGAGATTCGCTTTCTCAAGGCCGGCTATCTCGCCGCCCATGACCTGGTGGTGGAAACCTTCGTCGATCGCCTGAACGAGATCCTCGAAGGCACCAACAACATGAACTGCCAGATGTGCAAATATCGCGAGCAGGTGCTGGGCTTCGAGGCGGAGGTCGGGCTGGCGCAGGAGAGTCATCATCATCACGTGGAGGGCGTCGGCTCCTCCGCCGATTGCACGCTTTGCGACACCGTCTGCACCGGCGCCTGCCGCGCGGCGTCGCGGGAGCATGGCCACGGCCATCAAATCGCCCGCGGCACCGGGCATGTCCACCACGATCATGACCATACGCATGAAGGAGGGCAGGCCCATCATCACGATCATGACCACGGCCATTCGCATGGTGACGCCGGCCACCATCACCACCACCCCTATCCCCAGGCCGACCATCCGCTTGGTCCGCGGTCGATGAAGGCCGGGGCGATGCCGAACGCGGACGTGAGCAAGCCATGAAGCCCCTGTTCGACCGCTACGCGATCGTCGACTGGTCCGCGTCCAACACGCCGACCACCGGCAAGGATTCGATCTGGATCGCCTTTGCCGAGCGCGACGGGGCCGAGACGCGACTTCTCGAGACGGTCAATCCGCCGACCCGCACCGCCGCGATGGCCAAGCTGCGTCAGTTCTTCCGCGACGCGCTCGCCGAGGACAAGCGCGTTTTCGCCGGCTTCGACTTCCCCTTCGGCTATCCGGCTGGCGCGGCGGCTGCAATTGCCGGGCAGGCGGACTGGCGGGCGCTGTGGGGCTTTTTCGCCGACGCGCTCAAGGATCGCGACGACAATTTCTCCAACCGTTTCGAGGTCGCCGGCCGGCTGAACCGCGAAGCCTTGGCCACGGCGCCGATGTATTGGGGGCGGCCGATGCACCAGGAGATTCCGGGCCTGCCGGTCGCCAAGCCCGAGCCCTATCCGACCGGTCTCGCCGAGCGCCGTCTCGCCGAGCGCCGGGCGGTCAAGGCGCAGCCGGTGTGGAAGCTCGCCTTTGCCGGCAGCGTCGGCAGCCAGGTGATCACCGGCCTGGCCCGGCTGGAGCATCTGCGGCGCGATCCGGAATTCGCGGAGCATCTGGCGGTCTGGCCGTTCGAGACGGGCTTTGCGGACAATCTCGCCGCGCCGATCGTGCTGGCGGAGATCTATCCCGGCCTGGTGCCGGTCGAGCAGGGCGACAAATCCTGCCTCGACGAGGCGCAGGTCGAAACGCTCGCCGACATCTTTGCCCGCTTCGACGCGGAAGGGCGCCTTGGCGAAGTCTTGTCGGCGCCGGCCGATCTGTCCGAGGCCGAGTCCGCCGCCGTATTGTCCGAGGAAGGCTGGATTGCCGGGCTCGGACATCGGCTGGTCGAGACTGCTACCGAAGAGTCCGACCCCTATCTCGCCCCCGGCGCGCGCCTCTCCTACATCCGCAACCCGGCGGCGATCTACGCCGAGAGCTTTCGGCTGATCCGCCAGGAAGCGGATCTGTCGACCATTCCCGAGATCGGTCATGATCTGGCGATCCGCCTGGTCCACGCCTGCGGCATGCCCGACATTCTCGCCGATCTGGTTCTGTCCGACGGCGCGATCGAGGCAGGACGCGCGGCGCTCGAAAGCGGGGCGCCGATCTTGTGCGATTCCGAAATGGTGTCGCACGGCATCATCTCTGCCAAGCTGCCGCGCCAGAACAAGATCGTCTGCCGGCTCGGCGATCCGCGCACAAGGCGGATCGCCGAGCGCGAGGGCACCACGCGCTCGGCCGCGCAGGTCGATCTGTGGACCGATCTGATGGAAGGGGCAGTGGTCGCGATCGGCAACGCGCCGACCGCGCTCTATCGCCTCCTGGAAAAGCTGGATGAAGGCGCGCCCCGTCCGACCCTGATCATCGGCCTGCCGGTCGGCTTCGTCGGCGCGGCGGAATCGAAGGCCGAACTCGCGCGCGACGTCCACGGCGTGCCGTTCGTGACGCTGAGGGGACGACGCGGCGGCAGCGCCATGGCTGCGTCGGCGGTGAATGCGCTGGCAACCGGTCTCGACTGACGATGGCGGAGACGGCCCGGCCGTGGCTGACGGTGATCGGTATCGGGGATGGCGGCCTGACGACGCTCCCCGACCAAGCTCGCGCGGCCCTCGATGCCGCAAAAACCGTCTTCGGCGGCGAACGGCATCTGGCGATGCTCGGAGATACGCAAGCGCGGACCATCGCCTGGGACAAGCCCTTCGCGGATTCAATCGCGGCGCTGAAAGCCTCCGCAGGAACGCCGACCGTTGTGCTCGCCACCGGCGACCCGATGTGGTTCGGCGTCGGCGCGACCCTGACGCGGCATTTTTCGCCTGAGGAGCTGCTTGTCATTCCGGCGCCGTCGGCGTTTCAGCTCGCGGCGGCTCGCCTGGTCTGGCCGCTGGCCGACTGCCGCTGCCTGACGGTGCATGGCCGTCCGGTCGAGACCGTCAACCGCTATCTGGCGCCCTCGGTGCGGCTTTTGATCTATTCCGAGGATGCGGCGTCGCCGCAGGCTATCGCGCGGCTCCTGACCGGGCGCGGCTTCGGGCCGAGCCGGCTCGTCGTGCTGGAGCATCTCGGCGGCGACCGCGAACGAATCCGCGAGACCACCGCGGCTGGTTTCGATCTCGCCGACATCGCCGATCTGAACACGATCGCGGTCGAGTGCGTGGCCGGCCGGGCGGCGACGCCGCGGCCGCTGGTCGCGGGGCTTTCGGACGACGCCTTCGTCAATGACGGCAAGATGACCAAGCGCGTGCTGCGGGCGCTCGCCGTCGCCGCGCTCGAACCGCTGCCGGGCCAGCGCCTCTGGGATGTCGGGGCGGGGTCCGGCTCGATCTCGATCGAATGGCTGCGTTCCGGCGCCGGCATGGCCGCCGTCGCGATCGAGCCGGTGGCCGAACGCCGGGCGTTGATCGCCGAGAACGCCGCCGCGCTGGGCGTGCCCGAACTCGCGATCGTCGCGGGCGAGGCGCCAGCCGCCTTCGCCGAGCTGGCGCCGCCCGACGCGGTGTTCATCGGCGGCGGCCTCACCGACGGCGTATTCGACGCGGCCTGGGGCGCGCTGAAGCCGGGCGGCCGGATGGTCGCCCATGCGGTGACGCTGGAATCGGAAGCGATCCTGATCGCGTTGCATGCCAGGCTGGGCGGGGAATTGATGCGGATCGGGGTCGAGCGGGCCGAAAAGGTGGGACCCTATCGCGGCTTCAAGCCGGCGATGCCGGTCGTTCACTGGCACGTCACCAGGGGCGATGCTCCATGAGCGCGGCGACCGGAACACTCTATGGTCTCGGCGTCGGGCCGGGCGACCCTGAGCTCCTGACGCTGAAGGCTCTGCGCCTTCTCAAGGCGGCGCCGGTCGTCGCCTATCCAGCGCCCGATCACGGCACAAGCTTCGCCCGCGCCATCGTCGCGGAATATCTTTCGGCCGAACAGGAGGAAATCCCGATCGTCGTGCCGATGCGCGTCGAGCGGTTTCCCGCCGCCGCGATCTACGACGAGGCGGCCGAGCGGATCGGCGCACGTCTGGCGGAAGGCCGTGACGTCGCCGTCCTGTGCGAGGGCGACCCGTTCTTCTATGGCTCTTTCATGTATCTCTTCGAGCGCCTTGCCAGCCGTTTCCCCACCGAGATCGTGCCGGGAGTGTCCTCGGTGATGGCCGCGTCGGCGGCGCTGAAACGCCCGCTCGCCGCCCGCAACGATGTCCTGACCGTGATTCCCGGCCCGCTCGACGACGCCGCGCTCGGCGCCCGGATCGAAGCGGCGGAGGCCTTCGCGATCATGAAGCTTGGCCGGCATTTTCCCCGGGTCAAGGCGCTGATCGAGACGCTGGGGCTGCTCGACCGCTGCGCCTATGCCGAAAGGGTGTCGCTGCCCGAGGAACGGTTGCTGCCGCTCCGTGACGTCTCGGGCGACGTCCCCTATTTTTCGATGATCCTCGGCTATCGCGGCACGGAACCGGCGATCCGGGGCGCCGCCTTCGACCAGGAGCCGGCGCGATGAGTGAAAAGACCGCCGCGATCGTCATCCTTTCCGAAGCACCCCGGGCGCTGGCCGAGCGGGTAGCGGCCCTGATCGGCGGCGCGGTGCATGGCCCGGCCAGGCGCTGCCCGGATGCCGCGATCGTCTTCGATGAGGCGGGACCGCATCTGCGCGCCCTGTTCCGCGAAGGCCGGCCCGTTGTCGCGGTGATGGCGACAGGGGCATTGATCCGCATCCTTGCGCCGCTCATCGCCGACAAACAGGCGGAGCCACCCGTCGTCGCCCTCGCCGAGGACGGCTCGGTCGCAGTGCCGCTCTTGGGCGGCCATCACGGCGCCAACGATCTGGCCCGCAAGATCGCCGACGATCTGGGCGGCGTTGCCGCGATCACCACCGCCGGTGACTTGCGCTTCGGTGTCGCGCTCGACGCGCCGCCGCCCGGCTGGCGGCTGGAAAATCCCGAAGGCGCCAAACAGGCGATGGCCGATCTCGTCGCCGGCGCAACCGCGCGGCTCGACGGCGAGGCGGCGTGGCTGTCCGCCTCGCGCCTTCCTTTCGCGCCCGACGGCACGGTTCGGCTTTCGGTCACGGAAGAGGCGCGCGCGCCGGTCGCCGGCGAACTGCTTTATCGCCCACAAACCCACATCCTCGGGATTGGCAGCGAGCGCGGCGCGCCGGTCGCGGAGGCCATTGAACTGGCGGACCGCGTTCTCGCCGAGGCCGGCATCACCCCGCTGTCGCTGGCGGCCGTCGCCTCGATCGATCTGAAGGCCGACGAGGCGGCCATCCATTCCGTCGCCGAGAATTACGGCGTTCCCGCGCGCTTCTTCACTGCCTCCGAGCTGGAAACCGAAGCGGGGCGTCTGGAAAATCCATCCGACATCGTCTTCGCCGAGACCGGCTGCCACGGCGTCGCCGAGGGCGCGGCACTCGCCGCCGCTGGCGCTGAAGGCCGGCTCGTCGTCGCCAAGCGCAAGAGCCGGCGGGTGACGGCGGCGCTCGGCCGGGCGCCGCGGCCGCTCGACCCGGCGCGGATCGGCCGCGCGCGCGGCACCCTGTTCGTCGTCGGCATCGGCCCCGGCGGCGAGGAATGGCGCTCGCCGGAAGTCAGCCGCATGGTCGAGACGGCAAGCGATCTTGTCGGCTATTCGCTCTATCTCGACCTGCTCGGGCCGCTGACGAATGGCAAGATGCGGCACGATTTCGACCTCGGCAAGGAAGAGGCGCGGGTGCGCCACGCGATGGAACTGGCCGGCGAGGGCCGCACCGTCGGGCTCGTCTGCTCGGGCGACGCCGGCATCTATGCGATGGCTACGCTGGTCTTCGAACTCATCGACAAGGGCGGGGTGTCGGACGCCGCGCGGCGGACCGCCATCCAGTGCTCACCGGGCATTTCCGCCCTGCAAGGGGCGGCCGCCCGCGCCGGCGCCCCGCTCGGCCACGATTTCTGCACCATCTCGCTGTCCGACCTGTTGACGCCGTGGGACGACATCCAGCGGCGGGTGCGCTCGGCGGCCGAGGCCGATTTCGTCATCGCCTTCTACAATCCCGTGTCGAAGAAGCGCCGCACCCAGTTGGCCTTCGCCCGCGACGAACTGCTGAAGCATCGCCCCGCCGCGACGCCGGTGATCCTCGCGACCAATCTCGGTCGGGACGGCGAACGGGTTCGGTTCGTGCCGCTCGCCGAGCTCGACATCGACGATGTCGACATGCTGACCGTGGTGATCGTCGGCTCGTCTGAGACAAGGCTGGTCACCACCGGCGACGGGCGCCAATGGGCCTATACGCCGCGCGGCTATGCGGCAAAGGCGGGAACGGGGATGCAGATCGGTGCGGCTTGATGTAAATTAAAGCATATGGGATAAAGAACATCATGAAGGCGCAGTTGCTGGACCGCCGGAAGGAGAACTTGCGGAACGGCGCCATCGTCGAAATCACCATCTGGCGCCTGCCGGCGCCCACGTCCGAGCGGCCGCATGGGCTTAAATATTCGCTCTTCTATGGACGGCCGGGCAAACGGATCATCGGCTACGACAATGAAAGGGGCAAAGGCGATCACCGACACTATCGAGGCCGTGAGGAACCTTATGTCTTCGTCGATATCGCTACGCTCCTCGATGATTTTCAGCAGGACATCGAGAAGGAGCTGAAAGATGGATGAAGTCATCGTCAAGGTTTCGTCTCTCGATGAGTTCTTCGATGAGGCGAAGGTGGCCGCTCGCCGTTTCGATGCGGGGGATTTCACCCCGTCGCCGGCCGCTTGCCTTGGATTCGAGACCGCCGAGCTGTTGCTGAAGACCTTGACGCCCAACCGTTGGACCCTGCTCCGTTCGCTTCGAAAAGCCGGCCCCATGTCGATCCGGGCTCTTTCCCGGCTGCTTGGACGCGACTATCGGGGGGTCCACTCGGATGTTTCGGCGCTTCTGGAGCTTGGCTTGATCGATCGGGACGACAAGGGCCTGATCCGCGTCCCTTGGTCGAAAATCACCGCCGAACTGTCCATCGAAGAGGCCGCATGACCGTCCACTTTATCGGCGCCGGTCCCGG
Organism: Aurantimonas marianensis; assembly: GCF_024195285.1. GTDB lineage: Bacteria > Pseudomonadota > Alphaproteobacteria > Rhizobiales > Rhizobiaceae > Aurantimonas > Aurantimonas marianensis. The sequence goes on from NZ_JALHBS010000100.1 coordinate 10,899, forward strand.
CGCGCCGGACCTGATCACCGTTCGCGGCCTGCGGCTGATCGAGGCCTGTCCGGTCTGTCTCTATGCCGGCTCGCTTGTGCCGGCGGAAATCGTCAAGGCCGCGCCCGAGGGGGCGCGCGTGCGCGATACCGCCCCGATGACGCTCGACGAGATCATCGCGGAGATGCAGGCGGCCCACGAGGCCGGCAAGGACGTCGCGCGGGTGCATTCGGGCGACCCGTCGCTCTACGGTGCCATCGCCGAGCAGATGCGCCGGCTGGATGCGCTCGCCATTCCCTACGACGTCACGCCGGGCGTGCCGGCCTTCGCGGCGGCGGCGGCGGCTCTGCAAAAGGAACTGACGGTCCCGGAAATCTGCCAGACGGTGATCCTCACCCGCACGGCGATGAAATCGTCGAAGATGCCGGAAGGCGAGGAGCTATCGACCCTCGGCCGGAGCGGCGCGACGCTGGCGATCCATCTGTCGGTGCGCAACATTCCGCACATCCAGCGCGAGCTCCTGCCGCTGCCGGCCTACGGCGAGAACTGCCCGGCGGTCATCGCCTACCGGGTCGGCTGGCCGGATGAGACCTTCATCCACGGCACGCTCGGCGACATCCACAAAAAGGCGCGCGCGGCCAAACTGACGCGCACCGCGCTGATCTTCGTCGGCCGGGCGCTGGGCGCCGAGGATTTCATCGATTCCAAGCTTTACGACGCCGGTCACGTCCATGTGCTGCGGCCGAAGCGCAAGACGCTCGCTTCGTGATCTAGACGGAAGGGTTCATGCCGATAAGGGTCAGCACCGCGTCGAGGGAACCGGCGACCGGCGGTGGAGCGCTGGGCGGCCGTTCGATCATGATCACCGGCAGGCCGAGCCGCCGCGCGGCTTCGACCTTGGCGTATGAGGCCGCGCCGCCGGAATTGCGGCAGACCAGATGGGTGATGGCGAGCCGCTGGAGCAATTCCGCCTCCTCGTCGGCGTCCGGCGACGGACGGCTTAGCACGATCTCGGCCGAAAACGGCAGCGGCGGGTCCGGTGGCTCGATCATCCGCACCACGAGGTCGAGATCGGGCCGGCGCGCGAAGGGCGTCAGATGCTGCCGGCCCAGCGCCAGAAGCGGCCGCGCCTTTGCCGGCAAAGCATCGCAGGCATCGCCGAGGCAAGCGACGCAAGTCCAGCGGTCGCCCGTTTGCGGCTCCCAGGCGGGACGGACCAGCGCGACGCGCGGCACGCCGGCGGTCTCAGCGGCTTTCACCGCATTGCGCGAGATGCCGGCGGCAAAGGGATGTGTCGCGTCGACGAGATGGGTGACGCCTTCCCGGGCGAGGAACGCCGCGAGACCATCGGCGCCGCCGAATCCTCCGACGCGAACCGCGCAATCCTCGGGGAGCACCGGCGTCGCCGTTCGGCCGGCGAGCGAAAGCAAGATCCTTGCATCCGGTCGCATGATGCGAATCCGGCTAACCAGCCGGTTGGCCTCCGCCGTCCCGCCGAGGACGAGGATGATCTCAGTCGGTGCGGGCAAGGATCGCGCCCTCCCGATCGACGACGACGATGTGCGGCGTCACCGGCGCGCCGCGCAGGATATCGGCCGCGCTTTGCCGCGCCCGCTCGGCGATGGCGGCGGACAGATCGATCCCCTCGCCGGCGCAAAGCTCCAGCACCGCCTTCGCGGTGTTGGCGGCAAGGATCGCTGGACGCAGCGCATCGGCCTGATCCGGCGAAAGGTCGCCGGCGATGTCGGCGAGAAAGGCAAAATCCACCTGGCTGCGGCCGGAGTGCAGGTCCATCGCGCCCTGCGCCAGCTTGGTGAGCTTGGCGAAGCCGCCGGCGATGGTGACGCGGTCGACGGGATGGACGCGCAGATATTTGAGCAGGCCGCCGGCAAAGTCGCCCATGTCCAGCCAGGCGCTCTCCGGCAATTCGGGATAGAGCGCCCGGGCGGCGTCCTCGCTGGCCGAGCCGGTGGCGCCGACCACATGGGTGAGCCCCGCCGCGCGCGCCACGTCGACGCCGCGATGGATCGAATGGATCCAGGCCGAGCAGGAGAAGGGGTGGACGATCCCCGTGGTGCCGAGGATCGACAGCCCGCCAACAATGCCGAGGCGCGGGTTCCAGGTTTGCCGCGCCAGCGCCTCGCCGTCGGTGACGGAGATCTCGATGGCGACGTCGGCCGCGCGGCCGGGATGAGCGCAGAGGTCGTCGATCACACCCCTGATCATGCGGCGCGGCACAGGGTTGATCGCTGGTTCGCCGGGCGGAATCGGCAGGCCGGCGCGGGTCACCGTGCCGACGCCGGGGCCGGCGGAAAAGACGATGCCGGAACCCGGCGCGCCGAAATGGACAGTCGCGACGATCTCGGCGAGATGCGTCACGTCCGGATCGTCGCCCGCGTCCTTGACGATGGCGGCCATCGCCCGGCCGCTTTCGAGCGCCGTCCGGTTGAGCGCGAAGGCGGGTGTCTCGCCCTTCGGCAGCACGATCTCCACCGGATCGGGAAAGTCCCCGGTCAAAAGCGCGGAAAGCGCCGCCTTGGTCGCGGCGGTGGCGCAGGCGCCCGTCGTCCAGCCGCGACGCAATGCGCCGGCCGGCTTGCCGTCGCCGCGCTGTTCCACCTTGCCGTCGCCGAGATTGAAACCCATGCCCGGCTTATAGGCGTCGCCCGCCGTCACGGAAAGCCGGAGGCCCGCCGATGACGGGGCTCTTGATCGCGGCGCCGCATTCGGGCGCCGGCAAGACGACGGTGACGCTGGGGCTCTTGCGCGCGCTGCGGAGCTCCGGCGTGACCGTCGGCTCGGCCAAGGCCGGTCCCGACTATATCGATCCGGCCTTTCACGCCGCGGCGAGCGGCGGCCCTTGCGTCAATCTCGATCCCTGGGCGATGCGTCCGGCACTGGTCGCCAGCCTTGCCGGTGAAGCACACCAGCAAGGCGAGGCCTTCGTCGTCGAAGCCATGATGGGTCTGTTCGACGGCGCGGCGGACGGCAGCGGTTCGGCCGCCGATCTGGCGTCGATGCTGGACCTCAACATCGTCCTCGTCGTCGACTGCGCCAGACAGTCCCATTCGGTCGCCGCGCTCGTCCGTGGTTTCGCCACCCATCGCGCCGACATCGCGATCGCCGGGCTGATTCTCAACCGCGTCGGTTCCGACCGGCATGAGAGCCTTTTGCGCGAGGCGCTGGCGCCGCTGGTCATTCCGGTGCTCGGCGTGCTTCCACGCCAGCCCGATCTCGCGCTGCCCGAGCGCCATCTGGGTCTGGTCCAGGCCGGCGAGCACGGTGATCTAGAGGCCTTTATCGAGCACGCAGCGGGCTGGATCGAAGAAGGCTGCGACCTGCCCGCGTTGACGGCGCTCGCGAGTGCAGGTCTGGAACCGATGGCTGCCGCCTCCCCCGGATCCGTCGCACCGCTCGCGCCGCTCGGCCGGACGATCGCCGTGGCCCGGGACGACGCCTTCGCCTTCGCCTATCCGCATCTTCTTGCCGGCTGGCGGGATGCCGGCGCCGCGCTGTCGTTCTTCTCGCCGCTGGCGGGCGAGCCGCCGGACCCGGCGGCTGACGCGATCTATCTGCCCGGCGGCTATCCGGAGCTCCATGCCGGACGGCTCGCGGCGGCGTCGGCTTTCCTGGCCGGGACGCGGGCGGCGGCGGAGCGCGGCGCCGCGATCTATGGCGAGTGCGGCGGCTACATGGTGCTAGGCGAGACGCTCACCGACGGCGACGGAAAGATTCATGCGATGCTCGGCCTGCTGCCGCTGGAAACGAGCTTTGCCCGACGCAAGCTGCATCTCGGCTATCGCCGGCTTGTCCCGCTCGGCGGCGGACCGTGGTCCGGTCCTTTGCGTGCGCATGAGTTCCACTATGCGTCGATCGTTGCCGAAGGGCCGGGAGAGGCGCTGTTCCAGGCGTCGGATGCGCGCGGCGCCGATTTAGGCCGTCATGGCCTTCGCCGGGGCCGTGTCAGCGGCTCGTTTCTCCATATCATCGACAGGGAATCCTGATGCAGCCGGATGCCTCCGCCCTTCGCCACGGCGGCGCCCTCGACGCCGCGATCGCCCGGCATGGCGGCCGCCGCGCGGACTGGCTGGATCTGTCCACCGGCATCAATCCGGTTCCGTCGGAACTGCCGGAATTTCCGCCCGAAGCGTTCTCACGCCTGCCGGAAGCCAGCCTGGAACGGGCGGCGCTCGACGCCGCGCGCCGCGCTTATGGCGCGCCGGCCGACGCCGGCATCGTCGCCGCGCCGGGTTCGCAGGCGCTGATTTCGCTGCTGCCGTTCCTCCTGCCGCCGGCCGAGGACGCCATCGTCGAGCCGACCTATGCGGAACACCGGCGGGCCTTCGCGGCGGCGGGGCATGCGGTGGCCGGGATCGAGCGGCCGGACGCCATCGCCGATACCGTGAAAGTCGCCGTCGTCGTCAATCCGAACAATCCGGACGGGCGGGTTTTCTCGCGAGCCGACTTGTTCGACCTTCACGAGCGCATGGCGGCGCGCGGCGGTCTCCTCGTGGTCGACGAAGCCTTCATGGACGTGACGCCCGACATGAGCCTGGCCTCGGAGGCCGGCCGGGGTGGCCTTTTGATCCATCGCTCCTTCGGCAAGTTCTTCGGCCTCGCCGGCCTTCGCCTCGGCTTCGCGCTGACCACGCCCGACCTCGCCGGGCGATTGTCTGAACGGCTCGGGCCGTGGGCGGTGTCGGGGCCGGCGCTGGTTTGCGCCGAGGCGCTTCTCGGTAACGTCGAAACAATCCAGATCACCCGCCAGCGCATCCGCCGTCAGGCCGAAATGCTGTTCGATGCAGTGCTCGACCGCCGGGCGCCATTGGTCGGACGCACCGCCCTGTTCGCGACCATTCGCTGCGAGCGGGCTGGCGCGCTGTCTAACGCGCTCTGTCGCCGGCGCATCCTGACGCGGCCCTTCGCCGAGCGGTCGGACTGGCTGCGGATCGGCAATCCGGCCGGTCCCGACGAGGCCGCGCGGCTGCGGGCGGCGCTGGGGGAAGCGCTTGATGAGATCGGCGACGGCGGATGATCGAGCGCGTCGCGATCCTGTTTCTGGGCACGGCCCTCGACCGTCTTGTCGGCGATCCGGATTGGCTCTGGCGTCGGGTGCCACATCCGGTGGTGCTCGTCGGATGGGTGATCGACCGGCTCGACCAGACTCTCAACCGACCAGACCTCGGCGAATCGTCCCGGTGGCGCAGCGGCATCATTGCCGCGGGTCTGCTTGTCGGCGGCGCTCTATTCGCGGGCCTTCTCTTGTCGACGATCTTCGCCAGCCTGGGTCTTTTGGGCGGGCTGTTCGAAGCCCTCGTGCTCGCGGTGTTTCTGGCCCAGAAGAGCCTGATCGATCATGTCCGCGCGGTGGAACGCGCGCTGGGCGAAGGCTTGGAAACCGCACGCCGCGCGGTCGCGATGATCGTCGGCCGCGATCCCGATGCGCTGGACGAGGCCGGTGTCTGCCGCGCGGCGATCGAAAGCCTTGCCGAGAACGCCTCTGACGGCGTCGTCGCGCCGTTTCTCTGGTATCTGGTCCTGGGGCTTCCGGGCCTCCTAGCCTACAAGGCGGTCAACACGGCCGATTCGATGATCGGCCACATGAACGAGCGCTATCACGCCTTCGGCTGGGCCTCGGCGAAGCTCGACGATCTTATGAACTGGCCGGCGGCGCGGCTGACGGCGCTGTTGATCGCGCTTTCCGTGGGGATTCATCATCGCAACCGCGCGGAAGTCGGCGCCGCCCTGTCCATCGCGCGGCGGGACGCGCCGCTGCATCGCTCGCCCAATGCCGGCTGGCCGGAAGCGGCGATGGCGGCGGCTCTTGGCCTCTCGCTCGGCGGTCCGCGCCGCTACGGCAATCTCGAAGTCGAGGCGCCGATGCTCAATGCGGCGGGCCGTCGCCGGGCGTGGCTAGCCGACATCGCCGCCGCGATCGGGCTGTTCAAGACCGCCGCGAATCTGCTTCTGGCGTTCGCCGCGCTGCTGTTCATCGCGGCGGCGCTATAGACCGGCGGCACTATAGGCCAGCACGGTTTATCCGCTGCCCAGGGCAAGACCGAGCAGCGCGGCGATTTCCACGAGCTGCTGCGACGCGCCCAGGCAGTCGCCGGTCTGGCCGCCGAGCCGGCGTTCGATGAAGCCGCGAAACCATAACAGCACCAGCCCGCCCAGCAGGAAGCCGGCGAGCGTCGGGCCGAAGCCGACCGCGAGAATGCCGGCGACGATATAAAGGCCATCGCCGATCAGCAGCGAGGCACGGCCGTTTCTACGGTCCGGCCGGCCCGCCCGGTCGGCCGTGCCGCCGACCGAGGCGGAGGGAAGCGATGCCCACAGCCAGGCCATCGCGCCACGGCTTGCCGCCGCGACCCCAAGCATGGCGAGCGCCGCGCCGGCGGGACCGGCTTCGACCAGTTCGGCGAGGATCGCGATCCGCAGCGCGACCGACAGGATCAGCGCGAGGGCGCCATAGCTGCCAACCCGGCTGTCCTTCATGATCGCCAGCGCGCGATCCCGCTCATGGTGGCCGCCGAGCCCGTCGGCGACATCGCCGAGCCCGTCCTCGTGCAGCACGCCTGTGACGAAAACCAGTGCCGCGACCGCCAGCGACGCGACGACGAGCGCCGACAGGCCGACCGCCGGCCCGAGAAACAGGATCAGCGCCGCCGGCAGCGCCGCGATTAGCCCCGCCAGCGGAAATGAATGGACGTCCTCGCCGAGCGGGTGCGTTCCGGTAAAGGCGCGGCGCGCCGGCGGAAGCCGGGTCAGAAAGGCCAGCGATCGCATCGTCGAAGCGGTGAATTCCCTCATTGCGGACTTGCTCCTTGCGCGTCGCTGCGCCATTCCCGCCACAGTCAGACCGTAACGGCGCCGCCGACTTTCCGTCGTTGTTCGCCGAAGCAAACCCCGAGGAGCGAGCGATGTCCACAACCGGGCTGCCTTTCGACGATATTCGTGATCTCGTCCGCCGGATGCCCGGGCCCGACGAGGCGGCGGTTAGGGTGAAGCGCGAGCGCGAGGGGCAACTGACCAAGCCGGCGGGCGCGCTCGGGCGCCTGGAAGACCTGTCCGAGTGGCTCGCTGCCTGGCAGGGCCGTCAGCCGGCGGTGCGCCGGCCGCTGGTCGCGGTCTTCGCCGGCAATCACGGTGTGACCCGGCAAGGAGTCTCGCCCTTTCCCGCCGAAGTGACCGCGCAGATGGTAGCGAATTTCGGGGCCGGGGGCGCTGCGATCAACCAGATTTGCGCCGCCTATGACCTCGCCCTCGAAATACCGACCGAGGACATCACGGAAGCCGCGGCGATGGACGAGCGGACGTGCGCCGCCACCATGGCCTTCGGCATGGAGGTGCTGGCCGGCGAGCCCGATCTCCTGTGCATCGGCGAAATGGGCATCGGCAACACCACCATCGCGGCGGCGATATTCGCGGCGCTGTTCGGCGGGGACCCGCGCGACTGGACCGGCCCCGGCGCCGGCCATGACGCGGCTGGCGTCGACAAGAAGGCGCGGGTCGTCGCCGCGGCGCTGGAGCATCACAAGGGGCATCTCGCCGACCCGCTGGAGGTGCTGCGGCGCCTCGGCGGCCGCGAGATTGCCGCGATGGCCGGCGCGATTCTTGCGGGGCGCATGCAGAAGGTGCCAGTCATCCTCGACGGTTTCGTCTCGACCGCTGCCGCGGCGATCCTTTACGCCATGGACCCGAGGGCTCTCGACCATTGCCTGTTCGGCCATGTCTCGGCCGAGCCGGGCCATATCCGTGCGGTGGAAGCGATGGGCAAGGTGCCGCTCCTGGCTCTCGGCATGCGGCTCGGCGAAGGCACAGGCGCGGCCATCGCGGCCGGTATCGTCAGGGCGGCGGCGGAGTGCCACTCCGGCATGGCGACCTTCGGCGAGGCGGCTGTCTCTAACCGGGCGTGATGCCGACTCCGCCGTGTTTTCGACGAGTCAGAAACGAGAATCCAAGATTCTCCATGTTCGGAGAAAAGGCATCCTTGTGAGGAGGTGCCGGCGCAATTCCCGTAGCCTGAATAGATCGCGGCTCCCGCATATGTTCTGGGCACACGCAATTCGGGAAACACCGCGATGGATTTCGTCCCCCTGATCGATCTGATCGGCGAGAATCAGACGGCGCTCGTCGGCGGCGCCGTGATCGGCGCCCTGTTCGGCTTCTTCATGCAGCGCAGCGCCTTCTGCACGCGCTCGGCGGTTCTCGATCTCACCCGCAAACGCGATCTCGCCGCGCTGGCGACCTGGGCGGCGGGCTTCGCGGCGGCCGTGCTCGGCGTCCAGATCCTGCTGACGTTGGACATGGTGAACGTCGCCGAAACCCGCTTCTTTGCCACCGCCCAAAGCCTGTCTGGCGCCATCATCGGCGGCGTCCTGTTCGGCATCGGCATGATCCTGGCGCGTGGCTGCGTGTCGCGACTGCTGGTCTTGTCTGCTACGGGCAATCTGCGCGCGCTGTATTCGTCGGTCGTTATCGCGATCGTCGGGCTGGCAACCTATAGCGGCGTTCTGGTGCCGCTGCGCGACAGCGCCGGTGGAATCTGGAGCACGGCGGCGATCGGCGGCAACGATGCTCTCGCCCATCTGGGCCTTGGTCAGGAAGCCGGCGTGATCATCGGCGCTGTCCTGGCGGCCGCCGCGGTCGGCCTCGCCGTAGCATCGAGGGCGTCCGTCTGGCGGCTGGCGGGCGGTGTCGGCGTCGGCGCCACGATCGTCGCCGGCTGGTATTTCACCTACACGCTTTCGCAGCAGGTGTTCGAGCCGATCCAGGCCGAAAGCCTTTCCTTCATCCGGCCGTTGGCCACCACGGCGGCACTCGTCACCGAAGCGGACGCCATTGCCGGTCTCGACCAGGGGGTGCTCGCCGGCGCGCTGCTCGGCGCCTTCGTCGCGGCGTTGCTGTTTCGGCAGTTTCGCATCCAGACCTTCGCCGAGCCGGGGACGCCTTCGCTCCTGCGCTATACGATCGGTGCGGTGCTGATGGGCTTCGGCGGCATCCTGGCCGTCGGCTGCACCATCGGCGCTGGTTTCACCGGCGGCGCGGTCCTGGCGGTGTCGGCGCTTCTGGCGCTACTCTCGATGGTCGGTGGCGCGGCGCTCGCCGACCGGTTTGTCGACCGTCCGCGCGAGGCTCGCGATCTTTCGCCGGAAACCGGTGTGGTTCCGGCGGAATAGCTGTCTTCATCCGGGTATCAGCGCACCACCATGACCGATATCTTGGCGTGGGCGGCGATATAGCCGGCGTGGGATGCGAAGATGTGCTCCGGCGGCCCCGGCACATGCGAGGCGACGACCACCAGATCGGCACCGCTCTCCTCCACGGCTCTCAGCAGCGTCCGATTCAGGTCGACAGACGGATCGTGGCTGACATAGGTCGCCGTCGTCTCCTGGGGGAGATTGTATTTCTCGGCCTGCGTTTTCCCAAAGGCTTCGAGCTTGCTTGTATACTCCTCGGGCGTGTGCGCGACCGAGCCTGGCCCTGACGTCGTCACGCCCACATACTGGACGGCGCAGCCATAAAGTTCCGCAAGATCGGCGGCGACGGTCAACGCCTTTTCAAGGCGGTCGGTATGACTCAGATCGACGGGGACCATGATTTTCCTGTACATGGCGGCGTCCTTTCGGTGGCGATTGTCGCTCATGTCTTTGTATCGGTCTTCCCGATCCGTATTGTTGATGTCGATCAACATCGCTGGGGTGCCGGTCGCATTTGCCGCTGAATGACACCATCAAGGACAAACCGCCGAAGCCCTGCTTCGGACGGAGGGCGAAAAAGCAGGGCTGAGATCTGCCACTTTCATGAAGACACGAACCGACCTCATCCGCCATCTCGATGACCTCGGCATCCGGACCGAGACGGTCGAGCATCCGCCGCTTCATTCCGTCGAAGAGAGCCGGGCGCTGCGCGGCACGATTCCCGGCGGCCATACCAAGAACCTGTTTCTCAAGGACAAGAAGGGGCGGATATTCCTCGTCGTGGCGGAGGAGACCCGCGCCGTCGACCTGAAGGGGTTGCACAAGCGGATCGGTGCATCCGGGCGGCTGTCCTTCGCCAGCGGCGACCAGATGCGCGCGCTGCTCGGCGTCGAGCCTGGCTCGGTCACCGCCTTCGGCGTCATCAACGATACGGAGCGCCAGGTTCGGGTCGTGCTTGATGAACAGCTTCTGGTACACGATATGGTGAACTGCCATCCGATGACGAATGCGGCGACGACGACCATCGCCACATCGGCGCTGATGGCGTTCTTCCAATCCACCGGGCACGAGCCGCTCATCATCGGCCTCGAAGCACCGGCAGGCGACGACGACGGGCAGACGGCATGAGCGACAATCCCTACGGCAATTCCTTCAGCGGTTACGGCGCGCAGACGACCGGGCCCGCGGGCCAGACGGTGGGCAGTGCCCAGCCGCAGGCGCCGGCTGCGCCGGGCCTGGAAGGCTTTGGGTTGGGGGCAGGCGGGTCAGCGGCACAAGCCGATCTCGTCAAGGACACGACGACGGCGAATTTCTCGGCCGATGTGATCCAGGAGTCCCGGCGCCAGCCTGTCCTGGTCGATTTCTGGGCGCCCTGGTGCGGCCCTTGCAAGCAGTTGACCCCGATCATCGAGCGGGCGGTGAGGGCGGCCGGCGGCAAGGTCAAACTGGTCAAGATGAACATCGACGACCATCCCGCCATCGCCGGTCAACTGGGGGTCCAGTCGATCCCGGCGGTGTTTGCCTTCGTCGACGGTCAGCCGGTCGACGGCTTCATGGGCGCGCTGCCGGAGAGCGAGGTCAAGGCCTTCATCGACCGCTTGCCGAGAGGCCGGAACGGCGGCGCGGACGATCCGGTCGCCCAGGCGCTCGAACAGGCCAGGCAACTGCTCGCCGACGGTGACGCGGGCGGCGCCGCGCAGCTCTTCGGAGCCGTCCTCCAGCACGAGCCCGGTCACGCCGCCGCGACCGCGGGCCTGGCCGAATGCTATCTGGCGGGCGGCGATGCGGCGCGGGCCAAGGCGCTGGTCGATGGATATGCGGCCGAGGATTCCGGCAAGCCTGAGGATCCGGCGCTCGCGGCCATCCGCACCAAGCTGAAGCTCGCCGAGGAGATTTCGCAACTGGGCGACCCGGTGGCGCTGCAGGCGCGGATCGAGGGCAATCCGGACGATCACCAAGCCCGCTACGATCTGGCCCTGATCGCTCAGGCGAAGGGCGACCGGGCGACGGCCGCCGGGCATCTCCTGGAGATCATCGGCCGCGATCGTACCTTCAAGGACGACGCCGCGCGCAAAAAACTTCTCGAATTCTTCGAGGCCTGGGGGCCGACCGATCCGGCGACGAAGGATGCCCGGCGCAAGCTGTCCTCGCTGCTCTTCACCTGATCGGACGGGCGGGCCCGGCACGGGCGGTCGGCCACGCCCGCCTTCGCCGCCTGCGCGGTCTGGCCGGTTTGCCCGCTGCTTCTTGCCGCATCCCTTGAGATCGCGCGTTCGCGTTCCAAATTCGGTGTCGGCAACGGAGACATGCTTTGGTTCACGCCGGCAATTTCAACTATCGGAAAGCATCGGACCTTCCGAGTGTCATCCCGCTTTTTCCTCTGGCGGGCGCGCTGCTTCTGCCGGGCGGGCAGCTGCCGCTCAATGTTTTTGAGCCGCGCTACCTGCAGATGGTCGACGATGCGATGGCCGGTGCGCGGATCGTCGGCATGATCCAGCCGGCGCTCGACGGGGCGCGCCGAAGCGATGGCGAGCCGGAGCTTTGCAAGGTGGGCTGCCTCGGCCGGATCACATCGCTCAGCGAATCGGGCGACGGGCGCTACATTATCAACCTGCACGGTGTGGTGCGCTTCCGGGTGCTGGAGGAGTTGTCCGACCGGGCGCCCTATCGCTCGTGCCGGGCGGCGGCCTTCCTCGGGGATCTCGATCTGGGACAGGGCGCCGGCGAGGTCGATCGCGACTCGCTGCTGGGCACCTTCAAGCAATATCTGGAGGCCAATCAGCTCGAGGCGGATTGGGAGAGCGTCACCCGAGCCTCCAACGAGACGCTGGTCAACGCGCTTTGCATGATGTCGCCCTACGGCGCGGCCGAGAAACAGGCGCTGCTCGAGGCACCGGACTTGAAGACGCGGGCCGAGACGCTGGTCGCCATCACCGAGATCGCCCTGGCGCGCGACGGCGGCGACGACGGTTCGTCGCGCACGCTGCAATAGAACGGGACGGCCGCCGCGCGTTTGCCGGTGCCGACGACCGCGAAGACGAAAGACGGATAAGATGACCCAACGGCGCGAAATGGGACGGCCCGATCCGAAGCTGCTCGAGCTTCTGGTCTGTCCCCTGACCAAGACGTCCCTGGTCTACGATCGCGAGAACAACGAACTTGTCTCGAAGGCGGCGAAGCTCGCCTATCCGGTTCGCGAAGGCATCCCGATCATGCTGCCGTCCGAGGCGAGAGAGCTCGATTGTTAACGGTGAGAGATTAGTTTACGCCGACTCGTATTTCCCCTCTAGTCGCCACCATCTAGAGGATTCTTGGGTGCCCGTGGCAATGCTTGTATCTTTTCCCTGATCCACATGGACAGAGGTGATTCCGCTTGGTAGCCGCCCAAGGAGAAACACCGGGATTCCCCAGCTGGATACCCACGCCGCAGTTTGTTATTCGGCTGCCGCGGAATACGTTATTGCCTGGAAGGGTCGTGTGGTCATGACGAAGGAGAGCCTGCTGACTCCCAAGCCAGAGCTTTCCCTCGATAGTGGCGTCCTGACCTCGGAAGTCGAGCTTGAGTGCCACATCACGCGCACCATAGCGCGCAGTAGCAAGATTGTGTCTATACTCGAAGTCCCATAAGTCGTTGATACGAAATATTATATTGTTGTCTTTGACTGATAGTATTATCCTTCCAGTGTCGTCCATAATATTAAGAGATATCTTCGCTTGTCCCTCTTCGAGGTGACAGGATATAATTGGAATATCATGGAACTGTAAGATGGTCGGTGTATTTTCGTACCAATTGCCACCAACTTTGAATACAAGGTTACGCTTGTCATATTCTAGAGCGCCGCGTGCAATCCCGGATTTTGCATTGTGAGGATTTTTCTTCACCTCGTATTGTCGATCACGACCCCATCCCGCTACTGCAGGATGGCAGTTGCCACACAATGCGACCATGTCAGCCGCGCGGAAGTGCTCTTCTTCACTAAACGGGACGATATGATGGTATTCGATGTACGGATGTCCACACTTGGCGCATCCAAATCCAGCTTCCTGCCGCAGCGTTCTTTCAACGTCAGCCGGCGTGCCGGGGCGGCGATATCCGCTCATGTGTGACCAACCTTTTATCGGTTGCGGCGAGACAACCGATGTTAGACTGGCCTTTCGATGATTCTCAACTCCTGATGGCTCAGCCAAGGAGGCTGGCGGTGAGTGTCGCGCAGACCGCCAGGGACCGATTCGAGTTTAATGAGATACATCACCGGCAGCCAAGTGGCGCGGCAGTTCCTCCCGGCGATCGCCATGCAAGCCCACGCGCTGCATGCGGCCCCCAAACGGCAGCCTCAAATGCCCGCGCCGTCTCTGACCGTTGCGGGCATGCCCTCGGGAGTGTGTCGGGTTTGATGCGCGCCGAAGGCAACCCGCAGCAATGGCCGCAGGGCAACGTCCAGGAACGCCAGAACCATCGCCAGCCCCGGATGAAGCCCGAACAGAAACCCGACAAAGCCGAAAAGCACGGCCGCCGCCATACGGTACCGCAAGATCGAGGCGCGGCGATCGGGATCCGCTGCCTCGCCGAGCCAGAGCGCCTTGAGTTCATTCAGCGTCGAGCCCGGCTCCGCCGAGGATCGCAACGGCTCATCGTCGTTGACCGTCCGCACGACGCCGAGAGCCAACGTCTCGTTGGTCAGCGGGTCGATCAGGATGAACGCGCCGAATTCGCGGCTTTCCTCGTAGGACGCCGCGACGATGGGCCGGTCGAAGCCGAGCGTCACCCGGCCGATCTCGTTCATCAAAAGGACGTTCGCGGGTTTCGGCGCGAAGGAATGGATGTCGACCGCGGCGTCGAGACCGCGTACGCTCGCCGGCGTCGAGGCGGTGCCGAGTTTGGCGACGAGGCGTCCGCCGGGCACCAGCGGCCGGTCGACCATCCACAGAATCTCGGCGGCGACGGATTTCACCGCCGCCAGCATATCGTCCGGCCTTGCCAGCACGTCGCCGCGCGAGACGTCGACTTCGTCGGCAAGCGTCAACGTCACCGCCTCGCCGGCGGCGGCCGACAGCACCTCGCCGTCGCGATCCCAGACAGCCTTCACGCGGGTTTCGCGCCGCCCCGGCAGGACGACGACCGGGTCGCCGGCCGCGATGCTGCCGCTGGCGATGGTGCCGGCAAAGCCCCGGAAATCGAGATCGGGTCGGTTGACCCATTGCACCGGCATCCGGAACGGCGCCGATCCGGCGTCGAAGGTCTCCGGCGTGACGGATTCCAGCCGCTCAAGCAGCGTCTCGCCCCGGTACCACGGCATGTTGGGCGAGCGCGCGGCGATGTTGTCGCCGTTCTTCGCCGACACGGGAACGAAGGAGACGTCGGTGAAGCCGAGCGCCGGCAGGATCGCCTCATAGTCGCGCTTGATCCCCTCGTACCGGTCCTCGGCGAAATCGACGAGATCCATCTTGTTGATGGCGATGACGACGCTCTTGATGCCGACCAGCGAGGTGATGAAGGAGTGCCGCCGCGTCTGCGGCAGGATGCCCTTGCGCGCGTCGACGAGGATCACCGCGAGTTCGGCCTGGCTGGCGCCGGTCGCCATGTTGCGCGTGTATTGCTCGTGGCCCGGCGTGTCGGCGATGATGAAGGCGCGGTGGCCGGTTGAGAAGTAGCGATAGGCGACATCGATGGTGATGCCCTGTTCGCGCTCGGCCGACAGCCCGTCGACCAGCAGCGCGAAATCGAGATCCTCGCCGGTCGTGCCGAATTTCTTCGAATCGCGCTTCAATGCGTCGAGCTGGTCGTCGAAGACGGCATTGGTCTCGTAGAGCAGCCGGCCGATCAGCGTCGACTTGCCGTCGTCGACGGAGCCGCAGGTGATGAAGCGCAGGAGCGAGGCGGCCGGCGCGACATGCGGCCGTGGTGCCGCAAGATCGGCTTCCAACGTCCGTTCCGACGCGGCCATGGGCTTTTCCCCGGCAATGATTGTGGGTTTGGCGAATGATGTTTCGGCGTCCGCTTCCTCGGCGGGGCGACGCTCTCGCAGGGCGCTGGTCATGTCAGAAATAGCCTTCCTGCTTCTTCTCTTCCATCGAGGCGCCGGAATCCTGGTCGATCACCCGGCCCTGGCGCTCCGAGGTGCGCGATCCGCGCATTTCGGCGATGATGTCGGCGAGCGTTGCAGCCTCCGACTCCACCGCGCCGGTCAGAGGGTAGCAGCCGAGCGTGCGGAAGCGGACCATCATGGTCTCGATCGTCTCGCCGGGCTGCAGCGCCATCCGGTCGTCGTCGCGCATGATCAGCGCCCCGTCCCGTCTGACGATGGGCCGGGGGGCGGCGAAATACAGCGGCACGACGGGGATGTCTTCCAGCGCGATGTAATCCCACACGTCCTGCTCGGTCCAGTTGGACAGCGGGAAGACGCGGAAGCTCTCGCCTTTCTTCTTGCGGGTGTTGAACAGCCGCCAGGGCTCCGGCCGCTGGTTCTTCGCATCCCAGCGATGCTCGGCCGAACGCAGCGAGAAGACGCGTTCCTTGGCCCGCGACTTTTCCTCGTCGCGGCGGGCCCCGCCGAAGGCGGCGTCGAATTTGTACTTGTCGAGCGCCTGCTTCAGGGCTTCCGTCTTCATCACGTCGGTGTGGACGCGGCTGCCCGACGAGAACGGGTTGATGCCGGCGCGCACGCCCTCGTGGTTGATATGGACGATGAGATCGAGGCCGAGTTCCCTGGCGCGGCGATCGCGGAACTCGATCATCTCCCGGAACTTCCAGGTCGTGTCGACATGCAAGAGCGGAAACGGTGGCTTGCCGGGCGCGAAGGCCTTCATGGCAAGATGCAGCATCACGGCCGAGTCCTTGCCGATGGAATACAGCATCACCGGATTTTCCGCCGTCGCCGCGACCTCGCGCAGAATGAAGATGGACTCGGCCTCGAGACGCTGGAGATGGGTCATGGGCTTCATTGCGGCAGTCTCTCGAAGGCTGCGCCCGCTCTGGCGGGACGGTTGGTGACGTCGCGGGCAGGGCGGTCGGCCCCGTCGACATGCAGGCCGCATTCGCGCTTGGTCTCTTCCTCCCACCACCAGCGGCCGGCCCGTTCCGGCTCGCCGGGGCGGGTCGCGCGGGTGCAGGGCGCGCAGCCGATGGACAGGAAATTCTTCGCGTGCAACGCGTTGACCGGGACGCCGTGCTCGGCGGTGAACGCGACGATGGCGTCGCGGCTCCAGTCGAAGATCGGGTTGGCCTTGATCAGACCACGGGCGCCGTCGAACGAGACGAAATCCATGTCCGAGCGGTTGGCCGACTGATCGCGGCGAAGGCCGGTGACCCAGCCGCCCGCGCCGGCAATCGCGCGTGCCAGCGGCTCGACCTTTCTGACGCCGCAGCAGTTCCTGCGAAACTCCGGCGCGTAGTAGAATCCGTCGATGCCCTGGTCGTTCACCAGCGCCTCGAGTGCGTCCGCTTGCGGGTACAGCGCCTTGATGCGGCGGCCGTATTTTTCCTCGGTTTCGCGCCAGAGCGTATAGGTTTCGGGAAACAGCCGGCCGGTATCGAGCGTCTTCACCTGGATCGGCAGATCATTGGCAAAGATCAGATGAGTGATCATCTGGTCCTCGATGCCGAGGCTGGTCGTGAACACCACAGGCCCGCCGGCGCGCTCGACCAGGGACCGCAGACGCTCAAGCGGGGTCAGCGCGGCGAAGCCGATATTCAGCTCGGCCGCGAGATGTCTGCGCTCATCGCTCATGGCGTCAGGCCCTCCGGGCGGCAAGCCGCTTCTGGAGGATGCTGCGCTCCCCGCCATAGCCGGTCTGGTAGTGCTGGGTGACGATGTCCTTGGCCGCCATCCATTGCTGGACTGGCTGCCGGTTCGCCATCGTTTCGGGCAGCTCGATCTCGTCGAAGCCGCAGGCCAGCGCCTCGGCGAACTGGTCGGCGATCAGCGGTCCCGACGCGCGCAGGGTGCCCTTAAAGCCGGCCCGGCGCAGCCGCTTGGCCAGCGACAGGCCACGGCCATCGGAAAACGCCGGGAACTCGACGGAGACGAGGTCCGCCGCGTCGAGATGCGGGGCGATCTCCTCGATCGTCGCATTGTTGGGCACCGAGAGACCGAAGCGAAGCTCCGGCAAGACGGCGCGTACGGCGTCGGCTACGACCAGCGGCATGATCACCGGGCCGTCGGTTTTCGTGGCGGCCTCGGCGGTGTCAACGCGATTGTAGGCGTCCGGCTTCGCGCCGGCAGCGGCGATCAGTGTCATGCCGCGTCCTTTCGAAGGCTTTCACGGCTGGCGACATACGCGGTGAAGCCCGCCTTGAACGGCTCCAACCCGACCCGGCGCACCGTCTCGATGAATTCCTCGCCGTCTTGCCGCTCGCCGAGATAGGTTTCGACGATCGATTCGATCGCGCCCGGCACGTCCTCGGCGTCGATGCCCGGGCCAAGCCGTTCGCCCAGCGCGGCGTTCTCGGTGGCGTCGCCGCCGACGGTGATCTGGTAATTTTCCTTGCCGGCCTTTTCGAGCCCGAGAATGCCGATCGCGCCGACATGGTGGTGGCCGCAGGCGTTGATGCAGCCAGAGATCTTGATCGGCAGCGGGCCGATCTCGCGCTGGCGCGCCTCGTCCGCGAAGGTCCTGGCGATATCCTGCGCGATCGGGATCGATTTCGCGGTGGCGAGGGCACAGTAATCGAGGCCGGGGCAGGCGATGATGTCGGTCACCAGCCCGGCATTGGCCGTATGCAGCCGTTCCGCCTTCAGCGCCGCGTAGACGGCCGGAACGTCGTCTTTCCTGACATGCGGCAGCACCAGGTTCTGGCCGTGGGTGACGCGCAACTCGCCGAAGGAATAGCGTTCGGCGATATCGGCAAAGGCGCGCATCTGATCGGCGCTCATATCGCCGGGCACCTCGCCGATCGCCTTGAGCGAAACGGTCAGGGCGATATAGCCGGGCTGGCGATGGGCAAAGCCGTTTTGCGCGACGAAGCGGTCGAGGCCGGGATCGCTTGCCCGCGCTGCCGCCAGAGCCGGGGAATCCTCCGGCAGGCCTTCGTAGGCCGGCGGCGCGAAATAGGCCGCGATCCGCGCCACCTCCTCCTCGGGCGCGTTGATGGTGGGCCCGTCGAGCTTGGCGTATTCCGCCTCGACGCGGCGGCGGAATTCCTCCTCGCCGGTCTCGTGGACGAGGATCTTCACGCGCGCCTTGAACTTGTTGTCGCGGCGGCCTTCCAAATTGTAGACGCGCATCACCGCTTCCAGATAGGCGAGCAGTTCGTCTTTGGGCAGGAACTCGCGGATCAGCTTGCCGATCATCGGCGTGCGGCCGAGGCCACCACCGACCACGACCTCGTAGCCGATCTCCCCGGTCTCGGGATGCCGCTTGATCTTCAGGCCGATGTCATGCGCCTTGATCGCCGCGCGATCGTGCTCGGCGCCGGTGACGGCGATCTTGAACTTCCTCGGCAGCCAGCCGAATTCGGGATGCAGGCTCGACCACTGGCGGATGAGTTCGCCGGTCGGGCGGGGATCTTCCACTTCGTCGGCGGCGACGCCGGCGAACTGGTCGGCGGTCACGTTGCGGATGCAGTTGCCGGAGGTCTGGATGCAGTGCATCTCGACGTCGGCGAGCAGATCCAGGATCTCCGGCACGTCCTTCAGCTTCGGCCAGTGGAACTGCAGATTCTGGCGGGTGGTGAAGTGGCCGTAGCCCTTGTCGTAGGTATCGGCGATATGGGCGAGCTGGCGCAACTGGCGGGAATTCAGCGTGCCGTAGGGCACGGCGATGCGCAGCATGTAGGCGTGGAGCTGCAGGTAGAGACCGTTCTTCAAACGCAGCGGCTTGAATTCGTCCTCGGAGAGCGAGCCGTTGAGGCGTCGTTCCACCTGGCTGCGGAACTGGGCGACCCGCTCGCGCACGAAACGCACGTCGAATTCGTCGTAGCGATACATAAACGTATCCTTCAAAGTTGATGCCCGGCGCCGGGCCCGCGGACCTGTCGCCTCTCGCAAAGCCTTCAGGCGGGCGTGCGGTAGTCGGCCTGTTTGCCCATGTCCGGGTGAATGGACGGACCCTTCTGGCGCATCGCGTCGCGGAAATGACGGGCGACTGGAAGGCCTGTGCCTTTGAGATCGACCGGCACGAGATAAGGATCGACCACGACATTCGCCGCGAAGGCCGCTTTGCCTTCGGCGTCCATCGCCTCGGCGGTTTCGGCGTCGAAGGCGACGCGGGCCTTCGACGGGTCGAGGGTCCAGCCCTTATCGGCCAGGAAGACCACATCGCCGTCGAGAAGGTGGTTCGCCATCAGGATCGCGGGGAGCTTGTCGCCCCGGACCTTCGATCCGGCGCGGTGGTCCTTCGCCATTGTCATCTCCCTTGTCGCTGGTCCACGCGGGCCATTCGGCCGGGCCAGTGTTCGGTCGATGATAGATAGGCCGAATCGCGCCGGTCAGCGGCGGCGTCGATTGCCTTGTCGCGGTGCGAGAAGAAAGAATTTCCTGTCCCGCACGGGCTCCGCGACAGGATCGTTCCAGAGGGGCGTCGATTCCGCTAGCGAAGGCTAGATCGGCTCGCCCTGCAAGAGGCGCGGCGACGGCCCGCGGGTCAGACCGGCAGCCTGGCCGATAAAGTAGTCCTTCAGCGGTGGCGCGCGATCGACCAGTGCGAGCCCGAAGCTGCGGGCCGCCCGCAAGAACGGGTTGTCGTTGGAAAACAGGCGGTTCAGGACATCGGTGGTGATGCCCATCTGGACTGTGTCGAAGCGCCGCCAGCGCTGATAGGTCTCCAGCACGTCGAGCGCGCCGATATCGAGGCCGAGGCGGTCGGCCTCGACGATCGTCTCCGCCAGCGCCGCGGCATCCTTGAAGCCGAGATTGAGGCCCTGGCCGGCGATCGGGTGGATGCCGTGGGCGGCATCGCCGGCGAGCGCGATGCGCGGCTTGACGAAATCGCGCGCCAGCGTGAGTCCCAATGGAAAGGCGCGACGGCCACCCTCCACGGTCAGCGCGCCAAGCTTGTGGCCGAAGCGCTGTTCGAGTTCGTGCTCGAACAGCATCTCGTCGGCATTGATCAGGCGCTCGGCCTCGCGGGTCGGCTCGGTCCAGACCAGCGAGGACCGGTTACCCTTGAGCGGCAGGATAGCGAAGGGGCCCGAGGGGAGGAAATGCTCCTCCGCCCGGCCCTCGTGCGGGCGCTCGTGGGCGACGGTCGTCACGATGCCGGACTGGCCGTAATCCCAGTGGACGGTGTGAATGCCGGCCATGTCGCGGATCGTCGAGCGGACGCCGTCGCAGGCGATCAGCAACCGCGCGTCGATGGTCGTGCCGCCGGTGAGCGCCACGCGGATCGTCGCCATTTGCCGGTCGATGCCCGAGACCGCCTTTCCCTGCCGGATGTCGATGCCGAGGGTTTTCGCGCGCTCGCGCAGGGCGCCGTTGAGGGCGGTGTTCGGCAGCATGTGCGCGAACGGCTCGCCGGACTTGGCCTCGCCGCCAAAGGTGAGAAACACCGGACGGACGGGGTCGGAGGTGCGTGAATCGGTGACGATCATCTCAGTGATCGGCTGCGCCTCGTCCTTGACCTTTTCCCAGATGCCGAGCCGCTCCAGCATTCGCACGGCGGCGGCCGCAACGGCGGAGGCGCGGCCGTCCTTCTTCCAGACGCCCTCGGGCGCGGCGTCGACCAGGACGATCTTGAGATGCGGCGCGGCGTCGGCGATCGCCACCGCCGTCGTCAGGCCGACATAGCCGGCTCCGGCGATGACGATATCGACATGCTCGGCGGCTGTCGTCGCGGCACTGGTGTCGGACATCGAAGTCTCCTTGCTCGCGCCCCTCGCGTGGGGCGCTCGGTACGGATCGCGAAAACCGGTTGACCACGCCCGGTATATTGGTGCAACGCCGCGAAAGGCGAAGGGGTGCGTGGCTCCCCGCGACTGGGGAGTAGATTAGGATGACCGAGGCCGTTGAAAAGCTCCTCCATATCCTCGATCTCGAACGCATCGAGGAAAATCTGTTTCGCGGCATCAGCCCGGATCAGAGCTGGCAGCGTGTGTTCGGCGGTCAGGTGATCGCCCAGGCGCTGGTCGCTACCCAGCGCACCGTGCCCGCCGACCGCCACTGCCATTCGCTGCATTCCTATTTCATGCGGCCGGGCGACCCCGCCGCGCCGATCATCTACGACGTCGACCGGATTCGCGATGGCGGCTCCTTCACCACCCGGCGCGTCGTCGCGATCCAGCACGGTCACGCGATCTTCTCCCTCTCGGCCTCCTTCCAGAAGGACGAGGACGGGCACGATCATCAGGTGTCGATGCCCGACGTGCCGGGCCCGGACGACCTGCCGCATGGCGACGGCCTCAAGGAGACGATCTTGAAGCGGGCGCCCGAGCCGGTCCGCCGCTACTGGCTGCGGCCGCGGCCGATCGAATTCCGTCCGGTCTCCTTCGATCATTATCTGACCCGCGACAAGCTGGAGCCGGTGCAACAGGTCTGGGTACGCTGTGCCAGTCCGATCGGCGACGACCGTGACCTGAACGCCGCCGTCCTCGCCTATCTCTCCGACATGACCCTGCTCGACACCTCGCTGTTCGCGCATGGGCTGTCGGTGTTCGACGAGCGTATCCAGGCGGCCAGCCTCGACCATGCCATGTGGTTTCACCGGCCGGTGAAGGTCTCGGACTGGATGCTCTATTCGCAGGATAGCCCGTCCTCGGCGGGCGCGCGAGGTCTCACCCGCGGCTCGCTGTTCGCGCGCGACGGCACGCTGGTCGCTTCGGTGGCACAGGAAGGGCTGATCCGTCCTCGGCGCGCGGCTTCTGCCTAAAATTCAGTCAAGTCCGCCTCTTATGGCGCACATTTAGGCCCCGCCCATCCTCGGGGATCGCCGAGCCTCGTCGGCAACCCCTGCGGTTTCGCACCGCAAAATATGACCGAACGGCGGCGCGACGTCCGTTTGGCACGATCCTTGATTCCTGAAGGTCAGTCATCGCCGCGGGCATGCAGCCCGGGCGAGTGATGGCTCAACACGGCGGCGCTCCCGCGGCTGCCCAAGGTTCGAGGTGAACATGAAAATCGTGATGGCGATCATCAAGCCATTCAAGCTCGACGAAGTGCGCGAGGCGTTGACCGGCATTGGCATTCAGGGCCTCACCGTCTCCGAGGTCAAGGGCTATGGCCGCCAGAAAGGCCATACCGAAATCTATCGCGGCACCGAATACGCGGTGAGCTTCCTGCCCAAGCTGAAGATCGAGATCGCCGTGGCGCTCGACATGGTCGAGCCGGCGGTCGAGGCGATCCAGACCGCCGCCAAGACCGGCCAGATCGGCGACGGCAAAATCTTCGTCTTCGGCATCGATCAGGCCGTCCGCATCCGGACGGGCGAAGTCGACGCGAACGCACTCTAAGGGGATCGACCACCGATGAATATCAAGCAACTCCTATTTGCCGGCTCCCTGATGGCCGGGTTCGCCGCGACGGCGGCCTTCGCCCAGGACGCCGCCGCGCCGGCCGTCGAGGCGGCGGTCGGGGTCACCGAGGCCGTGGCTCCGACGGTCGACAAGGGCGATGTCGCCTGGATGATGACCGCGACGCTGCTGGTCCTGTTCATGACCATGCCCGGTCTCGCCCTGTTTTACGGCGGTCTGGTGCGGGCCAAGAACATGCTGTCGGTGCTCATGCAGTGCACCGTCATCACCGGCATCGCCATCATCGTCTGGGTGGTGTGGGGTTATTCCTTCGCCTTCGGCGGCGGCACCAGCCCGTATTGGGGCGGCCTCGGCAAGCTGTTCCTCGCGGGCGTGACCGTCGATTCGACGGCCGCGACCTTCACCGACGGCGTGGCCTTGCCCGAATATCTGTTCATCGCCTTCCAGATGACCTTCGCGGTGATCACTCCGGCGCTGATCGTCGGCGCCTTCGCCGAGCGCATCAAGTTCTCGGCGGTGGTGCTGTTCACGGTGCTGTGGCTGACCTTCGCCTACTTCCCGATTGCGCACATGGTCTGGGACGGCGCCGGCCTGATCTTCAACGGGACCCTCTCTGGCGGCGTCGGCGCGCTCGACTTCGCCGGCGGCACCGTCGTGCATATCAACGCCGGTATCGCCGCGCTGGTCGGGTCCCTCTTCGTCGGCAAGCGCACCGGTCTCGGCAAGGACATGATGGCCCCGCATTCGATGACGCTGACCATGGTCGGCGCCGCGATCCTGTGGGTCGGCTGGTTCGGCTTCAACGCCGGTTCCAATCTGGAATCGACCGCGGGCGCGGTGCTGGCCATGATCAACACCTTTACCGCGACGGCGGGCGCGCTGGTCACCTGGTGCATCATCGAGACCATGATGCGCGGTAAGGCCTCGATGCTCGGCGGCGCTTCCGGCATCGTTGCCGGTCTCGTCGCCGTCACGCCGGCCTGCGGCACGATCGGGCCGGTCGGCGCGATCGTCCTCGGCGGACTCGCCAGCGCCGGCTGCTACTTCTTCGTCTCGGTGGTGAAGAACAAGTTCCAGTACGACGACAGCCTCGATGTCTTCGGCATCCACGGCATCGGCGGCATCATCGGCGCCGTCGGCACGGGCATCTTCACCGCCTCGTCGCTGGGCGGCGTCGGCCTCGCCGAGGGCGTCTCGATGGGCGCCCAGGTCTGGGCCCAGATCGTCGGCGTGCTGATCACGCTGGTCTGGGGCGGCGTGATCTCGGCGATCCTCTTCAAGATCGTCGATCTCATCGTCGGTCTGCGTCCGACGCTTGAACAGGAGCGCGAAGGCCTCGATCTCGCCTATCATGGCGAGGCGGCCTACCACTCCTGAGCGGTCGGCCAGGGCCGATACAGCCGGAAAAAGGGGTGGGCGAGCGATCGCCCGCCCCTTTTCGATTTGGCGGTGGCGCATATGGGTAAGAGACATAGCTGAGCGCCCGCACCGCTCTCGCGGCCGGCGGATGCATTCTTCGATGGTGGCTCCTCCTCCTTCCGCCGCGCCTGCCTTCTTCGATTCTCTGTCCCCTCCTTAAGCTTCGCCTTACGGCTCGCTGAGGGGTCAGCATTTTTTTCCCACCCTTAAGCCTCGCCTTGCGGCTCGCTGGTGGGCCGATTCTCTGTCCCGTCCTTAAGTTTCGCGGCTTCGCCGCTCACTGACGGGCCCCTGTTGCCGTCTCGTCTCGGACGAGACGAGCGGCGGGACGCCGGAGGCGAACCCTCCGACTGTTTTAAGTCAATACGGTCCGCCTCCGGCATCCCGCGCGGCGTTTGACCAACCCTTCGACACGCTAACCCCGCCTCTTCATGGGTTCGTGTGCGCTGCCGGCTCTTCACGCCCCTGGCGGGGGCGTTCAAGCGGACCGATCCGCAGACCCCTCATTAGTGGGGGACGGTCCGGCGGAGCAAAGGGTCGTCCGGGCCGGGCCTTCTCCGGAAGAAGCCCCGTCGCGGACACCGCACCGCCAGGGATTTCTCCCCCTTGGCCCAACGAACGATCCCGGTGATCATTCGCGCCCGTTCCGTGGGCCGGCGGTGAGGGCATTGTGCGGGAGGGGCGTGGGGGTGGGGAGAAAATTTTTCGAGGGGGCGGCTTCTTCAGAAGCTGCGCCGGCCCCCAATCCCCTGCAGAAACATGAGGCACCGGCATCCAAACCGCGTCGACAGCCACACAATGTCGCGGCGAATCCGGGGGTGACTTTGAAATCCCCGGCGGTCCCTGGATCCACGAGGTTCATCGCCGCCGCGGCTGAATGCCCATCATTCCTTCAGAACATCGCGATATTCCGGCTTGCGCTCGAATGCGGACCGGACGAATGGGCATTGCGGAATCACCTTCAACTTCTCCGACCGGGCCCAGTCCACCCCGGCGGCGACCAGCTTCCCCGCGATCCCCTGGCCGCGATACTGATCCGGAACGAGGGTATGATCGAAGATGACGGTGGTCTCGCCCACCCGGACATAGGTCATCTCGCTGTCGCCTTTGGCAGTGGTGAACCGGCCTTTCGATCCGTTGTCCTCGCGTTGGATATCCATCGTCGCTCCCTTTCCGTGTGAACCGTAAGACTGGCGGACGATCCTTCCGCGGCAAGAGCGAACCCGATCGGACGGCGAGATGCCCAGGATCGTAAGGTGGTCTTAAGCTTAAACGGCTCTTAACCTCGGCTGCTTAGTCTGGCCGCAAGCAGCGGGCCGGCTCGAAGGCACGATCCGCGTTGGACGAACAGGCAGGGTCAGATGGCAACCACGGCGTCAGGCGGCAGCGAAACGTCATTCCTCCGGCGGCAAGGCGAAATCGGCGTCGGCGCCGTGATGATCGCGATCGCGGGTTATCTCGGCGTCGCCTTCGCGACGTGGAGTGTGAGCGACCCCTCGCTCAGCCAGTCGAATCAGAACATGGTCGAGAACTGGGCGGGTCCCTCCGGCGCCATCGTCGCCGACCTCGCCATGCAGGTGTTCGGCCTGGGCGCCGCGCTGCTCGTGATGCTGCCGGCGATCTGGGGCCTGATCTTGCTGTCCGGCCATGCGATCGACCATATCTGGCGCCGCGCCTGGTATGCGGTTGCCGGGACCGTGCTGGCCGCCGCCGCGCTCGGCTGTCTGCCGGCGCCCTCGGGCTGGCCGCTTCCGATCGGCCTCGGCGGCGTTGCCGGCGATCTCGTACTGAAATTTCCGGCACTGGCGACCGGCGCCTATCCGCAAGGGCTGCTCGCAATCGTGCTCGCACTGATGATCGCCGCGCCGGCGGCCTGGCTCTTCCTCAATGGCGCCGGATTGATCGATCGCCCCCGCCCGATACCGGCCGCGGGCCGCCGCAGGGCCCCGGTGGTCGAGACGGACGACGAGGATGAGAGCGAGGGCCGCATGGCGCTGTTCTTCGGAGCACTGGCCCATACCGCCTATTCGGCAAAATCCGCCATTGGTCGAGGTCTCGCCGCCCGCCGCGAGGCACGGGCATCGAAGGAATTCGGCGACGGTTTCGCCAACTGGTCGGACGAGGAGGATTTACCTCACCACCCGGCGCAAGACCGCGGCGCCCGGCGCTCGATCCGCGTATCCGAACCCGAGCACATGGAAAACTACTACGGGGCGGATGCGGATGAAGAACGCGCCGAGTTTGACGCCAGCTCAACGATGCCTTGGGACGAAACGGAGGAAAGCGAGGCGCGCGATTTCGTCAGCGGCGACTTCGCCGATGACGATGCCATGATCGTCGGTCCGGGCGATCGGGTGTCGCCCAACGCGGCGCCGATCCCCGACGAGGGAGGCGGCTGGCGGGGGCTCCTGTCCGGCAACATCGTCGCCTTTCCCGGCCGCAGACCCGCCAGGCAGGAAGAGGCACGGAACGACGCTGCTCACGGTCAGACGCGGCAAGACCGATCCGGCGGCGCGACGTCACCGCGCCTGCCGGCCGATCCTGGCGTGCGGGTCGTCCCGCAGGCAACGGTTACCGCCGAGCAGCAGCGGCTTCGCAGTGGTTCCGGGCGCGCCGTCGCGCTGAAGCCGGCGACGACGGTGGCCGATCCCGTCCGCTTCGAATTGCCCTCGGTCGATTTCCTGACGCCGCCGAAGCCGCGCAGCCGCGACTCGACCCTGTCGCCGGAAGCGCTGCAGGAGAACGCGCGCCTGCTCGAGGGCGTGCTGGAGGACTTCGGCGTCAAGGGCGAGATCATCGAGGTGCGTCCCGGCCCGGTGGTGACGCTTTACGAATTGGAGCCGGCGCCGGGCATCAAGTCCTCGCGCGTCATCGGGCTCGCCGACGACATCGCCCGCTCGATGAGCGCCATCGCCGCGCGCGTCGCCGTCATTCCCGGCAAGAACGCCATCGGCATCGAACTGCCGAACCAGCGCCGCGAGACCGTCTATTTCCGCGAGATGATCGGCTCGGAGACCTTCACCCAGAACAAGAGCAAGCTGGCCCTTGCCCTCGGCAAGACCATCGGCGGGGAGCCGGTGATCGCCGACCACGCCAAGATGCCGCATCTTCTCGTCGCCGGCACCACCGGCTCCGGTAAGTCGGTGTCGATCAACACGATGATCCTGTCGTTGCTCTACCGGCTGACGCCGCAGGAATGCCGGATGATCATGATCGATCCGAAGATGCTGGAGCTGTCGGTCTATGACGGCATTCCGCACCTGCTTGCCCCGGTGGTGACCGACCCGAAAAAGGCGGTCGTCGCGCTGAAATGGACGGTCCGCGAGATGGAGGACCGCTACCGCAAGATGTCGAAGGTGGGCGTCAGGAACATCGACGGCTTCAACGCCCGCGTGAAAAGCGCGCTGGAGAAGAACGAGACGATCTCGCGCACGGTGCAGACCGGCTTCGACCGCGAGACCGGCGAGCCGATCTTCGAGACCGAGGAATTCGATCTCGAGCCGCTGCCCTACATCGTCGTGATCATCGACGAGATGGCCGACCTGATGATGGTCGCCGGCAAGGACATCGAAGGTACCGTCCAGCGTCTCGCGCAGATGGCCCGCGCCGCCGGCATCCATGTGGTGATGGCGACGCAGCGTCCGTCCGTCGACGTCATCACCGGGACGATCAAGGCGAATTTCCCGACCCGTATCTCCTTCCAGGTGACATCGAAGATCGACAGCCGCACCATCCTGCAGGAGCAGGGCGCCGAGCAGCTGCTGGGCATGGGCGACATGCTGTTCATGGCCGGCGGCGGCCGTATCCAGCGTGTCCACGGCCCGTTCGTCGACGACAGCGAGGTCGAGCAGATCGTCGCGCATCTCAAGAGCCAGGGCGTGCCCGACTATCTCGACTCGATTCTCGAGGACGAGGACGAGGATGGCGATGGCGGCTCGTCCGGGAGCGGCGGCGGCGGCGGGGAGGTCGACGAGGGCGCCGACCTCTACGATCAGGCGGTGGCGATCGTGCTGCGCGACGGCAAGGCCTCGACCTCCTATGTCCAGCGGCGCCTGTCGATCGGCTACAACCGTGCCGCCTCGATCATCGAGCGGATGGAGCGGGAAGGCATCGTCGGTGCCGCCAACCACGCCGGCAAGCGCGAAATTTTGGTGCCGACGGAAGATGACCGGATGTAGCCGATGACGAAATGGTTAGGTTTTCGCCATTGCCGCGCCCCATTGCGAGGGGAATGATGCGAACCGACATGATGGGGCGAGACGAAATCCGCGTCGCGCCCTATCTGCGTCGCTGAGACGAAGGGCAGACTTCGCAATAAGGGAAGCCTCCACCACCATGGCGAACAACGATACACTCAACCGATCCTTCCGCTCCGTGCTCGTTCGCGGCGCGGCATCGGCCCTGATCGCGGCCGCGGTCCTTGCGCCGCTCACGACGGGCCCGGCGGCGGCCCAGTCGAGCGCCGCGGCACAAAAGATCGCCGACCATTTCTCAGGCGTTCCGTCGATGCACGGGACCTTCATGCAGTTCGACCCGAACGGCCGTCAGACCGAGGGAAAATTCTATATCGAGCGGCCCGGCAAGGTGCGCTTCGACTATTCGGGGACGCCGCTCCGGGTGATTTCCGATGGCTCCAACGTCGCGGTCAACAACAAGAAGCTGAACACCTGGGACGTCTATCCCCTGTCGAAGACGCCGCTGAAGCTGTTGCTGAACCGGCGGATCGACCTTTCGGCGGCGAACATTCAAAGTGTCAAGGAAGAGCCCGATCTCACCACCATTGTCATGGGCGACAAGTCGGTGTTCGGCAATTCGCGCATCACCATGATGTTCGACCCGAAATCCAACGAGCTCAAGCAGTGGACCATCCGCGACCAGCAGGGCAAGGACACCACGGTGATGATCTACAACGTCAAGAATGGCGGCGATATTCAGGATTCGGCGTTCACGATTCCCTATACGGCGATTTCGCAGGGCCAGACCGGCAACTGACGCCGCCGTTTTCCTTCATTGATCGTCGCGGGCCGCCTTCCGAGGCGGCCCTTTTGTTTGCAGGCTGTCCCGCATGAGGGTTGCCGGTGGCGGGCCGCCCCCATATGCACGTGCCGTCCCCGCAGCCGGAAACCAAGCCATGTCCTTCAAGATCGCCACGTGGAACATCAACTCCGTGCGGCTGCGCATGCCGCTGGTGGAGCGCTTCTTGAAGCAGACCGCGCCGGACGTCCTGTGCCTGCAGGAGACCAAATGTCCGAACGACCAGTTTCCCGCAAAGGCCTTCCGAACGCTCGGCTACGAGCACATCGCGATCCATGGTCAGAAGGGTTATCACGGCGTCGCGACCGTCTCGAGACAGCCGTTTGACGACATCGTCCGGCAGGATTTCTGCGCCATCGGCGACGCGCGCCACCTGTCGACGCGGCTCAGGGTCGGGGAGCGCCGGGTACGGGTGCATAATCTCTACGTCCCGGCCGGCGGCGACGAGCCGGACCCGGCGATCAATCCGAAATTCCGCCACAAGCTCGATTTCATCGAGGAGATGCGGCTGATCGGCGCCGAGGCCGAGCCGGGCGTCTCGTCATTGCTTGTCGGCGATCTCAACATCGCGCCGTTCGAGACCGACGTGTGGTCCCATAAGCAGTTGTTGAAGGTGGTGTCGCACACGCCGATCGAATGCGAGGGGCTGCTGAGAGCGCGGGACGACGGCAACTGGGTCGACCTGATGCGCCATCACATTCCCATGGAAGAGACGGTGTTCACCTGGTGGAGCTACCGCGCCAAGGACTGGGCGGCGTCGAACCGCGGTCGTCGGCTCGACCATGTCTGGGGGTCGCCCGATCTCGCGCCGGCGCTTTCGGCCATCGATGTGCTCAGCGAGGCGCGAGGCTGGGAGCGCCCGTCGGACCACGTGCCGGTGACCGCGACCTTCACGTTCTGACGATCGATCCGCCATGGGGCGGCGGCGGCCGTCCGGCGTAGCCGGCGACCTTCATCCGGAGAACCGGTCCTCGAGCGCCAGGATCTGCCGGGTCATTTCGGCGAACTGAAGCTTTAGCCTTTCGTGCAGTCCGGCGGCGTATTCGGGATATTCCTCCAGCATACGGCGGAACATCGGCCGGGTGATCCGGAGCAGTTCGCAACTGGTCTCCGCCTTGGCGCTGGCGGGCCGGGTGGTCTCGGTGATCAATGCGAGTTCGCCGAGCAGCGTCCCCGGTCCAAAGGATCCGACGGCCTTCTGCCTGTCCCGGCCTTGGCTGACGAGCACGACCGTGCCGGAGGCGATGACGAAGCCGGCATCCGCCTGCGCATCCTGGCGAAAGACGATTTCCCCGGCGGAAAGGCGCCGGCGCTCGGCGCCGAAGGCGAGGAGACGCAACTGGTCGCTCGCCAAGCCTTCGAACAGCGGCACGTTTCTGAGGATCGCGATGTCGCTTTCGAGGCTCATCTCGTCGAAGTACCGTTTCCCTAAGCTGCGTCGCGGCCGCGACGGCCTTGATCCAGCGTCCGATGCGCGGTCCGGTCAGTCGCGATCTCTCGTCTGTTCCCGCGCCACCGTTAACGGAGCCTTTCAATGAAGGGTAGAGAGAAAGCGAACCGAATCCGCCAACCATCGCGCGAGGCAATGCCCCCGGCCCGGCACAAGACGGGTGAGGGCATTGCGGGACCGCGCTGAAGCGTCAGGGAACCAGCTTGTAGCCGCCGGACTCCGTGACCAGTATCCGCGCGTTCGACGGATCGGGCTCGATCTTCTGGCGTAGTCGATAGACGTGGGTTTCGAGCGTATGGGTCGTAACGCCCGAATTGTAGCCCCAGACCTCTTCCAGCAGGATATCGCGGGTGATGACCCGGCGGTCGGCGCGTAGGAGATAGCGGATGATCGCGGTCTCTTTCTCGGTCAGGCGGATCTTGCCGCCGTTCTCGTCGAGCAGCAATTTCTGGCTCGGCTTGAAGACGTAGGGGCCGACCTGGAAGGTGGCGTCTTCGCTCTGCTCGTGCTGGCGCAATTGCGCGCGGATGCGGGCGAGCAGCACGGCGAAGCGGAAGGGCTTGATGACATAGTCGTTGGCGCCGGCCTCAAGGCCGAGGATCGTGTCGGAATCGGTGTCCTGGCCGGTCAGGATGATGATCGGTGCCTTGAAGCCGCCCTTGCGCAGAACCTTGACGGCCTCGCGTCCGTCCATGTCGGGCAGGCCGACATCCATGACCACGAGATCGATCAGTCCGGCTCTGGCCGTATTGATGCCCTTCGTCGCCGTCGGCTCTTGCAGGACGGCGAACTCCTCGTGCAGTGAAAGCTGCTCGGCGAGGGTCTGGCGAAGGTCGTCGTCGTCGTCGACAATGAGAATGCTGCGTGCGGTCATGCGATCCAGCCGTTCGATTCTTGCCTGGGGAAGGACCGGAAGAAATCGCGACCCAAGCCTGGCACCCTGTAACAATTCGTGACCACAAATGGGCCGATTTCAAGAAAAGTCAGGAAAAAAGGCGAATGAAAGCCAAAAGCCGGACGATTGTCGTCCGCCGGGCGCCGGGGTCGGCAACGCGCGGGGTCCTGTCAGCCGGGGCTTTGCGCGTCCCGTGCGCGATCGGGCGGACCGGCACGACGATCTTCAAGCGTGAGGGTGACGGGGCAACCCCGGTGGCGTCGATGCGTCTCATGTCCGCCTGGCACCGCTCCGGGCGAATGGTCCGGCCCAGGGCGCGCTTGCCGATTCGCCGTGTGCGGCCCGGCGTCGATCTGTGGTGCGACGCACCGGCCCATCCCGCCTACAACCGCCATGTCCGCGCGCCGTTTTCCGCCAGCGCCGAAAGCCTCGCGAGGGCCGATCGTCTTTATGATTTCGTCGTGGTTCTCGACTGGAACATAACCGCCCGCGCCCGCCATCGCGGCAGCGCGATCTTTCTCCACATCGCCAGGGACGGCTACCCGCCGACCGAAGGCTGCGTCGCGGTGGCGCCCAGGGACATGCTGCGGCTCGCGCCGCTGCTGGCGCCGGGGACGCGATTGATCGTTCAGCGTTGAGTGGACGACGTCAGTCGCCGCGCCACCGCCAAACGGTGGTTCGCTTGACCTCTGCGTCTTCCA
>NZ_JALHBS010000101.1 GCF_024195285.1 Aurantimonas marianensis
GCGTAACGCGCGAGGTGTTCGACGCGATCGGCCGGCAGATAGGCGCGCCCCGGATCGCCGACGAGCACGGTCAGGCCGTCGCGGGCGAGGCGATCGAACCAGGGTGTGACCCTGGCCGCCATCGCCTCGTCGTAGAAGACGTCTCCGGCAACGAGGATGTCCGCGTCGAGCGGACCGCCGACCGGATCGCGGTCGTCGAAGGGAAGCTCGAGGCCGTTGAGCGCGGCGTTGAGCCGGACGGCGGTCCGGCAGAACGGATCGACGTCGATCGCCGTGACGCGAGCCGCGCCAGCCTTGGCGGCGGCGATGGCGACGAGGCCCGAGCCGGTGGCGAAGTCGACGACCCGGCGTCCGGCGATCTGCTTTGGATGATCGAGGAGGAAGCGGGCGAGCGCCTGCCCGCCGGCCCAGGCAAACGCCCAGAACGGCGGTGGCAGGCCGATCGCTTCGAGTTCGGCTTCGGTCTTCAGCCAGAGATCATGCGCCTCGTCGGCGAGCCGCAGCCGGACTTCCGGCACATGGGGCGGACAAGAGACGGTCGTGTTGGCGAGGATGAAGGCCTCGCATTCGCGGTTGTCGTACATCAGCATTGCGGAGCCCCGCAAACGTGGCTCAGCCCGTCATCGCGGTGTCGGGATCGAGCCCGCCCATCTCGCAGATCAGCCGGAATTCGGATGGCTCGACCGGCTGCACGGACAGCCGCGAATTGTTGACCAGCACCATATCCTTCAGCTTCGGCTCCGCCTTGACGGCATCGAGCGTCACGGGCTGCGGTAGGTCCATCAGCGCCGTGATGTCGACGCACTCCCATTTGCCATCCTTGGCGGTGGAGTCCGGATGCGCCTCGGCGATGATCTCGACGATGCCGACGACCGCCTTGCCCTCGTTGGAATGGTAAAAGAAGCCGCGGTCGCCGTTTTTCATTTCGCGCATGAAGTTGCGGGCCTGGTAGTTGCGCACCCCGTCCCATTCCTGGCCCTTGGCGCCTGCCTTTTTCTGGTGGTCGAAGGACCATTTGAACGGCTCGGATTTGAACAGCCAATAACGCATGTCCGCCTCGCCTTAAGCCGCGTCCGGATTCTTGATCGCCCAGTTCCAGGGGCGAATCGCGACATTGGCGAAAAGCCCGGCCTTGGCATAGGGGTCTTCGGCGGCGATTGTTTGCGCCTCGCCCAGACCGTCCGCCTCGATGACGACGAGGCTGCCGCAGGGCTTTTCATTCCCGTCGAGGAAGGGGCCAGCGAATTTCAGCGCGTCGCCAAGGCCGTTCAGGAATTCCAGATGCGCCGGACGGTTGTCGAGGCGCAGCTGCAGTGAGTCCGGCTTGTCGTCGCAAAGAAGGGCGTAGAGCATGGAAATTCCTGTGGTCGGCGGTTGCTAGGTTAATCAGAGGGGCGAACACGGCCAAGGGTAAGGGTCCCGGGGCGGGTTTCAATCGAATTCGCGCTTCAAGGGCCGCGCCAGCAGCGACTGCACGGCGGCGTCGACGTCGCGGTCGCCCGACAGGATCGCCGCGACGGTCGCGATGATCGGCGCGTCGATGCCGTGTTGCTTTGCCAGGCGGGCGGCGATCTCGGCGGTGAAGACGCCTTCGGCGAGCTTCAGCCCGGAGCGGTCGTCGCCTCGACCGAGGGCTAGGCCATAGGCGAAATTGCGCGATTGCGGGCTGGAGCAGGTCAGTACGAGATCGCCGAGGCCGGAGAGGCCCGTCAATGTCTCCGGGCGTCCGCCGAGCGCGGCGCCGAGGCGGCGCAGCTCGACGAAGCCGCGAGTGATGATCGCCGCCTGGGCCGAGGCGCCGAGACCGCGGCCGACCACCGCGCCGGCGGCGAGCGCCAGAACGTTCTTCAAGGCGCCGCCTGCCTCGACGCCGACGACGTCGCCGGCGGCATAGCAGCGGAAAGTCTCGGTCGATAAAAGCCGCGCGGCGCGGTCGGCGAGGGCGGGCTCGCCGGCGGCGATGGTGACGGCCGTCGGCAGGCCGCGCGCGACGTCGGCGGCGAAACTCGGTCCGGAGAGGACGGCGAGCGGTTGGCCCGGCATCGCCTCGGTGAGGATTTGCGAGGCGAAACGGCCGGTGCCGCGCTCGATCCCCTTGGCGCAGAGCACGGCCAGCGCGTCCGGCGGAACCAGGCCACCCAGTTCGGCGATCGCCACGCTTAGCGATTGGGCCGGGACGACGAACAGCACGATCTCGGCCCGGTCCATCGCCTCGGCGGGATCGCTGGTGGCAGTGAGGCCGTCGGGGAGCTCGATGCCCGGCAGATAGCGCGCGTTGCGCTGGTCGCGGTTGATGCCAGCCACGGTCTCCGCATCGCGGGCATACAGCACCGTGCGATGCCCGGCGCGGGCATAGAGGCAGCCGAGCGCCGTTCCCCAGGCGCCGCCGCCGACGATCGCGAAACGCGTCATGCCTTGGCTCCGCGCCGGCCGAAGCCGACCAGCGGCTGTGACTTTTCATCGAGCGGCCAGCGCGAGCGAACCGGGGCGTCGAGCCCGTCGAGGAACCCGGCCTCGAATCGCTCCAGGCCGGCATAGGCGATCATCGCGGCGTTGTCGGTGCACAGGGCGGGCGGCGGCGCGATCAGCCGGACGCCCGCCTTGGCGGTTTCGGCCTCCAGCGCGGCGCGTATCGTGCGATTGGCCGCCACCCCGCCCGCGACGGCGAGGACGGGATCGGCAAGCCCTGGGAAGCTTTCGCGAAACCGCGTCAGCGCCCGGCCGATGCGGTCGCCGAGACTGTCGGCGGCCGCCGCCTGGAAGCTGGCGCAGAGATCGGCAATGTCCTGGTTCGACAGGGGCGAGGCGGCCTCGGCGGCGAGCCGTACAGCCGTCTTGAGGCCCGAGAAGGAAAAGTCGAGCCGGGCTTCCCCCTTCAGCGGGCGGGGCAGGGCGAAGCGCTTCGGGTCGCCGCCTGCGGCCGCTCGCTCGACATTCGGGCCGCCGGGATGGGGAAGCCGCAACAGCTTTGCCGTCTTGTCGAAGGCCTCGCCCAGCGCATCGTCGATCGTCGTTCCCCAGCGCTCGTAGTCGCCGAGCGCCCGGACCAGGAGGATCTGGCTGTGGCCACCCGAGACCAGCAGCAGCAGATAGGGGTAGGCGAGGCGGTCGGTCAGACGGGGGGTGAGCGCGTGCCCTTCGAGGTGGTTCACGGCAATGAAGGGCAGGCTTCTGGCCGCGGCGATCGCCTTGCCGGTCATCGCGCCGACGATCAGGCCGCCGACAAGGCCGGGGCCGGCAGTGGCGGCGACTGCGGACAGATCGCCGAAATCGACGCCGGCATCCGCCATCGCCGCCCGGACGATGCCGTCGAGTGCCTCGACATGGGCGCGCGCGGCGATCTCGGGCACGACGCCGCCAAACGCCGCGTGTTCCTCGACCTGGCTGAGGACGACGTTCGAAAGGATCGCCGGCGCGCCCGACGCCTCGCGACCGACGATGGACGCGGCGGTCTCGTCGCAGCTCGTCTCGATGCCGAGGATCAGCGTGCCGGTCATAAAGTTCCTTTCGAGCGGTTCTTCTACCGCCTTCGCCGCGAGATGGAAGAGCGCCGCCGCCGGCTCGCCGCCGCCATTGATTTCGGCGGGACCGATCCCCTATGCAAGGGCACGATCATGCCGGCCGACGCCGGGGCGATGCAACGACAGGGGCATCTATGGGGACGAACGACATCATCCGCATCGGGACGCGGGGCAGCCAGCTGGCGTTGGCCCAGGCCAGCGAG
>NZ_JALHBS010000102.1 GCF_024195285.1 Aurantimonas marianensis
TTTCGCGATCGAGGTGATCTCCACCTCCGGCGATCGCATCCTCGATCGGCCGCTGTCGGAGGTCGGCGGCAAGGGCCTGTTCACCAAGGAGATCGAGGCCGCGCTTCTCGATGATCGGATCGATCTCGCCGTGCATTCGTCCAAGGACATGGCGACCGCGATACCCGATGGTCTGGCGATCTCGGCCTTCCTGCCGCGGGAGGATGTGCGCGACGCCTTCATCGGGCGAAGCGGCCGCACGATCGCCGGTTTGCCGGAAGGCGCGACGGTCGGCTCCGCCTCGCTCCGGCGCCAGGCGCTGTTGAAGCGGCAGCGGCCGGATCTCAACGTCATCAATTTTCGCGGCAACGTCCAAAGTCGCTTGCGCAAGCTCGAGGAAGGCCAGGTCGACGCGACGCTGCTGGCGCTGGCCGGGCTCAACCGCATGGATATGAGCCATGTCGCCACCGACATTCTCGACGTCGCGGCGTTTCCGCCGGCGCCGGGTCAGGGCGCGATCTGCATCGAAAGCCGGATCGGCGATACAAGGATCGAGACGCTGGTCGCGGCGATCGCACACGCCGAGACGACCGACGCGCTGACCGCCGAGCGCGCCTTCCTCGCCGAGCTCGACGGTTCCTGCCGGACGCCGATCGCGGCCCATGCGACACGCCATGAAGACGGCACGTTGACCCTGCACGGCATGATTCTGACGCCGGATGGCGCCGGGATGCACGAGACCCGGCGCAGCGGCCTCGTTACGGACGCCGAGACGATCGGGCGGCTGGCCGGGCGCGACGTCCTCGAGGCGGCCGGACCCGGCTTCTTCGACGGCTGGGCGAAGTGAAGACCCGCGATCGGTCGCAAGGTTAGCGATGGCGCGCGTCCTGATCCTGCGCGAGCGCGACGAGGCGATGCGCACCGCCGTGGCACTCGAAGCGCGTGGCCACCAGCCGCTGGTCCTGCCGCTGGAGGCGACGCTGCCTCTCGACCAGGGTCCGCCGCAGGGGGCGTTCGCCGGATTCGCCGTCACCAGCGCCCGCGCCGTGCCGGCCCTCGCCCGGCATTTTCCCGCCGATCCGCGGCCGGTCTTCGCGGTTGGCGAACGAACCGGCGAAGCGGCGCGCGCGGCCGGCTTTGCCGATGTGCGGATTGCCGGCGGCACAGCTCTGGACATCGCCCGGCTCGCCGATGCAGCGGGGCTTTCCGCCGCGACCTCGCTTCTTTACGCGGCGGGCCGGACGCGAACCGGCACGCTGGAGGAAGCTCTAGACGCGGCGGCGATCCCGTATGTCGTCTGGGAGGTCTATGAGATGATCCGCCTCGCACCGGACGACGCGGCGGTCGTTTCCGTGTTCGGCGGTGCGGCGCCGGACGCCGTGCTCCTGCTTTCGACGGGGCAGGCGGAGGCATTTTGCAGGCTCGCGGAGCGGCTGCCGCCGCTGTTCCAGCCGATGCCGACCATGCTCGCCCTGTCGAGGCGAATCGCCGATGCGCTGCCACCGGCGCTTCGCCGCGACGCGATAATTTCTTCAAATGCCGGGCTTGCTTCGCTTTTCGAATGCATCGACTAACCTAGTTTGATCGTTGGAACGAGACGATGCTTGCACGGCCCGCACGAATGAAGGACGAATACGCTCGATTGAGTGCGGCGCGCGGAACCGGCGATCCCATGCGCGCGAGCCAGCAGGAATGGAGCAAACGCGATGACCAACCGTCCCCGGCGGTCGAAGCCGAAGCAGACGCGTGGGCAGACGATCGATCTGAAAGCGGAAAAGAACACTGTGACTGACGGCGACAAGAAAGCGAGTACCGAGGCACAGAGCGCGGCGAAACCGGCCGATGCGGGGGCCCCTGCGGGTACGGCGTCGCAGCCGGCCAACCGGGCGTCAGCGGAGCGCGCCGGCGCGGCTTCGCCCGCTGCGGCTGGTGCCGCCGCGAAGGATGCCGCCAAGATCACGCCGGATGGGGCGAAGGCAGCTTCGCCGGCCGATGCCGGTCGTCCGGCTGGCGCCTCTGCCTCTGCCCCTCCCAAGCCCGGCGACGTGAAGCCGGCGCCGGCTCCGTCGGCCGCGTCGACGCCGTCCGGCAAGGAGAGCGCCAAGGCGGCCGCGACGGGCGGGGCGGTCGCAGCGTCATCCACAAAACCGGCCGCGGCCGACAGCGGACCGGGATCCGTGCCGGCAACGCCGGCCGGAACACCGCCCGTCGTCACAGGCGGCAAACCCGCCGCTCCGTCCGGCGCGGCGGCCAAGCCCGCGTCCTCCATGACGAGTGCGAGTGCTTTGAACGCCAAGCCCGGCGACGCCAAGCCGTCGCCCTCGCCTGCCGCGGCGACCACCGCCGCCGTCAAGTCGGGGTCTACAGCTGCGAGCCGGCCCTCGTCGACACCCACGAGTCCAACTCCCACGCCGGCCTCCGCCGCGGCCGCTCGGTCGTCGGCATCGGCCGCGCCGGGCCCCGGGGCTTCGGAAAGGGCTGAGCGGGAGCGCTCTTCCGGCACCGGCTTCGGCGGCGCCGTGGCGGCCGGCATCATCGGCGCGATCCTGGCCTTGGGCGGCGCGGCGGCGCTGCAGGCGGGCGGCTATCTTCCCGCGCTCGGCGGCGTGGAGGAGACCGGCGAGGTGATGGCGAGCGCCGAACAGCTCAATGCGCTGAGCGGCGAAGTCGCCGCCTTGCGCGACCGGGTGCAAGGCGCGCCCGCCGCACCGGCTGAAAATGGCGCGGCGGCGGAACAACTGACGGCCCTGTCCCAGCGGATCGAGGCGCTCGAAAGCTCCGTGTCGACAACCGGAGCGGACGCGGCGGCGGGAGCGCAGCAGGCCGGCGATACAGCGGCGGCTGCACAGCAGACCGCAGCGGCCGCGCAGGAGACCGCGAACGCGGCGCAGGAGGCCGCGACCACCGCGCAGCAGACCGCGGGCGAGGCTCGCCAGACGGCTGCTGCCGCGCAGCAGACTGCAGAGCAGGCGAACGCGAAAGTGGATGAGGCCGTTGCCCAGTTCGAAAGCCGGATTGCCGGAATGGAAGCGAGCAACCGCCGTGCCGATGTGGCGCTTGCGGCGGCGAACCTAAAATCCGCCATCGACCAGGGCGGGCCGTTCATGCGCCAGCTCGAAACCTATGCCGAGGCGACGGGTGCGGGCGCCGCGACCGAGGACTTGCGGGCTTTCGCGGCCGATGGCGTGCCGTCGAAGCAGGCATTGGCGGCCGAGTGGCCGGCTGTGGAGGACGCAATCGCCGAAAGCCTACGGCCGGCGTTGCCCGACGCGCCGGTGCAGGAGCAACTTCTGTCAGGGCTTCGCTCGCTCGTGCAGGTGCGCCCCACCGGCGAGACGGCGGCGACGAGCGAAGGCCCCGATGCCGCTTTGGCCCGGCTCGATGCGGCCATCGAGAGCGGCGACCTCGCCGGGTGGCAATCCGAATGGCAGGCCCTGCCCCAGGCGGCGAAGGATGTCAGCCAAGACTTCGCAAACCGCGTGGCGGCGCGGCGGACGGCCGATCGCGTCGTCGCCGAAGCGCTTTCCTCGGCGCTTGCCCCAGCGCCGGCGGGCGCAGCCGGTAGCGGGTCTCCGGCTGACCAGCCGACCGGCCAAGCCAATCAGGGCTAAGGAACTAACATGCTGCGAATCCTCGCCTTCTTTCTCATTGTCCTGGCAGCCGGCATCGGCTTTTCCTGGATGGCGGACAATCCAGGCCAGGTGACCTTCGTCTGGCAGGGCCGCAACGTCGAAACCAGCCTGATGGTCTTCCTGATCGCGCTCGGAGCGCTGATCGTCGCCGTTCTCCTGGTGGTCTGGCTGGTCGGGCTCTTCTTCAAGACACCGGGCGCCATTGGCAGCTGGTGGAGCACCCGCAAACGCGATCGCGGTTATCATGCGTTGTCGAACGGCATCATCGCCGCCGGTGCCGGCGATGCGATCGAGGCGCGGCGGATGACCAAACGCAGCGAAAAGCTGCTGGACACACGCAAGGAGCCGCTGATTCGCTTCCTCGACGCCCAGACCGCCATGATCGAGGGCGATCATGCGCGGGCGCGCGGGGCCTTCGAGCAGATGGAGCGCGACCCCGAAACGCGGCTGCTGGCGCTGCGCGGCCTGTTTCTGGAGGCCGAGCGCGTCGGCGACGAAGGCGCGGCCCGCCATTATGCGGAGCGGGCGGTGCGGATCGCGCCGCATGTGCCCTGGGCCGGCGGCGCCGTTCTTGAAGCCAAGTCGCTTGCCGGCGAGTGGGACGGGGCGCTCGATATTCTCGAGGCGCAGAAGAATACCCGCCTGATCGATCGGGACGAATCCAAGCGGCTGCGCGCGGTGCTTTTGACCGCCAAGGCGATGACGGTCGCCGAGAGCGATCCGTCGACGGCCAAGGCGGCCGGCATCGAGGCGCACAAGCTCGCGCCGGATCTGACCCCGGCTGCTCTGGTCGCGGCGGAAGCGCTGTTCCGACTGGGTGATCTACGCCGCGGGTCGAAGATTCTCGAATCCAGCTGGACGCACGCCCCCCATCCCGACATCGCCGAGGCTTATGTGCGCGCCCGCCCCGGCGACTCCGCCGAGGACCGGCTGAAGCGTGCCCGGAAGCTGCATGGTCTGCGTCCCGGTAATTTCGAGGCGGAGATGTGTCTCGCCCGGGCCGCGCTCGACGCCGGCGACTTGGAGCTGGCGCGCAAGTCCGCGCTTGCGGCGGTCGAGGCGGAACCGCGCGAAAGTGGCTACCTGCTGCTCGCCGACATCGAGGAAGACGACAGCGGCGAGGTCGGCCGGGTGCGCGAGTGGCTGGCCAAGGCGATCCGCGCGGAGCGTGATCCCGCCTGGACCGCCGACGGTTATGTGTCGAAGGTCTGGGCGCCGACGTCGCCGGTGACCGGACGGCTGGACGCCTTCCGTTGGAAAGTGCCGGTTGAGCACATGGGTGGCGAGGGCCGGCTCATCGAAGCGGAGGCGGGCCGCGATACCAGGACCATCGAGGTAACCGAAATCCCGGAGGCCGAGCCGAAACGCACCGACAAGGCGGCGGACGCATTGGCGACGTCGGTCGAGACCGGGAAAAGCGAGGACGGGTCGACATCCGCGTCCACGCAGCCGAGCACTCCCGCGACGCCGAATGGTCCGCGGGAAACCGAAGCATCCTCTGTAAACGGTGCGCCGGCCCAATCCAAGCCGGAACCCGCGAAGTCCGCGGATGGCCCCGCCATCGGCAAGAATAAGCCGGATGGCGACAAGCCGGCGGCGGGCGGCGCGGGCCCGACCAGCGAGGACCGCAAGGAGGCTCGCTTCGCTTGATCTGGGCAGTTAGCCGACCCCAGGCTACCGGGCAGAGCGTAGGATGATGTTCGAGTCGTTTCGGGATTTCCTGCGGACGATCGGCAAGGACGAGTCGGCGCGCGAAGCGTCGGGCGCGGACGATTTGCGAGTCGCGACCGCCGCGCTCTTATTCCACATCATCGGCGCCGACGGCATCGTGACGGACGAAGAACGGAAGAAAACGCGAGCGGTGCTGGCGCAGGAGTTCGGGCTCGACCCGGCCGAGGCCGACAGGATCGCCGAAGCCGGCCGCGAGGCGGACGCCGGCGCCGTCGATCTCTATCAGTTCACCTCGGTCCTCAAGGCGCGGATGGAGGCCGAGCATCGGGTCCGTTTCGTCGAGATGCTTTGGGAGGTGACTTACGCCGATGGCGAGGTCCATGAACTGGAGGACAACCTGATCTGGCGCATTTCCGACCTTCTCGGGGTTTCGACGCGGGATCGTATGTTGATGAAGCGGGAGGCGGCAAACAGGAGCGGGCTTTCCGACTGATGGCCTATTACGACAAGCGCGAACACGACGCCGCCGAAACCGTCCGTCATGCGGCGGCGGAACACCGCTACAGCCTCGACGGCGCCGACGCGCGCCCGATTTTGATTGTCCTGCATCAGGAATCCTCTACGCCGGGCCGTGTCGGGCAGATACTCCAGGCGCATGACGTGACACTCGATATCCGCCGCCCGGTGATGGGCGACGCGCTGCCGGACACGCTGGAGGAGCACGGCGGCGCCATCGTTTTCGGCGGACCGCCCAGCGCCAACGACACCGACGCGCACCTGATCCGCGAGATCGATTGGCTGAAGGTGCCGCTGGCCGAGGAGCGGCCGTTCCTCGGCATCTGTCTCGGCGCGCAGATGCTCGCCAAGCATCTCGGCGCTTCGGTCGCCAGCCATCCGCGTGGCTTCGCCGAGGGTGGCTATTATCCGATCCGCCCGACACCGGAGGGCCGAATGCTGATGCCGCACTGGCCGGACATGGCCTATCAATGGCATCGTGAGGGCTTCGAGCTGCCGCATGGCGCGAAACGCCTTGCGACGGGCGACTGGTATCCGAACCAGGCGTTCAGCTATGGCAAGACCGCCTATGGCGTGCAGTTCCACGCCGAGCTGACGCTCGCCATGATGCATCGCTGGACGACGCGCGGGCACGAGCGGCTGAAGCTGCCGGGCGCGCAGGGGCGGCGTCAGCATTTTGACGGGCGGGCGATCTACGACGCGCCGATCCGGCGTTGGCTGGAGGAATTTCTCGCCCGGATTTTCGGAGTGCGGGCGGAGGGATGAGGTCGGATCATGCCGTCCGGTACTTCGCTCACCACTATCGGCTTCGACGCCGACGACACGCTCTGGCACAATGAGCGGTTCTTCCAGCTGACCGAGGCGCGGTTTCGCGAGATGCTCGCGGACCAGGCGGCGGGCGAGGTCGTGTCGAGCCGACTGCTCGAGGCCGAACGCCGCAACCTTGCCCGTTACGGTTTCGGCATCAAGGGCTTTGTCCTGTCGATGATCGAGACCGCGCTGGATGTCACCGGCGACGCCGCCTCGCCGCAGATCATGCGCCAGATCCTCGACGCCGGCCGAGAGATGCTGGAGCACCCGGTGGAGACCCTGCCGGAAGCGAAGGAGACGCTGGAAGCGCTGGCCGGACGCTACCGGCTGGTGCTGATCACCAAGGGCGATCTGTTCGACCAGGAAAGGAAGCTCGCCGCCTCCGGGCTCGGCGGTTTCTTCGACGCGATCGAAATCGTCAGCGACAAGTCAGCGGCGACCTACGAACGGATTTTCACACGCCACGGCGACGGACCGGCGCGGGCGATGATGGTCGGCAATTCGCTGAAATCGGACGTTCTGCCAGCGATCGCCGCGGGCAGCTATGGCGTGCATGTGCCGCATGAACTGATCTGGGCGCTGGAACACGCCGAGCAGCCGGCGGCCGAGCCACGCTTTCGCCGCGTCGCGCGCCTCGGCGAAGTGCCCGGGCTGATCGCCGGTATCGGTTGAGCCAACCATCCGCCGCGAATTGCGGCGGTGGCATAGGTCCAGTCGCCCTGAGGTCAGTCCCGGCTGGCGAGATGGCGGACGCGGCGCAAATCCGGGAACATCCAGGCCCATAGGCCGGCGACCCCGATGGTCGCGGCGCCGCCGATAACCACCGCCGGTACCGCCCCGATCCAGAAGGCCATGACGCCGGCGCGAAATTCGCCGAGTTCGTTGGAGGCGCCGAGAAAAACCATGTTGACGG
This sequence comes from Aurantimonas marianensis, assembly GCF_024195285.1. GTDB lineage: Bacteria > Pseudomonadota > Alphaproteobacteria > Rhizobiales > Rhizobiaceae > Aurantimonas > Aurantimonas marianensis. The sequence continues at coordinate 7,522 of NZ_JALHBS010000102.1, forward strand.
CGTTGACCCGGCCGCGCACGGTGTCCGGCGTCCACAGCTGCAGCAGCGTTTCGCGGACATAGACGCTTATCATGTCGGAGGCGCCCGCGAGCGCGAGCGCGACGATCGCCAGCCACGGAACCGTGGCGAGGCCGAAGAGGAGCGTGAAGGCGCCGAACAGCCCGACGAAGGCGAGCATGATCGCTCCGGCATTGTCCTTGATCGGATTGGCAGCCAGCCAGATCGCCATCGAGACCGCGCCGATCCCCGGCGCCGCGCGCAGCAGACCGAGACCCCAGGGGCCGACATCGAGAACGTCGCGGGCATAGACAGGCATCATCGCGACGGCACCCCCCAAGAGGACAGCGAAGAGATCGAGCGAGATCGCGCCGAGCACCACCTTTTCCGACCAGATGTAGCGGAAGCCGGCAATGACCGTCTCGAAGCTCGCTGGCTCGGAAACGCGCTTGTGGGCAGGCGCGCGGATCGACATCACCAGTACAGCGGCGCCGAGAAAGAGCGTGAGGCCGGTCGTATAGGCGGCGAGCGGCGAGACGCCGTAGAGCAACCCGCCCGCGACCGGGCCGACGATCGCGGCGATCTGCCACGAGGAGGAGTTCCAGGCGATGGCGTTGGCGAGTTCCTGCCGGGTCACGAGATTGACCACGAGCGACTGCGAGGACGGGCCGAAGAAGGCGCGGGCGATGCCGAAGCCGGTCAAAACGGCGAAGACCGGCAGCGGCGAGGCGAGGCCATGCCATGTCAGCAGCAGCAGCGCGAGTGCACCGATTGCCTCGACGATGATCGCGAGTCCCATGATCAGCCGCCGCGAAAACCGGTCGGCCGCCGCCCCCGTGACGAGAACCAGGAGCAGGGCGGGCAGGAATTGGCAAAGGCCGATAATGCCGAGATCGAGCGGATTGCGGGTCAGATCGTAGATTTGCCAGCCGACCGAGACGATGACGATCTGGATGGCGAAGGTCGAGAAAAAGCGGGCGAGCCAGTAGCGCAGGAAACGTGGATTACGGAACGCGGCGAACCGCTCGTCGGAAGGGACGGCGCTCGGGCCTGCATCCGACGGCGCGCCGCTATCGGCCTCGATCTCTTGTGTCACCGCGGTGCCCGCCATGGTTCGGCCGGGGCCGATGACACCAGGATTTCGGGATGGCCTGGAGAGGGAAGGAAGCGGCTGGTGGAGCTGAGCGGGATCGAACCGCTGACCTCGTCATTGCGAACGACGCGCTCTCCCAACTGAGCTACAGCCCCCGTCCACCATTGCGATCGGGATATAGGGCGCGGGGTTCGGCGGTGTCAACGGGCAATCGGCGGTGCCGGCCTTCGCGCGGCCGTCGCCGGCTTGCGATTTCAAGGGGCGATGGCTACATCGGGGCCGTCGTCGGAAAGGTCCCCGTTTCATGCTCGCAGTCACTTACGTTCTCTATCAGGCGCTCAACCTGTATTGGTGGATCGTCATCGCCTCGGCGATCCTGTCCTGGCTCTACGCCTTCAACATCGTCAATCCGGGCAATCCTTTCGTCGATTCGGTGGGGCGCTTCCTGTGGCAGCTGACCGAGCCGGTCTATCGGCGCATCCGCAAAGTGCTGCCCGACCTCGGTGGCATCGACCTGTCGCCGCTGGTCGTGCTTTTCGGGATCATGTTCCTGCAGTATCTGCTGGTCTATTACGTCAATCCGGCGATCTACAGCGCCGGCGTCTGAGCCGGCTGCGCGACCGTCGGCGTTGACGGAGCCGCGCTTCTGGCGCGTCGTCGATGAGGCCGTGCTCGTCGAGGCCAGACTGACGCCGAAATCCTCGCTCGACGGGCCGGAGGCAGGTGCCGACGGGCATTTGCATTTGCGCGCGCGGGTCCGGGCGGCGCCGGAGGACGGCAAGGCGAACAAGGCGCTGACGGCCATGCTGGCCAAGGCGCTGGGTGTGCCGAAATCGTCCGTTGCGGTGGCCGCCGGTCACACGTCACGCGAGAAAACGCTGCGGATCGAGGGCGATCCAGAGCGGATCGCGACGGTTCTCTCCGTCCTCAATAGCAACTGCGGATGCAGATTCTGACGGCTTGGCCTGACCAAGCGGGGTCTCGAAATGCCGTAACCCCATCTGCCTGGTTTCCAGCGGTCGAAAGGCCCCGGTGTCCCGGGGACGTGGGGGCGGGCGGCCTTGGGAGTAGCCGCCCGGGCAGTAGGCGATTACCCCATCCCGAAGATATCATCCACAAGGGGCAGATTCTGGATTTGGTTCTGCTCGTGCTGCAAGGACCAATCGTCGACCGCGATTCCCCCATCGACATCGATATTCGTGAACCACCCATATCGAGGATCGGTGCCGACATTGTTGATATCGTCACCGGCGTCAGAGAGCGTTTTGGTGAAGATGATCGTGCCGTCCTCGTCGATGACGTTGAGGTCGACCGCCAGAACGCCGCCATTGTCATAGAAGCGGTGCTCGAACGTATACCATCCGTCTTCGGTGATGGTGGCTGTCCCTGCGAGTGTGTCGAGATCCTCGCGCGGATCGAAGTTGGTGTTGTTGCTTGCATTGATCAGGAGATCACCGGTGCTGGTGTCCTGCGTGACATGGAAGATGAAGTCGCGCAGATGCGTGTCGTCGGTCTTGTTGGCAGCTACCGAGAAGTCGAAACCCTCGCCGTCATCCCATCCGCCGCCGCCATCGGCCGCAGAGTCGAGATAGACCTTGATCGAGGTCGTGTATTCACCGTCGAATGGATCCGCGTCCCGATCGCCATAGCGGGTGAACGGACCGGTAGGCGAGGAACCTCCGGTTTGCTCGACGATCCCATAGAAATCACCAGATGCCGCGTCGATGCCATTCGCACCCGTGTTGGTTTGGGTAACGTTTCCGAACCAACCGCCGCCGCCATCGATCACGCCGCTCGTGTCATCCTCGAATCCCTGGAAGAAGTCGAATTCCACCGGGTCTGGAACCTGATCGCCGACATTGGAGAGCAGCACCTTCTGGTTGCCCATCGTGATGAGCAGATCGTTCTGCTGGCTATCACCGCCGTCGTCGACCCATTCGAACGAGTACCCGACCGCGTTCATCTTGCCGTACTGAAGCTGATCGATCCCAAGTTCAAAATTGTTGATCGTGACAATTTCGGAATTCTTGCTCGACGCGGACAACAGAAACTTGTCCGCGTTGCCCGTCCCGAAGATCTCATCGACCCCCGGCTTGATTTTCAACGGCTTGACCATTGCGCGTTCCCCCTGACCAGAAATGCCGCGTCCGTCGCTTATCCTATCGAATGGCTGCGTGATTGCAATGATATGCCGCAGCGGCAGCAATCGGCATCGCCTTGTCGGTCCGGGCGGTACACGAGACTGCCGGACGCAAAAACGCCGCCCGTCCGTTGTTCACGGCGGCGGCGTTAAGGCGGTGTCTCAAGAGGTCGCCCGTCCGGAAGGCTCCACGGTCGGAGGCTTGGTCAGAGCGTCCTTTCGCGTCCGAACGGACGTACGGCGCTTTAGCGGCCGAAGCGAACGGCGCGTGCGATGTCGGCCCGGCCGACGCCGATGTCGGCAAGTTCACGGTCGTCCATGAGCTGGAGCTGGCGGATGTCGTTGCGCCGGCTGCGGTAGGAGTGCAGGCGGCTGGCGATGCTGCGAAACATGGGTCTTGTCCAAGGATGACGTTGCGATGACCCGGATATAGGATGTTGCATTGCACAAAAGGAGAGCATTTCATTGCAAATCTGGTGTGCAGTCTGCGCATGGCGGAGGCATCCGATTATTCACCGGATTTCAATCGTTCATGAAATGATCGCTTTTCATTCGCGGACGATGTTTGGCCACGCGAGCGGCGCTTGTGCGCCGCCCGATCGGGTCCGCTCAGGCCTTCGGCTGCTTTTCGCGTTCGATGGCTTCCGTGATCAGCGCGCGGGCCTTGTCGCTGTCGCCCCAGTCGCCGATCTTCACCCACTTGCCAGGCTCCAGGTCCTTGTAGTGCTCGAAGAAGTGCTCCACCTGCTGCAAGGTGATTTCCGGCAGGTCCTTGTATTCCCGCACCATCTCGAAGCGCCGGGTGATGTGCGGCGAGGGCACCGCGATGATTTTCTCGTCCTGGCCCTTGTTGTCTTCCATGATCAGAACGCCGATCGGCCGGCAGTTTATGACGCAGCCGGGAAACAGCGGGCGGGTATTGCAGATCAGCACGTCGATCGGGTCGCCGTCGTCGGACAGCGTGTGCGGCACGAAGCCGTAATTCCCCGGATAGGTCATCGGCGTATAGAGGAACCGGTCGACGACGAGGCAACCGGCTTCCTTGTCCATCTCGTATTTGATCGGATGACCGCCGAGCGGCACCTCGATGATGACGTTGATATCGTCGGGGGGAGTGTTGCCGATGGCGATCGCATCGATGCGCATGATCTGTCCTCTTCACTGTCTCGGGCCGGCCGGTCGGCGCGTCGGGGCACCGAGGGCGTGAGCGCCGGGATTGTTGGCTTGTCAAAGCGCGGAGGAATCTCGATTTGCGGCGCCTTGGGGGTCGACCGTTGCTCTAACCGCTCCCGAAGGGCGGTGCAACAAACCCGTGCGATCGCCTCGATGACGGTCCGCGGTCAGGGCCAGACGAAGGCGATCTTGCCGAGAACGCGGCCCTCGAACACTTCGCTGCCCTCGGCGACATCGGCGCCGCCGAGCCGCGTATAGAAGTCGACGGCCTGGAGATTGTCCGCGAGCGCCCAGACCACCAGACCGCTCAGGCGGCGGTCGGCCAAAAGGCCTCGCGCCGCCTTGAACAGGCGCCCTCCGAAGCCCAGTCCTTGATATTCCGGCCGGATGTAGAGTTCGTAGATTTCGCCCTCGGCCCTGATCGCCTCCGCCCGGTTGTGCCCGAGGGTCGCATAGCCGACCGTTTCCCCGGCAAACTCGACCACCAGGATCGCCGCGCCGCCGCGGATCGCCCGGTCCCACCAGGGTTCACGACGCCGCCCGATCATCCGGGAGAGGCTGTTGTGGGGGATCAGGCCGGCATAGGCGCCGCGCCATGCCGCTTCATGCACCGCGGCTAGCGACGCGGTGTCGCGGGATTCGGCAAGGCGAGTTTCGGCGACAATCGTGTTCATTGGATATTAACCATAAACCGTCTCGGCCGATCCGTCTCGTTCGCCGCTCATTTTTCCGCCGATCGTGGGCGAGCAGCAATCGCGACGCGGCGTTGCCGACGCGGTTAATCGGGTTGTTCCCAGCTTTTTTGGGTGACCGAGGAGCGTCCGGTCTATCGCGGGGACTGCAGGCGCTTGCGCGACGCGCCGCAGGCAAAGCGTCTCACTTTCGGCTGAGCGTCCCCTGCGCCAGCGCGCGCTGGATACCGGCGATGTCGGCGCGGCGCGACAATTGGCGCAACAGCGGCGGCTGTCCGCTCATCCACAGCGTGAGTTCGGAGTCGGCATCGAAATTGCCGGCCGTCTCGATCGCGAACATCGTGATCGCGCGATAGGGAATCGATTGGATGTGCCGCTTGCGGCCGGTCATGCCCTGCTTGTCGACGATGATCAGACGAAGATCGGTGAAGACGAACAGATCGCGGACCACCCGGAACGCCAGATCGACGTCTTCGTCAGGCAGCAGGATCGGGCCGAGGTCGCTTCGAACCTCATCGATATCGGCGTCGCTGGTCAGGCCCATGAGGCCGGATAATATGCCCATTCGACTCGCTCGCTTTCGTCAATCTGGCGACGCGACTGGATAACGATCGTGCCGGCCCTGTCCAGAACGGTCTGCCGGCGACGGCGAGGAACTAGGAACGTACCTAAGAAATACTCACTGTGACGAAAGAAATTGAAAGCACGCATTGGGACGCATGATTCGATATGATCGGCGAGAGCCGGCGCAAGCGGGTGCGTTTGCATGTGTGCAGGCGTTTGCATGTGTGCAGGCGAATGGGAGGTAAGCTTGAAACACGGTATCCGACATCTGTTCATCCCTGGCCCGACCAATGTTCCCGAGCGCGTCCGCCGCGCCCTGAACGTCCCGATGGAGGATCAGCGCTCGCCGGATTTACCCGCCCTGACCTTGCCCTTGTTTCGCGACCTGAAGAAGGTTTTCCGGAACGAGGACGGTCGCGTCTTCATGTATCCCTCTTCGGGAACGGGCGCCTGGGAGGCGGCCATCCAGAACACGCTCGCGCGGGGCGACAAGGTCTTGATGTCGCGCTTCGGCCAATTTTCGCACTTGTGGGTGGATATGGCGATCCGCCTCGGCCTCGACGTGACGGCGATCGACGTCGAATGGGGGGCGGGCGTGCCGCTGGACGATTACGAGCGTGTCATCGCCGCCGACAAGGCGCATGAAATCCGCGCCGTCTTCGCCACCCAGAATGAGACGGCGACGGGCGTGGCGTCGGATATCGCCGGGGTGCGCAAGCTGCTCGACGCCCATTCGCATCCCGCCATGATCTTTGTCGACGGCGTCTCGTCGATCGCCTCGATCGATTTCCGCCAGGACGAATGGGGCGTGGACCTCGCCGTCGCCGGCTCGCAGAAGGGCTTCATGCTGCCGGCCGGACTGTCGTTCCTGTCGGTGTCGGAAAAGGCGCTGGCGGCGCATCGCGACAATCGGCCGAAGATGGAGCGGTGCTACTTCTCCTTCGCCGACATGCTCGCCACCAACGACCAGGGCTATTTCCCCTATACGCCGCCGACTCAGTTCTTCCACGGGCTGAGGGTCGCCTTGGACATGCTGTTCGAGGAAGGGCTCGATGACGTCTTTGCGCGCCACCACCGGCTGGCCGAAGGCGTCCGGCGCGGCGTCGCCGGCATGGGGCTGAAGCTCCAGGCGGTCGCGCCGCGATGGCATTCGGACACGGTGTCGGCGATTCGCGTGCCGGAAGGGGTCGATGCCAACGCGGTACTCAAGATCGCCTATGAACGCTACGAAACCTCGTTCGGCAGCGGGCTCGCGCAATTGTCCGGCAAGGTGTTCCGCATCGGCCATCTCGGCGATCTCAACGCGGGTATGTGTCTGACAGCGCTCAGCATTGCCGAAATGGCGCTGGTCGATGCAGGCGCCCGGATCGATCTGGGCTCGGGCGTGGCGGCGGCGCAGGATTATTACCGCGATCGAAGCGGCGAGGCGACCGGATCGCGCGTGGCCGCCGCGTAACGGATTCGACCGGGCGATTTTCCAGAGTCGAGCCGACGATAAACGGGTGCCCGCGAAAGCAGGCACCCGTTTATCGTCGAACAGGAAGGTGGCGCGGCCGGGAACGCCGGGTGATCAGGCCGCCTTGCGGCTCTTGTCGAAGCGCTTGCGCTCGTTCGAGTCGAGATAGATCTTGCGCAGCCGGATGGTCTTCGGCGTCACCTCGACCAGCTCGTCGTCCTGGATCCAGGAGAGCGCCCGGTCCAGCGTCATGCGGATCGGCGGCGTCAGCTTGATCGCCTCGTCCTTGCCCGACGCGCGCATGTTGGTCAGCTTCTTGCCTTTGAGCACGTTCACTTCCAGATCGTTCTCGCGGGTGTGGATGCCGATGATCATGCCGGCATAGACCTTGACGCCGGCATCGATGACCATCGGGCCGCGATCTTCCAGGTTGAACATCGCGAAGGCGACGCTCTCGCCGGTGTCGTTGGAGATCAGGACGCCGGTGTTGCGGCCCGGCAGCGCGCCCTTGTACGGCGCGTAGGAATGGAACAGCCGGTTCATGATCGCCGTGCCGCGGGTGTCGGTCAAAAGCTCCGACTGATAGCCGATCAGGCCACGCGTCGGAGCATGGAACACCAGACGCTGACGATCGCCGCCGGACGGGCGCAGCTCGATCATCTCGGCCTTGCGCTCGCTCATCTTCTGCACGACGACGCCGGAATGCTCCTCGTCGACGTCGATGACGACCTCCTCGATCGGCTCCAGGACCTCGCCGTTCTCGCCTTCCTTCATGACCACGCGCGGACGCGAAATCCCCAGCTCGAAGCCCTCGCGGCGCATGGTTTCGATCAACACCGCCAGCTGCAGCTCGCCGCGACCGGAGACGTAGAAGGAATCCTTGTCGGCCGCCTCGTCGATTTTCAGCGCGACATTGCCCTCAGCTTCCTTCAGGAGACGGTCGCGGATGACGCGGCTCGTCACCTTGTCGCCCTCGGTGCCGGCAAGCGGCGAATCGTTGACGATGAAGGACATCGTCACCGTCGGCGGATCGATCGGCTGGGCGTTGAGCGGCTCGGTGACCGCAGGGTCGCAGAAGGTGTCGGCGACGGTACCCTTGGACAGGCCCGCGATCGCGACGATATCGCCCGCCTCGGCAAATTCGAGCGGCACCCGCTCAAGGCCCCGGAAGGCGAGAATCTTCGAGATACGGCCGGTTTCCAGCAGCTTGCCGTCGCCATGCAGCACCTTGACCGCCTGGTTCGGCCTGATCGAGCCCGACTGGATGCGACCGGTGATCAGCCGGCCGAGGAAGGGGTTCGCCTCCAGAATCGTGCCGATCATCTTGAACGGCTCGTCCTTGCCGGCGGTGTCCGGCTCGGGGACGTGCTTGAGGATCAGGTCGAACAGCGGCTCGAGACCCTTGTCCTGCGGGCCTTCCGGCTCCTCGGCCATCCAGCCGCCGCGGCCCGAACCGTAAAGCACCGGGAAGTCGAGCTGCTCTTCCGTTGCGTCGAGCGCGACGAAAAGGTCGAAAATCTCGTTCAGCACTTCCTGGTGGCGTTCGTCGGCGCGGTCGATCTTGTTGATCGCCACGATCGGCTTCAACCCGACCTTCAGCGCCTTGCCGAGCACGAATTTCGTCTGCGGCATCGGGCCTTCCGATGCGTCGACCAGGATGACGGCGCCATCGACCATGTTGAGGATGCGCTCCACCTCGCCGCCGAAA
>NZ_JALHBS010000103.1 GCF_024195285.1 Aurantimonas marianensis
TCCACTCGACCGAGGTCGCCTTGGCGAGGATGGTGATGCCGCGCTCCTTCTCCAGATCGTTGGAGTCCATCGCGCGCTCTTCCTGGCGCTGGTTCTCGCGGAACGAGCCCGACTGGGCCAGCAGCTTGTCGACGAGGGTCGTCTTGCCATGGTCGACGTGCGCGATGATCGCGATGTTGCGGAGCTTCATGATTGTCACCGGAAACGAGTTAAGGCCGCGGCCGACACCTCAAATGTCCGCCCGGCGCTGATCTGGGGGCTCATATAGGGTATTTTGTGCAATTGCGAAAGAGCCGCGTATCGGATGCGTTTCAGAACCCGAACGAATCCTGATCCTGCCGCTTTTCCTTGGGCGCCTTCTTGAAGCTCGACGAATCGATGGCCGGCAGCCGCGCCACCTCACGGTAGTCGAGAAGCCCCTCGATGGTGAGAATCTGGATGCGGGGAATGCGGCCGAAGACGGTTTCGGCGAAGCCGGCGGCGGCCGCCTCCGCGATCATCGGCCGGGTCGGCGGGTTGAGCGTGACGAAAATCCCCGTCAGCGCCTTTTCCCGCTCGATGACGCTCTTGAGCTTGTGGATCTGGTCGACGCTGACGCCCCCGCCCTTCACTTCGACGATCGCCTTGTCGGTCCGGTTCTTTTCCGTGCGCATATAGACGATGCCGTCGATGCCCGTGTCGGAGCCCTTCTTGCCGCCCCGGAACGGCTGGGCATCCGGGATCAGCGCGATCGCCCATTTCTCGAATTCGTGCTTGTCGCGCGCGGCCAGATCGCGCGCCGCGCCGATGTCCTTCGGCACGCCGATCGTCTGGAACTCGACGTCCTTGCCGAAGGCGTTCATCAGCCGGCGTTCGATCAGCGAGACGGCGAGATGAGTGACGTCGATGCCGATCCACTGCCGGCCGAGTTTCTGCGCGGCGTGGACCGTGGTGCCGCAGCCGCAGAACGGATCGAGGACGACATCGCCGGGATTGGACGAGGCGGCAATGATGCGCTCCAGCAGGGCGACGGGCTTTTGGGTGGGGTAGCCGAGGCGTTCTTTCGCCATCGAGTTTACTGGGGGGATGTCGTCAATTACGCTTTGGATCGGCTGTCCATCTTGAACGTAGCGCTTCAATTGCGGGAACCCCGGCTTTCCAGCTCGTCCAGGAGTCCAATAGACGTAGCCAGCGTCATCAATGGCATCGAGTTTTTCTTGCGTATCAGTGACGTGATCTGCGCCGATTTCAATAAGAATTTCTCTGGGAATCCCCCAGTGCCTCCCTATAGGTGTCGGATCGAACCCTTTCCACGGTTTCCCCGACGCGCCGTTTCGTGTGCCGGAAGCAGTCAGGTCGGAAAGTCTATAGGTGCCGCGATCGTCATTAAATCGATATTTGCTTTCAATATATTTCAGATCATAATTCTGTAGAGTTTTATTCCAAAGATATTTTTCACCCTTTGACGAAAAAAGTATGACGTCGTGGACTGGACCCCAACGCTTGGGATTGTTTGCAGAACTGGTTCGTTTCCAAACGATTTCATTACGGAAATTCGTCGCCCCAAACACAGCGTCCAGCAATATCTTCAGGTAATGGCTCGCGGTCGGATCGCAGTGGAGATAGAGGCTGCCTGTCGGCTTGAGCACGCGGTGCAGTTCGATCAGGCGGATCGCCATCATGGCCAGATAGGCCATCATGTCGTTCTCGCCGAGGAAGCCGCGCATCGCTTCGAGCATCCTTGCCGCCTCGGTATTCTCCCCATGCAGCACCTGCCAGTAGGAATCCTCGGCCGATTCATTCCAGTGCCAAGTGTCATCGAACGCTTCGATCTGCGCCTGGCTGCCCGCGCCGTCGGGCGCCTTGAACAGGACGTTGTAGTTGGCGTTCGAGTTGAAGGGCGGGTCGAGATAGACGAGGTCGACGCTGTTATCGGGGATATGCTCGCGCAAGACGCCCAGATTGTCGCCGTAATAAAGCCTGTTGACCAAATCCCACCCCTCTTGACGCACCAGAACATATGGGGAACGATGCTCGCGCATCGCATACCGATTCGCACCATGGCGGAAGGATCAGGCAATGGCAAAAGGCGGCGGCAAGAGCCATCGTAGCGCAGGCACCGGAAAATTCGTCACCAAGGCCTACGCGAACAGGAACCCGAAGACGACCGTTGGCGAGACGCGCGGCGGGGGCTCGACGCACGGCGCGCATCGCAGCGCCATCACCGGCAAGTTCGTCGGACCGGCCGCAGCAGGGCGCTGGCCGGACAGGACGATCCGGGACAGCTAGGCGCCCCGAAAGCGCGGCGGCGGGCTACCCCGCGACGAAACCGCGCTTCTTCAAGAGCGCCCCGGTGGTCGGCATGCGGCCCCGAAACGCCGTGTAGAGGGCGGCCGCGTCGCGCGAATTGCCGGCCGAGTAGACATGCGTCAGCAGCCGCTCCGCCGTGGGGCGATCGAACGGGTCGCCCGCTTCCGCGAACGCCTCGAAGGCATCGGCGTCGAGCACTTCCGACCACATGTAGGAATAGTAGCCGGCCGAATAGCCGTCGCCGGAAAAGATGTGGGCGAAATGCGGCGAGCGGTGGCGCATGACGATCGCGCGCGGCATGCCGAGGGCCTCCAGCATCGCCCGCTCGGCCTCGAGTGGCTTGTCCGGAACGGCTTCGGCCTCGTGCAGGCCGAGATCGACGAGGGCCGAGGCAGTATATTCGACGGTGTCGAAGCCCGCGTCGAAGGTCCGCGCGGCGGTGAGCTTGCCGAGCAGCGCCTGGGGCAGCGCTGCACCGGTCTCGACGTGGCGGGCGTGCTTTTCCAGGATCTCGGGGACCGTCAGCCAGTGCTCGTAGAGCTGGGACGGCAGCTCGACGAAGTCGCGCGCGACGGCGGTGCCGGCGAGCGACGGCCAGGTGACGTCCGAAAGCAGCCCATGCAGGGCGTGGCCGAATTCGTGGAACAGGGTGCGGGCGTCGTCGAGCGACAGCAGTGCCGGCTCGCCCTGGTTCGGCCTGGCGAAATTGCAGATATTGTAGATGATCGGCGTCTGGCCGCCGTCCAGCTTGTGCTGGCCGCGCAGCGCGCTCATCCAGGCGCCGGAGCGCTTGGAGGATCGGGCGAAATAGTCGCCGAGGAACAGGCCGCGCTCGCGGCCGGTCCGGTCGCGGACGCTCCAGGCCTTCACATCCGGGTGCCAGGCCTTGACGTCGGGCACCGGCTCGAAGGTAAGGCCGAACAGCCGGCCGGCGACATCGAACGCCGCCTCGATCATGCGGTCGAGCTGGAAATACGGCTTCAGTTCCGCCTCATCGAGATCGAACTCGGCGCGGCGGCGCTTTTCGGCGTAGTAGCGCCAGTCCCAGGGCTCCAGCGCGTGATTGTCGCCGGCCCCCGCCGCAAGGGCGCGCAGCGCCTCGGCATCGTCCGCCGCCCGCGTCTTGGCATGATCCCACCCCTCTTCGAGCAAGGCACGGACGGCGCCCGGGGTCTTGGCCATCTGGTCGTCGAGCTTGTAGGCGGCATAGTTCGCAAAGCCGAGCAGTCCAGCTTTTTCGCCGCGAAGCCGCAGGATCTCGGCCATGATCGACCGGTTGTCGGACGGTCCGTCGTTCTCGCCCCGGCTGGTCCATGCGCGGAACGCCGTCTCCCGGAGGTCGCGCCGGTCGGAATAGGTCAGGAACGGCACGACGACGGAGCGGGACAAGGTCAGCGCGTAGCCGTCGACAGCCCGCTCAGCCGCGATTCCGGCCATGGTCGATTTGAGGAATTCCGGCAGTCCGGACAGATCCCGCTCCGCCAGCGGCAGCAGCCAGGCGCGCTCGTCGGCGAGGATGTTCTGCGAAAAGCGGGTGCCGAGCGATGAGAGTTCCGCATCGATTTCCGCCAGGCGCTCGCGGTCGTCGCCCTTCAGCGTGGCGCCGCCGCGCACGAAGCTCGCATGAACGCGTTCCAGGAGGCGCAAATCCTCCGGTGCCAGCCGCGGTAATTCGTCGCGGCCGCGATGGACCGCATCGATCCGTGCGAAAAGCTCGGCATCCAGAGTGATGGCCGAGGCGTGACGGGAGAGAGCCGGCGAAATCTCGCGCTCCACCGCCTGCAACTCCTCGTTCGTGTTCGCGCCGGCGAGCGCAAAGAAACTCCGCGCCACCGTGTCGAGGTGCCGGCCGGCGCGCTCCATCGCGGCCAATGTGTTGTCGAAGCTCGGCAGGGCGGGATTGCGGGTGATCGCGGCGATCTCCCGGCAATGCTCGTCCATCGCGGCCTGGAACGCGCTCCGAAAATCCCCCGCGCGAATTTTGTCGAAATCGAGGCGCATATCAGTTAAATTAAACGTGAAGGCGTCATCTGGCAGGGCCGTGATACCCGGATCGGACATGGGATAACCTTGCTATACTGGGGTGATGCTCCCCCGGGCGCTCGGGCTGGCCGTACGAAAGCTCTATGAAAGTCCTATGGACGCAGCGCTTCGGTGGGAGAATGATGCAAAACCGGATTCTGCTGTTCCTGACCTGACATGCAAGCCGAGTTCAATGGAAAAGACGACCGAAACGGGACAATTGCCACCATGTCACAACTTCTTCCAGGGAATGCTCTCGGCTTCGTTGTCGTGGACATTGCCCGTCTCTATCGACAAGCCTTCGAGAAAGCGGTCGTGGAGGCCGGTCTGGCGCTGACGCCCGGCGAAATTCGGGCGCTCGCCTATGTGGCACGCTACGAGGGATCCCGCCAAGCGGTGCTGGCCGAGCGCATGGGCGTCGAGCCAATGACCCTGTCTGCCTATCTCGACCGGCTGGAAACGAGTGGGTTGATTACCCGCACCGTCGATCCGACCGATCGGCGCGCCAAGGTGATCGCGCCGACAAAGGCCGCCGAGCAGGTGTTCGAGGAGGCCCGGCCAGTGGCGCTTGCGGTCTACGAGCGCACGGTGAACGGCCTCGATGAGGAAGAGCGCAAGTCGCTCGACTCCGCCCTGCAAAAAATGCGGGCCAATCTGACCAACGATCCCCAGGTCCTGGGTGAGACGCCGGTCGAACAGCCGTTGCGCGGCGCCGCATAACGATCGTCCGGAAGAACCGGACCGATCGGGACGCGATACGGCCAGACGGTGATCGCCGAACTGGAGACGCGCCCGCGGATGCCGGCTCCCTCGCCGTCCCGCGACGGGCGAGGCGAGAGAGACGCCGGCGCCTCTCAGAACGGGCCGACTTCGGTCCGCACGGCGGGTTTCGGCCGATCCACGCCGCCAGCCTTCGCGAGCATCAGATATTCGGCAATATTCTCCTGGGTGATGTAGGCGATGAATCGCCCAGCCTGATCGATGACGCCGAGAACCCCGGCGCCGCGTTCGCGCATCGTTTTCAAGGCGAAGGAAAGCGCCGCGTGCTCGCGCACCAGCGGCACGTCTTTGATCATGACGTCGACCACGGGCGTCTCCCTACCCGACCGGGCCAGAGCCGCGATCAGCGCCTTTTGCGTCAGCACGCCGCGCAGCTTGCCGCCGCCGTCGACCACCGGAAACTCATGCTGGGTCGTGCGGATCAGCGCCGCGGCTGCGTCGGCGAGACTAGCCGTCGGGCCAAGGCTCTCGAATTTGGTGATCATCACCTCATGCGCCGAGACCGAACGCGCCGCGTCATCGACGCCAACCTGATAGCTCTCGCTGGCGGCGGCGACATAGACGAAGACGGCGATGAAGACGAGAAAGACGTTGCCGGTCGACAGTCCCCAGAAGCCGAAGCCGAAGGCGAGAAACTGGCCGGCGCGCGCCGCGTAGCGCGTCGCCGTTGGCCGGTCGAATTTGAGCGCGAGCAGGGCGCGCAGCACGCGTCCGCCATCCATAGGGAAGGCCGGAATCAGGTTGAACAGAACCAGGAAGACGTTGATCGTCGCGATCTGGGCCAGGAAACTCGCCGCCGGGCTTTCCACAGACGCCAGGCTTTCCGGGGCGAAGCGGGCGCCGAGAAAGACGATCAGCACCGTGGCGATGACGACGTTGACGGCAGGCCCGGCAAGCGCGACGACGATCTCTTCGCGAGGCCGTTCCGGCATCCGCTCGAGCCGGGCAATGCCGCCGATCGGCAACAGCGTGATGTCCGGGGTCCTGATGCCATAGCGCCGCGCGGCGAGAGCATGGCCGAATTCATGGGCGACGACGCAGGCGAAGATGGCGATGATGAAGGTCAGGCTGGCGAAGGCGGCGGCGGCACCGCCTCTTTGATAGGCGGCGACGCCGATCCAGGCCAGGAGGATCAGGAAAGTGATGTGAATCCGGATCTCGGACCCGAATAGCCGGCCTAGGGTGAGGGACCAGGACATTCACTGCTCTCCTTGTCAGCGTCGATCGCCGGGGTGACCTCGTGCGAAGAGAACACGCGCCAACCCGCGTCGCTCCCTCATATGGGGCTTTGCGGTTGGCGAAACACTGGCGCCCGCATTCGAGGAAGGTCGAAACCCGCGTCAGAAGAGACCCGGAATGATTCGCGCGGTCCGCGCCTTGTATGCGCGATAGGCCTCGCCGAAGGTCTCCTCCATCATCCGTTCCTCCGGGCCGATCCGCGCGGCGAAGAGGATGCCGAAACCGACGAGGCCGGCCGGTCCTGCGATCCAATTGGGCAGCAGCAGTGCCTGCGCCAGCGCCATTGCCCAGAAGGCGCTGTACATGGGGTGGCGGAGCCGCTTGTAGATGCCGGAGGTGACGAGCTCGTGCTTTTCGCGGATGTCGAGCGAGACCGACCACATCTTGCCCAGCGCCTTGTGGGTCTTGCGGAACAAGACCAACGCCAGCGCCATAGCGGCGACACCGAACGCGATACGTCCCCAGGACGGGTCGGTGCGGGCAAAGTCCGGCCAGCCGGTCGCCACGAAGATGCCGGGCAGGATGCCGAGCCCGGTCAGCGATATCGCCATGCGCAGCGTTTCCGCTGGTCCGCGCCGGGTGCGCTCGACGCGCCGCCGCTTGGCGCGCCGCTCGAACGGATAGCGGATGGCGTACCAGCCGACGACCATCAGCACCCAGGCGATCGATCCGGTCATCGCGGGGGTCATGCGCGGACGCCTTCGCGCGCCGAGGGCGCAAGCGGCGGGACATCGACGGATTTCGTCGCGGCGAAATCAGCGAGAGGGCGGGGCCCAAGCAGCAGCATGTGGAAGGAATAGGGACAGCGGCGCTCGACCGCCAGCACGAACTGCCGATGCAGGCGAAAGAAGTCGCGCTTGATGCGCCGGTAGGTTGGAGGCGATACGAGCCGCCTGAAGTGAACGCGCACGACGAGAGGGGTGCGCCCCTGGCGAAGGCCGAGCGATGTGGCCGGGTTCGAATTATAGAAATTGATCGGGTCCGACAGCCCCTGGCAATCGGTCCAGGCGATGCGATGGTCGGCGACGAGGCGGCGTACGGCCGCGCGTTGCGTCCTGGCGGCCGGATGCAGCGCGGTCTTCAGGAGGCTGGAGCCGACGGTGAGGATATGCCACTGCCGGCTTTCCAGATGACCGTCGGCGAGCGCCCGATCCAGGGCGAGGACCGCGAAGCTCGCGCCGAGGCTATGGGCGGCGACGACGATCTCGCCTGCCTCGCTAGCCGCCGCCAGCGCGGCGATCTCCTCGGCCTGCCGTTCGATCCGCGCCGACAGGGCGGGGTTGCGTTCGCGGCAAAGGTCGCGGGCCAGGGCCCAATCGTCCATGGCGGTCAGAAGATGCCATCGCCGCTCGGCGAGAAACAGCCACGCCAGTGCGGCGACGAACCCGAGGACGGAACCGATCGCGGAGCCGGCTGTGCCTGCCAACAGGGCGGTCAGCGCAGTATGAACCAGCCATCCGATCAGGAGGGCGGCCGTGATGACCACAATGGGAAAGGCGAAGAAAAAGGCATAGCGCCAGCTTACCCGGCAGTAATGGAAGACCGTGCCGGTGACGAGGAAGTCGGTCAACGCCAGCAATCCGCGCGAGAGGCGCTCGATCGCGGGGCGAGAGCGGTAGGCGAAAATGAGATCGCCCCACTC
This sequence comes from Aurantimonas marianensis, assembly GCF_024195285.1. Taxonomy (GTDB): domain Bacteria; phylum Pseudomonadota; class Alphaproteobacteria; order Rhizobiales; family Rhizobiaceae; genus Aurantimonas; species Aurantimonas marianensis. The sequence goes on from NZ_JALHBS010000103.1 coordinate 7,973, forward strand.
GCAGAAGATCAGCTCGGTCTCCGTGCGCCAGCCGGTCCCGCCCAGCGTCGCGTGAAGTGACGGGAAGAGCGTATCGGCCGGCGCGCTCGCGGATGGCTTCGCCTGATCCAGTCGAAGCTCGGCCGCCCAGATGCTGGCCGAGCGCTCGGCCGCCCGACGAAACCGTTCCATATGGGCCGTGGCCAGCATCGGCTCGAAACCGGGGAACACAAACACGAGCCGCTTTTCGATCATACCGTCTCCAGGGTCCGCCCGGCACGTCATCGGGTGGCAGTCCGCCTCGTCCGCGATCGAAGGCAAGGCAAGATCGCGGTCACGTGTATCGCCTAGCCCAGGGACGACGCGTTGAGAAGCTCGAGGGCAATTGTCGCGCGGAGGATTTGCGTCGGGCGTTGCAGCCATGCGCCACGCGCAGGCGGAGCGGCTGGGTTGTGGTGCTCGCTTCTACTCGGCGGCGTCGCGAGTGTTTCCGATCTCGCGCATGGCCTGCGCAGCGATCTCGAAGGAGCGCTTGCGCGCCGCGTGATCGTGGATCTGGCCGGTGAGTATGACCTCGTCCGGCGCATAGGCTTCGACGAAGCGCGCAAGTTCGCGGCGGACGGTCTCCGGGGAGCCGGTGGCCGAGACTGCCAGCGCCTGCTCGACCATTGCCTTCGCCGCCGGTTCGACACGGGCCGCGAAATCCGGGACCGGACGCGGCAGCGGGCCCGGATTGCCGCTGCGCAGATTGACGAAGGCCTGTTGCATCGATGATTTCAGCACGCGGCCCTCCTCGTCGCTCGCGGCGGCGAAGACGTTGATCGCCAGCATGAAATGCGGCTTCGGCCAGCGCGCGGACGGACGATAGGTCTCGCGATAGATTTCGACGGCCTGATCCAGCGCGCCCGGCGCGAAATGCGAGGCGAAGGCGTAGGGAAGACCGAGATGGGCGGCGAGTTGCGCGCCATAGAGGCTGGAGCCGAGAATCCAGACCGGAACGTGTGTACCGACGCCGGGCACCGCCCGGATCTTCTGGCTTGGCTCGGCATCCTCGAAATAGGTGATCAGCTCGACCACGTCCTGGGGGAAATTGTCGGAATTGTCGAGGCTGCGCCGCAGTGCCCGCGCGGTCGGCTGGTCGGTCCCCGGCGCGCGTCCGAGGCCGAGATCGACCCGGCCCGGATAGAGTGTCGCCAGCGTGCCGAACTGCTCGGCGATCACCAGCGGCGCGTGGTTCGGCAGCATGACACCGCCCGCGCCGACCCGGATCGTCGCCGTCTGGCTCGCGACATGGCCGAGCGCGACGGCGGTCGCGGCACTGGCGATCCCGGGCATGTTGTGGTGTTCGGCCATCCAGAAGCGCAGATAGCCGAGCGACTCCGCGTGCCGGGCAAGGTCGGCGGAATTTGCCAGCGCGTCGGCTGCGGTCGAGCCGTCCGGGATCGGCGACAGGTCGAGAACGGAATAGGGGATCATGGCGGACCCTTGTCTATGGTGAACCCCGATATGGACGCCGCGCTCCATGACATCAATGAAACGCTGGGTTCTTCGCGCCGCGCCTAACGCCCGCCGCGCTTGGCCAGCGTCCGAAGCCGCAGGGCGTTCAGCTTGATGAAGCCGGCCGCGTCCTTCTGGTCGTAGGCGCCGTGATCGTCCTCGAAGGTGACGAGCTCGTCGGAATAGAGCGATTGCGGCGAAGAACGGCCTATGACGATGACGTTGCCCTTGTAGAGCTTCAGCCGCACCGTTCCCTCGACCTGCTCCTGGCTGCGGTCGATCGCCGCCTGCAGCATCTCGCGCTCGGGCGAGAACCAGAAGCCATTGTAGATCAGCTCGGCATAGCGCGGCATCAGCTCGTCCTTCAGATGCGCCGCGCCGCGATCGAGGGTGATCGACTCGATGGCCCGATGCGCGGCGAGAAGGATGGTGCCGCCGGGAGTCTCGTAGATGCCGCGGCTCTTCATGCCGACGAAACGGTTTTCGACCAGATCAAGACGGCCGACGCCGTTGTCGCGGCCGAGATCGTTGAGCGCGGCCAGCAGCTCGTGCGGCTTCAGCGCGTTGCCGTCGATCGAGACCGGGTCGCCCTTGGCGAAGCCGATTTCAATCGTCGTCGCCTTGTCCGGCGCTTCCTCCGGGCTGACCGAGCGTTGAAAGACGTAGTGCGGCGGCTCTTCCGCCGGATCCTCCAGCACCTTGCCCTCGGACGACGAGTGCAGGAGGTTGGCGTCGACCGAGAACGGCGCCTCGCCGCGCTTGTCCTTGGACACGACGATCTGGTTCTTTTCGGCAAAGTCGATCAGATCGGTGCGGGACTTGAACTCCCATTCGCGCCAGGGGGCGATCACCTTGATGTCGGGATCGAGGGCGTAGGCGGCCAGTTCGAACCGCACCTGGTCGTTGCCCTTGCCGGTGGCGCCGTGGGCGATGGCGTCGGCGCCGGTCTCATGCGCGATCTCGACGAGGCGCTTGGAGATCAGCGGGCGGGCGATCGAGGTGCCGAGCAGATAGGTGCCCTCGTAGACGGCGTTGGCGCGGAACATCGGGAAGACGAAGTCGCGGCAGAACTCCTCGCGCAGATCCTCGATGTAGATTTCCTGGATGCCGAGCATTTCCGCCTTGCGGCGGGCCGGCTCCAGTTCCTCGCCCTGGCCGAGATCGGCGGTGAAGGTGACCACCACGGCGCCGTAGTCGGTCTGCAGCCATTTCAGGATGATCGAGGTGTCGAGGCCGCCGGAATAGGCGAGGACGACCTTCTTGACGTCGCGGGTGGGTGCCATTGGAACTCTTTCGTCTTGCGCTTCGCCACGCCTCTAGCGCAAAGCGGGCCGGTAGGGAAACCGCTTCGCGCGAAGCGTCCGCTCTCCTGCGGTGAAATCCGGGTGGCGCGCGAGGAACGTTCGGCCGATACCGGATCGAGAAAGCAGCTTGCATTGTCAGCCCTCGGAGACCGACGGCATTGAAACGAGGCATGTGACATGACCTTCCTCCCCGACCTTCCGACGCTTCTGGCCTTTACGCTGGCCGCCTTCGTGCTGACCATCACGCCGGGGCCGGACATGACGCTGTTCTTAGGCCGCACGCTGTCCGAGGGCCGGGCGGCCGGGTTCGCCGCGATGCTCGGCGCGGCGTCGGGCATCGTCGTGCACACCAGCCTGGCCGCCTTCGGTATTTCCGCCCTGATCGCCGCCTCGCCGCAGGCGTTCCTGGCGCTGAAGATCGTCGGCGCCGGCTATCTCGTCTATCTCGCGATCCAGGCGATCCGCGGCGGCTCGACCTTCAAGCTCGACGGCAAGGCGGCGGGACGCCCGCATAGTCTCGCCTCGAACTGGCTGACCGGCCTCGGCATCAATCTGCTGAACCCGAAGATCATCCTGTTCTTCGTGACCTTCCTGCCGCAATTCGTCTCTGCGAGGGATGCCGACGTCACCGGCAAGCTGTTTTTCCTCGGCCTGTTCTTCATCGTATTGGCGGTGCCGATGACGAGCCTGATGATTCTCGCCGCCGACCGCTTCGCCGCCGCGTTGAAGCGGCGTCCGAAGGTGATGCGGGCGATCGACTGGCTGTTCGCCAGCGTGTTTTCGGCCTTCGCGGTGCGGATTCTCTTGACGCAGGGGCGCTGACCGCGCTCAGGCGTAGGCGTAGGGGCCGCCGCGCTTGAGGCCGCGGCGATAGGCGGGGCGGTCGTGGATGCGCAACAGGAAGTCGCGCAGCTTCCGGCGGTCGTCATAGCCGAAGCGGTGGCCGGCCGCCTCGACCGGAAAGCTCATCATGATGTCGGCGATGGAAAGCTCCGGCCCGGCGAACCAGCCGCTGTCGCCGATCGCCTTCTCCCAATGGTCGAGATGCAGCGCGATTTGGGGCCGCACCAGCATATCGTCGACCTTGGCCAACGACGTCTTGAGGATCGGCCTGAGGAAGAACGGTGCCCGTTCCGGGATCATCTGCAGCACCAGCATCAGGAACAAGGGCGGCATCGCCGAGCCTTCGGCGTAGTGCAAGAAGTGGCGGGCGTTCCAGTAGTCGTCGGTTCCGTGGGGCGGCATCAGCCGTCCATCGCCGTGTGTGGCAAGAATGTATTCGACGATGGCTGCGGTCTCGGCGATGGTCCGGCCGTCCTCGGTCAACACCGGCGATTTGCCGAGCGGGTGAATCGCCTTGAGCTCTTTCGGCGCCTGCATATCCTTGCCGCGCTCGTAGTGCTGCACCGCATAGGCAACGCCGAGCTCCTCAAGCAGCCAGAGAACCCGCTGCGAACGGGAGTTGTTGAGGTGATGGATCGTGATCATCGGGAAGATCTACGGCGCCATGCCCAGTAAACAAGGCGCGGTGACCCTGCCGCATCGAGCCCGACCGGGCTTGTCGGTTTACAGCCCGGCCGATCTCCGCAGCGCCGCGTTGATCCGGTCCTGCCAGCCGGGGCCTTCCTCCTGGAAGTGAGCCAGCACGTCGCGATCGATGCGCAGCGACACCTGCTCGCGGCCATGCGGGATGGCAGGGGGTGCTTCCTTGACGCGCTCGGGCGCCGTCGCGGATTTGAAGGCCGCTTCGGCGGCGTCGCGGGGATTGGTCGGGCGGCGGGCCATGAGTCTTATCCTTTGATTGTGGGTTCGGCGGCCGACGCCGTGGGACCGGAGCCGCGGCGCCATCGGCCGGCGCTGCGTCCGGCAACGATCCAGTAGATCAGCGTGAACGATAGCGCCGCGACGACGATCGCGGTCTGGACGCTCGCATGCGGCAGATCGTTCCCGTAGGCGGTGACGAGGATCGCGCCGGCCCCGATGAGGCCGGCGGCGAGATGCAGGAGGATCGACGAAAGCCCGAAGAGTTCGCTCGCCACCATGAACAATGCCCACGGCAGCAGGACTACCGAGCCGATCTGCGCCGATTGGGCGAGAAAGGCGACGACGGTGTGGAACAGGAAGACCGGGTCGCTCGCTCCCATTCCGGCCGGAACGTTCAGAAACGGCCACAGCATCGCGAAGGCCGCCGTCATGCAGGCCGCGACGAAGCCGAACGGAATCACGAACAGAAAGCGGAGAACGGCGGTCATTCGACGAAGAGGGTTCCTTTGATAGCGCGTCTCGGTGCCGTGCTCTGCCCTTAGTGGGCTGCGAGTTCCGAAATTCGCGCTGTTTCGAGCTTCACCCGATCGCTCTTCTTCATCCGCTCGGATTCCGATTTCAGCTGGCCGCAGGCGGCGAAGATGTCGCGCCCGCGCGGTGTTCGGATGGGCGAGGCATAGCCGGCCTGGTTCACATAATCGGCGAAGCGCTCGATCTGGTCCCAGTCGGAACACTCGTAGAACGTCCCCGGCCAGGGATTGAACGGGATCAGATTGATCTTCGCCGGAATGCCCTTGAGGATACGGACCAATTCCTTCGCGTCCGCCATCGAATCGTTGACGTCCTTCAGCATCACGTATTCGAAGGTGATGCGCCGGGCATTGGACACACCCGGATAGGCGCGGCAGGCGTCGAGCAGGTCCTTCAGCGGATATTTCTTGTTGATCGGCACCAGTTCGTCGCGCAGTTCGTCGCGCACCGCATGCAGCGATATGGCCAGCATCACGCCCATTTCCTCGCCGGTCCGCGGGATCATCGGGACCACGCCGGAGGTCGACAGGGTGACACGCCGCCGCGACAGCGACAGACCCTCGCCGTCGGTGGCGACGGCCAGCGCCTCGCGGACATTGTCAAAATTGTAGAGCGGTTCGCCCATGCCCATCATCACGACATTGGAAACGAGACGGCCGTCGGAGGGCACGATCGCGCCGGCCGGCGTCGCGGCGTCGGGAAAATCGCCAAGCCGTTCGCGGGCCACGAGAATCTGCCCGACGATCTCGTCCGGCGTAAGGTTTCGGACCAGCCGCTGGGTGCCGGTATGGCAGAAAGTGCAGGTCAACGTGCAGCCGACCTGGGAGGAGACGCAGAGCGTGCCGCGACCCTCTTCGGGAATGTAGACCGTCTCGATCTCGACCGGACGGCCGGCGCCTTTCGCCGGAAAGCGGAACAGCCATTTGCGGGTGCCATCGACTGAGACCTGCTCTTCGACGACCTCCGGCCGGGCGATCGAATAGGTGTCGGCGAGCGCGTTGCGCAGATCTCCGGCGACATTCGCCATCTGGCCGAAATCGGCCACCCCGCGCACATAGAGCCAATGCCAGAGCTGGGCGACGCGCATGCGCAGCTGCCTTTCAGGCACGCCGACCGAGCGCAGCGCTTCGGCGAGAGCGTCGCGATCGAGGCCGATAAGCGATGGCTTTTCGCCGCCATCGACCGGCGAAACCTTCGCCAGAGGGCGCGGGCGGTTGGCTGGAGAGGCGAGATCGAGCGAAACGGGCATCATATCCTCGGCCAGTGGCTACCGGCGAAACATCGGTCATGAACAGGAATTGCCCTTCAAATGACCCTTTCCGGCCATTTGCGCAAGGTTTGGCGAGAACGCCGGGCCCAAACGGCGAAACGCCGGGGGCGGCCCGGCGTTCGCGAGAGATTGCTGGTCGGAGCGAGTCAGGCGCCGCCAGAAACCTATTTGCAGTCGTTGATCGACTTCAGCGCGGCAGTGACGCCCGACAGCGAGAATGTGTAGCTCGTCTGGGTTCCGCGTTGCGATACGGCATCCACCGTCATCGCCTTGCCGGCGCGCAGATTGGCGACCAGCTGTGGTTCCTCCGCGGCGTTCTCCATCCACGCCGACTCGCCCTTGACGAACATCGAATAATCCTTGCCGTCGACGTCGATCGTGACCTTGGAGCCTTCCTTGAGGGTGTAGCCCATCACCGCTTGCGGCTCGTAAGAGACGCCCTGGCCCGGCTTCTGCGAAATCAGGAAGAAGATGTCGCCGTGATCGACGTTCGCCGGCTCCATCTTGGTCGGCGTCGACAGGATGTAGCAGACCTTGCCGTCGGTGCCGGCGTAGGAGTAGGTGCCCCAGGCGTTGAATTGGCTCATGCGCGTCGGGGTCTGGGCCGCGCCGGCCGCGCTCGAGAAGATCAGAATGGCCGCCGTGGCCGTCAGGACGTTCTTGAGGTTCATGTTTCCCCGCTCGTTCGGTGCGTGTTCGTATGTTTCCCACGGTCGAGGCCGAGGCCGGCAAGACGCCGGAAGCGATGATACGCTACAGAATAGCGCCGAGGCCGTTTATCGTCGGTTAACGAAGAACGAAAGCCGAGATAAACTATTGAACCGTCTCCACGGTACGGCGCTTCGTCTGGCAGAAACCGGCTTTAGGCGTCCCGCTTCACCAAAGCCCGGCCCCCGCAATGTGAATGATGGAACGAATCGGGCGACAATTTGGCGAGCCATGCCAAGCCGTTGTTACGGAATGGTAAGGGGAAGGGCGGAGTGAGGCCGGAACGATGCTCCCCCCGGTTGCCCGCGCTAGCGGTCCATTTCGCCAAGCGTCTCGCGGGCCCGCTGGTAATGCCGCGGCCGAATGTTCTGGCGAACCGCCCGGAACGCGGCCCAAAGCACCGCGATGTCATCGGTAAAGCCGAGGCCGAGAATGAAATCGGGCACCACATCCATCGGCAGGACGAAATAGGCCAGCGCGGCAAGCAGGATGCCGCGGCTGGCGGCCGGCGTCTGCGGGTCGAGCGCGCAGTAATAAGCCGCGACCACGTCTTCCATGAACGGCACCGATCGCAACGCGCGACGGACGGTCTGGAAAAAAGACGCGCGGACCCGTTCTTCCTGCCGCGCCTGTTCCTCGCTGGAACCGGGTGTCAAAATTTCGCCGACCTTCGGTGTGTCTAGTGCCATCGCGTCCTCCAATGTCAGGAGGTTAGATGGTCCATGACCGCCGCGGCCTCAAGAGGTCCGGTTCATGGCCATACTGGCGGCAGGCCGCGCCGACCTGGTCAGCCGGTGCGCGTGATCTCCCGAACCCGGTCGGGCGAGCCGTTTCGCCGAATGGGTTCTCGTGCGCAGCGAAAACGCCTCCTCCAGCACATAAGGGCCGCCGCCGACCGAATCCCGCGCCGAATAGAGGCCGAATCGCTCGGCCGGGAACGGCGGCGTGCGGAAGTCGCCGCGCGTGGCGAGAAAATGCGCGACTTCCGCCGATTTCGGCTGCCGCAACCGTGCCAGCGTCACATGCGGGACAAATTTGCGTTGGTCGGCGGGAAGGCCGAGGCGTCTGCAGATGCGCTCGATTTCAGCCTGCAGCTCGCAAAGCTCGGGCGATGCCTCGACGCCGGCGTAGATCGAGTGCGGCTTGCGTGTTCCGAAGGCTGCCACCCCGCTCAGCGCGAGAGAGAAGGCCGGCCGGTCGACCCGGTCGAGCGAAGCAACGATCTCGTCCGCAAGCCGTGATTCGACGTCGCCGATGAACCGCAGGGTCAGATGATAGTTCTGCGGATCGATCCAGCGGGCCGACGGCAGGCCCCCGCGGAGAAAGGAGAGCGAGAGGGCGATATCCTGGGGGATTTCGAGGGCGGTGAACAGTCGGGGCATCGGATGTCCTTCCGTGCGTCGTTGCCGTCGCGAAAAGACTTTCACCTCGCGAGCCATGTTTCAAGGACAGGGCAGCCTTGCATGCCGCCCTTCGCCGTTGTTTGCGACGCAATACACAATTATGTTGGCCTTACGGAGGGCGTCGCTGGGAGGCTGAACAAAGGCAATGACCCATGCCCATCGTCACGGATTTCGTTTCCGCCGATAATGCCGACAGAGGAAAGGATGCTCGCCCCGACGTGGCGGCGGGGCCTTTGTCCCCCGTTCACGTGCGCCGGCTCCACGCCCACGAAACCGATCTGTTCCTTCGTCATCTCCAGCGGCTTCCCGGCGAAACCCGGCGCCTGCGCTTCGGCAATTCCGTCAACGACACGTTCCTGGCTCGCTATGCCGAGCTGGCCCTCGGCCCTGACTCGCTGGTGAAGGGCCTGTTCGTCAACGGCGAGTTGCGCGGTGCCGCGGAATTGCGGTTCTTGACCGGGTCGCGCGATGAAGCCGAAGGCGCGTTTTCGATCGAGCCCGAATTCCAGGGACGCGGTCACGGGGATCGCCTTTTCGGCCGCCTGGTCGCCGCCGCCCGCAATCGCGGCGTTCGCCGGATTTTCCTGACCTGCCTGCGAGAGAACCGCCGCATGCAGGCGATCGCCGCCAAACACGGCGCGGATCTCAGTTTCCTCGCCGGCGATGTGACGGCGGAGATCGTGCGGCCTTACGCGGACGCGAAGAGCCTAGCCCGGGAATGGGCGGATGAGAGCGAGGCCTATGTGTTCGCCATGATCGAGGAGCGCGGGCGGCGCCTGCGATACTTCACCGAGCCGCTGCGGCGTCTGGCGGCGAGTTTTGGGCCGACGTCCGCCGCTCACTGAGCGAATCAATCGTTTCGGTGATCAGCGGCAGCATCCTGTTCACGATGGTGGCGACGCCGTCCCTGTTCGGGTGCATGGCATCGTCCTGATTGAGCTCGGGCTGGGCTGCCACGCCGTCGAGAAAGAACGGATAGAACGCGACGGGGTATTTTTCGGCGAGGCCGGAATAGATCGGATTGAAAGCCGATGCGTAGTCGGATCCCATATTGGGCGGTGCGACCATGCCCGCCAGGATGACAGCCTGGCCGCGATCGGTCAGCGTTCGCACGATCTGGTCGAGGTTCTTTTGCGTGATCGCGGGAGAAATTCCGCGCAGCGCGTCGTTGGCGCCGAGTTCGACGATGACGAGGTCGGCGTTTTCCGGCACCGACCAGTCGAGCCGGGCAAGCCCGCCGCTCGACGTATCGCCTGAGGCGCCGGCGTTGGTCACCTCGACGTGGTATCCCCGATCCCGCAGGGCGGCCTGCAACTGCTGGGGAAACGCCTCGCCGGGGCCGACGCCGTAGCCGGCGACGAGGCTGTCGCCGAATGCGACGACGTGAAGCGGCTTGCCATCGGTCGCCCCCCGCGCGGCCTGCTGGGCGCTCGAAGCCGACGGCAACATCAGCCATGACAAGAATGTCAGCACCACGAGGATCGGTTGGAAGCGTTGCATCATACACCCATATAGCGCTGGCCCCGTTGGAGGGCGTCCGAGTTTTTGAATATAGGAGCCGGCGACCTTGGCGGAACCAGCGATCCGGTTACGAAACGTTCATCTCACGCTGGGAAGTGGGCGTAGCGCCGTCCATGTTCTGAAGGATGTCGATCTTGCCGTCGATCGCGGCGAATCCGTCGGCATCGTCGGTCCGTCCGGTTCCGGCAAGTCGACGCTATTGATGGTGGTCGCCGGCCTGGAGCGGGCCGACGAGGGCTTCGTCGAAATCGCCGGTCAGCCGCTCGGCGGTCTCAGCGAGGACGAGCTTGCCGCGTTCCGCGGCCGCAATATCGGCATCGTCTTCCAGTCGTTCCACCTGATTCCCAACATGACGGCGCTGGAAAACGTCGCCGTGCCGCTGGAACTCGCGGGCCATGACGATGCCTTCGAACGCGCCGAGCGGGAACTGTCGAATGTGGGCCTCGCCGACCGCATCACCCATTATCCGGGCGAATTGTCGGGCGGCGAACAGCAGCGCGTCGCGCTGGCGAGGGCTCTGGCTCCGCAACCGGCGATTTTGATCGCCGACGAGCCCACCGGCAATCTCGATCAGGAAACCGGACGGCAGGTGGCCGATCTGTTGTTCGCCGAATGCGAGCGGCGGGCCATGACGCTCGTGCTGGTCACCCACGATCCGGCGCTGGCGCATCGCTGCGGCCGCGAGGTCGCCGTGCGTTCGGGCGTCATTCATGACGACCGCATGGCGATGATCGAGACCGCTGGCGCCAACGCCGATCCCGCGCTCGTCGGTGCCGCAGTATGAGTGCGATCGAGACCACGGCCGGGATTGCCGCCGCCACCCGGCCGAAGCCGACGAACGGGCGTGGCAATCTCAAGCTGGCCTTGCGTTTCGCGCTGCGCGAGATGCGCGGCGGCCTGTCCGGCTTCTACATTTTTCTCGCCTGCATCACGCTCGGCGTGGCCTCCATCGCGGCAGTGAATTCCGTCGCGACGATGATGACCACCGGCATCGCCGAACAGGGACGCTCGATCCTCGGCGGCGACCTCCGCTTCGCCCTTGTCCAGCGCCAGGCGACGGCGGAGGAAGCCGCGTATCTAGCCGACCTCGGGACGGTCGCTGGCCGAGGTGAAGGCGGTGGACGGTGCCTATCCGCTCTACGGGGCTGTCGAAACCCGGCCCGATCTGCCCCTTAGCGATCTTCTGGGCGAACGAAATGGTCGGTTCGGCGCGGTCGCCGCGTCGGAATTGTACGATCGATTGGGCATCGAGCCCGGCCAGACCATCAAGCTCGGCGATGCGGAAATCGAACTGCGCGCTGTGCTCGAGCGCGAGCCCGATGTCTTGTCCGGCCGATTCAACTTCGCGCCGCGGCTGCTGCTGTCGCTCGACGGGCTGGCGGCGACCGGCCTGATCCAGCCGGGAAGCCTGGTCGAATACGACTACAAGATCCGTCTGCCGAATGGCGGCGATGCTGCCGCGATCGCGGCGCGGGCAAAAGAGCGCTTTCCCGAATCCGGCTTCAACATCCGCACCTCGGCGGATGCCGCCCCCTCGCTCCAGCGCAATATCGAGCGTTTCTCGCAGTTCCTCACGTTGGTCGGCCTGACCGCTCTCATCGTCGGGGGGGTTGGCGTGGCCAACGCCGTCAACGCCTATCTCGATTCCAAGCGCGGGGTGATCGCGACCTTCAAGAGCCTGGGTGCCGGCGGCGGCTTCGTCGTCACGGTCTATCTGATCCAGATCATGCTCCTGGCCGGTGTCGGCATAATCCTCGGCCTCGTCCTCGGGGCGATCGCGCCCTTCGCGACCGCTCGCTTCCTTGAAAGCGTCGTTCCGATCGCGGCCGAGGCGTCCGTCTATCCGGGGGCGCTGGCGATTGCGGCCGTCTTCGGCGGGCTGACGGCGCTGGCCTTCGCGCTGCTGCCGCTCGGGCGCACCCGCGATGTCGGCGCGACGGCCCTGTTCCGGGAAGCTGGCGCCACGGGCGGCTACCGGATGCGCTGGGCCTATCTCGGCACGGCGCTCGGCCTTGCTCTCGTCATTTCCGCGCTGGCGCTGGTGATGGCCGGCGACCGGCGAGTGGCGCTGATCTTCCTCGTGGGCACGGCGGCGGCCTTCGTGATTCTACGCGGCGTCGCGATCGCGGTGCAGTGGCTCGCGGCACGGGCGCCGCGTGTCCGCTCGACGCCGCTGCGCCTGGCGATCGGTAACATCCACCGGCCGGGCGCACTGACCTCGTCGGTGGTGCTGTCGCTCGGCCTCGGTCTGACGCTACTGGTGACGCTGGCGACGATCGACTACGATCTGCGCCAGGAGATCGGCACGGGAATGGCTTCGCGGGCGCCGGACTTCTTTTTCGTCGACATTCAGAACGACCAGATCGACGGCTTTCGCCAGACCATCGATTCGCTGGCGCCGGGTTCGTCCCTTAATGCCGCGCCGATGCTGCGGGGGCGAATCACGGTGCTGAACGGCCAGGATGTCGCCACGATGGACATTCCCGCCGAGGGCGGCTGGGTCCTGCGGGGCGACCGGGGCTTGACCTATTCGCCGACAATTCCAGAGAATTCCAGCCTGACCGAGGGCGAGTGGTGGCCGGAAGACTATTCGGGCGAGCCGCTGATTTCCTTCTCGGCGGAGGAGGGCGGGGAACTCGGCCTGAAGCTCGGCGACACGCTGACCGTCAACGTTCTTGGCCGCAACATCACCGCCCGGATCGCGAATTTCCGCGCCGTGGAATGGGAGTCCCTGTCGATCAACTTTGTCATGGTGTTCTCGCCCAACGCTTTTGCCGGCGCGCCGCATTCCTGGCTGGCGACACTGTCGATGCCGCAGGACGGCGAGGCGGCGGAAAAGGCGCTGATCAACGGAGTCACCAATGCCTATCCGGCGGTGACGACGGTGCGGGTGAAGGAAGCGCTCGACGCGGTCAACGGGTTGATCGCGCAACTCGCGCTTGCCATCCGGGTAGCCGCGGCGGTTGCGCTGATCGCTTCCGTGCTTGTTCTGTCCGGCGCGTTGGCCGCCGGCAACCGCAGCCGCGTTCACGATGCCGTCGTCCTGAAGACGCTAGGCGCCACGCGGCTGACCCTGATTCGCGCCTTCACCACCGAGTATGTGTTGCTGGGGCTTGCGACGGGTGTCTTCGCGGTCGGGGCGGGCGCTCTCGCCGCCTGGTTCGTCGTCGTGCGGATCATGCAGCTGCCCTACGTCTTCGACTGGACCGTGGCGCTGACGACGCTGGTCGTCGCGCTGGTGCTGACCGTCGGTATCGGCCTCACCGGCACATGGCGCGTCCTCGGGCAGAAGGCGGCGCCGGTGCTCCGCAATCTGTAACGGGAGCGGCCTGAGGCGCCTCGCGCCGATAAGCGGGGCGATCTCTGCATAAAATTAACCCTGATCGAGCGGCATTTTGTCGTTCCGGGCCAGCGGAGGCTTGTGCGCGAACGCGACGATCCGCATATTATGCGCAGGATCGCTGGGCGTCCCGCCAGCGGCGCCTCTTCGTGCCGACTGAAATCGCGGCGCGCGGACACCGGACGGGACACGCAGAAAGGAATTCTTACATGGCGGAATATCGGAACGCCGGCGCTCGCACCGTGCCAGCAGCCGGTACCAGAGCGGATATCGACCAGGGCCTCCGCTCCTATATGCTGAAGGTCTACAATCTGATGGCCGGGGGTGTGGCTATCACCGGCGTCGCGGCCTATGCCTTGTACATGTTGTCCTTCGTGACGAACGACGCCGGTCAGGTCGTGGGGCTGACGCAGCTCGGAAACACGCTCTTCAACACGCCGCTCAAGTGGATTGTGATGCTTGCCCCGCTCGGCATGGTCTTCTTCCTGTCGTTTCGCGTCCATAAAATGAGCGTCGCAGCCGCCCAGGCGGCGTTCTGGAGCTACGCGGCGATGGTCGGTGTCTCCCTGGCCTCGATCTTCGCCGTCTACACAGGCGAGTCGATCACCCAGGTGTTCTTCATCACCGCTGCCTCCTTCGGTGCTCTGTCGTTGTGGGGCTATACCACCAAGCGGGACATTTCGGGCTGGGGCTCGTTCCTGTTCATGGGCGTGATCGGCATCGTCATCGCGATGGTGGTCAATATCTTCCTGGCCTCGCCAGCGCTGCAGTTCGCCATTTCGGTGATCGGCGTTCTGGTGTTCGCTGGCCTGACCGCCTACGATACGCAGCAGATCAAGGAAATGTACTATGAGGGCGACGGCTCGGCGGTGATGGGCCGCAAGGCGGTCATGGGCGCGCTGCGCCTCTATCTCGACTTCCTCAACATGTTCCTGTTCCTGTTGCAGCTGTTCGGCAACCGCGAATAGTAGTCGAAGGCAGGATCGAATGAATGGAGCGGGGCGGCTTGCGGGCCGCCCTTTTCTTTTGTTCCCGCTTTTGCGACATCCAGATCGCAATCAACCTTGGGCCTGCCCGCCGATGAGCGCTCATACGATCCGACCCGCCCGTATCGAAGACGTCCCCGCGATCAGATCGATCTACGAGGACGCGGTGTTGCACGGTACCGCGACCTTCGAAATCGTACCGCCGGACGAAGCGGAAATGGCGGCGCGCTTCACCGCGATAACCGGTCAGGGCTATCCCTTTATCATCGCCGAGGACGCCCACGGTATCGTCCTTGGATATGCCTATGCGAACGCCTTCCGCGCCCGACCCGCCTATCGGTGGTCGGTGGAGGATTCGGTCTATGTCGCACCACAGGCCAAGGGTAGCGGTACCGGCACCGAACTTCTGACCCGCTTGCTGGAACTGTCGGCCGAGAGTGGTTTCCGGCAGATGATCGCCGTCATCGGCGGGTCTGACCACGCCCCGTCCATTCGGCTGCACGAGCGGGCCGGCTTTCGCATGATCGGCGTCTTCGAACAGTCCGGCTTCAAATTCGGCCGCTGGATCGATACCGTATTCATGCAGATGCACCTCGGCGCCGGCGGTTCGACGCCACCCGACGAAACGCGCTACCCCGGTACGCTATACGATCGATAGCGCATCGTCAGGGCTTCGACCCGCCCCGTTTCGACCGGCGCTCGAGAAAGGTCAGTAAGAGCGCGGCCGGCAGCGCGACAGCGAGCTTGCCGACCGACAATCCCTCGCGCCGTCTTCGGGCCTCGGGGCTTTCCCCGCCTCGCGCCCCTGCCGCATGCCGACGACTGGCGGCGTCGGCGCCGGATGGGCCTCCCGCCACCCTGTCGGCCATGGCGGCGCCGCGCTCGCCCAAGGGCTGCGGCTGCCCGGTCGTGGTGTCCCGGGCGGTCTGGTGTTCCATCTCCGAATTCACCTCGCCGCCGACGAAGAGAATGATCATCGTCAGCCAGATCCAGGTCATGAAACCGATCATCGCGCCGAGTGAACCGTATGTGGCGTCGTACGAGCCGAAATTGGCGGTGTACCAGGAAAACAGCAAGGACACGATCGCGGTGACCACGAGGGTCAGGATGGCACCTGGCGTGATCCACCGCCATTTCGCGTTTGCCCGGTCGGGGCCCCAGCGATAGAGGGCGGCGATACCGAGCGAGAGCACCACGATCATCAGGAGGAGGCTGAGACCGGAGATCAGCCATTCCAGCCCTTTGCCCAGGCCGAGATAGCCGAGCAGGATTGGCAGAACGACGGCGAGGCCGATCATCAGCAGCGCCGCGACGATCAGGCAGAGGGTAAAGCCGAGCGAGACGATGTTGAGCTTGATGAAGGAACGGCTTTCCCTTTCGTCATAGGCGACGTTCATTGCCTCGAACAGCGACTTGACTCCGGCATTGGCGCTCCACAGCGAGATCGCCAAGGAGATGACCAGCGACAGCCCGAGCGTGGTGTCGCCCTTCGATGCAAGTCGTTTCAGTTGCGACTCCAGAACATCCATTCCGCCGCCGGGGATGAAGGCGCGCAGCTGCGCAAGATGATCGCTCACCGTCGAGGGATCGGCAAAAAGTCCGTAGAGCGAAACGAAGGCGGCAAGGCCCGGGACCATGGCGAGCAGCAGATAGTAGGTCACGCCGGCGGCGACGAGGGTCACACGGTCGTCGCTCATCTCCTCGTAGACCCGCCACAGGATACTCTTCCAGCCGGCGACAGGAATCTCGCGGGGCCGTTCGGCGTGTCGTCCCTGACCTTTGCCTTGCTGCTCGGCGCTCTCTGTCTCGATTTTCGTCATTCGCCCTCACCCGTCCCTGGTCTGCAGCAACGCGAAGGCCGATACGGCGATCCCTTCCCGGAGCCGCGGGCGGGACAAATCTGTGTAGCCGGCGATGGACTCGACCGCCCGCGCGTTTCCAGCGGCGGATAGCGTCCAGCCCGCGGCGGCGGCATCAACCGTTCTCCGCCAGCTTCAGTCCCTTGTCGAAGACACGCAGGACGGCGCCCAGGTCATGGCCTCGCTTCATCACGAGACCGCCGGCGGCCACGACCTGATAGGCCCCCTGCTTGCGCGCGAGCTTCGGATTCTTCTCCACCCGATAGAGCGGCATTTCGCTCGCCCGGCGAAAGACCGAGAACACCGCCCGGTCCTTCAATGTGTCAATGGCGTAGTCCCGCCATTCGCCGGCGGCGACCATGCGCCCATAGATCTTCAGAATTTCGGATAGTTCGCGCCGGTCGAACGAGACGATGGAAAAACAACTGGAATTTTGACGGGGAAAGGCGAGGAGATTGCCCGCAGCGTCTCCATTCGATCCAAAATCCGTCAAGGCCGCCCCTCGTCCGATGCTTCGCCGCGGACAAAGCCGCAACATGTCGGCATGGTGGCATGAAAACGGGCCGCGGGCAAAATCGTTTCAAAGGCTGACAACGCCCAATGTCCATTTGACGATAAACGCAGGCCGGATGGTTGACCGGCCGCGACCTGGCCGCGTCAGGGATCGGCGAATTCCATCTGGGCCGCGGCGAGGATCGGTCCCGGTATTCCATCTGCCGTCACGGCTTGAAGGATCACCGCGCAGCCCCCCCCGCTCGGTTCGCCACGCTTCAGCAGCGACGCGAAGGGCAGGTCGATATCCATCGGTTCCCCCGAAGCCATGCCGAGAATGCGCCAGTCGCGGACCGGGCGGGTATTGACGATGGTGCGGCCGCTGTTTTCGCCGCGCTCGATCGTCGTGATGGTTTCGTCGTCGAAGGTGACCAGCATGAGTACCGGCGCCGGTGCGTCCGGATCCAGTTCGCCGGCGTCGGCGGTGATGTGCAGCCGGTCGCCCTCGACACTCAGCGCAACCTTCGGCGTGCTTCCCCCTTGCGGGAGCGCGGTCGTCCGCATCAGCTTGCGGATCTTGGCCTCGTGCGAACCGACGACACCCTTACGGCCGTTCACGACCATTTGCGGGGTGTAGATCGTGGTGGTAGCGAAGGCCTGCGCGTAGGCTCGCTGCCGCTCGGTGTTTTCAGGAGAACCGAAAACATCGCGCCAGCCGATGTAGTCCCAATAGTCGACGTGATAGCCCAGCGCGAGAACACCCGGTTCCTTGGCCAGCTTGGTCAGGAGGCGATCCGCCGGTGGGCAGGACGAACAGCCCTGGCTGGTGAACAATTCAAGGACCTGGGTAATCGGCTCGGCTTTGGACTCCTCGGCTCCGGCCCCGCTCAGAGGCAGAAAGGACACCAATAGGGCGAAGATCGCGAAAAGCCGCGCGAGAGGGCGAGGGACGGTCACGAGACCGCTCCGGACAAGCCTGTCGGCCCGTCCGCCGGCCACGGATCGCCCGCTCTCTGCAGCGCTTTTGCATGGGGTTGCGTCATCGATCGCACCCTAGCGAGCGGAAGCGTTGTCTGCCAGTCAATTGCGAATGACAAGTCATTGATCGGTCGGCCAAATGCGCGACGCCGCCGGCGGGATGCGCGGCGGCGTCGGTGATCGTGATCAGCCGGCGGGGCTGGTGTCTGGGATCAGGCCGCCAGCCGGCGCAGAACGTACTGCAGGATGCCGCCGTTCTTGTAGTATTCCAGCTCATCGAGCGTATCGATGCGAACCTGCAGCTTGATCGTCCGGGTCGAACCGTCGGCCGCCTCGATCGTCGCGTCCATGATCTCACGCGGCTTGACGTCGGCGAGCCCTTCGATGGTGACCTTCTCGTCGCCCTTCAGGCCGAGCGATTCCCAGGACGTTCCTGTCTCAGCGAAGACGAAGGGAACAACGCCCATTCCGACGAGGTTGGAACGGTGGATGCGCTCGAAGCTTTCCGCGATCACCGCCTTCACGCCGAGAAGCACGGTTCCCTTGGCCGCCCAGTCGCGGGACGAACCGGTGCCGTATTCCTTGCCGGCGAAGACGACGAGCGGCACGCCCTCGTCCTTGTATTTCATCGCCGCGTCGTAGATCGGCATCTCGACACCCGACGGGTGATGGATGGTCACGCCGCCCTCGACGCCCGGCACCATCTGGTTCTTGATACGGATGTTGGCGAATGTGCCCCGCATCATCACCTGGTGGTTGCCGCGCCGTGCGCCATAGGAGTTGAAGTCGACCGGGCGCACCTGATGGCTGACCAGATAGTCGCCGGCGGGACCGTCCTTCTTGATCGAGCCGGCCGGGGAAATGTGGTCGGTGGTGATCGAATCCTTGAACAGGCCGAGGATCCGGGCGCCCCTGACGTCTTCCACCGCCTCCGGCTCCTGGGTCATTCCCTCGAAATAAGGCGGGTTCTGGACATAGGTGGAACGGTCGTCCCAATCGTAGGTCAGGCCGCCGGACACGGCGATCTTCTGCCAGTGTTCATCGCCCTTGAAGACGTCCGCATAGCGGTTTTCGAACATCTCGCGCGTCACCGTCTCGCGGACGATCTCGGCGATCTCCTGGGTGGTTGGCCAGATATCCTTGAGGAAGACGTCGTTGCCGTCCTTGTCCTGGCCGAGCGCGTCCTTGGTGATGTCGACGAACATCGAGCCGGCGATGGCATAGGCGACCACCAGCGGCGGCGAGGCGAGATAGTTCGCCCGGACATCGGGATTGACCCGGCCCTCGAAGTTGCGGTTGCCGGACAGCACCGAGCAGGCGACGAGGTCGTTCTCGTTGATCGCCTCGGAGATCGGCTCCGGCAGCGGCCCGGAATTGCCGATGCAGGTCGTGCAGCCATAGCCGACGAGGTTGAAGCCCATCGCATCGAGATCCGACTGCAGGCCGGCCTTCTCCAGATATTCGGTGACGACCTGCGACCCCGGCGCCAGCGACGTCTTGACCCAGGGCTTCACCGTCAGGCCCTTTGCGTGGGCCTTGCGGGCGAGAAGCCCGGCCGCGACCAGCACATTGGGATTCGACGTGTTGGTGCAGGAGGTGATCGCGGCGATCACCACGTCGCCGTGCGACAGCCCGTGTTCGACGCCTTCCACGGCGTGGAGAGTCTGGCCGTGACGGGTATCCTGCGGCACGTCGTTCACACCGGTCGCGCCTTCGTCCATGTAGCGTGAATCGCCCTCGGAGCTCGGTGTGTCGTTTTTCTTGCGTCCTCCACTGATCTCGGCCAGCGCGTCATGGAACTTCGCGGCCGCCTCGGTCAGGGCGACCCGGTCCTGCGGGCGCTTTGGTCCGGCGAGCGAGGGAACGACCGTCGACAGATCGAGTTCGAGCGTGTCTGTGAACACCGGGTCGGCGATGCCGTCCTCGCGGTACATGCCTTGGGCCTTGGCGTAGGCCTCGACGAGGGCGATGCGGTCCTTGTCGCGGCCGGTCGCCTCCAGATAGGCGATGGTGTCCTTGTCGATCGGGAAGAAGCCGCAGGTCGCGCCGTATTCGGGCGCCATGTTGCCGATCGTCGCCTGATCCTCGAGGGTCAGGTTGGAAAGGCCGGGGCCGAAGAACTCGACGAATTTGCCGACGACACCATGCGCGCGCAGCATCTGGGTAACCGTCAGGACGAGATCGGTGGCGGTGGTGCCTTCCGGCAGCTTGCCCTCGACGCGGAAGCCGATGACCTCGGGAATCAGCATGGAGATCGGCTGGCCGAGCATTGCCGCCTCGGCCTCAATACCGCCGACGCCCCAGCCGAGCACCGACAGGCCGTTGACCATGGTGGTGTGGGAATCGGTCCCGACCAGCGTATCCGGATAGGCGATGGTCTCGCCGTTCTCCTGTTTAGTCCAGACCGTCTGGGAGAGGTATTCGAGATTGACCTGATGGCAGATGCCGGTGCCTGGTGGCACGACGCGGAAGTTCTCGAAGGCTTCCGAGCCCCAGCGCAGGAAGGTATAGCGTTCGCCATTGCGGCCATATTCGGCGTCGACGTTCTTTTCGAAGGAATCCTTCCGTCCGAAGAAATCGACCATCACCGAGTGATCGATGACCAGGTCGACGGGAACCATCGGGTTCACCTTTTTCGGGTCGGCGCCGAGATTCCTGGTGGCGTCGCGCATGGCGGCGAGATCGACCACGGCGGGAACGCCGGTGAAGTCCTGCATCAGAACGCGCGCCGGACGGTAGGCGATTTCGTGACCGGCCTTGCCCTTGTCCTCGGTCCAGTTGGCGACGGCGCGGATGTCGTCCGCCGTCACGGTGCGGCCGTCCTCGTTGCGCAGGAGGTTTTCGAGCAGCACCTTCATGGAGAAGGGCAGGCGCGACGCGCCGGTCAGGCCGTTCTTCTCGGCCTCCTTCAGATCATAATAAACGTAGTCCTTGCCGGCGACGGAAAGCGTCTTGCGGCATTTGAAACTGTCGGATGCATGAGACATATGGCTTCGTTCCTTCTCGAACCAGGATGGAAGTCCGAAGGGCGAACGGCCTTGAGCGCCGCGGAAAAGCGCTCGAAGATGCGGGTACGACCATTTCCGCTTGTCCGCCCCGGCGCTCGCCGGTACCGGCGGGGCCATGAGATCGGCGCTGAAGAGTTTCCACGCCGGTCGCTGGTGTGGTTGCAGTCCTCATATCGAAGTTTGCAACGCCTATAAAGGGCATCTAAGTCCGAAGGCGGAATTTCCGGCGCGGCGAGAAAAAGGCGGTCATGGTGGGGATGGGCAGACAGGGCGAAGCGCCGGGTAGTAGCGCCCCGACGCATCGCGGAACGCCATTCGGCTTCGGTCGACACCGTGCGACGGCGAATCGCGCCGGCTTGCCATGCTGACGATCGATGCCGCCGGGCTGGCGGTCGGGCGCGGCCGTGAAACCGTTGCGGGGCCGCTGGATTTCGCCGTTCATGCGGGCGAGGCGCTGGTCGTGACCGGTCCGAACGGTGCCGGCAAGTCGACGCTCCTGCGTACGCTGGCCGGGCTGCTGCGGCCGCTGTCGGGCCGCGTCACCGTGGCCGGCGCTACAGCGCCCGACGGCGAACCGGCCCAGACCGTCGCCGAGATCGCTCATTATGTCGGCCACCGCAACGCCATGAAGCCGGGCGTCAGTGTTGGCGACAATCTCAGCTTCTGGCGGGATTATCTCGGCGGCGGCGGGCGTTCGATCGAGGCGGCGCTTGCGGCGATCGGCCTTCCCGATCTGGCGCATCTGCCGTTTTCCTATCTGTCGGCCGGCCAGCAGCGGCGCGCAAGTCTCGCCCGACTTCTCGTGGTCGAGCGGCCGGTGTGGATTCTCGACGAGCCGACATCGGCGCTCGACGCCGCGTCGCAGCAGCGATTCGGAGCGTTGATGGAAGCGCATCTGGCCGATGGCGGCATCGTTATCGCCGCGACCCACCAGCCGTTGGGGATGGCGGCGGTACGCGAATTGCGGCTGGAGCCGCGCCGCCTGCCGGCCGCTGACGAGCGATCCGGCGGCGTCGACGAGGCGGCGATCGCGGCTGCGGAGGGCTGGTTGTGATCGCGCTGTTCCGCCGCGACTTGGCGCTCGCCTTTTCCGGCGGCGGCGGGGCGATGACCGGCGTGATCTTCTTTCTCGCCGTGGTCGCGACGATCCCGTTCGGCATTGGTCCCGACCTCAACCTTCTGTCGCGCATCGGGCCGGCGATCCTTTGGATCGGCGCGCTGCTGTCGGCGCTGCTGACCCTCGACCGGCTGTTCCAGGCCGACCGCGACGACGGAACGCTCGATCTTCTGATCGCCGGGCCGACGCCGATGCCGCTGGTCGTCCTCGCCAAATGCCTGGCGCTCTGGGTCGCCTCCAGCCTGCCACTGGTCCTCGCCGCGCCGGTTCTCGGCCTCTTCCTGGCCCTCGAGCCGGTGGCGATCGGGGCGGTCATGGCGACGCTTCTCGCCGGCACGCCCGCGATCACCTTCATCGGCGCCGTCGGGGCCGCCGTCGCCGTCGCGCTGCCGCGCGGCGGGCTTCTGGTCTCGGTCCTCGTCCTGCCGCTGGCGATCCCGGTGCTGATCTTCGGCGTCTCGGCGACCTACGGCGCGGTCAACGATCCCGATCCGTTTCTGCCGCCCTTCCTCATTCTCGTCGCCTTGACCTTGTTCTTCGGAGCGCTGGGCCCGATCGCGGCCGGTGCCGCGCTGAAAACCAGCGCGGATTGACAGCGGGCGGGCAAGCCATGGCGGGACGCCAAATCATGCGATTGTCTATTTGCCGCTCGCCCTGGGAACTTCTAGAGTAGGCTTATGACCGACCTGTCCGCCGCCAAGCCGTCGCGCTTGACCATTCTCGCCAACCCGACCCGCTTCCTGGCGCTGTCGGGCAAGATCCAGCCTTGGCTCTACGCGCTGGCCCTGCTGGCGCTCGCCGTGGGATTGTTCCTCGGCTTCACCGCGCCGCCGGATTACCAGCAGGGCGCGACCGTGCAGATCATGTTCATCCATGTGCCCTTCGCCTGGATCGCGATGATGGCCTGGACGGTGATGAGCGTGTCGGCCCTCGGCACCCTGGTCTGGCGCCATCCGCTGGCCGACGTGGCGGTGAAGGCCGCCGCGCCGATCGGCGCCGTGTTCACGGCGCTGTCGCTGATTACCGGTTCGATCTGGGGCCGGCCGATGTGGGGCACCTGGTGGGTCTGGGATGCCCGGCTCACCTCGGTCTTTATCCTGTTTCTGATGTATCTGGGGCTGATCGCGCTGACCCGGGCGCTGGACGATCCGGGCAAGAGCGCCAAGGCAGCGGCGATTCTCGTTCTGGTCGGCTTCGTCAACATTCCCATCATCAAGTTCTCGGTCGACTGGTGGAACACGCTGCATCAGCCGGCGAGCGTGCTGCGCCCCGACGGCCCGGCGATGCCGGCGGTGTTTTTGACGCCGCTGCTGATCTCGGCGATCGGCTTTACGCTGCTGTTCTTCGCCCTGCATCTGACGGCGATGCGCACCGAGGTGCTGCGCCGCCGCGTCGCGGCGCTGTCGCGGCTTGCAGCCCGCAACGCCGAGGCCTGAGGACACGTCATGAATTATTTCGGCTTTATCGCATCGGCCTATGGGGTCTCGGCGCTGGCTCTGGTCGGGCTGGCATTGTGGGTTTTCCTTGATGCCAGGGCGCAGCGGCGCGCCCTGAAGGCGCTCGAGGCAAGGGGCGTTCGCCGGCGGTCCGCCGGTCGCGGAGCGGCTCCGGAGACGACAGGGACGGCACAATGACCGAGGAGCCGACCGAGACGACGATCCCGACCGCGCCGGCCGCGGCGCAAGAAACACCGCCGCCATCCCCGCCCGCCAAGCCGCGGCGCAACTGGCTGGTTCTCCTGCCGCTGCTGCTGTTCGGCGGGCTTGCCTCCATCTTCCTCTATCAGCTGCTTTCGGGAAAGAACGCCCAGATCATCCCGTCGGTGCTGATCGGCAAGACCGCCCCGCAGACCACGCTGCCGCCGCTGGAAGGGCTGGTGGGAGAAGACGGGCAACCGATGCCGGGTATCGATCTGACAGGCTTTGGCGATAGCCGGCCGGTCATCATCAACGTCTTCGCCTCCTGGTGCGCGCCCTGCCGCGTCGAGCATCCGTTGCTGATGGACCTCGCCGAGGACGACCGCTTCCGGATGGTCGGGATCAACTACAAGGACAAGCCGGAAAACGCGCTCGAATTCCTGAAATCGCTCGGCAATCCCTATGACGCGGTCGGCGTCGATCCCAAGGGCACGGCGACGATCGACTGGGGCGTCTATGGTATCCCGGAAACCTTCCTCGTCACCGCGGACGGCGAGATCGTCTACAAGCAGACGGGACCGTTCTCGCCCGAGAGCATTGAGACCGGTCTGATGCCGGCGATCGAAGCGGTATTGGCGCGAAAGCCGGCCGAGAAGGCGCCGACGAGCTGATCTTTCGTGCGTTGCCGGTTCGAACGACCGCCGAGATCATCTGTGACCAAATGACCGAGCCCTCCTTCTCCCTCCGTACGCCCGAAGACGACGCCCTGCCGCGCAAGATTTGCGACACATGTGGTTTCGTCGCCTACGAAAACCGCAAGATCGTCGTCGGATCGGTGGTCCGCCACGACGGCAGGATCCTGCTTTGCAAGCGGGCGATCGAGCCGCGCAAGGGGTTCTGGACGATCCCGGCCGGCTATCTGGAATTGAACGAGACGCCCGAGGACGGCGCCCGCCGCGAGGCGCGGGAGGAGGCCGAGGCGGCGCTCGTGATCGAGCGGCTGCTCGCCGTCTACGCCGTGCCGCGGATCAGCCAGGTGCAGCTCATCTACCGGGCGCGGCTCGCCGAGGCGACCATCGCGGCGGGACCGGAAAGCCAGGCCGTGGATCTGTTCGCCTTCGATGTCATTCCGTGGGACGAACTGGCCTTTCCCTCGGTCCACTGGGCGCTCAACCACGACCGCGAGGCGGAAGCGGGGGCGCCGCCGGTGCCGTTCGGCAATCCCGATGGCGCCACCGGCAACATCATGCCCGATGGGCGTACCTTGAAGGCCGGCGAGTTCTGACGGCTATTCCTGCACGTCGCGCGCCGTGCGGCGAATTTCCGCCGTCAGCTCCGCCGGAAGTTCCAGCCGTGCCGCGAGATGATCGAGATAGGCTTGCTCGGCCGGGTGGTCCGGATCGATGGCGAGGACCGAGGCGGTGTAGATTTCCATGGCGATTTCCGGGCTTGTCGCGCGCGATGCGAGTTCGCCTACGGACAGCGGCCGACGCATCTCGTCGATGACGAAGCCTTTTTCCTCGGCGTCCAGCCCGAGTTCGTCGATGCGCCCGAAGATCGCCTGCTGTTCATCGGCGTCGATATAGCCGTCGGCCTTGGCCGCGGCGATCATCGCCGACAGCATCAGGCCCGCCCGCCGGTCCTCCTCGCCCTTCGGCAGGAAAGCGGTGCCCTCGGGGGCGGGTATTTCGCCAGCCGGGATGGGCTGCGCCCCGGAAACCGGCGTCGGCGCGGCGTTCGGCAGCGCGCCGGCGGAAGCGTTGTTCGCCTGGTAATTCTGATAGGCCTTGTAGGCGAGGCCGGCCACGAGCGCCGCGCCACCGAGTTTCAAGGCCGAACTGCCGAGCTTGCGGACGCCCTTGCCCCGAAACAGGCTCGACGCAAGGCCGCCGACGAGCGCGCCGGTCAGCGCCGACCCGCCCTTGCCGGACAACATGCCGCCGATCTGATCGACGACGGAACCCCCGGTGTTCGAGCCGCCGAGACCGGCGCCGGCGCGCCGGTCTTGTCCGTAACCCTGCCGGCGGCTTTCACCTTGGCCGAGAAATTCACCGAGAAGCTTCTGCACATCCATGACATCGGATCCTTGTTGCTGCTGGCTCCGATATCGGGATGGTGATCCGGCATCGCAATGGCGCACGGCGCCCCCCAGGGGGCGGCGTCACTTCTTCGCGGCTACGTGCTCCTTGACCAGTGGCTCGGTCGCGTGCCGCTTGATCAGCGGGAACTGCGCCATCATGAACAGGATGGTGATCGGCATCGTGCCCCAAACCTTGAAAGCGACCCAGAAATCCGTCGAGAACGATCGCCAGACCACCTCGTTGAGGATGGCGAGGAAGACGAAGAACAGGCCCCAGCGAAAGGTCAGCTTGCGCCAGCCCTCGGCGTCGAGCTTGAAGGCCTGGTCGAAGACGTAGCCGAGCAGCGATTTGCCGAAGACGAGCCCGCCGAGGAGGACAGCCGCGAACAGGCCGTTGACGATGGTCGGCTTCATCTTGATGAAGGTCTCGTCCTGCAGCCACAGGGTCAGCGTGCCGAAGACCAGCACCACCGCGCCGGAGACCAGCGGCATGATCGGCAGCGTCCGGGTGATCGCCCAGGAGACGCTCAGCGAGATCGCCATCGCCGCCATGAACAGCGCCGTCGCGACGAACAGCGGGCCGCCCAGTTCCTGCAGCGCCGGGAAGGCGTCGGCGATCTGCTCGCCGCGCGAATTGGCGAAGAAGAAGACCAAGAGCGGCCCGAGCTCCAGCGCGAATTTCAGGAGCGGGTTCATCTCCCTGCGGTCGGGGGAATTCGGTTCTTCTTCGATGATGTGGTCGGTCATGGGTACTCCGTGTTCGCCCTCATATCGGGCGGGATCGCGGCAAATGATAGGCCGCCGGGCCGCAACCACCAGAAACTTGCCGATCTTTAGTGCTGGCTGGCCCCATCAGGGCGTCGCCGGCGCCGTCCCCGCGATGGCACTGGCGAAGTCCCTGGCCTTGAACGGTTCGAGATCGTCGATGCCCTCGCCGACGCCGACGAAATAGACCGGCAGCTTGTGCTTGGCGGCGATGGCGACGAGGATGCCGCCCCGTGCCGTGCCGTCGAGCTTGGTCATCACCAGCCCGTTGACGCCGGCGACATTCCTGAAGATCTCGACCTGGTTGAGGGCGTTCTGGCCGGTGGTCGCGTCGAGGGTCAACAGCACCGTGTGCGGCGCGTCCGGCTCGCGCTTGCCCAGCACCCGGATGATCTTTTCCAGTTCCGCCATCAGCTCGCTCTTGTTCTGCAGCCGGCCGGCCGTATCGATGATCAGGACGTCGGAATCATTCTCCACCGCTCGGTCATAGGCCTCGAAGGCCAGCCCCGCCGCATCGGCGCCGATCGCCTTGGCGACGACTTCGGAGCCGGTGCGCTCGCCCCAGATCTTCAACTGCTCGACGGCCGCCGCCCGGAACGTGTCGCCTGCGCACAGCGTCACCTTGAGCCCGGCACGGCTGAGTTTCGCCGCCAGCTTGCCGATCGTCGTGGTCTTGCCGGTGCCGTTGACGCCGACCACGAGAATGACGTGCGGCTTCTTCTCCAGATCGAGCTCCAGCGGCATCGCCACCGGCGCCAGCGTTTTCTCGATTTCGTCGGCAAGGATCGAGCGGACTTCCTGACTGGCGATCTCGCGGCCGAAGCGGCCTTCCGACAAGCGGTCGGTGATGCGCAGCGCCGTCTCGACGCCGAGATCGGCCTGGATCAGCACGTCCTCGAAATCCTGCAGCGTCTCCTCGTCGAGGCGGCGCTTGGTAAAGATCGAGCCGATCGAACCGGAAAGCTGGTTGGACGAGCGCGACAGCCCCTGGCGCAGGCGTTGCAGCCAGGGCGCCGTTACTTCGGGGGCGGGCGCGGCCGGGGTCGCCTGTTCGCGAAGCCGAAAGCCGGCCTCGGGGTCCACCGGCGGGCGGGCGGTGACGGGCTGCTGGGGCGGGGAAGGGAGCGGCGCGTCGGTGCGGGGTTCGGGTGCCTCGTCGAAGGCGGGGTCGATCCGCTCGGACGTCTCGAGCGCGGCGTCGTCGTCCGGCGGCAGCTCCGCGTCGAGCCAGGAAAAATCCGCCTCCTCGTCGGGCAGGTCTTCGCCATGCCCGTCCAGATGATCGTCTTCGGAGGCCGGCCCCACGGCGGGGGCCGCCGCGTCCGCGGCCTCGGAGGCTTCCCGCCGTTCGCCCGCGACGGGCGGCGGTGTCTCGTCCTCGGGAGGAATCGGCTGTTCCAGAAACGAGAAGTCGGGGCTCTCCGCCGTCGCTTCCGCCGATTCGATCGGCTCCGGCGCCTCCAGCCAGGAGAAATCCGCGCCGTCGTCGGCTTCAGCCGGTTCGGCTTGTTCGCCCGCCGTTTGCCCTAGGAGGATTTCGGAGTTTTTTTTTGAGCCGCGCTCGCTTCATGGCCGATCGAAGCGTCCGCCGGGTCGTCCGTGGGGCGTTTTTCCGCGCCTTCGGCGAGTGGCGTGATGCCGCCTCCCTCATCGAGCGCCGCACCGGCCTCGCCGTCGGCGACGGAACTCGCCGCCGCCTCCGGATGCATGTCCGGGTCCGGCGATCCGGCGCGGCCGACTTCGGTATCGGAAGGCCGCGGCAGTTCGCCGTGCTCGGGAACGCGGTCTTCCTCGCGGTCGGAACCGAAGGAGAAGATGCGCCGGAAGAAACCTTTTTGTTCAGCCATGTGTCAGATCGTTTCTCTTCAAACCCGGTTCGCCCCTTTTCGGGGCTGAACGACGCGGGCGGAAAGCCGCCCGTCGCGTTCCTGCGCGATGATAGTGTCGACAAGCTGGCCGGGGAGCCCGGCGTCGACATGACAGAGGGTGAAATCCTCGCAGCGGCCGATGCCGTCCCGTTCGACGAGCACGCTCTGTGCCGTGCCGACGAGGCGGGCAAGGTGCGCGGCATGGGCCGCGTCGCCGGCCTCGCGCAGCCGCGCCGCACGCTCCTTGACGAGGGAGCGCGGCAGTTGCGGCATACGCGCCGCCGGTGTGCCCTCTCGTGGCGAGAACGGAAAGACATGGAGGTGGGTCAGACCGCACTCCTCGACGAGCTTCAGCGAGTTATCGAACATGGCGTCGGTCTCGGTCGGAAAGCCCCCGATGATGTCGGCGCCATAGACGATGTCCGGTCGGGCCGCGCGCATGGCGGCGCAGAAGCGGATCGCGTCGTCGCGGGAATGTCGGCGCTTCATCCGTTTCAGGATCATGTCGTCGCCGGCCTGCAGCGACAGGTGCAGATGCGGCATCAGCCGCCTTTCCGAGCCGATCGCCTCGATCAGCGCCGGGTCGGCCTCGATGGAATCGATCGAGGAGAGCCGCAGCCGCTTCAGGTCCGGCGCATGGCGCAGGATCGCCTGGACGAGGTCGCCGAGCCTTGGCCGGCCGGGCAGGTCGACGCCCCAGCTGGTCATGTCGACGCCCGACAGGACCACCTCATTGTAGCCGCCGGCGACGAGGCGCTTTACCTGGTCGACGGCCGCGCCCATCGGCACCGAGCGCGAATTGCCGCGTCCGAAGGGGATGATGCAGAAGGTGCAGCGATGGTCACAGCCATTCTGGACCTGAACGATGGCGCGGGCGCGGCCCTCGATCGCGTCGATCATGTGGCCGGCGGTCTCGGTAACGCTCATGATGTCGTTGACGCGAATTTTTTCCTCGTTCGCCACACCGAAATCGGGCAGGGCGCGGTAGGATGCGGCGACCAGCTTGTCGTCATTGCCGATCACGGCGTCGACTTCGGCCATCTCGGCGAAGCGGCCCGGTTCGGTCTGCGCCGCGCAGCCGGTGACGACGATGCGGGCCCGCGGGTTGTCGCGTCTTGCCCGGCGGATTTGCTGGCGGGCCTGACGCACCGCCTCGGCGGTGACGGCGCAGGTGTTGAAGACGATCGCGCCCCCGTCGTCCTTGCCGAGGCCGGCTGCCAGCGCCTCGCGCTTCATCACCTCGGCCTCGTAGGTGTTCAGCCGGCAGCCGAAGGAAACGACATCGACGCCCATCAGGCGGGTTCCACTGCGGTCTGGTCGTCGCGGACATAGGCGCCCGTCGCCGGGTCGAGGCGGCCTGACCATTCCCACATCGCGGGGCCGGTCATGACCACATGGTCGTCGTCGCGCCACTCGAGCAGAAGATCGCCGCCGGGGACGGTCACCGTCACCATCCGCCCGGTCCGCTCTGTGCGTGCGGCCGAGACGGCGGCGGCGCAGGCGGCCGAGCCGCAGGCCTTCGTCAGGCCGACGCCGCGCTCCCAGGTCCGCAACGTCAATGCGTCCGGACTGGTCACCTGAGCGATCGAGATATTGGCCCGTTCGGGGAAGATCGGATGGTTCTCGAGAATCGGGCCGAAGCGGTCGAGGTCGTAGCTCCAGACGTCGCGGTCGATCCAGAAGATCACATGGGGATTGCCCATGGAAACGGCCGAGGGCGAATGCAGCACCGGCGCGTCGATCGGGCCGATCTGCAGTTCGATAGCGCGCGTGTCGTGGAACGCCTCGGCCAGCGGGATGTCCCGCCAGCCGAAGCGTGGCTTGCCCATGTCGACGGAAATCAACCCGTCCGGCCGCTCGCTTGCGGTCAGGATGCCGGCGCGGGTCTCGAAAGTGAAATCGGTGCGGCCGGTCTCGACGCCGAGCGCCTGCGCGACGCAGCGTGTGCCGTTGCCACAGGCTTCGGCCTCGGAGCCGTCGCGATTGATGATCCGGATGTGGGCGTCCGTGCCGGCAGTCCTGGGATCGTGGATCGCCATGATCTGGTCGAAGCGGGTCGCGGGATCGGCGGCGAGCGCGCGCGCACCACCGGCCGAAATGCGGGCATTCGTGCCGCGCAGATCGGCGACGATGATCTCGTTGCCGAGCCCGTTCATTCGCGCGAAGGCGATGGTGGGCTCGGCGGCAGTGCCGGCGCTCTCGGTCATGGCGGCTATATGGCCGATCATGGTGACAAATGAAAGGAGGCCGCGAGAGTGCCCCTCGCGGCCGAAGGCGCGAAGCCTGACACGTGTCGAAAAACGATCGGTGGGACGTGACGGAGAAAGACTGTCCACCGCCACGCCCCGGTTCGGCCTCACGCACTGCGAGCCCGGAACCGACCGCTTCGCTCTTAGTTGGCCGGAGCCGGCTCGGTGGCCGCGGGGGCTTCCGGCGCGGTCGTCTCGGCCGGGGCTTCCGGAGCCGCCGCCGGTGCCTCCGGGGCGGCCGGGGCCGCGTTGCTCTCGGCGGCGGGTGCCTCGACGTTCACGTCAGGCGTGTCGACGGTGACGCTGGTGCTGCTGCTGTCGCCCACGTCGCCACCGCCCGACAGGCCGTCGCCGAACAGGAAGAACGCACCGACGAGGAGGACGAGGATGAGAGCCGCCGCGGCGATCATGCCGCCGCTGCCGCCGCGTCTCGGGCCGTCGACGCGATCATTGTTGACGATGACGGTTCGGTCCTCGCGGGGCGGGACCCTGTCCCCCGGAGGCGGGACGTCGCGTGGATCTGACATGTGATTTACTCCTGTTGGGCCGCGGCGAACCTGCATGCCGGGCGGGGGAGGAGCGCCGACGTTTCGACGCTCCAATGATGTTGGCAGCCCGTCAGCGTACGACGTAGACGACCTTGCGCGTATCGGCTTCGACGAGCACTGGCTGTCCGTTCACGTAGACATAACGGTACTGGTAATCCGGAATCTCACGAAGTTCGACCGTCTCGGGAAGGCTGGCGCCAACGACGGCTTCGCCCTCGAGATAGACAGGATCGACCTGGTTCGAGCGGACGTAGGCTACGGCGGTCTCAGGCGGGTCTATGACGGCGCCCGCGGCAAGACCGGCTGCTCCGCCGATCGCCGCGCCGATGGGGCCACCGACGATGGCTCCCGCGACGGCGCCCGTCGTCGCGCCGGCGAGCCCCGCCCCCGCATCGTTCTCATAGGTCGCCACCGGAACGGAAAGTTCCTGCCGGCGGGTCGTGACGACGACCTGCTCACCCGACATGTCGGCGGTCAGATAGTCCGAATAGGCCCAGCCTTCCTTGCCGTCGACGTTCACCTTGCACCAGGATCCGCCTTCGATGCAGCCCTCGACCGTGGCGCTAGCTTCATTCGCAATCATACCGACGATCTCGTAGTTCGGTCCGGGACCTGCGCGGACATTGAGATCGGTGGTCGCCTTTACAGCTGTCTGGGCGAAGGCGGGCATGGCCAGCGCGACCAGTGCGGTGGTGGTGCCGGTGGCGAAAATATGCCGAATTTTCATAAATTTAATCCTGACGAGAGTGCCCTTCGCTCGTCAAAATGTCGCAGATTGATAATTGTTCCTGACCAACCGCTGCATCGTGCAACGAATTTCGGATCTACCGCCCCGGGGATCCGGGATTTCGGGCCCGCGTTATTTTTCCCAGTCGGTACCGATCGCATCGCGGTCGAGGGCGCGGGCGTCTTTTTCGATCTCCGCGCACTCCTCGCGATCTGCTGCATCTTCACTCTCGGGCATTTCCGCGGCCTCGCCCGATGCCGTCAGGGCCAGCTTGAAATACATCGGATAATGATCGGATCCGATGTCGGGCAGCCGCTTCATCGCGACCAATTGGAAACGGGCGTCGTGGAACAGATGGTCCAGTGGCCACCGCATGAACCAGAAACGGGTGTCGAAGGTATTGTAGAATCCGCGGCCGACGCGTGGATCGAGCAGCCCGGATACCCGCTGAAAGAGCCGGGTCGTATGGGACCAGGCGACGTCGTTGAGATCGCCGCAGACGATCGCGGGCGCCGGATTTTCCTTCACGAGTTCGGCCACCTGGAGCAACTCGGCATCGCGCCCGGCCGAATCCGCATGCGGTACCGGCGGCTCCGGATGGACGCCGTAAAGACGAAAGCGTTGCCCGTCAGGCAGGACGACGGTCGTCATGATCGAGGGCACGCCCTGCATGACGAGATATTGCACTTTGGTGTCCTCCAACGGGTGGCGGGACATGAGGATCATACCGTAGGAGTTGTCCAGCGGATGCCAGACGCCGTGCGGTCGCCCTTCGAGAAGCGGCTCAAGGGCCTCGGCCCAGTTCCCGTCGGTCTCCATGAAGATCACGATATCCGGATCGACATCGCGAACCAGGCTGATTGCCCTGTCATGGTCGCGATTGGACATCTTGACGTTATAGGAAAGCACCGACACGGTGTTCTTGCCGTTCGGGTCACCCTCGTAGAGTTGGGACTGGCGCCGGCGCAGCGGCGTGAATTGCGCGATCGAAACCACCTGCACCGCCACGACGATAGCCTGGCCGACAAGCAAGCTCCACATCCACAAGACGGGCTCGACCAGCCAGACGGTCAGCGGCACGAGGACAAGCGTCAGTGCAAGGAATTGCAACCGGGGAAAGGCAAAAACCCGGACGAAGCCGTGCGCGATGCGGGCGAAGGAAATGCCAGTCGCAAAAAGAAGAAAGATCGTGAGTGCGGTCAGAATTAGGGCAGCCGTCATGACCTCAACGCGATTGGAGTGATCCGTAGACGGCCGGGAACAAGCCGACCGTTGTCGAGCACTTGTATCCGAAGCGGCATAGGACAAGGGCGCATGGTTGGCACTCGCTGAAAGGAGGCCGCCGCGGCATCCCTTCAAGCGGCCCGCAGCCCCGCCGACATGGTCCGGTTCGTGCAGGCCCGCTTTGGTTGACAATTCGAGCGCGTTGGTGTTCTTGCCGGGCAAATCCGCGACATGCCGTCCGCGACCCGCCGACCGTGCCCCTCCTCTTGGAGCCGCGCGGAGGTCACCATCCGCCAGCGAGTTTCGCCCGCGGATGCGTTCTTGCTTTGAGCATCGTTTGCTTTGGGCATGAAGGGTTTGCGGTCCCCGGCGATGCGCACCACCTTCCGGGGCAATTCGGAAGGACGGAAGGAAGCTTGATGTTCGACTCGCTCCAGGACCGCCTTGGGTCCATCCTGAACGGTCTTACCGGCCGCGGCGCGCTCTCCGACAAGGATGTGGGGGCGGCGCTGCGCGAGGCCGGCCGGGCGCTGCTCGAAGCCGACGTCGCGCTGGAAGTGGTGCGGGGCTTTACCGACCGGGTGCGCGAAAAGGCCGTCGGCGCCGAAATCCTGAAGTCGATCAAGCCCGGCCAGATGGTCGTCAAGATCGTCCATGACGAACTGATCGAAATGCTCGGTCGGGACCAGGTTCCGATCGACCTCAATGCGCCGGCACCGGTCGTCGTGATGATGGTCGGCCTGCAGGGCTCGGGCAAGACCACCACCACCGGCAAGATCGCCAAGCGCCTGACCGAGCGCCAGCGCAAGAAGGTGCTGATGGCCTCGCTGGACACGCGTCGGCCGGCCGCGCAGGAGCAACTGAAGGTTCTTGGCGAGCAGACGGGTGTCGCGACGCTGCCGATCATCGCGGGGCAGGGACCGGTGGAGATCGCCGCCAGAGCCCATCAGGCCGGCAAGCTCGGCGGTTACGACGTCGTCATTCTCGACACGGCCGGCCGCACCCATATCGACGAGCCGCTGATGGTCGAGATGGCGGAGATCAAGGCGCGGGCGACGCCGCACGAAATCCTCCTCGTCGCCGACTCGCTCACCGGTCAGGACGCGGTCAATCTCGCCCGTTCCTTCGACGAGCGCGTCGGCATCACCGGCATCGTGCTCACGCGCGTCGACGGCGACGGACGCGGCGGCGCCGCGCTGTCCATGCGCGCCGTTACCGGCAAGCCGATCAAGCTGATCGGCACCGGCGAGAAGATGGACGCGCTGGAGGATTTCCATCCCTCGCGCATCGCCGATCGCATTCTCGGCATGGGCGACATCGTCAGCCTCGTCGAAAAGGCGGCCGAGAACATCGACGCGGAAAAAGCCGCGGCGATGGCCAAGAAGATGCAGTCGGGCAAGTTCGATCTGAACGACCTCGCCGACCAGATCCGCCAGATGCAGAAGATGGGCGGCATGGGCGGCATGATGGGTCTGATGCCCGGCATGGGCAAGATGAAGGACCAGATGGCCTCCGCCGGTCTCGACGATAAGATGCTGAAGCGTCAGCTCGCCGTGATTTCGTCGATGACCCCGGCCGAGCGCGCCCGCCCCGACATTCTCAAGCACAGCCGCAAGAAGCGCATCGCCGCCGGCTCCGGCACCTCGTCGGCTGAGATCAACAAGCTGTTGAAGATGCACCGCCAGATGGCCGACGTGATGAAGTCGATGGGCAAGGGCAAGGGCGGCATGATGGGCAAGATGATGGGCGGCCTTGCCGGCAAGATGGGCCTTGGCGGTCCAGGTGGCGGCATGGGCGGTATGCCCGGCGGCATGCCGGACCTGTCGAAGATGGATCCCAAGCAGCTCGAAGCGATGGCGAAGGCCGCCCAGGGCGGCGGGCTCCCCCCCGGTCTCGGCGCGCCCGGCGGATTGCCGGGCCTTTCCGGCGGAGGCTTCCCGGGGCTACCCGGCCTGCCGGGCAAGAAGAAATAAGGTTTCAGCGGCCAAGCCGCGACCATGCGAATACCTCGAACAGCAACCTCCGGCATCCGATAACGGGCCGACATCGAAAAGAAGGAAAACCCACATGCCCCTTAAAATGCGCCTCGCCCGTGCCGGCTCGAAAAAGCGGCCTTATTACCATGTCGTCGTCGCGGACGCCCGGAGCCCCCGCGATGGCCGCTTCGTCGAGCAGCTCGGCTCATGGAACCCGATGCTGCCGAAGGACGCCGAGCGCGTGAAGCTGAACGAAGAGCGCATCAAGCACTGGCTCGGCGAGGGCGCACAGCCGACGGATCGCGTGATGCGCTTCCTCGATCAGGCCGGGATTCTCAACCGTCCCGCCCGCGTCAATCCGCTGAAGGGCAAGCCGGGCAAGAAGGCGCAGGAGCGCGAAGCCGAGCGCGTGCAGCGCGAGGAGGACGCCAAGGCGGCGGCCGAGCAGGCAGCCGCCGATGCCGAAGCCGCCAAGAACGCGCCGGCCGAGGAGGCTGCGGCTGAGGAAACCCCCGAGGCCGGTTCGGAAGAGTCCGCCGCATAGGTTTGCGTCGGGTAAGTTTCGACTGTAATCATCCGACCTGAGCAACGGCGCCCTTTGGCGCCGTTCGTGCAAGCGTACCGCATTCCGAGGAGGCGGAACCCGTTGTCACCGAGGTCCGACGATGCGGCAGTCCGACGATGATTCAGGAATAGATTGCCGGAATGCCCAATCCACGGGCGATCTGGGCCTGTTCGAACTTGCGCCGATTCCGCTGTGGATCGAGGATTTCAGCGGCGTCAAGGCACTGTTCGATGAATGGCGCGAGGCCGGGGTCACCTCGATCCGCGAGCATCTCGAACAGGATTTGGAGCGCGTGAAGACCGCGGCGCGACGAATCGAGCTCATCGCCGTCAACGCCTGCACGTTGTCGCTGTTCGAGGCCGACAGCTTCGACCATCTTGCCGCCAATCTCGACCGGGTCTTTTCCGGCGACATGCTGGACAGCCACCGCGAGGAACTGATCCAGCTGTGGGAGGGACAGACCGCGTTCACCAGCTACGCGGTCAACTATACGCTGTCGGGCCGCCGTCTGGATGTCCAGCTCAAGGCGCGCATCCTGCCCGGCTTCGAGGACGACTGGAGCTGCGTTCTCATTGCCACCGAGGACGTGAGCGAGCGCGAGGAAGGCCGGCGCCGGCTGATCGCCAGCGAAACGTTCGCGCGGGGGCTTTTCGAGCATTCGCCGATTTCGCTCTGGGTCGAGGACTTCAGCGCCGTAAAAGCCCTGATCGACGATATCCGCGCTCGGGGGGTCGTCGATTTCCGCACCTTCGTCGATGTTCATCCGGAGTTCGTCACCCGGTGCCTGAGCGAAATCCGCGTCGTCGACGTCAACGAGCACACGCTCGAACTCTTCCGCGCCAGCGACAAGTCGGGGCTGCTGGGCCGTCTCGACGAGGTATTGTCCACAGTGATCGAGCCCTTCTGCACCGGCTCAAGCCCGTTGACGCATTTGATTAACGTCGACTTGCCCGAA
>NZ_JALHBS010000104.1 GCF_024195285.1 Aurantimonas marianensis
TCCGGCAGTTCGCCGCCGCGCATGTTCACCTGCAGCGAGGGGATGATCAGATCCGGCATGGCGAGCGTCGCGTCACGTGCCGTCCGCACCCGGACGAACTCGTCCTCCGTGACGCCGTCATGGACGTGGACGTTGTGGGCGCGCTCTTC
The DNA here is from genome assembly GCF_024195285.1 of Aurantimonas marianensis. Lineage (GTDB taxonomy): Bacteria > Pseudomonadota > Alphaproteobacteria > Rhizobiales > Rhizobiaceae > Aurantimonas > Aurantimonas marianensis. The sequence continues at coordinate 150 of NZ_JALHBS010000104.1, forward strand.
CGAAACGGTGGTTTCCCAGCGGATTTCGCGCCCGTTCGGACCGTAGTCGTGGCACATGAACAGCCGCACCTCGTCGGGAAGTGAGAGCACGCGCTTGATCGAGCGATAGAGCGTTCGGGCGTCGCCGCCGGGAAAATCCGCGCGCGCCGAGCCCGCATCGGGCATGAACAGGGTGTCGCCGACGAATGCGGCGTCGCCGATCACATGTGTCATGCAGGCGGGGGTGTGACCTGGCGTATGCAGGGCGAAGGCCTTCATCGTCCCGATCTCGTAGGTATCGCCATCCTTGAACAAGCGGTCGAACTGCGAGCCGTCCCGCTGGAACCGCGTGCCTTCGTTGAAGACCTTGCCGAACGTGTCCTGAACGACGGTGATCTTCTCACCGATGCCAAGCCGGCCGCCGAGCTTCGACTGGATGTAGGGCGCGGCGGAGAGGTGATCGGCGTGGACATGGGTCTCGATCAGCCACTCCAGTTGCAGGCCCTCTGTCTCCAGATGAGCGATGATCCTGTCGGCGCTCGTGTAGGAAATGCGGCCGGCGGGATAGTCGATATCCATGACGGAATCGATCACCGCGCAGGCCGTCGACTGAGGGTCCTTGACCACATAGCTGACCGTGTTGGTCTGCGGATCGAAGAATGGGGTCACGTCCGGCTTCACCGAAAGGTCCACGACATGGGAGATTGGGACAATCGCGCTGGTGTTCACGGACCATTCCTTCTTGCTGCGGGTTGCTACAGAGCGGTCAGCGTCCGTGCATGGCGAATAATCGGTGCAAGGCCTCGACATCGATCCCATCGCACTCCATCAGGGACCTGACGATCGGATCGGCAAGCATGTCGGCAAGGGCCGGCTCGCCTGTCGCAGGTGCGAACCGACCCGGTTGCGAAGGCCGCGCATCGACCCTGCCCGGCACTGACGGTCGCTCGGATTGCGGATTGATCTGTCGGATCACCCGTTCGCCTCACCGGTCGATGGTGCATATTCGCGTCGCGAAACCGCTGCGGCATTGATTTGAGTCAATGACGGCAGCTCTCGCTCCGATGATCGTCACCTTGAACGCGCGGTATTTGTGGAAAGCAGCCGGTCTCTTCGGAAGAAGCCGGGTCATCGCCGGTCGAGGCGGTGAAACCGCACGGCGGCATCCCAGCAACAAGGCCACGAGGAGAGATGACATGAAAAAAACCAATGACGGCAAGACGATACCGATGCCAGGTTTCGATACCGAGGAAATCTCGGCCATTGGCCAGCGTTCGTTCGCGGCGATGACGCACATGAACGCGCATCTCTTCCAGGCGCTCGTGCGATACAATGGCGCATTGCTCGATTTCGCCCGCCATCGGCTGGAGCGGGAACTGGAAATGTCCGGCAAATTGGCTGGCTGCAAGAGTCCCGACGAGGCGGCCAGTCTCATCCAGGATTTCTACAAGACCGCCTTTGCCGAGTATTCCGACGAGGTCGGCACACTGATGGAGCTTGGCGCCAAGGTGACGTCCTCGACGATGGACGGGATCGGTAGGGAAACAGCGGCCGTGATCAACGGCAAGACCGAGCCACAGGCCCCCGCGATGAACTGAGGGTCGAGTCGGCGGGGACCGCCTGCGGAGCCTTTGGTGGTTCGACCACCAGCCGCAGCTTGAGCGGATTGCGTGGTGCAATTCGCTTGATCTGCGGTGTTCGAAGAGGCCAGGGCATATGTCGGCAACATCCAGAAGGCCCCGTGGGAAGGCGACCAGATCGCGCTACGCCGACGATGGACGACATCGTACCATAAGGGCAACGAAGCAACCTCGGCCCGGTCCCAGCCTGGCGTCACGCCCGCCAGCGCCCTCCCAGCGACATGACGACTATGCGGCGTATCTGGACCGTAGTGCCCACGCCGCCATCGCACGGATGACCGGTGGAATTTCGCCCGTCAGCCTGACGGAGGCTTGGTTCGACTGGGCCATTCATCTGGCGATGGCGCCCGGCAAACGACTGGAACTTATCGATCTTGCGGCTCAGCAATGGTTGCGACTGGCCGACTATGTCTTCCGGAATGTTCAGCGCGAAAGTCTGGATGGCAGCGGCCCCTGCGCCTGCGTGGAGTCGCCGCCGAACGACAAGCGGTTTTGCGACAGTGCCTGGCAGGTTTCGCCCTTCAGCGTGATCCATCAGGCATTCCTGCTGCAGCAGGAATGGTGGCACCATGCGACCACGGGTATTTCCGGCATGACACCTCGCAACGAAAGATTGGCCGAATTCGCGAGTCGCCAGATTCTCGATACGGTCTCGCCATCGAACATTCCCGTGTTCAATCCAGAAGTTACCGATGCGACACTGCGCGAAGGCGGACGCAATCTGGTGCGCGGCCTCGGCCATGCGATGGACGATGCGCGGCTGGAACTGCAGGGCGGCCGGCCGCCCGAAGTAGACGAATTCCGCCCCGGCGTCGGGGTGGCGCTGACGCCAGGCCGCGTCGTCTACCGGAACGATCTGATCGAGCTGATCCAGTATGCTCCGGTCGGAGAAAAGGTGCGGCCGGAGCCAGTGCTCGTCGTGCCGGCCTGGATCATGAAATATTACATACTCGATCTGTCGCCGCACAATTCCCTGGTGCGCTATCTGATAGGACAAGGTTTCACGGTGTTCATGATCTCCTGGCGCAATCCGGGACCGGATCAGCGCGAGATATCCTTCGATGACTATCGCCGCCTCGGCGTCATGGCGGCGCTTGATGTGGTCGGCGATATCGTCCCTGACAGAAAGGTCCACGCCGTGGGCTATTGTCTCGGCGGCACCCTATTGTCCATCGCCGCGGCAGCCATGGCGCGGGCAGGGGATACGCGACTGGCCACCGTCAGCCTGTTCGCCGCCCAGACCGATTTCGAGGAGCCGGGCGAACTGTCGCTGTTCATCAGCGACAGCCAGGTCGCCTTCCTCGATGATTTGATGTGGGAGCAGGGGACCCTCGACTCCCGACAGATGGCCGGCGCTTTCCAGATGTTGCGGTCGCAGGATCTCGTCTGGTCCCGCCTCGTGCGGCACTATCTTCTCGGCAAGCCGACACCGATGTTCGATCTGATGGCCTGGAACCTCGACACGACGCGGCTGCCGTTTCGCATGCATTCGCAGTATCTGCGGCAGCTGTTCCTGCGCAACGACCTCGCCGAGGGGCGATACCGCGTTGACGACCAGCCGGTGATCCTGTCGGAGATCGACGCACCGATGTTCCTCGTCGCCACCGAGACCGATCACGTGGCGCCGTGGAAGTCGGTCTACAAGCTCCATCTTCTCGCCGACACCGAACTGACGTTCGTTCTGACGAATGGCGGGCACAATGCCGGGATCGTATCGGGGCCCGGACACCCTGGCCGCCGCTACCGCATCGACTCGCGCGCCGCCGAGGGCGCTTATCGCGCACCGGAGGAGTGGGAGGCGACGACGAAGGATCAGGAGGGATCCTGGTGGCCTCGCTGGGCCAACTGGCTGGGCGAAAGAAGCGGACCCGAAACGGCGCCGCCACCGATGGGATCGGGTGCGTATCCCGTTCTCGACGCGGCGCCGGGGCGCTATGTTCTCGAGGCCTGACCGGCGGCTTGCCGCGAGGCAATCCGGGACATTCCGTTTCTCGTTCGCAAGGCCGTCAGGAACTGCTCTGTCGCGGCTTCACCGCAACCCCGTCGCTGACCGTGTCGCTGGGAAACCGGATGACCTTCGCGTCCGGCTCCAGCCCGTCGATCAATTCCGCCGCCTCGGTGTCGCGATGGCCGATGCTGACTTCCGTCAGAACCGCGCGGCCGTCTTCCACGGCGTAGACGCTCCATCGATCGCCCGTACGGAACAAGGCGCCGAGCGGCAGCCGGCGAACATCCTCGCCATGCCAGAGCACGATGCGGGCAAGCACGCGGTAGCGATGGCCGGGCCGTTCTTCACGGTCGAGGAGTGACACGATGTCGAGCCGAACATTGACCCTTTGCTCCTCGATACCGAGGGCGGAGACCTTGGTAAAGGCGGTCGGTTCGATGCGGCGAATGCGGGCATGCAGGTCCGGACCTCCCCAGCCGGTGATCGTCGCATCCGCGCCCTGATGCACAGCGACGGCATCGGCGGACAACAGATCGACCACGACCTCGAGCCGCGTCGGATCACCGATTTCCGCGAGCGGAGTGCCGGTCGGCACGACCGTTTCGCTCTCCAGCGGGACCGACAGGACGACGCCATCGCTCGGTGAGAAAAGCGGAACGCAGTGGCAGGAACTGTCGGCATCGAGCGGATCGCCCGGCTGCAGTAGCCGGGCCCTGGCGCTCGCGAGTTCGCTCTGGCGTATGGCGAGCTGGGCCTCTGCCCTGCGCAATTGGGCACGCTGGCGATCGACATCGGTGGCCGCTAGTTCGAGCGCCTTCGCCGAAAGGGTGCCAGTCTTGCGCAGCGTTTCGACCCGGTTCAACTCCGACTCCGACTGGCGCAGATCGGCCTGGGCGTGATTGAGATCAGCCTCGGCCAGCGCCACGGCGGCATTCGCCGCGTCGATCGCCGCGCCAAGTTCGGTCTCGGATCGGGCGTCTATGAAGGTGGGATCGGAGGGGCGCAGGGTCGCGACCAGGGTGCGATTGGCGATGACCGTATCGCCCACATGCAAGGGGCTGCGCTCCACCTTCGCCGGAAATGGCGCGGATACCGTGAAGACCTCCCGAAACTCCACGACCCCTTCTTCGTCGATCGTGACCGTCAATGGTCCGCTCTCGATCGCGGCCACGTCCACCGGTACAGGCTTTGGACGAAGTGCCTCGTAGAACGCGAAGCCGACCGCCAGGATGCCCAGCAGGGCGAGAAAGACTTTCAGCCAACGACCCATCTTGGTATTAATCCCTCGTCTTGAGGACGCGGATAAGATCAAGGCGATTGACGCGTCGCCGCACGATGAAGGCGGAGATCACGGCAGCCGTCAGGATGACGAGGCTAGCCTTGGCAAAGGTATGCGCTTCGAGGACAATGGGAAGCTGGAAGAGGTCGCTTTCGAAGCCACGAGCGAAGAGCATGGCAAACCCGGCCCCCAGGCCCCAGCCGAGCGGCTGGGCGAAAAGCACGATGATCGCCATCTCGACCAGCAAGACTTGCGACACCTCGCCGCGTGTAAAGCCGAGGACTCTCAGGCTCGCGAGTTCCCGCGCGCGTTCGGAGAGTTGGATGCGGGCCGAATTGTAGATGACGCCGAACGCGATGATCACCGCGAGTGTCAGGTAAAGCGTCATCATGATGGCGATGTTGCGCTGAATGGTTTCGCGGAATTTTTCCCGCGACAGGGTCTGCAGGCTGATCGACGCGATCGTCGGGGTGTTCTTGACGGCGGAGTACAGCCGGTCCACCGCCCGCGTATCGATGGCCAAGTGGGCGCCGCCGATCCGGGGGCCTTCGCCCGCCAATCGGCGGAGGGCATCCAGGTCCATGAAGACCGCAAGACCGAGATAATTCCGGATGACTGCGCTGATCCTCACATCGACCACCGCTCTCCTTCCACTCAGAACCTCGACGGTGACGGTCTGACCGCGGGCCAGGCCGAAGATGGTCGCCACCCGTTCGGAAATGGCAAGTCCGTGCTTTGGCAGAATCACCGGTTCGAAGTTTTCGTCGAGCACCCGCGAGAGCGTCGCACCAGCCTGCTTTCCGGTGATGGCGAGTCGACGCGAAAAGCTGCCGTGCCGAAGCACGACGGGAAGGCTCCGATAGGGCTCGGCCATCAGGATGCCCGGCAGGTGGCCGACGGTTGACATTACCGAGGGTGGCCGTTCTTCGGCAAAGGTCAGGCTGGCATGTTGCCGATCCGAACGGAAATAGATCGTATCGATCATGAAGTTCACCGAGTCGGTGGCAAATAGCGCCGTTATCAGGAGGGCAACCGCGAGCGCGATGCCGAAACTCGTGGCCGCAGCCCGCAATGGCCGGTGGACGAGATGCCGGATCGCCATGACCGTCAGGCGGGAAAATATCCGCAACAGGCCGAATTGCTCCATGAAGTGGTGTCGGTAGCGCGACGGCGGCGGCGGTTGCATGGCAATCGCCGGCTCCAGGGCGAGAACCGACATGATCGCCTTCATCGCCCCGATCAGTGCCGCTGCGAGCGAGATGCCCGCGGCCAGAACATACAGGTCCAGGCTGGATTGGAAGATCAGGAAGGGAAACGAGAAGAAGTTGCCATACAGCCTTGTGAGACCTTGACCGAGCCAGGTTCCGGCAACCGATCCGATCGCGATCCCGACCGCTGAAATGGCGATGACGAGCTTGGCGTAGTGCCAGGCGATCGTGTGGCTAAAATACCCGAGCGCCTTGAGCAGCCCGATCTGCTCGCGCTCCAGCGCGATGAGCCGCGACAGAACGATATTTATCAGAAAGGCCGAGACGATCAGGAAGATCGGCGGGATGATCCGCGCCATCGCCGAGAGTTCCGTCAGCTCCGCATCCAGGAATGCGTGCGAGGGCTGATCCTTCCGGCCGTATGCGGACGTCCCGCCATAGGGGCGCAGCAGGCGATCGACGGTGGCGATGACGGCGGCCTCGTTTGCGCCGGGCAGAAGGCGCACGGCCACATCGTTGAACGCCCCGTCCCGATCGAAGAGCGGGGCGAGCACATGCCGCGTCATGTAGAGAATAGCGAAGCGACGCGGATCGGGTACGATGTCCCCCGGACCGAAGGAATAGATGAATTCCGGCGAAAGCACCGTGCCGGTGATCCTCAGGCGCTCCTTGCGTCCGTTGAGAATGGCGGAAAATTCGTCGCCGACCCGGAAGCCGTGGGCCATGGCGAAGTCCTCGTTGACCGCGACCTCTTCGGGGCGGTCGGGTTGCGGCAGGGTGCCACTGCGGATGACCAGGCGATTGACCCGCGAGGCCCTGCGGTCGGGGATCGAAACGACCCGTCCCGTTGCCGGTTCGCGGACGTTGTCGAGATCGAGCAAGATCGTGCGGCTGATCCGCATTTCGAAAGCCGCGACTCCGCCGATCGCTGCAATCGATTGTCCGAGAGCGATCGGCGCACGATTTGCCTCGGCAAAGACATGGGCGAAGCTGTAGCGCTCGTAATAGGCGTCGCGCGTCACCAGCAGCGAGCGGTAGGCGCCGACCGCGATAATGATGGTCATGACCCCGCAGGCCATGACCAGGGCCACGGCCAAACCCTGCGCCCAGAGGCGATACAGATCACGCAGGAGCTTGCGGTCGAGTGCGCTCATCGTCTCACCAGACCACCTGGCTGGGAGGCACCCGCTCTTCGTTGCGGGTAACCTCAGCGATGCGGCCGTCGACGAACTGGAACACCCGGTGCGCGATCGCCCGGATCCCGGCATTGTGGGTGATGATCGCCGTCGTGGTTCCCAGCGTCTCGTTGATCCCGGTCAGCGCCTCGAGCACCTTGATGCCGGTGGCCGAATCGAGCGCTCCCGTTGGCTCGTCGCACAAGAGCACTTCCGGCTGCTTGGCGACGGCGCGCGCGATGGCGACCCGCTGTTGCTCGCCGCCCGACAACTGCGCGGGGAAATGATCCTGGCGGTCCGAAAGGCCGACGAGAGCAAGCGCATCCGCCGGGTTCATCGGCCTTGGCGCGATCTCGGTGACGAGCGCCACATTCTCGCGCGCCGTGAGGCTCGGGATCAGATTATAGAACTGGAAGACGAAGCCGACATGGTTGCGCCGGTAGAGCGTCAGCGCCCGGTCGGAACCTTGGGTCAGGTCCTCGCCCTGAAACGTCACCCGGCCGGCGCTGGCGCGATCGAGCCCTCCCATGATGTTGAGCAGTGTCGACTTTCCCGAGCCGGACGGACCCAGCATGACGACGAATTCGCCGGCATGGAGTTCGGCGTCGACGCCGCGCAAGGCCCATACTTCCACGCCGCCGGTCCGATAGACCTTGGTGACCCCCTGCATCTGGAAGACTGACGTGACGCTGGACATGCTGGCCAGCCTACCGGTCGCGCTGCGTCAGCACGTTGACCTCCATCAATTCGCTCGTCGAGCGGCGCATCGGCTTCGCGCAAGGCCGCGGCTTAGCCACCTATCGGGCTGACGTAATCGCGAGCGCTTGTCCTCATTCACCGATCGCCAGAAGAGCCCGGCGTCGCAGAATGCGGATATCGCGGGAATCGACCAGTTCGATGAGCCGCTGTTCCTTGAGCCTGCCGAACGTCCGCGACACTGTCTCGATGGTCAGGCCGAGATGGTCCGCGATGCTTTCGCATCTCGCAAGGCACCGTTGCGTTGCTGACGTTGTGATTCGAGCGATTGGTTAAAAAAACCCCGGAAGCGTGAGCTTTCCGGGGTCTTTTTCAATCGAATGCCTCAGCTGCAGCCGCTCGTCGAGCCGCAGGTGTCGCATTTCAGGCAGGTGCCGTTGCGGACCATGGAGTAGTTGCCGCATTCGGCGCAGCTGTCGCCGGTGTAGCCCTTCATCATCGCCATCGCCCGCCGCTCGGCGGTCGAGGCCTTCGGCTTGGCCTTGTCCGTGACGTTGGCTGCGTCCTTGTCGCTGGCCGGAAACGCCAAGGGCTGGTCGAACAGCCCCTGGGCCGGCGTGACGTCGGCGGTCGGGGCGGGGACGGCGATCGGGGCCTCTTCGTAGTCGCGCTTGAAGGCGGTCGCGATCGATGCCGTGGCCGCCGCGACGGCGCCTCCGCCACGCCCGGCGCCTGCCGCCGCCGTGACGCTGCCGCCGGAGCCGCTGGTGTTGGCGGCGGCGCGGGTCGAGGCCTTTACCACCGCCGCGCCTTTCGCGGGCTCGCTGCCGCCGCGATCGCCGGGGCCGGCGAGGGCGCCGCCGGCCGGCGCTCCCGCCAGCGAGCCGGCCGGGTCATTCGAGACCAGCCGGAACTTCGCCGTCTGGCCGCGCACCATGCCATGGCTGACCGGCGACACCGGCTGCGGCTTGTCGCCATCGACGCCGCGTCCCAGCGTCGAGGCGCCGAAATCCTCCGGCTGGACATGGGCAAGATCGTGCCGGCCGAGATAGGAGACGGCCAATTCGCGGAAGACATAATCGAGGATCGACGTGGCGTTCTTGATCGCCTCGTTGCCCTGGACCATGCCGGCCGGCTCGAATCTCGTGAAGGTGAACGCCTCGACATACTCTTCCAGCGGCACGCCGAACTGCAGTCCGAGCGAAATCGCGATGGCAAAATTGTTCATCATCGCGCGGAAGGCGGCGCCCTCCTTGTGCATGTCGATGAAGATCTCGCCGATGCGCCCGTCGTCGAACTCGCCGGTGCGAAGATAGACCTTGTGGCCGCCGACGATGGCCTTCTGGGTGTAGCCCTTGCGCCGGTTCGGCAGTTTTTCGCGGTCGCGGACCACACGCTCCACGATGCGCTCGACGATGCGTTCGGCGCCCTCGGCCGCGCGGGCAGGGGCGGGCGCGGCGATCAGCGCGGCGGTGGCCTCCTCGACGACGTCCACGTCCTCGTCGTCATCGGCGATCAGCGAGGCGTTGAGCGGCTGCGAGAGCTTGGAGCCGTCGCGATAGAGCGCGTTGGCCTTCAGCGCCAGCTTCCAGGACAGCATGTAGGCGGCGTTGCAATCCTCGACCGTCGCCTCGTTTGGCATGTTGATGGTCTTGGAGATCGCGCCGGAAATGAACGGCTGCGCCGCCGCCATCATCTTGATGTGGCTTTCCACCGACAGATAGCGTTTGCCGATCCGCCCGCAGGGATTGGCGCAGTCGAACACCGGCAGATGCTCGTCCTTGAGGAACGGCGCGCCTTCCAGCGTCATCGCCCCGCAGACATGGACATTGGCGGCGTCGATGTCCTGCTTCGAGAAGCCCAGGTGCAACAGCAGGTCGAAGGCCGGATCGGAGAGCTTTTCCTCCGGCACCATCAGCGCCGACATCTGCTCGTCGCCGATGGTCCAGCGGTTGAACACGAACTTGATGTCGAAGGCGCTCTTCAGCGACGCGTTGATCTTCTCGATCGTCGCGTCGGCAAAGCCCTTGGCCTTCAACGAGGAGGGGTTGATGCCCGGCGCCTGGTCGAGATTGCCGTGGCCGACGGCATAGGCCTCGATCTCGGCGATCTCGTGCTGGGCGTAGCCGAGCGAGGTGAGGGCTTCCGGCACGGCGCGGTTGATGATCTTGAAGTAGCCGCCGCCGGCGAGCTTCTTGAACTTGACCAGCGCGAAGTCGGGCTCGATGCCGGTGGTGTCGCAGTCCATGACCAGGCCGATCGTGCCGGTGGGCGCGATCACCGAGACCTGGGCGTTGCGGTAGCCGTTCTCCGAGCCGAGTTCGACAGCCTCGGTCCAGGCCGCCTTGGCGCGGCCGGAGAGGCGCTTGTCAGTCAGCGAGGCGTGGTCGAGCGGCACCGGGTCGACCGACAGCTGCTCGTAGCCGTCGGACAGGCCGTGCGCGGCGCGGGCATGATTGCGCATGACGCGCAGCATGGCGTCGGCGTTGCGCTCGAAATCGGGGAAGGCGCCGAGATGGCCCGCCATTTCGGCCGAGGTCCGGTAGGCGACGCCGGTCATCAGTGCCGAAATGGCGCCGCAGATCGACCGGCCCTCGTCGGAATCATACGGAATGCCGGCGGTCATCAGCAGGCCGCCGATATTGGCGAAGCCGAGGCCGAGCGTGCGGTAGTCGTAGGAGAGCTGGGCGATCTCCTTCGACGGGAACTGCGCCATCATGACCGAAATTTCCAGGACGATGGTCCACAGCCGTGTGGCGTGTTCGAAGGCGGCGGTGTCGAAACGCTTGATGCCGTCCGGTCCGTCCAACCCTTCCTCGCGAAACTGGATGAGGTTGAGCGAGGCGAGATTGCAGGCCGTGTCGTCGAGGAACATGTACTCCGAGCACGGGTTCGACGCGCGGATCGGGCCGGCGGCCGGGCAGGTGTGCCAGTCGTTCATCGTCGTGTTGAAGTGCAGGCCCGGATCCGCAGAGGCCCAGGCGGCATAGCCGATCTGCTCCCAAAGCTCGCGGGCCTTGAGGGTCTTCGATACCTTGCCGTCGGTGCGGCGGATGAGATCCCAATCGCCGTCCTGTTCGACCGCGCGCAAGAAATCGTCCTTGAGCGAGACGGAATTGTTGGAGTTCTGGCCGGAGACGGTGAGATAGGCCTCCGAATCCCAGTCGGTGTCGTAGACCGGGACTTCGAGGTCGGTGTAGCCCTGGCGCGCGAACTGGATGATGCGCTTGGCGTAGTTTTCCGGCACCTGGGCGCGCTTGGCGTCCTTGACGGCGCGCTTCAGCGCCGGGTTCTTCATCGGGTCGAAGCAGTCGCCGTCCGGTCCCTCGCAATTGACGCAGGCCGACAGGATCGCCTTGAGGTGCTTGGAGACGGTCTTGGAGCCGGTGACGAGGGCGGCGACCTTCTCCTCCTCGCGCACCTTCCAGGAAATGTACTTCTCGATGTCGGGATGGTCGATGTCGACGACGACCATCTTGGCGGCCCGCCGCGTCGTGCCGCCGGACTTGATCGCGCCGGCCGCCCGGTCGCCGATCTTCAGGAAGCTCATCAGGCCGGACGACTTGCCGCCGCCGGCGAGCGTTTCGCCTTCGCCGCGCAGATATGAGAAGTTGGAGCCGGTGCCCGAGCCGTATTTGAACAGCCGCGCCTCGCGCACCCACAGATCCATGATGCCGCCGTCATTGACCAGATCGTCGGCGACCGACTGGATGAAGCAGGCATGCGGCTGCGGGTGCTCGTAGGACGAGGTCGAGCGGGTCAACTCGCCGGAGCGGTAGTCGACGTAATAGTGCCCCTGGCCGGGGCCGTCGATGCCGTAGGCCCAGTGGAGGCCGGTGTTGAACCATTGCGGCGAGTTGGGCGCGACCTTCTGGGTCGCCAGCATGTAGGCGAGCTCGTCGCGGAAGGCGGCCGCGTCCTTTTCCGAGGCGAAATAGCCGCCCTTCCAGCCCCAATAGGTCCAGGTGCCGGAGAGCCGGTCGAAGACCTGCCGTGCGTCCATTTCCGAGCCATAGCGCTCGTCCTCGGGCAGCTTGGCGAGCGCGGCCTCGTCCGCGACCGAACGCCACAGGAAGGAGGGGACGTCGTTTTCCTCGACCTTCCTCAGCCGGGCTGGCACACCGGCCTTGCGGAAATACTTCTGCGCCAGGATGTCGGACGCCACCTGGCTGAACTGCGCCGGGACGTCGATGTCGGCGAGGCGGAAGACCACCGAGCCGTCCGGGTTGCGGATCTCGCTGGTCGCCTTGCGAAACGTGATCGCGTCATACGCGCTCTTGCCGGCCTCGGTATATCGGCGCTCGATCTTCATGCCCATGACGGTCCCATCCTCGTTTAAAATTTTGCCGCAAAGAATCGCCCGCCAGCGAAGTTCCCCCTCCGCTCGGTGCGCATCCCCCAATTTTCCGTGAATCGCCCATCTTGTGGGAGGGCCGTTCAGCGACACTAGATATAGTATATTTTGAGTGGTTAGGCGACTCTTAACGCGGCACTGTGGAAAAGAAATTCGGGTGCCGGGAAGCGACCGTGGAGGCCGCCAAGAGCTAGCCAAGCCCTTCGTTCTGCACCCAGTCCGGGGCTTTTCCGGGGGTTTGGCAAGCTAAGTGAAGCTTGTGCGAGTCTCGCGCCAGGGTCAACAGGACCGCACGCGGGATACGAAACGGACGTCGGTGACAGTGTGGATAACGGGGAGAGAGCGGAATCGAGCGCCGCGTGGGTTTTGAGCCACAGCGACCAGCCCGAATCGACGGTTCGATTCGCGCCGACCGCTCGATCAGCCCTTGGTGGTCTTGCCGATCGGCGCCTGAAACGTCAGGCCGAGATCCCAGGGAAAGAAGATCCAGGTGTCCTGGCTGACCTCGGTGATGAAGGTGTCGACCAGGGGGCGGCCTTTCGGCTTGGCGTAGACGGTCGCGAAATGCGCCTTCGGCAGCATCGCACGGACAAGTCCGGCGGTCTTGCCGGTATCGGTCAGATCGTCGACGATCAGGATGCCCTCGCCATCGTCTTCCAGGAGCGCGGGCGAAACCTCTTTGAGGACCTTCAACTCACCCTGCTCGCTATAGTCGTGATAGGAGGCGATGCAGACCGTCTCGATCAGCCGCGTACCGATCTCGCGGGCGATGATCGCCGCCGGCACGAGGCCGCCGCGGGTAATGCAGACGATCGCTTTCCAGTCCGACCGCATTCCGGCGAGCCGCCAGGCCAGCGCCCTGGCATCGCGATGGAACTGGTCCCAGGAGACGGGGAAGGATTTGTCGACCGTGGACATGATGGCGGCTCTCCGGCTGGGGCGGCAAAGCGGATGCGATAGAGGTATGCGGGAGGCAAGGCAAGACGGAACACGTGCCTGCTGCGCAAGCCGGAACGCTCCTCACGGGCGCGTGCGCGAGCGGTTTTTGAGACCCCGGCGGGTCACGTTCGGCAGCGGCAAGCATCACCGGCCCGCGACGGTCAACCCAGCCGATAATCAGCAGACCGTTTGTTTCCCCTATTGCGTCTGGAGCGGGACGGCATCTAGGCTCCGTTCATGGCGACGCGCTACACCAGAGCCTGGGATCGTTTGGCCGATGGGGACGTTCTCGTCCTCGACGGCGGCGTCTCGACCGAACTGGAGCGCCGTGGCGTGTCGATGTCCGACGGCGTATGGTCCGGACGCGCGGCGCTCGATGCGTGGGAAGGCATCGTCGACGTGCATCGCGCCTATATCGATGTTGGCGCGCAGATCATCACAGCGAACACCTACGCCTCCTCTCGGCTGATGCTCCAGTCGGCGGGACTCGGCGATCAGGTGGCCGAGATCAACCGTCGTGCCATCGAGGCGGCGCTGACGGCGCGTGAGCGGGCCGGCGCCGCTGACGTTCTGGTGGCGGGTTCGATGTCGCACATGCTCCCGATTCCCACCGGCGGCTATCGGCTCCGCGACGGTGACACACCGGCGGCCGACATGATGCTCGCCGCCTTTCACGAACTCGCCGCGATCCACGAGGACGCGGGCGTGGACCTGCTTCTGTTGGAGATGATGTCCGCGCCCGACCGCATGGCGCCGATGTTCGAGGCCGTCGCCGATACCCGTCTGCCGGTCTGGTGCGGTCAGTCGGCCGCGCGGAACGACGACGGGGCCATCCTGTCCTGGCACGACCGGAGTGTGCCATTCGCCGATATTGTGGCGATGGCGGCCGGGCACGATTTCGACGTGATGGGCATCATGCATACGTCGGCGGATCTGATTGCCGACACGCTCCCGCTTATTCGCGAGGCGCATTCCGGCCCGCTGATGGCCTATCCGGACGCCGGCTATTTCGAGATGCCCCATTGGCGTTTCGAGGACACCATCACGCCCGCTCGCTTCGCCGAGTTCGCCCGTGCCTGGCGCGAGGCCGGCGTACAGATCATCGGCGGTTGCTGCGGACTCGGTCCAGAGCATATCGCGGCGATCGCGGATATGGCGGGGTCGACGCGATAAACGCGCCAGGTTTTCGTCAGAGCGCGGGAGCCGGATGGTCGCGGCCAAGTTCTGCCAGCATGGTCTTGACCGCTTCGGCGGCCGCGTCGAGGGCCGCGCGATCACGCGAGCGGATGACGATCTCGGTCGAGTAGCTTGCGCCGTCGAATTTGGGGTAGGAGCCGATGACGACGGCCGGATGCTCCTTTGCCAGGAGGCGCAGCGGATCGCCGATGTCGCCTTCGCCGTAGGGGCAGGCGAAGGCGGTCGATCCGATCGCCTGACCGGCCGGCAGGGTCTCGATCACCTGGCCGAGCATCGCCTGGAACACCGCCGGAACGCCGGCCATGACGAAGACATTGTCGAGACGAAAGCCGGGCGCGACCGAGACGGGGTTGTCGATCAGGTCGGCGCCCTCCGGTGTGCGCGCCATGCGCCGCCGCGCCTCGGTAAACTCCATGCCGCGTGCCGCGTAGTTTTCCGCCAGCCGGCGGAGCGCCTCGGGATGCTCTCCGACCGCCAGCCCGAACGCCGCGCCGACGGCGTCGGCGGTGATGTCGTCATGGGTCGGACCGATGCCGCCCGAGGTGAAGACGTAGTCGTAGCTCCGCCGAAGGGTATTGAGCGTATCGGCGATGATATGTGGCTCGTCGCCGACGATGCGCACCTCCTTCAGGTCGATGCCGGCTACCGTCAGGACTTCGGCGAGATGCGCGATGTTGCGGTCCTTGGTCCGCCCCGACAGGAGTTCGTCGCCGATCGCGAGCATCGCGGCGGTGGCGGGTGTGGGTGTCATGGCGGAGCTCCGGGCGAACGGTCGAAGGCAGATAAGAAGGGACCCGGCGAGACGATGGCAAGGGCGATCCCGCGTCACGCCAAGGAAACCCGACCGCCAAACGGGAATGTCGCCGTTTCGGTGACGGTGCGTCGCGGCGGCTGGCCGATCTTTCCGATGCCCTTTGCGTTATCTCAGCCCGAGGCCCCCGAGCGGGCAGTTGCTCAATCAATAAAAAGGAAATGACCGATGGCGAAAGTCCTGGTTCTTTATTATTCCAGCTACGGACATATCGAAACGATGGCGAAAGCCGTCGCGGAAGGCGCCGAAAGCGCCGGCGCCAGCGTCGACATCAAGCGGGCGCCGGAGACCGCGCCACGGGAGGTCGTCGAGGCGGCGCATTTCAAGACCGACCATCCCTATCCCGAATGCGATCCGATGGAACTGCCGAACTACGACGCGATCATCATCGGCGTGCCGACCCGTTTCGGCAACATGTGCTCGCAGATGCAGGCATTCTGGGATCGCACCGGCCCACTGTGGGCCAAGGGCGCGTTGGTCGGCAAGGTCGGTGGGGCGTTTTCCTCCTCCGCGAGCCAGCATGGCGGCAACGAGGCGACACTTCTGTCGGCCCACAAGACGCTGCTGCACCAAGGCCTGATCGTGGTTGGTCTGCCCTATGCCTTCGCCGGCCAGATGAACATGGACGAGATCGTCGGCGGCTCGCCCTATGGCGCGACCACGATCGCCAAGGGCGACGGATCGCGCATGCCGAGTGAGATTGAGCTCGATGGCGCGCGTTTCCAGGGCAGGCACATCGCCGAGATCGCGGCGAAGGTGGCGGCCTGAACACCAGGTCGAATTTTGTCCCGGCAAGGTCCGGTTACAGAGTGGGGGGTGGCGGCGTTGTCGCTGCCCGACGCTCTAGTCGATCGCGTAGATGGCCGAATTGCCACCGTGCTCGCGGACCTCGACACTTTCGAGCCAGACCCGGTCGCCAGTCTCCGCCCGCAGGAATTTCGCGACATGATCGAAGACGAATTTCGCCGTCGCCTCGCAACCCACCGCCGGCAGGACGCGCAGATCGACGAGATCCGCTTCCGCGAGCGCTTGAAAGCGCCGCAGTTCCGGGTCGTCCTCGGCGACGATCATCGTATGGTCGAACATCTCCTTCAGCCACGCCTTGACCGGTTTCAGTCCGCCGAAGTCGAAGCACCAATTGTGCTGATCGAGTTCGAAAGTGGCGAAGACAAAGCGAAAGGCGAGCGCGTAGCCGTGAATCAGCCGGCAGTGTGAATGTGTCGCGCGCCATTGGCGAAAGCAGCACGACAGCCCTTCGCTGTGATCATAAGCCTTGGTCGAACGATAGATCGCCCGAGGTTCGAGCATCGAAGGGGTCGTGCGGACTGGCTGGTTCATCGAGATCTCCGGGACCGGGTCGTCGAGGTGGCGAGCGGGCTCAGTCGCCCGCGCCGCGTTCCAACGCACGACATTCCTGCAGAAACTCGGCTTTCAGGGAGCGATCGCTCTTCATTTCGCCGAAGTAGGAACAGCTCACCATGCGGCTGCGGTGGGATGCTTTGATCCCGCGGTGGGTCTTGCACATGTGCACCGCGCTCATCCGGACGGCCAGGCCGCGCGGCCTGGTCCGCTCGCAGATGAACTGCCCGATCTGGTTGACCAGCTCTTCCTGTATTTGCAGCCGCGCGGAAAAATAATCGACGATCCGGTCATATTTTGACAGGCCGATGAGCTTGCCATCGGCGGCCGGCAGGATGCCAATATAGGCGTGACCATAGATCGGCATGAGGTGATGGGCGCAAGTCGAGCGCACATCGATCGGCCCGGTCACGATGAGCTGGTCGTAGCCTTCGGCATTGTCGAATTCGGTGATCTCCGGCGGCGCCGTATAACGGCCGCGCAGAATCTCCTCCACATACATCTTGGCGACGCGCGCCGGAGTATCGCGGGTGTTGTGGTCGCTCTGGTGATCGATCTGGAGGATGTCGAAGAGTTCGCCGAGCTTGGCGGCGACCAGGTCCCTCATCGCCTCCCGCCCGGAATGATCAATGTCCTCGACCTGTTCGTTACAGAGTTGGGAATGTATCGATTTCGCGGGGTGGAAGTTCATGAGCGTCCGACCTCTCCAATTACTTCTAAGACGCTTAATATGCATGATTTACAGTTTTATTAAGATTTGAACAGGACCAAGCCGGCGCCGATCACCTCCGCGAGGCGCGCCGATTCACCACCAGTTAGCATTTGTCTGACACGATCCGTTCGCTTCAGACTGGGGGACATGATGTCCGCCTCAGACGGGAGGACATGATATGCCTCGGCCAAGCGCAAAGCAGGCCTTCGCCATGGTTATGGCCGGACTTTACATATTGATCGGAGGGAATCTGGCACATGCTGGCGATCTGGCGAGCCCCGCCGGCAAGCCGATACTGACGATTTCCGGCAATATCGAAGTGACCAACGCCGGCGACAGCGCCGAA
This sequence comes from Aurantimonas marianensis, assembly GCF_024195285.1. Lineage (GTDB taxonomy): Bacteria > Pseudomonadota > Alphaproteobacteria > Rhizobiales > Rhizobiaceae > Aurantimonas > Aurantimonas marianensis. The sequence goes on from NZ_JALHBS010000104.1 coordinate 17,793, forward strand.
TTCGATCGGGCGATGCTGGAAGCGCTCGGGATGGTATCCTTCGAGACCATGACGCCGTGGTACGACGAGCCGGTCACATTCGAAGGCGTCCGGCTGGACAAGCTGATGACGCTCGTCGGCGCCACCGGTGACCGGGTGCAGGCCATTGCATTGAACGATTACGCCATCGAAATTCCCATGGTAGATTTTGCAAGGCACGACGCCATCATCGCCATCAAGCGGGACGGTGAATATATGCCGGTGCGGGACAAGGGGCCGCTGTTCATCGTCTACCCCTATGACAGCGACGTAGCACTGCAGAGTCAGACCTATTATGCCCGCTCTGTGTGGCAGCTGTCGAAGCTGATCGTTGAATAGGATCTCCGCCCGCATGAGACCGGCGATGTCCATGCGCCTGGTCCAACTGCTGCTCGCGGGCACGGTCGTGTGCTTCGTCGTCGCGACCGGCTACATCTCCTATCTGATCGTCGAACGCCAACAGGCGCTTCGGCAGGTGTCCAGCTACAACACGACCTGGGCGGTGAATCAGGCACTGGTGGAGTTCACGCGGTTGGAGCAGCGCGTTGCCGCCTTCGCGGTTCCCGGCAGCGGCATCGACGAGGACGAAGTCGCGCTTCGTTTCGAGATCTTGCTCAATCGCCTGGACATCCTGCAACGAGGCGAGACCGTCGAATTCATCAAGCAGATTTCCGATGGACACCAGATCGTGCGCCGTCTGCGGGAAATGCTCGGGTCGGCAGAACCGATGCTGAGTCAACTGCGTCAGCCCGGCGTCGCGGTCGATCTCGGTCGCATGCTCTCGTCCTTCGATCCGGCACTCGCGCTGCTGGCGTCCACTGCGGCCCAAAACGGTGCGGAGCGCGTCGCCGAGGATCAGAAGGCATTGCTGCGCCTTCATTACGTTTTCACGGGGGTGGCCGCCGGCCTGATCGTTTGCGGCGTCGCGTTGATCCTGCTGCTGCTCTGGAACAACCGGTTGCTGGGCCGGGCGCACGCCGAGCTCCACGGCCTCGCCGACGACCTCCGAGCGACGTCGGCGGCGCTGCAGACCCAAAATCATCGATTCAGGGCGGCCTTGGGCAATATGTCTCAGGGGCTCTGCATGTTCGACACGCAAGGGCATCTGGTCGTGTGGAACGAGCGGTTTGGCGAGATGTTCGGCTTGTCATACGCCGTATTGAAGCCGGGGGTATCGCTCGATGAGCTGATACTCGAAGCCGGCGAGGGGGATAGCTCGGCGAGCTTGAGGCTGGTTCATTCCCAGCAGCAAGGGCTGATACGCGACCATCGCAGTTCGGTGTTCGTCCAGGAGTGCACAGACGGACGCGCCATATCCGTGACGCACGCCGCGCTCGGGGATGGCGGCTGGATCGCGACATACGAAGACATCACCGATCTGCGCCGGGTGGAACACCAGATCATCCATATGGCGCATTTTGACTCATTGACCGACCTGGCCAACCGGGTTCTTTTCGGCGAGAAACTGGATCAAGCTCTGTCTCGCGCCCGACAAGATCAGAGTTTCCTCGCCATCATGTGTCTCGATCTCGACCGGTTCAAGGATGTCAACGACACCCTGGGCCATCAGCGCGGCGACGAACTGTTGAAATGCGTGGCCGACCGGTTGCGCCACAATGTTCGCGACAAGGATCTCGTCGCTCGCGTTGGTGGCGACGAATTCACGCTGCTTCTCCTGTCCTCGGACGAGCCTCGCGACCTTGACGCAATCGCCTCCCGGCTGATCGAAGCGGTCAGCGCGCCCTACGAAATCGACGGACAGGAAGTCCTGATCGGGCTGAGCATCGGTATCGCCGAGTTCAAGGCGAGTTCGGATGACGCGGACGTCCTTCTCAAGCAGGCCGATCTCGCGCTTTACGAAGCCAAGACCAGCGGCAAACGAACCTTTCGCTTCTTCGAGCCGCAGATGGATGATCAGCTCCAGGCGCGCAAGGGGCTGGAGGCCGACCTTCGCAAGGCGCTTCCGAACAACGAACTGGATGTCTTCTATCAACCGGTCATGCATGCCGTGCGCGAGGAGGTCTGCGGTTTCGAGGCGCTGATTCGCTGGCGCCATCCGACAAGAGGGATGATACCGCCGGACGAGTTTATTCCCGTCGCCGAGGATATCGGGTTGATCGTCAATATTGGCGACTGGGTTTTGCGGCAGGCCTGCGAGCAGGCAACCAGGTGGCCGACCGATATCAGGATCGCGGTCAATCTTTCCCCGGCGCAATTTCGCAGCCAGGCGCTCGTGCAAGCGGTGGTCAACGCCTTGGCCGCAACGGGCCTTTGCGCGAACCGCCTGGAGCTCGAAATCACAGAATCGGTGTTGCTGGAAGACAGCGAGCACACCTTGACGATCCTTCACCAGTTGCGCGAACTGGGCGTGAGGGTGGCCCTGGATGATTTCGGAACCGGTTATTCCTCGCTGAGCTACCTGCGCAGCTTCCCCTTCGACAAGATCAAGATCGACCAGTCCTTCATTCGGGACATGTCCGAAAATTCCCACCACCTGCCGATCGTCGAACTCGTCATCGCACTTGGCAGGGATCTCGGTGTGACGACCACCGCCGAGGGGGTCGAGACCGAAGACCAGTTCCGGAAACTGCAAGCGCTTGGTTGCACCGAGTTGCAGGGATATTTTTTCGGCCGTCCGGCACCGGCGTCAAAGATTCGTCTGTCCGATGGGAAAACCAGAAGACGCGGCCCAACGGCGGCCTGATGCTCGTACCGCAGGCGGCTCGATTTCGTCGGCGCGGCGTGCGGTGATAAGAAGCATGTGCCGCTTCGCCTCGTCGGGTGCCGCCCGGGCGACAACCGCCGCGCGGGCCTTCACGGCCCGGCGTTCGACACCATTCACGGCGCGCCGCGCCGGAACGCCTGGGGCGCCGGTCTCGAGCCGCACGCGGCTCGCATGATTATGCTGTGGAGTGCACGCGCTTTCGCGGCGCGCATCCGCGAGCCGGCGATGCCAGTTCGTCCTCCAGCGCATGACGAAGGCGATCCAGCGCTAGGTTTTGTCGCTTCAGACGTGCGAGCAGGCCGGAGGCATAAAGGCCTTCGAATGCGTCGAAAACCGGCGTTTCGCGAATGTGGGCGGGCGTGCCGCAATGGTCGAAATCGTTTCTCATGCCACCCCCTTTTCGCGGTCGCTGCGACGAAACATCATCGCAATTGTGACGGTACGCGATTTTGCCTGAGAGCGTCAGGGAAAATTTTGTGACATGTGGCAATTGCGCACAAACTTGACACCGCTGGCGGCATGGCGTTGTGCTCCGCGCCGAGCGGGCGTGGCGGAATGGTAGACGCAAGGGACTTAAAATCCCTCGGGCTTCGTCCCGTGCGGGTTCGAGTCCCGCCGCCCGCACCAGTGAATAGCAGAGGTTGCAGGCATTTCCTCGACCATTGTTACAGGGGCATTCGCAACAGTCGACGGATGAGACCGGTGTGATATGGCTCTCCTGGGCCTCACGCTTTCTTGTTCGATCCAATGTCGCGAAGTGTCGCCAGGGTGTGGATAAGTCATGAGCCAGAGCCGTCATTCGCCCGAACCGTTCGACCGAGTCGCGCCGCTATTGGTCGACGTCGCCATGGGGCGGGCCGCCGCCGACCTCGTCGTGCGCAATTCGCGCTGGGTTAATGTGCATTCCGGCGAGATCATTCCCGCCACCGACATCGCCGTAAAGGCCGGACGCTTCGCCTATTGCGGTCCCGACGCCACGCACACGATCGGTGAGGGGACGCGGGTCGCCGACGCCGCTGGCCGCTACGTGATGCCCGGTCTCTGCGACGCGCACATGCATGTCGAAAGCGGCATGGTGACGGTGACCGAGTTCTGCCGCGCCGTGATCCCGCACGGCACCACCTCGATGTTCATCGATCCGCACGAGATCGCCAATGTGTTGGGCCTTCCCGGCGTCAGGCTGATGCATGACGAGGCGCTCGAGCAGCCGGTGAACGTCTGGGTGCAGATGCCGTCCTGCGTGCCCTCGGCGCCGGGGCTGGAGGAGGGCGGGGCGGTGCTCGGCCCGGCCGATGTCGCCGCCGCGATGGGCTGGCCGGCGATCATCGGGCTCGGCGAGGTGATGAATTTTCCCGGCGTCGCCGCCAACGACGCCACAATGGTCGGCGAGATCGCCGCGACCCGGAAGGCCGGCAAGACGGTCGGCGGGCACTACGCCTCGCCGGATCTTGGCCGAGCCTTCCACGGCTATGTCGCCGGCGGGCCGGAGGACGACCACGAGGGCACCCGCATGGAGGATGCGGCCGCGCGGGTACGCCAGGGCATGAAGGCGATGCTGCGCCTCGGCTCGGCCTGGTACGACGTCGCCGCCCAGCTGCGGGCGATCACCGAGTTGGGGCTCGATTCGCGCCACTTCATCCTGTGCACCGACGATTGTCATTCCGGTACCCTGGTGCGCGACGGCCATATGGATCGTGTGGTTCGCCATGCGATTTCACGCGGCTTGAAGCCGATGACGGCGATCCAGATGGCGACGATCAACACCGCCGAGCACTTCAAGCTGGAGCGTGAGATCGGCTCGGTAACGCCCGGTCGGCGCGCCGATTTCCTGATCGTCTCCGATCTGGCCGAACTGACCATCGACGAAGTCTATGGCCGCGGCGTGCGCCTGGCAGCGGCCGGGATGCTCCAGGCCGACTTGCCGGCCCATGCCTATCCGGCCGCGGCCAAGGATACGGTCAAGCTCGGCCGGCCGTTGACGCCCGAGGCTTTTCGCGTGGCCGCGCCGGCGGGGGCGGGGAGCAAGGCCGAGGTCCGGGTCATCGGCGTCGTCGAGAACCAGGCGCCGACCAAGGCCTTGACGGCGACGGTCCCGGTCACGGACGGCGTGGCGATGCCCGATGTCGACAATGATGTCTGCCGTATCGCGCTGGTCGAGCGCCACCGGGCGAGCGGCGCGGTGGTCAACGGCTTCGTCTCCGGCTTCGGCTATCGCGGGCGCTGCGCCATGGCCTCGACCGTTGCCCATGACAGCCATCACATGATCGTCGTCGGCACCTCGGAAGAGGACATGGCGCTCGCCGCCAACCGGCTGGGCGAGGTCGGCGGCGGGGTGACGTTCTTTGCCGATGGCAAGGAGAAGGCGCTAATCGAGTTGCCGATCGCCGGGTTGATGTCGGACGAGCGCGCCGAGATCGTCGCGGCCAAGGCCGAGCGGCTGATCGAAGCGATGCGCGACGCCGGTTGCACGCTCAACAACGCCTATATGCAGCACTCGCTGCTGGCGCTGGTTGTGATCCCGAGCCTGCGCATCTCCGACAAGGGCATCGTCGACGTCGAAAGGTTCGAGCTGGTGGATTTGTTCGTGTGAACGCGGCGGCGGGTTCCGGGCCCGGGAATGGGGATCGTCTCATCAGAAACGAACTGGCGGCTTGGAAAGGGCCGCACATGTGGAGGGCGTCGATAGACGATGCACTGGGCCTCTCGATTGACGGCGGCGAGCGCATTCTCGCGGGCTCGTCGAGGCTAGGGCCACACTGGGGATAGGAAACGGTCCGCAACTTCGGCATGCCCGACGCTGTCAGCACGGGTCTGCCAGTCGGTCGCTGTGGCGCTCGGCCAGGCGCTGGATGTTTTTCTCGCTATAACTGCCGCCGATTGTCAGGTCGACCTCCAGTTCCATCAGCGGTTCGGCTGGAAAGGCCGATCATCCGGCGAAGAAATGTCGGCGTCAGCCCTCTTCTCGACCTCCAGAGGAGTATGATTCCCGCCCCTCAGACTTGACGCGGCCAATGGCTACAACCTATCCGTTATCGGACCCGGGGGTGGGCATGACAATATATCTGACTATTGCCGCGACGCTAACGATCTTCGCGATACTGACGGTATGGCGGAAGGAATGGGCAACATGGGCGGGAATCGCGGCTTCGGTCACGTTAATCGCCTTTGCGGGGTTCCGTTATCGGACGGGGTACGACTGGCCTGCTTATGAAATGATCTTCGCCGCCGTACCGGAACTAACCGGGGCGGTCTGCGATGGCATTCCTCGCATGGATGTGTTGGTCGAGCCGTTGTTTCTCTGGCTCAACATCGCAATCAAGACGTTTGGTGGCGGTATAGAGACGATGATATTTGTAGTGGCGATGATCAACATCGCCATGGTGCATGTTGTCGTTTCGCGAATTTCAAAGTCGATGGCGATCGTTTGGCTGGTGTATTTCGGGCTGATCTTTCTCGTCGCGCAAATGGCTGTGTTAAGACAGGCGCTGGCATCTTCATTTGCGCTTCTGGCACTTTTGCTTGCGGTAGAAAAGCGTCCCGTTTCATCGGTTCTCTCGATGATCGCCAGCACCGGCTTTCACATTACAGGAGCATTTTTCGCGCCCCTTCTGGTCTTGAGGCGGTGGCGCCCGGTGTGGTGGCTTCCGGCCGCAGTCATTGGCGTAGGCGTCCTTGCTGCGATATCAGGCGTCAGTGTGGCTCAGACTGTCATCGCGGCGGTTTCGCCGATGATGCCTGACTGGATCGCGTTCAAATTGACATTTTATGCGGCTACCAAGTCGGCGCCGATTTCAATCGGCACGGCCGGGCTGATCGGCTTTCATATCGTGGTTCTTGGTGTGCTCTACGTCGCGCCGACGCAAAAAGAGCGTCATGATCCATTCGTCGTCATGGGAATATGGGTCACGATCTGGGTGCTGGTCGCGCATCTTTTCGTATCGGAAATGCCTATCTTCTGGAATCGGATCATGATGGTGTCTATACCGTGGCAGATCGCTGCGGTTTATCGCCTGGATGCCGTTAGAATGGCGCCGTTGTGGCTGAGAGGTGGGTCCGTCGCAGGTCTGGCGGTCTTCAGCGCTGGTTTACACGTTGTCGGCTCCTTCATCGGCGCCGTATCTGCCATATCAGACCGTATTCGAGGATCATGCTGATCCTTCCGATGCTAGACTCAAGGACGCTCTGAGCAAGTCGGAATATCTGCCTAAGGGAGGCGGGGCGCAAGCAATGCCAGAAGTCGCGGCTGATTACGGATTTGCGTCACCGAGTAGTGGCGAGAAGGTCGAGAAACCCGCCGATCAGTCCTCACCGCCCGGCCGCGCCTGCGTCATCGTGAGTAGGATGACGGCGTCCATCGAGGCAATCGGGACAACCATATTTGCGAGATAGGCCGCGCCAGCCGGAAGTTCGATATTCGCCGACTCGTCCGCCAATCAGGAAGTTGCCGTTCATGAGGTGGAGTTCTTTCACGTCAACGGAAAGTTCGAGGCCTACAGACTGCGACGCGGCTCGGGCACTCATTTCGTGGTCGATCGGGACTTTGTAGGGGCTTCGTGACGACACCCGGGATTTACCTACCCTCGATAAAGCTGAAGTCGGCCAGACGAGCCTCGGCCGCAGCTCGGGGCGTCCGCTAGGTCGCCTATGGCTTCGCCTATTCTGCCTTCGATCGCTGGCGCGGTGCCCGGATCGGACATCGGGAGGCGCGATCGAGCCGGCTGGCACGGTACGAGTCCCGCATCCTCTCCAACCATGGCAACATCGCCGGATGGACCCTTGTCCCGATGACTGCTGCGACGGGTGAAAAAACGGACGCGATGGCACCCGCCGGCGCGGCAAATCTTGCCTTGGCGGACAAGCCGCCCCTTTTCGGGAGGAGTTGGGACCATATGTCGGGGCGTCTAGGCCGTTCGTCCGGCCAGTCGCTTGATTGCGGCAATTCTCGGGCGGGCGTCCAGGCGCCCGTAAGTTGGACAGGTGAGTTGACATTGGACGAGAGCCGTGATGCCGGGCGGTCGCGCCATTCATGATCCGCCTCCTGTCCTACAATATTCACCGTTGTATCGGGACGGATCGGCGGCTGTCGTCGGAACGGATCGCGGAGGTCATTGACGGCTGCGCCGCCGACATTGTCGCGCTTCAGGAGGTCGACGTCGGCCGGATGCGGACGGGCGCCGCGGATCAGGCGCGGGACATCGCCAGACACCTCGGCATGATGCCGCATTTTCATGCCGCGCTGACAGTCCAGGAAGAACAGTATGGAGACGCGATCCTCACGCGATTCCCGTCCCGCCTGATGCGGGCCGGGCCGTTGCCGGGGCTCGCGGCCCGGCCAAAGCTCGAGCCGCGGGGCGCGTTATGGGTATCTGTAGAAGCAGGGGGGAAGCAGTTGCAGGTGATCAACACGCATTTCGGTCTGAATGGTGGCGAACGCCTGCGTCAGGCGGAAACCGTGCTCGGTGACGATTGGCTTGGTCATCCCGAATGCCGCGATCCTGTCGTGCTGGTCGGCGACTTCAATGCGGTCCCGCGGTCCCGCGTCTACCGGCAATTGGCGCAGGGTCTGTCGGAGGCGTGCCATCTGGCCGGGAATTGCGATCCGGGCGCGACCTTTCCGAGCCGGCTGCCGCTCCTGCGTATCGATCACGCCTTCCTGCGCGGCGCCGTCTCCGTTCGATCCGTAAGAAGCATCCGGACGCCGCTGACAAGAGTCGCCTCCGATCACTTACCTTTGCTGATCGAGCTCGATCTGACGGCGGCGGGGACAGAGCCTGACGGGAAAGTGATGCCGGGCGGGAAGGTCGATCGCCGATGACCGAAGCCGTCGAGGAGGAACGCCAGGGAACGCGTGCGGGCGATGAGGTGACCAGTGGCGGGACAGGCTGGCGCATATGGCTGATGCGCGGGATGGTCGTGGCGGGATTGCTGCTGGCGGGCTGGCTGCTCTACCGCACGCTGGGTCGCTACAGCTTCGACGAACTTGTCCAATCGGTCACGTCGTTTCCGCTCGCTCGCCTGGGAAGCGCCGGGCTTTTCGCCGCGGCGAGCTATGTCTGTCTCACCGGCTTCGACGCCCTCGCCGTTCGCTATGTCGGCAAGCGCCTGGCTTACCCGCGCGTCGCGCTTGCCTCCTTCGTCTCCCTGTCCTTGGGCCACAGCATCGGGTTCGCCGGTCTCAGCAGCGGCGCGATCCGCTACCGCTTCTACTCGCGATGGGGCCTTTCGGTCGGGGATGTGTCGAAGATCATTCTGTTTTCCGGAATGACGGTCGGAGTCGGCCTGGCGACTCTCGGCGGCGTCTCGATCCTCTTGCGCCCGGCGTTGGCGGCCGAGCTGATCGGCATTCCGCAGTCGCTCGTCCTGGCTCTGGGCATCGGTTCGTTGGCGGCGACCGCGCTCTACCTCATTGCCGCGACCTTCGTTACAGGCCGTCTGCGCATCCGCAAATGGACGCTGGAGATGCCCGATCCTCGCCTTGCGCTGGCTCAGGTCGCCGTCGGCAGTCTCAATTTCGCGCTGGTGGCGGCATGCCTTCACCAGGCGCTCGGCGCGGTGACCGAGATTCCCTATCTGACCGCAATCACGGCGTTCGTTCTGGCCAATATGGGCGTCCTCGTCACCCATGTGCCCGGCGGCCTCGGTATCATCGAGGCCGTGATCGTCTATCTCCTGCCGCAGGTCAACGTGATCGGCGCGCTTCTGGTCTTCCGCTTCGTTTATTTTCTCGCCCCGCTCGTCATCGGCGGGACCGTGTTCGCGGTGACCGAACTGGTCTGGCGGAGCAAGGCGTCAAAGGACTTGTCGGCAGAGCGGTGACTACCGTTTGCGGGACAGCCAGCTCGCCAGGTTGAACGGCCTTTTTGGGTCAAGCAAGGTAGTCAGTGGGATCCGCCGCGACGGCCCGCGATCCGACATTGCCGCGAACGGGCGAAGTCGTCCCGCTCCGTTCAACCTGTCGATGGCCCGCACCAGCGATCCCTCGGCGGCGATCGCTTCGGCGACGCGTGAGGCGTCGACGGCGAGATGTTCGCCCACAAGTTGATTTCGTAAGCGCTCGATCGCGCGACGGGACGCGGCGTTGTTCGCTTCGATGCCGATATCGCATTCAGTGTCGAGCCCCAGCGAACGATTGTTGAGATTGGACGAGCCGACCCTGAGAAAACGATCATCGATAACGATCAGCTTTGCGTGGATCAGAATCTCGGCGTCTTCTCGGCTGCCGTCCGAGACGGGGAAAAAGGCTCGCAACCGACCGAACCGGTCGGCCTTGCGCAGGCGGCGAATAAGCCGGTCGCGGTTCAGACCCATGGCGATTTGTTCCAAAAGCCCGTTCAGGGTCCGCGTCGTCAGGATCACGATTTCGGGCCCGTCGGCTCGCGCCAGCGCCTTTGCCAGGATGTCGGCGACCATCGGTGCCGCGAGATACTGCGTCTCGATATAGATGCTCTGCCGGGCGGCCGACAGCGCGTCCGCGATCAGGGCCGCCACCTCCGATACCGGCGTATGACCGTTCCATCCCGGCAGCGTGCGGGCGATGCCCATCGGCGTATTTTCGAAGTCCGGGACGACATCGGATGGCCACAGGTCGGTCTGCGCGCTCGACACGGGCAGTTCCTCCCCGGTCGCGCGGCGCCAACGGAGCCGGGCCACTCCGGCTACGTCCGCCGCGGCCCTGGAATCGACGAGCATCTGCATATCGTGAACCGGTCGGTGGTAATGAGCGTCGCCGTCCTGCCGGGCGGGGTCGTGCGGCAAATGACCCGGACTGTCCCAGCGTTGCACGGTCAGATCGATGCCGCCCACGAACGCGATACTGTCGTCGATGGTGACGATCTTCTGGTGATGGGCCGCATAAAGGGGGTGATCGGTGTCGAGGCGCACCGAAATGCGGGAGTGTCTCTGCCAGTCGGCGCCGAAGATCAGGTCTTTCGAACTGCCCGGCGCGTGCGCCAGCGCCACGCTCCATACGAGGATGCGCACTTCAAGCGCCGGGTTGGCTTCCACCAGCGCGCGCAGTAGGGGCCCAAGCGTGTCGTACCCGTTTCCTGCCGGGTCCCGTTGCAGGTGGATGTGGCCGTCGAAATCCCACCCGACGATGACGATGGATTGACGCGCCATCCGCAAACAGCGCGCGAGGCGAGGAAAATACTGGCTGCCATCAACGAGCAGGGCGGCGCGTCGGGTTAGCGTGACATCGCGGCAATTGCGCCCCGCCTTGAGAATTTGCGTAGCGAGCGGCCGCTCCCGCTCGATGGCGATCGGCCGCGTCGCGTCGTCCGGATGCTGCATGGGGTCCTGTGGGTCTATTCTCTTCGACCCCCACATAGCAGGCGGAGCGACGAGCGGCACCATGATGATGTCTTTTCTACCGGTTTCTCGACAGCGGTCATCCGATGCGCATGCAACGATGTCGTGCGTCGATCGGCTCAGCCGATAGCGGAGGGTGTGGGCCGTCGCCGGCCGCGATTGTCCTCATCCGCCGGCATCCTCGCGACTGCCGAGGCGGGCCGGCCCCGTCAGGTGAAGGATGCGCGGTCCGTCGCTACGATCTCGCGGATGAAATCGGCGACGGCGGCAATGCGGCGCACGTCGCGGACGCTCTCGTGATAGACCAGCCAGTAGGTCCGCTGGATCGTCTGGTCCGGCAGCACGCGGGCGAGCTCCGCGCGCCCCGCGGCCATGAAGCCGTGCAGGATGCCGATGCCGGCGCCGGCCGCTACCGCCTCGGTCTGACCCAGCGCGCTCGACACCTCGAAACGCGACGGCCACTCGGCGGTGATGTCGCTGTAATAGGCTAATTTGGGACTGTAGAGCAGATCCTCGACAGCGCCGACGAGACGATGGCGGGAAAGGTCCGCGAGCGTGCGCGGCTCTCCCTGTTCGGCGAGATAGGCCGGCGCGGCGTAAAGCCCGAGCGCATAGTCGGTGAGCTTGGCGGCGACCAGACGCCCCGCCTCCGGCCGTTCGATGGTGATCGCGATGTCGGCCTCGCGGCGCGACATCGAAAAGGCGCGCGGCACCGGGACCAGCTGCACGGTGAGGTTCGGATGACGCTCGGTCAACCGCCAGAGCCGGGGGGCGAGGAAGGCGGTGCCGAAGCCGTCCGGCGCGCCGACGCGCACGGTGCCGGACAGCGCGATGTCGGTGCCCCCGACCGCGGCGCGGGCGGTCAGCATCGCCTCTTCCATGCGCTCGGCCTGTTCCAGAAACGTCCGGCCGGTATCGGTGAGTTCGCAGCCGTTCGGCCGGCGGATGAGCAGCCGGGCGCCGAAGGCCGTCTCCAGCGTCGTCAGCCGTCGCCCGACGGTCGCGTGATTGAGCTCCAGCCGCCGTGCCGCCGCCAGGATCTGCCCGGCCCGCGCCACCGCGAGGAACAGACGGACGTCGTCCCAATTCATGCCCATTCGCTCCGCTCCGGCCTGGTGGACGTCACTTTTCGCACAACGGATGCGCGATGCGAAGGATTGGCTTTTCGCCCGCGCCGCGCGAGATAGACGGCAAGGCAAAATCCCGAGGAGGAACCAGATGGAACAGATCGGTCATTACATCGGCGGCAAGCGCGTCGCCGGCACCAGCGGACGCACCGCCGACGTCTTCAATCCGGCGACCGGCGAGGTCCAGGCCAAGGTCGCGCTGGCGAGCGCGGAGGAGCTTCGCGCCGCCGTCGAGAACGCCAAGGCGGCCCAGCCGGCCTGGGCGGCGACCAATCCGCAGCGTCGCGCCCGGGTGATGATGAAATTCGTCGATCTGCTCATTCGCGATATGGACAAGCTTGCCGAGGCGCTGTCGCGCGAACACGGCAAGACCTTTCCGGACGCCAAGGGCGACGTGCAGCGCGGGCTCGAGGTCGTGGAGTTCTGCATCGGCGCGCCGCATCTCTTGAAAGGCGAATTCACCGAGGGTGCCGGCCCCGGCATCGACATCTATTCGATACGCCAGCCGCTCGGCGTCGTCGCCGGAATCACGCCGTTCAATTTTCCGGCGATGATCCCGATGTGGAAGTTCGCCCCGGCGATCGCCTGCGGCAACGCCTTCATCCTCAAGCCGTCCGAGCGCGATCCGTCGGTGCCGATCATGCTGGCCGAATTGATGGTAGAGGCCGGGCTGCCGGAGGGTATTCTCAACGTCGTCAACGGCGACAAGGGCGCTGTCGACGCGATCCTCGACGACCCCGACATCCAGGCCATCGGCTTTGTCGGCTCGACCCCGATCGCCCAGTATATTTATTCGCGCGGCTGCGCCAACGGCAAGCGCGTCCAGTGCTTCGGCGGTGCCAAGAACCACATGATCATCATGCCGGACGCCGACATCGACAAGGCGGCGGACGCGCTGATCGGCGCCGGTTACGGTGCGGCGGGAGAGCGCTGCATGGCGGTCTCGGTGGCCGTACCCGTCGGCAAGGAGACCGCGGACCGGCTGGTCGAGAAGCTGATCCCGAGGGTCGAGGCGCTGAAGATCGCGCCCTATACGGCCGGCGATGACGTCGACATGGGTCCGCTGGTCACCGGCGAGGCGAAAAAGCGCGTGTTGGGTCTCATCGACAGGGGCGTCGAGGAAGGCGCCAAGCTCGTCGTCGACGGTCGCGGCTTCAAGATGCAGGGCTATGAGGACGGCTTCTTCGTCGGGGCCTGCCTGTTCGACGACGTGACCCGCGACATGGACATCTACAAGACCGAGATTTTCGGGCCGGTTCTGTCGGTGGTGCGCGCCAAGAACTATGAGGAAGCACTATCGCTGCCGATGGAGCACGAATACGGCAACGGCGTCGCGATCTACACCCGCGACGGCGACGCGGCGCGCGATTTCGCCAGCCGCATCAATATCGGCATGGTCGGTGTCAACGTGCCGATCCCGGTACCGCTCGCCTATTACACCTTCGGCGGCTGGAAGGCATCGGGCTTCGGCGACCTCAACCAGCATGGCCCCGACGCCTTCCGCTTCTACACGCGGACCAAGACGGTGACCCAGCGCTGGCCGTCGGGCATCAAGGACGGCGCCGAATTCAACTTCAAGGCCATGGGCTGATCGCGATATCCAGACCAGGCCTGTAAACGGGCGCTCCAGGCGCCCGTTTTTCTCAAGGCGCCTGACGATCGCGCCATCGCGGCCTGTGAGTTAGCGAAGTCGACGAAGTTTCTGGGCGAGAATTTCGCCGACATGCGTCAGCGACCGGTCGAGCGCGACGAGATCGCCGGACGGGATGGAACTCGTCAGATCGGCTTCGAGCCGTTGCCAGATCTCGCGAATGGCGACTTGCGCCTCTTCGCCCGCCGATGTCAGCTGAACCATGGTCTGTCGGGCGTCTCGGCTATTCGGTGTGCGCGCCACCAGACCTCTCGCGAGCAGCCTGTCGAGCATCTTCGATACCGTCGAGGGGCGGACCGACAATTGGTCGGCGAGCATCGACACGCTCGATGGATTGCTAGGGTCGAGGCTGTCCAGCAGTTGATCCTGGCCGGGATGAAGACCGATCTCGGCCAGCAGCAGCGCCTGGAAGGCGCGTGTCGATTTCGCGATCGAGAGAAGCGCGGGCAGGATGGCCAGTGACTGGTCGACACCCGTTCTCGGTTCCCAATCAAGACGGACTGTTATATTCGTATCCATACCGGCTTATTGGCCGATAGCCGGCCATCCATCTTTTAACTAGTTTATGAACGAAACTGGAATCGTAAGGGTTCCTTGTCGGCCTCCCGCAATACACGTCGCCAAGTCCGCGCCTTGGCGGGCGCGGCAGCGGCTTCGCCGAAATGCGGAAATGGAAGAGAAGGAATGGCCATATGGCGGATGTGCGGGTCATCTGCGCGATCGGTCGGAGCGGACAACTTGGCCTTGGCGGCCAGTTGCCGTGGGAAGGGCGACCGGAGCGGGTCTTCACCGAGGACGTCGAGCGCTTTTTCGAGATTACCCGCGGCCATGTGCTGATCGCCGGACCGAAGACGGTCGCATCATTTCCCAGCTTTGCCAGGAACGACCGGGTCATCGTCGAGATCCGCTCGTCCGACGATCCGGAAGAAGTGCTCGCCGGCTTCCCCAACCGTGTCGTTTATGTGGGGGGAGGGCCGGCCGTGTGGGATGTCTACGCACCCTATGTCCGGCACTGGGACATCAACACGTTGCCCTATGACGGCGAGGCCGACACCTGGTTCAACCCCGCCTGGCTCGTCGCGGCGGGCAGCCGGCGCGGGTGAGCCAAGCGGCCAAGGCGGACGCCGTCTCGGTTATTGCGGTCCGACCTCGGCGCCCAGCGTGCGCGGATCGGCGCCGCATTCGGCGGCGATCGCCTCGCATAGCCCGGTCATCAAACTGGTGAGCTGACCGTCCGGCTGTCCGATGGACGACGGATCGAGCGTCGCGGGCGAGAGCAGCCGCAGGCTGTTGGTCAGGAACAGCGTGGCGCCCCGAAGATCGGCAAGGCCGAGCGAGCGTTCGCGGACGGCAAGGCCGAATGCTCCGGCATGGGCCAGCACCCAGCGACGGGTGATTCCATCGAGGACGCCGTCGGCGAGCGGTGGGGTCGACAATTCGCCGTCCTTGAGCACGAAGAGGTTGGCGAGCGCCGAGCACGCGACACGATCCTGGGTATTGAGGAACAGGGCCTCGTCGGCGCCGGCCAGCCGCGCCGCGTGATTGGCGAGGACCGCGTCGAGATAGGCCAGAGATTTCACACGCGCAGTGGGCGAGGTCTCGTTGCGCCGGATCGGGGACACATCCAGGCGGATCGCCGAGAACATCGCGCTCGGCGTCAGCGGCGCGGACGAGCCAAGGACAGTCGGACGCGGGTCCGGGGGGAGGGCGATGCCGCGGGGGCCAGGCCCACGGGTGACGGTGAGCCGGATCGAGCCGTTGACCTGTCGTTCCGCCAGCGCGGAAATGGCGGCTTGCAGATCCTGTCGGGCGACCGGGATTTCCAGATGTCCGGCGGCGGCGGCGAGGCGTTCCAGATGCTCCTCCATACGGAACACCCGGCCGCCGAGAACCAGCGCGGTGTCGAAGATGCCGTCGGCGAGAAGCAGCCCCCGGTCGTTCGCGGCGATCGCGCCGTCGCACGGGGCAAAGGCGCCGTTAAGCCAGATGTCGGTCATGCCAAGCCTCAGCGAGGGTCAGGAAATTCTTGAAGGTCAGCTCGCCTTGTTCGCTCAGGACAGATTCCGGGTGAAACTGGATACCGTAGGTCGGGTGCGCACGGTGGGACAATGCCATGATCTCGCCTTCCGCCGAGCGCGCGTCGACGCGCAGGCTCTGCAGCATCGCCGGTGTCTCCTCGACGATCAGCGAATGGTAGCGCCCCACCGTGGTCGGGCTCGGCATTGTCTCGAACAAGCCCGACCCGTCGTGGTGGACTTCCGAGGCGCGGCCATGCATCGGCCTCAGCGCGCGTGTCACGGTGCCGCCGAAGACCTCGCCCAGCACCTGATGACCGAGACAGACGCCGAGGATCGGCAGGCGGCCGCTGAACTCGCGGACCAGCTCGCGCGAGATTCCCGCTTCGGCCGGCGTGCAGGGGCCGGGGGAAATGATGATTGATCTCGGCGCCAAAGCATCGATGTCGGCCAATGTCAGCGAGTCGTTGCGCACGACTCGCGTCTGTGCGCCCAGTCGGTCGAGATAGCGGGCGACGTTGAAGACAAAGCTGTCGTAATTGTCGATGACGAGGATCATCCGGCATCGTCCTCGAACGCCGCAAGGACGCGGGTCGCCTTGGTGAAAGTCTCCTCGTATTCGGCGGCCGGGTCGGACAGGACGGTGATGCCGCCGCCGGCGGCGAGGCGCGCCTTGCCGTGGGCGAAGCTGACGGTGCGGATGGCGATGTTGAGATCCATGGCGCCATCGAAGCCGAGATAGCCGATGGCGCCGCAATAGGGGCCTCGCGCGGTCTTTTCGATTTCGGTGATGATGTCCATCGCACGGATTTTCGGTGCCCCGGTGATCGAACCGCCCGGAAAGGTCGCGGCGAGGAGATCGCCTGCCGTCACGCCGTCGCGCAGGCGACCGGTGACGACCGAGACGAGGTGATGCACCGAGGCATAGCTTTCCAGGCCGCACAGAACCGGCACTTCGACGCTATCCGCCTCGCAGACCCGCGATAGATCGTTGCGCAGGAGGTCGACGATCATCACGTTCTCTGCCCGGTCCTTTTCAGAGGCGAGAAGCGCCGCGGCCAGTGCCCGATCCGCGGCCCGATCGGCCGAGCGTTTCGCGGTCCCCTTGATCGGGCGGGTTTCCACTTCGCGTCCCTCGATCTTGAGGAAGCGTTCCGGCGACGACGAGGCGATGGCGAAACCAGGATAGTCGAGGAACGCACCGAAGGGGGCGGCATTGGTTCGTCGCAGCTTGAGATAGAGCTGGAAGGGATCGAAGCCGTCCGGGAGGCGGGCCTCGAAGGTCTGGGCGATATTGGCCTGGTAGATGTCGCCGGCCAGAATGTAGTCGCGCACCCGCTCGATCGCCGCGCGATAGTCGGCCGCGAAGAAATTCGAGCGCCAGTCGAGAGCGGGTGCCGGCGAAACGGAAGCTGCGGGGCCCGGCGCCTCCAGAGCCGTCTTGAACGCCGCGATGCGCGTATGTGCGTAACGCTCGCGCTTCGCTTCGTCGGCGGGATGGCCGGATGCAATCAGGAAGGCGCGCTCGTCGACGAGATCGACGGCAAGCACCGTATCGTAGAGATTGAACCGGACGCTCGGCATGTCCGGATCGAGATCCGGCGGGAGGGCGAGCCGTTCCAGATGATGGGCGAAATCATAACCGACATAGCCAATGGCGCCGCCCTGGAACGGCGGCAGCCCGGCGATCGTGTGGGTGCGATACCGCCGCAGGACCGTGTCCAGCGCGGCGAGAGGCAGGCCGTCGAGGCGGCGTCCGTCCAGCATCGCGCCGCCCGCATCGACGGTGAAGCGAGCGAAAGGCGAGGCGGCGACATAGGCGTAGCGCCCCAGCGTCACGTGACGCATGGCGCTGTCGAGAAAGGCGAGGCCGCCCAGCGGCCTCAGGCGGGCCGCCGCCACATCCGGCGCCAGGGGATCGATCTCTTCGTAGACCATGGCGGGCAATTGCCCAGAACCGCGCGCGCGCGTCAAACCGCATCGGCGCCCCCCTGGCGAAGGGACGCGATTCTCCCGAATATCCTGCGACGTCACCGTGCGGACCCGATGCCGAAGGCCCGCTCCAGCACGTCTGATTGATAAGGCCTTGGTGCGGAGAGCGTTCGCCCCAGATAACGGACAGGATCAAAATTTGATGGAGCCCGCGATGCGAGCCGCGATCGTCTGCCTGGGTCTTCTTGCCGGCTTGGCCGGCTGCAACGCCGGTACGCCCTATCCCAATCCATCCCCGATTGCCGGCGCGCGCGTCTCGGCGAATCCGAATGCAAGGGGAACGGAGGCCTTCTGCCAGCAATATGGGCGTCAGACGGCGGCCAACAGCTACGAAAACCGGATCGATCGGGGCGAGGATAGCATCGGCGTTAGTCTTCTCCAAAGGCAGCGGGCGCGAGAAGACGGCGCCGCCGCCTATCGGCGTTGCCTCTCCGGTCGGCTCAATTAGCAAATTTGCGACGAAAACGTCCGCTGCCTGGTCTCATTGCGATCATCGTCCAGGCGATGTGGATGGACGTCGTCAGATATCGTTCGGGGGTTCGGGCGACGGCTTCGGCTTGTCCTGGAACGCGTCTTTGGGCGGGGACGGATTGTAAAATTGCTTGCAACAACTTTACCGCTTTCGGAAAAGCTCGCGGTCGGGAACGTCCCTACGTCTTGAAACTGCCACCAAAGACTGCCTACATCCTTTTTATCGGAGTTATTTCAGCTTCGAAGCTACGCCCGTGGAAAGGGAAAACGACACTGAGACCTGCGGCTGAAGCGAAGGACGTCTTCGAGACCTCTCCTTCTGACGCGCCCGCCACCGATCTTTCGGTCGGCCGGACTGCAATCGATCTCGTGATTTCGAGCCTGGAAGACTCGAAGGGCGAGGACATCGTTTCCATCGACATGAAGGGCAAATCGGCACTGGCCGATCACATGGTGATCGTCTCTGGACGATCGCATCGCCATGTGACGGCGGTTGCCGACCATCTGCTTCGCGATCTCAAGTCTCACGGCTTCGGGATGGCAAAGGTGGAAGGCCTTCAGAACGGCGACTGGGTGCTGATCGATACGGGCGACATCATCGTTCATATCTTCCGCCCGGAGGTCCGCAGCTTCTACAATATCGAGAAGATGTGGTCCGTCGGAGACGCCGGAGACGCGACGGTCCATTGATCGGCGCGTCATTGCTGGAGTGAGGCTTCGGCCGGGGAAGGGGCTCGGCCGATGCGAGTGACGATTGCGGCGATCGGGCGGATGAAAGCCGGCCCGGAACGGGTTCTTGCTGACCGCTATCTGGACCGGCTGAAGAAAACCGGCGCGCCGCTCGGGCTGGATTACCAGGGGCTCTCCGAATATCCCGAATCGCGGCTCGGCACCGCGCCCGAGCGCAAGCGCGAGGAAGCCGAACGGCTGCGGTCCTCGCTCGCGGAGGGCTCGGTTCACCTGATTCTGGACGAGCGGGGCAAGACGCTCTCGTCGGAGGAACTCGCCGCCGCGATTGCTGCGTTCCGCGACGACGGCCGCCGCGATCTCGCATTGCTCATCGGCGGCCCGGACGGGCACGACGAGACCCTGCGGTCCGGCGCAAACCTCGTCCTTTCTCTTGGGCGAATGACATATCCTCATCAAATCGCACGGATTCTGGTTGCCGAACAGCTGTATCGCGCGGCGACGATCCTCGCCGGGCATCCCTATCATCGCGCCTGAAGGACGGGCGCCTTCCCGACTTCAGGCGTAGGCGCGCGTGCGTGGCACCAGGCGCAGATGCCCGCCGGTCTTGCCCCCGGGCAGGGCGGCGATCCGGTCGGCCGCGGCAAGCAGCTTTTCCAGGTCGAGGCCGGTGTCGATGCCGCCTTGCTGGAAGGCAAAATACAGATCCTCGGTGGCGGTGTTGCCGGTGGCGCCCGGCGCGAACGGACAGCCCCCGAGACCAGCCGCCGCGCCTTCCATGACGCGGACGCCGGCCTGATAGGCAAACAGCGCGTTGGCGACTCCCATGCCGAAGGTGTCGTGTCCGTGGAATGCCCAGCCGGTGCCGTCCGGCGCATCGGCCATGACCGTCTCGAACCGCGTCTTCACAGTCACCGGGTCGGCCCGCCCCGTCGTGTCGCACAGGGCGAATTCGGCATCCGGCGCGATCGCGATCGCCTTGGCGAAGGCACGACGCACCTCCTCGAGCGGCACGGTGCCCGTGAACGGGCAGTCGAAGGACGTCGCCAGATCGACACGCAAACGGAAGTTCGCATCGCCCGCCATGGTATCGACGACGGCGCGCAATTGCTGGAGCGACTGCTCGACGCTTCGGCGGACATTGTTCTGGTTGTGGGCCTCGGAGACCGAGAATACGAAGACCAGCTCGCTGTAGCGGTTCTTCAGCGCCAGTTCCGCGCCCCTGGCGTTGGGCACCAGAACCGACAGGCGAACGCCGTCCCGGCCTTGGAAATGCGCGGCGATATCGGCCATGTCCGCCATTTGTGGGATCGCCTTCGGGCTGACGAAGGAGCCGAGTTCCATACGTTTCACACCGGCGGAGAGCAGAGCCTCGATGATCGCGATCTTCTCTTCGGTCGGCAGCGGCTTGTCGATCGACTGGAATCCGTCGCGTGGGGCGCCCTCGACGATCTCGACTGATTCCGAATTGCCGGTCATGCCGATCTCCTTTCGTCCGTGCGGGAAGACCGCGCCTTCACCCGGTTGATCATGCCGCCCGAAGAGGAAACGGCGGTCGCGGCGGCGGATGGGGCACCCGCCAGCGTTAACTGCCCGACGACGGGACGGTTGGCGATGAGCTTGCGAGCGAGACTGTCAGACATGCGGCATCGTCTCCGAGGATGTCGCCGCGGGGCCGCGTACGATATTGATCAGGAATAGCAATCCAAGCGTTCCGAAGCCGATCGGCAGCATGGCGTAGGCAAGCCACATCGGCGTGCCGAACGCGCTCGACACGCGCTCCCCATAGGCCCAGGCGTCATGCGCCATGAGGCCACCGCGCCAGGTGATGATGGCGCAGAACACCGCGCCGACGATGCCGACGACGATGGTAACCACCCGCTTCCCGCCGGGTCTGAGACTGTCGGCGAGAAGCGTGATCCCGATATGCTCGCCGCGCCGCTGAACTTCCGCCGCCGTCATCACCGCGAGATAGACGACGAGGAACGAGTTGATTTCCAGGCTCCACGAGGTCGGTGCCGCGAACAGATAGCGCATCGTGGCGTCGTAGGTGATCGTCAGGGCCATGAAGGCGAGGACCCCTTGGCCGACGATCTCGAGGAGCCGGGCAAAAGCCTCGAACAGTTTCAACGGAACGGCGAGCATGGTTTCGCTCCTCTAAGCGTCTTTGCCCATCGCGAGGTCGATCGCTTTCTTGCCGACTTCCTCGCCGACTTCCCCGATCCAGGCCTCGCGAACGTTCTGGCTGACCTCGCCGAAACGCTCCAGCTCCGCCTCGGTGGGCTCGATGACCTCCAGACCCGCCTCACGGAAGGCCGGCCAGTATTTGGCGTCGAAATAGTCCTGGTTGGCAACCCGCGCGCTGTTCTCATCGAACCATTCGACCCCGGCCATCATCGCGTTGCGGACCTCCTCGCTCAACGCTTCCCAGCGATCGGTCTGGACGAAAATGCCGATGCCGAAGGCGGTGACCGGCAGCTTGTAGACCTGGGCTGTCTGCTCCTGGATCTTGCGGCCGTTGATGGTCGAGATGTTGGCGACCGCCGCGTCGACCGTGCCGCGCTGCATGGCCAGATAGAGCTCGGAGGAGGGGATCCGGACGGCGGCGCCGCCGAAATCCTCGATCGCCTTGGTCGCCTCGAAGGAGACGACGCGCAGCTTCTTGCCGTCGATGTCCTCCAGGCTGCGGATCGGCGACTCCTTGGTGCTCCAGATATATTCCGGCTCCATGACGCCGCCGCCGAGGCTGAGCACCGTCAGGTCGTTCTTCTTCAGCTCGTCTTCGACGAGTTGGAACAGCGGCGAGCCGCGCTTGAGGCGGTCGGGATTCTCGTAGAGTTCGCCAACCACGCCCGGCAGCCCGGTGATGCCGAGGATCGGCAGCGACCGGGTGATGTAGGAGGTGGTGTGGAACATGAAGTCGATGGTTCCCGAGCGCAGCGCCGGGAGCTGTTCGTCCGCCGAGAGCAAGCGGCCGGAATCGTAGAACTCGATGGTGGCGACGTCGCCGTGCTTTTCGTTGACGAGGTCGACGAAGCCCTGGCTGCCATAGGCCAGGTCCTCGTAAGAGGGCGGCAGGTAGGTGACGCCGGTGAGTTTCTGCGCTTCGGCGTAGGCAGTGCGCGGGTAAAGGCCGAGGGTCGAGCCGAGCGCCAGCGCGCCGGTAGCGGTCATGAAGCCACGTCTGTTGATGGTCATTTGGTTTTCCTCCTTGTTCATCTCATCAGGTTCGGCAGCCAGAGGCTGATCGAAGGGAACAGTACGAAGATGACGAGCATCACGAACTGTACCGCGACGAAGGGCATGACACTGCGGACGATCTCCTCGATGCGCAGCATCGGGGCGACCGCCTTCAGCGTGTAGAGGTTGAGGCCGACCGGCGGTGTGATCACCGCGATTTCGAGATTCATCACCAGGATGATCCCGAACCACAGCGGGTCGTAGCCGAGCGTCGTAATCAGCGGCAGCAGGATCGGCGTGGTGACGACGATGAGCGACACCGCGTCGACCAGCATGCCGAGACCGACGAGCACCAGCATGATCAGGATGAGAATGACCTCGGGCGGCAGCTCGGTGCCGACCAGCAGGCCGGTGATCGCGTCGGGGACGCGGACCAGGTTGAGGTAGTCGCCGAAGATCCGCGCACAGCCCATGATCAGGAGGATGGCGCCGGAAATCCGCGCGCTCGAGCCGAGCACCCGCATCGTGCCCTTGACGCCGACCGAGCGGAAGATGAAGGCGGCGATGACGAAGGCCCCGATGGCGCCGAAGGCGGCCGCCTCGCTCGGCGTGGCGATGCCGGAATAGATCGTGCCGAGCACGATCGCGATCAGCAGCACCGCATGCCAGATCCCGCCAATCGCCCGGAGCCGGTCGCCCCAGCTGTAATGGACGTATTCTCCTTGCGGGGCTTCCGCCGGATTGAGCAGCACGCGGAAATACAGATAGACCGAGATCGCCAAGGCGAGGGCGACTCCCGGCACGATGCCGCCGATGAACAGGTCCGCGACCGAAACGCTCGAGACCGCGCCGTAGATGATCAGCGGCACGCTCGGCGGTATCAGCATGGCGAGCGCGCCGGAACTGACGACGCTGCCGGCGGCGATCGAGCGACTGTAGCCCCGCTCCAGCATCTGCGGAATCGCGATCGAGCCGACCGCGGCGACGCCGGCGATCGAGACGCCGCTGACAGCGCCGAACACGGCCGAAGCGCCCACGGTTGCGATGGCAAGCCCGCCGCGCAGCCATTGCAGCCACACCACCGCCGCGTGGAAAAGGTTCTTGCCGACCGGCGTCGCCGCCAGGAAGTTGCCCATCAGCACGAACAGCGGCAATGCCAGCAGTTCGAAGCTGTTCAACTGGCCGAACAGCGATGTCGGGCCGAAGAAGAACGCCATCGAGCCACGCGTCATGTAGAGTCCGGTCAGGCCGGCCGCGCCCAGCGCCAGGAAGATCGGCGCACCGATGGCGATGAGCGCCAGCAGGATGACGACGACGATGATGGGCTCGATCATCGCCGGGCATCCCCGTCATGCTTTGCGTGCCCCACGCCGCCCGTGGTCGTGGTCTTCGTCCCGTTACGGCGGCGCCTGCCTGTCGTTCCTGCCACTTGCGTCCTCCCTGGGATGGTTTCGCCTCGGCGTTCCGCGTTTGCGTTTAAGGCTCAGATGACACCATCGGTTTTCAGCCGAGCGATGTCGTCGTCGTCGTAGCCGAGCCATTCCGCCAGCACTTGTTTCGTGTGCTGGCCGAGGGCAGGTCCGGTATGGCGGATCGCGCCGGGCGAGGCCGACAGCCGCGGAAACACGTTCTGCATGGCGATCGGACGGCCGAGCGTCGCATCCTCGACCCGCGTCACCGATTCACGCGCCTGAAAATGCCGATCCTCCAGCATCTCCTTCGCCCGGTAGGCCGGGCCGGCCGGGACTGCCACTTCCGCGAGTTCCTCCACCAGTTCCTTCGCGGGCTTGGTCCGGCTCCATTCGCCGATGATCGCGTCGATCTCCGCCTGATGGCGGCCACGGGCCCGATGGTCGCGGAATCTCTCGTCGTCGGCGAGTTCCGGCTGTCCCATGAGGGCGGTCAGGCGGCGGAACAGACTGTCCTGGTTGGCGCCGATGATGATCGTGCCGCCGTCCTTGGTCGGATAGGCGTTGGACGGGGCGATCCCCGGCAGGATGCTGCCCGAGCGCTCGCGGACATGGCCGCCGCCATCATATTCGGAGATCAGGCTTTCCATGACCGACAGGACGGATTCGTAGATGGACGCATCCACCATCTGGCCTTCGCCGGTGCGATGACGATGCTGCAATGCCAGCAGCGCGCCCTGAAAGCCGTTCTGGCCGGCCAGCGTGTCGCCGAGCGAAATCCCCATACGCACGGGCGGCCGGTCCGGGTAGCCGCTGATCTCGCGCAACCCGCCCATCGCCTCGCAGACCGAGGCGAAGCCGGCCCGGCCGCTATATGGCCCGCTCTGGCCGAAGCCGGTGATGCGCACCATGATCAGGCCGGGATTGATCTTCGCCAGGACATCGTAACCCAGCCCCCAGTCCTCCATGCGGCCGGCACGAAAATTCTCCACCAGGATATCGGTCTTGGCGACCAGCGCCTTGACGATGTCCTGGGCTCGCTTGTCGCGCAGGTTCAGGGTGAGGGATTTCTTGTTGCGGGCGATCACCGGCCACCAGAGCGTGTTGCCGTCGGCATCGGTGCGGCCCCATTGCCGCATGGCATCGCCGGTCTTCGGCGGCTCGATCTTGACGACCTCCGCGCCGAAATCGGCCAGCAACTGTCCGCAGAACGGGCCGGCGATCAGCTGACCCATCTCCAGGACGCGAATACCCTCCAACGGACCCATGCGGCCGGTTCCTCCCTGCGTGCCGCCGGGGCTTCTCCGAAAGGATCATTCTCGCTTCCCCGAGCGCGAGGTCCGTTTCGATTCCGGCGGATGTGCTCCCATGGCCGCGCCTCCCCAGCGTCAGCGTTTCAGGAAATGCCGGATTGTATCCAATATGTCAATAACCTGATGATATTTGACGCTTGTCTCGCAATTTTGTATCCAATATTAGTTGCATCCAGGGCATCGTTGCGAGGGGCGGAAACCATGTCGCCGAGAAAGCATGGGCCGAGCGAGCGCAGCGCGGACAGGGTCTACGCGGCCTTGCGGGACGCCATTCTCAAGGGCGACTACGAGAACGGCGGGCGACTGACCGAAGAGGTTCTGGCGGAACGCTTCCGCGTCAGCCGGACGCCGATTCGCGCGGCTTTGGCCAAGCTCGCGGGGGACGGGTTCATCGACATGATCCCGCATGCCGGCGCCGTGGTCCGGCGCCGGACGATCCGCGAGGTCAGCGAGGTCTATGCGGTTCGCGCGCTATTGGAGAGCGCTGGCGCCGGCCTCGCGGCTACCCTTCGCACCGACGCGGATGTCGCGGTGCTCGGCGCGATTTGCGACGAGATGGAAGCGCGGTCGGCCGAGGACAGGGGCGTTGAAATCCTGTCGACGCTCAACAAGCAGCTGCATCATCGCATTCTGGAGATCTCGGGAAACCAGACGCTGCGCGATACCGCCGACCGGCTGATGGATATCGGCTTCCTCATTCACAGCTACACGAAATTTCAGCCGCGCGACCTCGGACGAAGTTTCGCCGATCACCGCGATCTCGTCAGCGCCATCGCTTCGCGCGACGCCGAATGGGCTGCATCCGTCATGCGGGCGCATATCCTGGCGGCTCGCAATACCTTGTTGAAAACCATGACGGATTTGCCGGAGGGCAGTAAGCCCGCCCGCGATGATGCGGCGCTTTGATCGCAGGCGTGGCGCGCCTACCCCAGTTTCGTCCAGCGACTGTCGTCGGACGATGAGCGCACCGCGGCGTCGATGAAGCGCATGGCCTCGACGCCGTCCTCGACCGTCGGAAACATCACGTCGGGCGGGATCGGGCGACCCTCGGCGACGGCCCGGATGGCGCTTGCTGCTTCACGGTAGATCGTGGCGAAGCCTTCCAGATAGCCTTCCGGATGGCCGGCCGGAACACGGGTGACGCGCTGGGCGGCCGGAACGGTAGTCGCTCCGCCCCGTGTGATCAGCCGCTTCGGCTCGCCGAACGGGGTAAACCAAAGCTGGTTCGGGTTTTCCTGCGCCCATTCGAGCCCGCCTTTTTCGCCATAGACGCGAAGGCGCAGGCCATTTTCATGGCCGGGCGCGATCTGGCTCGCCCACAGCATGCCCTTCGCTCCGCCCGTAAAGCGCAGCAACAGGTGGTCATTGTCGTCGAGCCTGCGGCCCGGAACGAAGGCGGATAGGTCCGCCGCGACGCTGTCGAGCGTAAGGCCGGTCACGAAAGTCAGCAGGTTGAAGGCGTGGCTGCCGATATCGCCCAGCGCGCCGCCCGCGCCGGCCTTGTCGGGGTCGACCCGCCATTCGGCCTGCTTGGAGCCCGCCGTTTCGACGGCTTCGGTCAGCCAGTCCTGAGCATATTCGACCTGTACGACGCGGAGCGGCCCAAGCTCCCCGGCGGCGACCATCGCCCGTGCCTGACGGATCACCGGATAACCGGTGTAATTGTGCGTCAGCACGAAGACGCGCCCGGTGGCGGCGGCGACCCGTTGCAGCTCCAACGCGTCCTCCAGCTTCGCCGTCAGCGGCTTTTCGCAGATGACGTGGATACCGGATTCAAGAAACGTCTTGGCGGGAGAAAAGTGCAGATGGTTGGGCGTGACGATCGCGACGGCTTCGATGCCGTCGTCACGTTCGGCCTCGGCTTCGGCCATCGCCCCGAAATCGGCGTAGGCGCGCGCCGGGTCGATGCCGATCTCGGCACCGGAGGCCGCCGAGCGCTCGGCATCGGAGGAGAAGGCGCCGGCCACGAGCGCGAATTCGCCATCGAGGCGCGCGGCGATCCTGTGGACCGCGCCGATGAAGGCGCCCTGACCGCCGCCCACCATGCCGAGCCGGATCGGCCGCGGCGCCGTCATCGGGTCTGTCGATAAGACCATCTCGTTCTCCCTGTCATCGTCCGCCGAGAGACGCGGCGAGGGCGGATGCCCCAGCGGCTAGCTTCATCCCGCGACTTGCGATGCGGCTCTATCGCCTTGATTCGACTTTCGATCAGCATACCGCCTCTTTCCACTGTCTCGCGGGGTCTTCCATCCCAGCCGCATATCGGCGCGCGTCAGCGAAGATCGGACTGGTAATGAAAGCCGTCGGTCAGGCATCGGGACAGACGCCACTCGATCGGCGAACCATCGAGCGCGAAGGCGACCCGCTCGATGGACAGAACCGGATGACCGGGCTGGCAGTTCAGCCGCGTGGCGGTGGTCGCGTCGGCGGCGGTCGCCTTGAGCCGTTCCAGAGCCCGCCCGATGGTGATCGAGAAGACCTCCGAATAGAGCGCGTAGACATTGTTCGGCAGGTCGCGGATTTCTCCCAGCGAAGAAAATTTCGTGACGGGCAGGGTGATCTGCTCGGCTATGACCGCCCGACCGCCAAGGTGCCGGACACGGTCGATGCGCCAGACCGCATCGTTTCGATCGAGCTGCAACGCCTTCGCGGCAGCGCCGTCGGCGCGCCCGCGTGCCCGCGTCAGCACCTGGCTGTCGGGGAACAGGCGGGTGTCGTCGTCGGCGGCGAGCCGGAAGAACTGGAACAGGATGCGACCTTCCTCCGGGAGAGCGACGAAGGTCCCGCGTCCTTGCCGCCGAATCAGCAGATGCTCGGCCGCCATCGCGTCGAGTGCCTTGCGAACGGTCCCCTGACTGACGCCGAGATCGGCCGCGATCTGGAATTCGCTCGGCAGCATCAGGCCCGGCGTCCACACGCCGTCGATCAGCCGGCGGACCAGGGTCTCGCGCACCTGCTGATAGAGCGGTCTGAACGCTGGGGCCTTCTCTCCGTCGGTCATTAGTTACCGCCCAATTTTTTCGCCGGACCAGCTAATCGGCTTGACATGAACCTGTAAAGATAATTTATGTCTTATATAAGACTTACCGATATCGCCATTGGCCTTTCCGCTTGGGGGCGGCTCGATCGGCTGCTTCTCACCTAGGCATCAACTGTAAACCTCGGAGGAATCAATCATGGGCATCCCGCAACTGCTCGTCCACGATCACAAGGACAATGTCGGTGTCGTCGTCGTGGAGGACCTCAAGGCAGGCACCGAGATGCTGTGTGTCGTGACCGCCGACAATTCCTCGTTCAAGCTGACCTGCAACGACGACGTGCCGATCGGCCACAAGGTCGCGCTCAAGGATCTTTCGGCGGGCGATACGGCGATCAAATACGGCGAGGATATCGGCCGCATGAAGGCGGACGTGAAGAAGGGCGGGCACGTCCACGTCCACAATCTGAAGACCAATCGCTGGTGATGGTTTGACCGGCAGCGGCCAAGGCTGCCGCGGCCGCCCCCCTTTTCCCTTCAGTTCAAGGAAGACGTTCTCATGCCGATCAACACCAATCGCAAGTTCATGGGCTATCGCCGCGAAAACGGTCGCGTGGGTGTGCGCAATCACATCGTGATCCTGCCCGTCGACGACATCTCCAACGCCTGCTGCGAGGCGGTCGCCAACAACATCAAGGGCACGCTCGCCCTGCCGCACTCGTATGGCCGGCTGCAGTTCGGAGCGGATCTCGACCTGCATTTCCGCACCATGATCGGCACCGGCGCGAATCCGAACGTCGCCGCCTGCATCGTGGTCGGGATCGAGCCGGGCTGGACGCAGAAGATCGCCGACGGCATCGCCGAAACCGGCAAGCCCGTCGCCGCCTTCTCGATCGAGCAGAACGGCGATCTGAAGACGATCATGGACGTCTCTCGCAAGGCCAAGGAATTCGTCCAGTGGGCGACCGAGCAGCAGCGCGTCGAATGCGACGTGTCCGAACTCTGGGTCTCGACCAAATGCGGCGAGAGCGACACCACGACGGGTCTCGGCTCCTGCCCGACCGTCGGCAACATGTACGACAAGCTGATTCCCGAGGGCATCTACGGCGTCTTCGGCGAAACCTCGGAAATCACCGGGGCCGAGCACATCTGCAAGGAACGCGCGGTCGACGCCGAGACCGGCGAGCGCTGGTACAAGATGTGGAAGGCCTATCAGGACGACGTCATCTTCGCCCACGCCACCGACGATTTGTCGGACAGCCAGCCGACCAAGGGCAATATCGAGGGCGGCCTGTCGACGATCGAGGAAAAGGCGCTCGGCAATCTGGAGAAGATCGGCCGCGAGTGTAAGTTCATCGACATTCTCGAACCGGCCGAAGCACCACAGAAGGGCAACGGCCTCTATTTCATGGATACCTCGTCGGCGGCGGCCGAATGCGTGACGCTGATGGCGGCGGCGGGCTACGTCATCCACACCTTCCCGACCGGCCAGGGCAACGTTGTCGGCAATCCGATCGTCCCGGTGATCAAGCTCACCGCCAATCCGCGCACCGTCCGCACCATGTCCGAGCATGTCGACGTGGACGTTTCCGGCATCCTGCGCCGCGACAAGACCATCGACCAGGCCGGTGACGATCTGATCGAATGCATCATGCGCACGGCGAACGGCCGGGTGACGGCGGCCGAAGCGCTGGGGCATCGCGAATTCGTTATGACCAAGCTCTATCGCAGCGCCTGAGCTGTCGTCGCCGGGTGCCTCCACGGAGCGCCCGGCGTGATACCTGTTCGGCGGCCGTCTCGTCAGAGGCGGCCGCCACCGCTTTTGTGGAGGGGAGCCCATTGCCCGAGATTGTCATTGCCGAGTTCATGGACGAGGCCGCGGTCGATCAGATCCGGGCCCGGCATGAAACCCTCTACGATCCGCAACTCGTCGATCGCCCGGACGACCTGGTCGCCGCGGTTGCCGGGGCCAGCGCCCTCGTCGTGCGGAACAGGACCAGGGTCACCGCCGCGCTGCTGGCCGCCGCCCCCGGCCTTCGCTGTGTCGGGCGTCTTGGCGTCGGCCTCGACAACATCGAGCTCGATGCCTGCAAGGCGCGCGGCGTGACGGTCTATCCGGCCTCCGGCGCCAACGACGTCGCCGTCGCCGAATATGTCGTGACCACGGCGCTGGTGCTGTTGCGGCGCGCCTATGACGCGACCGAGGACGTGATTGCCGGAAACTGGCCGCGCCAGCAATCGATCGGCCGGGAAGGGCAGGGCAAGCGTCTCGGGCTGGTCGGCTACGGCTCGATCGCCCGGCAGACGGCCGCGCGGGCGCGGGTTTTCGGCTTTTCGATCGCCGCCTTCGATCCGTTTTTGCCGGAGGGCGACGCCGCCTGGGCCGATGCCGAACGGCACGGCCTCGACGATCTGCTGCGCAACTCGGATGTGGTCAGCCTGCATGTACCGCTGACCGACGCGACCCGCCACATGATCGGCGCGCAGGCGCTGTCGCTCATGAGGGCCGATGCGATCCTGATCAATTCGGCGCGTGGCGGCGTCGTCGACGAAACGGCGTTGGCCGAGGCGCTGCGGGAGGGCAGGCTCGGCGGCGCGGCACTCGACGTGTTCGAGACCGAGCCGCTGACGGCCGAAGCGGGCCGCGTTTTCGCCGGCCTGGCCAATCTCATCCTGACGCCGCACATCGCCGGCGTCACCGACGAATCGAATGTCAGGGTCAGCCGGGTGACGGCTGACAACATCCTGCGCCATCTGGAGACGCGTTCGTGACCGGGATGCTGTCGATCGCCGAAGCCGAAACGCTGGCCTCCGAGGCGCTCCAACGCGCCTCGACCGGCCCGTCGCAGGCCGCCTCGGTTGCGCGCGGGCTCGTCGCCGCGGAAGCCGCGGGGCAGAGCGGACACGGGCTGCGGCGCCTCGTCGCCTATTGCGCGCAAGCCAGGGCCGGAAAGGTCGCCGGCGCGGTGGTTCCGCAAGCCGAGCGGACCCGGTCGGCACTGCTGCGCATCGACGCCGGCAACGGCTTCGCCTTTCCCGCGCTCGATCTCGCCGTGGACCAGCTTCCGGCCATTGTCAGGGAGACGGGGGTGGCGAGCGCCGCCATTCATCGCTCGCATCATGCCGGTGTTCTCGGCCTGACGGTTGAGCGCTTCGCCGAGGTCGGCCTCGTCGCCCTGATGATGGCGAATTCGCCGGGTGCGATGGCGCCGTGGGGTGGCACACGCGCCCTGTTCGGCACCAACCCGATCGCCTTCGCCGCGCCCTTGGGCGACCGTGAGCCGATCGTCATCGATCTGTCCCTGTCGAAGATCGCGCGCGGCAAGGTCATGGCCGCCAAGCAGAAGGGTGTTGCCATTCCCGAAGGCTGGGCGCTGGACAGTGCCGGACAGCCGACGACCGATCCCGACGCGGCGCTATCCGGGACCATGTTGCCGATGGGAGATGCCAAGGGTGCCGCGCTCGCCCTGGTCGTGGAAATGCTGTCGGCCGGACTGACCGGCGCGAACTACGCCTATGAGGCAAGTTCCCTGTTCGACGACAAGGGGCCGCCGCCGGGACTGGGCCAGTGGATCCTCGTTATCGATCCGGTGGCGATGGGCGGCGATCGCGCCGTTGAGCGTCTGGCCGCGTTGGTCGGGGAAATCAGCGCCGAGTCGGGAACCCGGATTCCGGGCCGCAAGGGCCGCGCGGCACGGCGCGAAGCCCTTGAAACCGGTATCGCCGTCGAGGACGATCTGCTGGCCGCGATCCGCGCGATGTGAGGGCGACGATCGAGGCGGTGTGATCGAATCGAAATCGATTGCGGCGCAAGTGGTCGGTCAGAATGGAATTTCGTCGTCGTCCATTTTTTCTATAGCTGAGTGGAAACCGCCACTTTGTTGCGGAGATGGGAGCGATTTGATTTGTAGGCCACCATTCAGGCGGGCAAACTCTTTATTTTCGGCTTCCTTATCTACGCCAACTAGCTTTAAAATATTAGTTATTGCTTGTGGATATACGGACGCCACGACTGCAGAATGAACGCCGAACATTCCAATGTGTGATAATATCACCATTGCCTTTTTGATATCAAAGCGACCCCTGTGCAGTTCAGAACGCAAAAGTTCTAATTTATCTAATAGATCTTTTATCTTGAATTTTGGGAGGTCGCTGTTTGATATTGCGTCACGTAATTTAGATATTTCGATTTCAATTAGAGATTTTGTTCTATTGGCGAGTTTTGCGGTGTCTTTTTGGTGAATGCGTGATTTACTCGCTCTTATTTCTGCAGTTTTAGCTACGACCTTCATGATAAATTTATCAAAATTTTCGCTAAAATCTGAGAAGCTCTCGTGAAATTGTATCTCGTCGTCCAATCCAATTGACTTGGCCGCGCCAACGATCGTGGCGACATACTCAAGTCTGATCTGGCTATCATAGATATTGTTATGAGACTGGGACGTGATTTCTGCCATGCGTCGGCGGCAAAGGCTCTCTATAGCAGCGAATTTCAGCTCATCATCTTCGGGAAGGTCATCATAATCTTCTTCCCGCATAAGCTCGTATTCCATACTGTCCTCTGCGTCGGTGGAGATTCGAGCGAAGGATATATTATTTCTCAATATCCGCTAGCATTCAATCATGTCATTGACGAGCAACGTTCGATCGATCGAGCCGTCAGTCGATGTGCGAAATTGCTCAGTCCAGCAGCTCCCGCTTGAACAGCTCATAAAGCGCCGCCTTCGCCTCGAAGCCGACGCCCGGAACGTCCGGCAGTCCGACGCGGCTGTCCCGCACCTCGGTCGCGTCGGCGAAGCCACCGAAGGGCTGGAACACGTCCGGATAGGATTCATTGCCGCCGAGATGCAGGCCGGCGGCGATGTTGAGCGACATCTGATGGCCGCCATGCGGCACCACCCGGCGGCTCGACCAGCCGTTCTCCTTCAGCATGTCGAGCGTCCGCATATATTCGACGAGCCCGTAGGAGAGGGCGCAGTCGAATTGCAGGACGTCGCGGTCCGGCCGCATGCCGCCATGGCGGATCAGATTGCGCGCGTCCTGCATGGAGAAGAGGTTCTCGCCGGTGGCCATCCGGCCGCTGTAATGGTCGGCCAGTTCCGCCTGCAGGGCATAATCGAGCGGGTCGCCGGCTTCCTCGTACCAGTAGAGATCGTAGGGCTCGAGCGCCTTGGCGTAGGCGATGGCCGTCGAAAGGTCGAACCGGCCATTGGCGTCGACGCAGAGATTTTGTCCCTCGCCGACGACGGCGAGCGCGGCCTCGACGCGCTTCAGATCCTCATTCAGCGGCGCGAGGCCGATCTTCATCTTGCAGACCCGGTAGCCGCGGTCGCGATAGGACCGCATCTCGTCCTTCAGACCCTCGATCTCCTTGCCGGGATGATAATAGCCGCCAGCCGCGTAGACCCAGACGCTGTCGTCGGCCTCGCCACCCCGGTAGCGGTCCGCCAGAAGCCGGTAGAGCGGCTTGCCTTCGATCTTGGCAACCGCGTCCCACACCGCCATGTCGATCGTCCCGACCGCCACCGAGCGCTCGCCGTGACCGCCCGGCTTCTCGTTGGTCATCATCGTCTGCCAGATCGCGAACGGATCGAGATTGTCGTTCTCGCGGTCGATCAGCGTCTCCGGATCGGCTTCCATCAGCCGCGGGATGAAGCGTTCGCGCATCAGAGCGCCCTGGCCGTAGCGCCCGTTCGAATTGAAGCCGAAGCCGACGACCGGCTTGCCGTCGCGAATCCGGTCGGTGACCACCGCGACGACGGAGCAGGTCATCTTGGAAAAATCGATGAAGGCGTTGGCGATCGGACTGGCGATCGAGACGGTCTTTTCCCGGATCTCGGTGATACGCATGATGAAGCTTTCAGGATGGAAAGACGGTGGACACTGACCGCGACAGCCGCGATCGCGGACGACCCGGCCTTAGAAGAACAGGCCGCGTGGCATCGGGATCAGCAGGACGTTGGCCATGATCAGATAGAAGCCTGTCAGGACGATGATCCCCATCGCGACCAGCATCGCGCCTTCGCGCGGCGTGACGCGCTCATGGCTGGCGACGGCCATGATGGCGAAGAAGGCGATGAGGCTGGCGACGAAGAATCCGAGGATCGGAATCAGCACGACCCACGCGGCCATGGCGACCAGAAAGCCGATGCGGCGCGGCATCGACCCTTGCGTCGGCTCCGTCTCGCTGGCCGTTCCATCGGCCGCCTCGACGGACGGGCACCGAGCCGCGATGACGAAATTGCGGACGATCAGGATCGCCGAGAACACGATCATCGCGGCCGAGATGGTGATCGGAAAAACCGAACCCATCGGCGTCATCCGGTCGGTCTGAAGGATCAGTACCACGCCGAGACCGACGAACAGGGCCGCGGCGACGGTTCCCGGAACGTCGTGCGGTTTTCTAATGACGGCCATCTCGACCCTCCGCGATGATGTCGACTTCGGACTTGCGTGCCCGCCGCGCGCCGATCGCTCCGACGATCAGGGGATAGAACAGCGTCAGCACCGAGAAGGCGACGATGGCGAGCGAAATCGGTCGGGCGAAGAACATGCCGGCGACGTTGCCCTGCGCGTTGCCGATCAGATAGCTCTGCACAAAACCCTGCTCGGCGATCTGCCCGAGCACCAGGCCGAGAACGATGGGCGAGGGAGTGAAGCCGACCCGGTTGAGGATCCAGCCGATGACGCCAAGTCCGAGCATTACGACGACGTCGTTGAGATTGTTGTGGATCGCGAAGCTGCCGATGACCGTCATGAAGGCGATGGTCGGAACCAGCGCCGCCTTCGGGATCGCGATGATGCCCTTGTAGGCGTAGCGCCCGACGAGGAGGCCAACCGGCAGCATCAGGATGGTGCCGATGAGCAGGCCGAAGATGAAGGTGTAGACGATCGACCCTTGCGTGGTGAACAGCGTCGGACCGATGCGGATGCCCTGGACGAGCAACGCGCCGAGGATGACGGCGTCGGGCGGCGTGCCGGGAATTCCCAGCACCAGCGTCGGAATGAAGCCGCCGCCGACGGTGCCGTTGTTGGCGGCCTCGGTGGCAATGATGCCGCCCGGCTCGCCCGTGCCGTAGCGCTCGGGATGCCTGGCGGAGCGGCGCGCCTCGGAATAGGAGACGAGGCTGGCGACCGACCCGCCGGCGCCCGGCAATATGCCGACGAGGGTTCCGATCACCGAGCTGCGGACGAGGTTGAACTTCTCCCGCATGACGATCGCGAAGGCTTCCTTCAGCCGATAGCCGCTGGTGTCGCTCGCGACCTTGAGGTGCGGGTCCCTGGTCGCGACGAGGTCGATCAGAACCGGGATGCAATACAGCCCGATCAGCCCGGAGACGATGTTGATGCCGCCGAGCAAGGCATGGCTGCCCATGGTGAAGCGCACGTCGGCGCCAATCACGGCGACCCCGATCATCGACATGAGCAGACCAAGACACGCCCCGATCAGGCCCTTCATGAGGTTGCCGACCGACAGCGCGGAGATCAGCGTCAGGCCGAAGACCGCGAGCCAGAAATATTCCGGCGGACCAAAGGCGAGCGCGACCCGCGCCAGCGGTGGCGCCAGGAACATCAGCATCAGCGCCCCGACGATACCGCCGGACACCGAGGCGAGGGTGGCGACAGTGACGGCCAGCGCGCCGTCGCCGCGCCTGGCCATCGGAAAGCCGTCGAAGGTGGTGGCGATGGCTGACGGCGTCCCTGGTGTGTTGACCAGGATGGCGGAATAGGAGCCGCCGTAGATCGCCCCGGTATAGATGGCGCCGAGCACGATGAGGCCGGAGGCGGGGTCCATCGTGAAGGTGAACGGCACCAGAACCGCGACGGCCATGGTCGCCGACAGGCCGGGGAGGGCACCGATGACGATGCCGGCCAGCACGCCGCCGAGCGCCAGGACGAGGTTGAACGGCGTCAAGGCCTCGGCAAGATAGACGAGCTTGTCCATGGCGATCGCTTCAATGGCATGGGAAATGGCAGGCGGAAGCGTCGACCACTTCCGCCTGGGCTCGGCCGGCGCCTATTTCTGGGCGATGCCCATCTGCTCGGCGACCGCCTGATACTGCTCGCGGCGCTCGTTCATGAACGCCTCGACCTCTTCATAGGGAACATCGATGACGACGAAGCCGCCATCTTCCATCTTCTTGATAAACTCCGGGTCCTTGTTGACCTTGTCGAGCGTGTCCGAAACCTGCTTGCGGACGTCTTCGGGGGTCGAATTCGGAACGCCCACGCCGCGATAGGCACCGCCCACCATGTCATAGCCGAGTTCCTTGAAGGTCGGAACGTCTGGAAAGCTCGGTACGCGTTCTTCGGATGCGATGGCCAGGACGCGCATCGCATCGCCTTGTGTGATGGCGGCGGTGGAATAGCTGAAGCCGGCCTGCACCTGATCGCCAAGAACGGCCGCGATCGCGGGACTTGTGCCGGAGAAAGGCACATAGGTGGTGGTGACGCCGGTAAGAGCGTCGAATTTCGTCTGCGCGACATGGTTGGCCGAATTGGTCCCGGAGCCCGAGAACGTCACCAGTCCTGGATTTTCCTTGGCGTAATTGACCAGATCCTCCAGCGTCTTGAACTGGCTGTCGGCCGGCACGACGATGGCGTCCGGCGTGTACTGGAAGAAGTAGACATTGGCGATGTCGTCGGTCTTGTAGCCGACCTCCTGCGCCATCGGCTGCAACACGATGTGGGGCAGGTTCGTGCCCATCAGCGTGTAGCCGTCGCCGTCCATGCCGTTCAGCTGCGACCAGGCTTGCGCGCCGCCGGCGCCGGCCATGTACTGAATCACCAGCGGCTGGCCGGTAATTCGCTCCCAGACCGGCTGCTGCAGCCGCGCCGCGATATCGGATTCGCCGCCGGCGTTGAACGGAATGATGTAGTTGACCGGTTTCGTCGGATAGTCCTGCGCCATTACCGAGCCGGCGGTCAGGCCGACGGTCAGGATGGCGCCTGTCAACAGTGACGTGATCTTCATTTTTGTTCCTCCCGGTGAAATTCTCTCGATCGGTGCACTCGCATTGCGGACGCTCTTCAGGCGCGGAACGGCGGTGACCGATCTTGGCCAATTTGGGACCACGGCGCTGGCAATGTCAATCATGCGTCCGACGATGTATGCAAGAAAGCGTTCGGTTTCATCGTGGAGCCGTGTAGGGTGCTGGGAAGGCTCTCGTGGCAAGAGGGAAAATCATGATGTCGAACGCCCCGACGCTCCTCGGCATTGAAAAACCGGAGCGCAAGCCGTCGCTGGTCGAAGCGGCCTATGCTGCCGTCAAGCAGGCGATTCGCGATGGCGTCTTCCCTCCGGGTTTTCAGGGTTCCGAACAGGAGATGGCACAACGGCTGGGGATGAGCCGGACGCCGGTGCATCAGGCGATCATCCAATTGCAGAGCGAGGGCATGGTCGAGCTGCGATCCAAGCGCGGCGTCGTCATCAGCGCGCTGTCGCCTGACGACATGAAGGAGGTCTATGACGTCATCATTGCCGTCGAGGGCATGGCCGCGCTGGTCTTGGCCGAGCAGCCGCGTGCGACGCGCGAGCGTGTCAGCCGCGACATGGAACGGCTGAACGCCGAGCTCGCCGAGGCTCTCGCCAGGGATGACCTTCTCGGCTGGGCCGATCTGGATGCGCGGTTCCATGCCTGCCTCGTGCACGGCGCCGGCAACGGCAGGCTGGAGCGGATCGCGACGGTCAACATCGACCAGTCGTTTCGGGCGCGCCGGCTGACCTTGCATCTGCGGTCGAAGCCGACGGGCTCCATCGCGGAGCACCAGCGTATCATCGACGCGATCCGCGCCGGCGAGCCGGGCGAAGCGCGCCAGATGGCCCAGGACCACAAGATCCGGGCACGGGACCAGATCGTGGATCTTCTGCGGCGCTATGAGATGAAGCATCTGTAACGCAGTCTTCATGCCCGGTCGCGCTCATCTGGTCAGGTCGGAAAATCCGCCGCGACCTCGCCGAGTCCGTCGATCCAGCCGCGCACCGGCGTGCCGCGTTCGATGAAGGGCATGCCGTTCAACGAGCCGGTGATGACGATCTGACCTGACTTCAGGCCGCCGCAATGTGCCCCGATCATCCGGGCGAGGGCGCAGAATGTCGCGAAGGCGTCGCCGCCCGGCACGTCGGCGCTGCCATCGAGGACGGTTTGCGAGCCGAGGTTCAGCCTGGCGCTGACCGTTCCAAGGTCCAACGCCTGCCAGTCCGCGCGGGGCGCCGCGATGACGACGGCGCCGTTCAGCTGATTGTCCGCCAGCCTGAGCAGCGGCGGTGCTGTTTCGATGTCGGTCAGGCGCGTGTCGACGATCTCCAGCGCCGCGACAGCGGAGACGCAGGCGCGCGCTCGGCACTCGAAATCCGCGCTTTCGGGGTCGGGCAGGGGCGTGTTGACGAGGAAGCCGACTTCCAGTTCGATACCGATGCGGTCGAAATCCGCGCCGCTGACGATGGCGGGGCTCCTCCACACGTCCTTTTGAAAGATCGGCGCCATGATTGGGTTTTCACCGGGGCGGCGGCCGGTCTTGAAGCCGCCGACCGGACCGACGGCCTGCGCCACGCGGCGCTGGATCGCATAGGCATCACACGCGCTGGCAACGGCGTCCGCCATCTCACCCGTGGACAATTTGGGGCCGCCATTGCGGGCCCCGATCAGCCGATCGGCGCGGTCGAGACGCGCCATTCCCGCTACACCGCGGGCCCGCGGACCGCGCCGGAAGCGAGCATGGCGTCGATGGCCTCGTCATCGTAGCCCGCCTGCGCAAGCACTTGGCGGCTATGCTGGCCGAGCAGCGGCGCGGGACGTGTGATGCCGCCGGGCGTTTCGGAGAATTTGATCGGCAGGCCGATCGCCTTCACAGTGCCGGCCTTCGGATGCTCGGTCTCGACGACCATCTGGCGGAACAGGGTTTGCGGGTCGCGGTGCATCTCGCCGACGTCGAGGACGGGACCGGCGGGAACGCCCGCCGACTCCAGCCGCTCCAGCCAGTCCGCCGATGACTGCTGCGAGAAGTAGCCGTTCAGGATATCTTCGAGCGCGGCCAGGTTCTGCATCCGGGCATGATTGGACGAAAAGCGTTCGTCGTTCGCCAGTTCCTCCGCGCCGATGACCGCCAGCATCCGCTCCCAGTTCTTCTGGTTGGCCGCCCCGACGGTGATCCAGCCATCGGCTGTTTGGAACGCCTGATAGGGTGCGTTGAGCGGATGAGCCGAGCCGAGCGGGCCCGGCGCGACGCCGGTGGCGAACGCGATCGCCGATTGCCAGTAGGTATGGGTGATGCCGGCCTCGAACAGCGAGGTGTCGACCTTCTGGCCTTCGCCGGTCTGGAGTTTCCGCGCATAGGCGCTGGCGCAGCCGAGTGCCGCGAGGATGCCGGCGGTGATGTCGGTGACCGGCGCGCCGGATTTCACCGGCGGCCGGCCCGGCCCCTCGCCGGTGATCGACATCAGTCCGCTCATGCCTTGCGCGATCAGGTCGAAGCCGCCGCGCGTCGCATAAGGGCCGCTGCGGCCGAAGCCGGAGATCTCGCAATAGATCAGGCCCGGATTGGTCTTGCGCAGATCCTCGTAGCCGAGCCCGAGCTTTTCCATCGTCCCCATGCGGTAGTTCTCGATGACGACGTCGGCCGTCTCCAGCATGCGCCGCAGGACAGCCTTGCCGTCTTCGCTCTTGAGGTCGAGGACCACGCCGCGCTTGTTGCGGTTCATCATCATGTAGGCGGCGGACTCGCCGTTGATATCGGGCGGCAGGAAGCGCCGGCTGTCGTCGCCCTCCGGCTTTTCGACCTTGATGACGTCGGCGCCCATGTCGGCGAGCATCATGCCGCAGACGGGACCGGCCATGATGTGGGCTAGCTCGATGACCTTCATGCCCTCCAGCGGGCCTTTCGCGGCGGTCGTCATTACCGGCCTTTCCACTCGGGTTTGCGTTTGCCGAGAAAGGCTTCCATGCCTTCCTTGAAGTCCTCACTCATGTAAGCCCGGATGACCAGATCACGGTCGTCGGCACCGGCCCCCTCGACACGCAGCCGCCGCAGCGCCTCCTTGGTCGTGGCAAGGGTGATCGGCGCGTGGCCGGCGAGCTGTTCGGCCAGTGCTTCGGCGCGGGCGATCAGCGCGGCGTGATCGGCCACGATCTCCGAGACGAGACCGATCGCCTGCGCCTCGTCGGCGCCCACGAGGCGCGCGGTGAAGATGACCTCCTTGGTCCGCCCCGCGCCCATCAGCGCCGACAGCCGCGACAGGTTGGCGATCGACAGACAGTTGCCGAGGGTACGGGCGATCGGAAAGCCGAAGCGCAGGTCTGCGGTCGTGATGCGGATGTCGCAGGCGGCCGCGATTCCTGCGCCGCCGCCGGTGCAGGCGCCTGATATCGCCGCGATGGTCGGCACCGGACAGGCCTCGACCGCGCCGAGGACGACGTCCATGCGGTGTTCGTAGTCGAGCGCGTCCTGATCGCTGGTGAAGCCCCGGAATTGCGTCATGTCGGTGCCGGCGGCAAACGCTTTCTCACCGGCGCCGGTGACGACGAGACATTTGACCGAGCCGTCGGTCGGCACGCTCCGGCAGATTTCGGCAAGGCCGTCATACATGGCGAAGGTCAGCGCGTTGCGGGCCTGCGGGCGGTTTAGCGTGATCCAGCCGGTGGTCCCGCGGACTTCGTAGAGGAGTTCGTTTTCGGACATCGGATCACCTGTAGAAATATTCGACGAGGAACATCGGTATCGCCGGCACGTAGGTGCTGATGATGAGCACGAAGAGCAGCACGGCGATCAGTGGCAGGTTCCATTTGGTCACCTCCCAGATGTTTGCCTTGGCGATCGAGCATGCTGTGATCAGCACCGAGGCGACCGGCGGCGTCTGCTGGCCTATCGCAAGGTTCAGCGTCACCACCAGGCCGAAATGCACCGGATCGATTCCCGCTTGGCTGATCAGCGGCGTGATGATCGGGACGACCAGGATGATCGCCGCGGCCGAATGCAGGAAGAAGCCGATGACCAGAAAGAAGACGTTGAGGATCAGCAGGATCAGGTACTGGTTGCTGGTGAGGTCCAGGATCGCCGCCGCGATGTCCTGCGGGACGCGGGCGGTGGTCAGGAACGAGCCCATCAGGACCGAGGTGGCGACGAGCAGCATGACCACGGCCGTCTGCATGCCGCCTTCCAGCATCGCTTCCTTGAGCTGCCCCCAATCGATCTCGCGATACCAGACACCCACCAGTATCGCCGCGACGACGGCGATACCGGCTGCTTCCGTCGCGGTCATGAAGCCGCCGAAGATGCCGCCGAGAATGATCACCGGCAGCGCGAAGGTCGGCAGCGCCTCGACGAAAGTGGCGCGCAGCGCCGGGAGATTGAAGGCCTCTTCGGTTGGCCAGTCATATTTGAGGGCGTAGTAGTAGGCGACACCCATCAGCCCGGCTGCACCGAGCAGCCCCGGCACGACGCCCGCGACGAACAATTGTTCGATGCTGGCCCCCGACGACACGCCATACAGGATCATCGGGATCGAAGGCGGGATGATGATCGCCAGCGAGGCCGACGACGAGGTGATCGCAGCCGCGAAGGGGGCGGGATAGCCGCGCCGCTTCATCTCGGGAATGATGATCGAGCCCATTGCCGCGACATCCGCGACCGCCGAGCCCGAGATCTCGGCGAAGAACAGCGAGACACCGACATTGACCATCGCCAGGCCGCCGCGAACGAAGCCGATGATCGCGGTGACGAAGGCGATGAGGCGCCGGGTGATGCCGGTGGCGTTCATGATCGCGCCAGCGAGCACGAACATCGGAATGGCGATCAGCGAGAAGGATTTCGCGCCCGAGTACATATCGAGCGCGATGGTCACGAGGGCGCCGGCACCGTCGGTGAGACCGATGGCAATGACCGCCGCCAGCGCCAGTGCGATGGCGATCGGCACGTTGATGCAGACCATCACGACCAGCGCGATGAAGATACCGAACATGAACATCAGGCCTGGTCCTTCTCCGGCGTTTCGCCATGCGCCATGACGGCGTGCTCGACCGAGCGTCCCGCCATCACGTCCCGCCAGTAGTCGGGCAGGCTCAGAAGTTCGGCGACGATGAACAGGATGGCGCCGATCGGGATAATGGATTGGGTCAGCGATACCGGTACCCAGGTCAGGCTGACCAGCGTCTCGCCCTCGAGAATGCTGAGCACCTCGAGTCCCGCCCAGGCGAGCAGCGCGAAGAAGGAGATCACCAGGATCTCCGCGAGGATGACCGCCGCGGCTCGCGCCCGGCGTGGCAGCGCGAGGAGTACGTCGTCGAAGCCGATATGGCCGCGCTTGAGCGCCGCTAGCGCGGCGCCGTAATAGGTGGTCCATGCCAGGAGCACCGAGGCAACCACGTCGTACCAGGAGAGCGAGGCTCCCAATTTGCGGAATACGACCGCCACCACGACCACGGTAGTGAGGCCGACCATGAGGGTAATGACCACCCAGGTCAGAACCTCGCCCAGAAGCTTCGCCATCAGGCGCAAATCGGCCTCCCGCGCCTTTTCGGGCGCTCCGTTTATCGATCATCGGTAACAGGGAACGGCCGTCCGCCGGACGGGCCGTGCAGCAATGAAGGTAGGCCGGCGGCGCGGACGCCGCCGGCCTCCGGTTTATCAGCTGGAGGCGAGCGACTGGATGTCCTCGATCAGCTTCTGGCCGCCCTCGACCTGCTGACCGAATTCCTCGTAGATCGGCTTGGATGCCTCGATGAAGGCATCCTTGTCGGCCTCGTTCAC
This sequence comes from Aurantimonas marianensis, assembly GCF_024195285.1. Taxonomy (GTDB): domain Bacteria; phylum Pseudomonadota; class Alphaproteobacteria; order Rhizobiales; family Rhizobiaceae; genus Aurantimonas; species Aurantimonas marianensis. Next base: position 60,410 of record NZ_JALHBS010000104.1, read on the forward strand.
CTCGACGCCGGCTTCCTTGATCTTGTCGACCAGTTCGCCGTCGAGACGGGCCGATTCGTCATAGGCGAAGTCGCTGGCCTTGACCGCGCAGTCCTGGATGACCGTCTTGAGCTCGTCGTCCCAGCCTTCCCACTGCTTGGCCGAACTCGCCAGATAGGCCGGCGAATAGACGTGGCCGGTCATCGAGAGGTACTTCTGCACCTCCTGGAACTTGCCCGAATAGATCTGGGCAAGCGGGTTTTCCTGGCCGTCGATCACGCCGGTCTTCAGTGCCGTGAACACTTCCGAGAAGGCCATCGGCGTCGGGTTGGCGCCGTAGCTCTGGAACATCTTCACCCGCCATTCGCCCTTCGGCGTGCGCAGCTTGATGCCGTCCAGATCGGCCGGCACGGTGACCGGCCGGACGTTGTTGGTCACGTTGCGGAAGCCGTTTTCCCAAAAGCCGATGATCTGGTAGCCCTTGCCGCTGGCCGCGTCGACGAAGGTCCCGCCCATCTCGTCGCGGACCTTGCGCATGTGGTCGCGGTCCTTGATCAGATAGGGCATCTCGAAGATGCCGAAGGTCGGCGACACGGAGCTCATGATCGAGGACGGAATCGAGAAGGCGATCTGTCCGAGCTTGAGCTTTTGCAGCATCTCCTCGTCGTTGCCGAGCTGCGACGAGCCGTAGACCTCGACGCTCGCCTTGCCGCTTTCATTGACGCATTCGGCGAAGTTGTTGCCCGTCGATTCGTAGAGCGATCCCGGCGCGCCGACATGGCCCAGCTTCAGGACCTCCTGGGCGTTCGCGCTCGTTCCCCAAAGCGCCGCGGCCGCGGCGCCCATCATCAATGTGCGAATGTTCATTGTCTTTCCTCCCGGTTGCATTCGGACGGGCGGTTTCTTCCGCCCGATTCTTACTCTGCCGCTTGTTGCGCCTGCCCCTCCGTCGCCGAGGCGAGGACTTCCATCGCCGCCTCCACGCCGCCCGCCTCGTGCCGCACGCCCGCTATCCGCAAGCCCATCTCCACGCCCCCCAGCGTACCGACAAGCATGAGATCGTTGAAGTCCCCGAGATGGCCGATGCGGAAAATCTTGTCGGCCACTTTCGACAGGCCGGCGCCGAGCGACATGTCGAAGCGCTCGAGGATCGTCTTGCGGAGCGCGTCCGCGCCCTTTTCGCCGGGCATCAGAACGGCGGTCAACGATCCCGAATGGTGCTTGGGTTCGACGCAGAGCACGTCGAGGCCCCAGGCGGCGACAGCGGCGCGCGTTGCCGCGCCGTGGCGCTGGTGTCGGGCGAAGACGTTGTCGAGACCTTCCTCGTGCAGCATCTCGATTGCTGCATCGAGGCCATAGAGCAGGTTGGTCGCCGGCGTATACGGAAAGAATCCGTTGGCGTTGGCCGGCAGCATCTCGTCCCAGGCCCAATAGGATTTCGGCAGCCTCGATGATTTCGAGGCCTCGATGGCCTTCTCGGACAGCGCGTTGAACGACAGGCCGGGAGGCAGCATCAGGCCTTTCTGCGATCCGCCCACGGTGACGTCGACGCCCCATTCGTCGTGGCGGTAGTCGATCGAACCGAGCGACGAGATCGTGTCGACCATGAGAAGCGCCGGATGGTTCGCCGCATCGATGGCCTTGCGGACGTCGGCGATGGGCGACACGCAGCCCGTCGAGGTCTCGTTATGGACGACGCAGACCGCCTTGATCGTGTGAGCCGTGTCGGCGGCGAGACGCTCGCCGATCGCCGCCGGGTCGGCGCCGTGACGCCAGTCCCCCCCGATGAATTCGGTCTTCAGATCAAGGCGTTCCGCCAGTTTCTTCCAGAGACTTGCGAAGTGACCGGTCTCATACATCAGCACCAGATCACCGGGCGACAGCGTGTTGACCAGCGCCGCTTCCCAGGCGCCGGTCCCCGACGCGGGATAGATGATGACGGGGTGCTTGGTCTGGAAGATCGTGCGGATGCCCGAGAGAACCCGCTTGCCCAAAGCCTGAAAGTCCGGGCCGCGATGATCGATCGTGGGACCGTCCATCGCCCTCAATACCCGATCGGGAACATTGGTCGGTCCAGGGATCTGTAGGAAATGCCGTCCCGGTCGATAGCTCACGATCATCCCCCCTCGGATCGTGACGCCTTGTCGCATCCGATCCCTTTCCTGCCATGCGCTCTTGCCGGCGCAACTGAATTCCGGTCATATTGAATTATGAATTCATTATTTCTGTCAAGCGGCGAATGGCGCTTTCCCGGAGCGGAGATCTGGAATCGTGAATGAGATTATCCGGCCGGGCCTGTTCCGCAGGCTGTCGAAAGAGATCGCCGGGGAGGTGCTGTTCGATCGCTTTTCGCGCGGGCGTTACGCGACCGACGCGTCGATATACCAGATCATGCCGGCCGGCGTGGTGGTCGCGAGGACGACCGACGACGTCGCCGCGGCCCTCGACGCGGCCCGCGAGGAGGGACTGCCGCTGACGATGCGCGGCGGCGGCACGTCGCAATGCGGCCAGACCGTCAATTCCGGCCTCGTCATCGACACCTCGAAATACCTGAACCGCGTGCTGGAGCTTGATGTCGAAGGCAGGCGCGCGCTGGTCGAGCCGGGCATCGTCCTGGACGACCTCAATCGCTTTCTGAAGCCGCATGGCCTGTGGTTTCCGGTCGATGTTTCCACCGCCTCCCGGGCGACGATCGGCGGCATGGCCGGCAACAATTCCTGCGGCTCGCGCTCGCTGCGTTACGGCACGATGCGCGACAATGTCATCGCCATCGAAGCGATTCTGGCCGACGGCACCGAGGGCCGCTTTGCCCAGCTCGATCAGGATACGTCCAACGAGCCGCCGCGCGAGTTGATCGCCGCTATGCTGGCGCTCGGGCGGCGCGAGGCCGACGAGATCGAGGCGCGGTTCCCGAAGGTGCAGCGCCGGGTCGGCGGCTACAATCTGGATGCGCTGATGCCGGCGGCCGAGCCGATCAATCTCGCCCATCTCCTGGTCGGCTCCGAAGGCACCCTCGGGATCTCGACGGCCATCGAGATCGCGCTGTCGCCGCTGCCGAAGAGCACCAGGCTGCTCGGCGCCTGCCATTTCCCGAGCTTCCGGGCGGCGATGGAGGCCGCGCAGCACATCGTTGCGCTCAAACCCACCTCGGTCGAGCTGGTCGATTCGACCATGATCGCGCTCGCCCGCGAGATCGCCATGTTCCGGCCGACCCTCGAAGCCTTCGTCGAGGGCGACCCGGCGGCGCTGCTGCTGGTCGAATTCGCCGACGAGGCGGACGAGAACGACCGCGGCATGGAGGCGCTGCGGGACGTCATGAGCGGTCTTGGCTACGGCTTTGGCAAGGGAGGCGAACGAGAAGGCGGCGTCGTCGCGGTCAAGGACGCCAAGCTGCAGGCCGCCATCGCCGACCTGCGCGCCGCGGGCCTCAACATCATGATGTCGATGAAGGAAGCGGGCAAACCGGTCTCCTTCGTCGAGGACTGCGCGGTGCCGCTCGAACACCTGGCCGATTACACCGACCGGCTGACCGCGATCTTCGAGCGCCATGGCACGCGCGGCACCTGGTATGCTCATGCCTCCGAAGGCTGTCTGCATGTCCGCCCGGTGCTCAACGTCAAGCTGGACAAGGATGTCGCGACGATGCGCGCGATCGCCGATGAGGCCTTCGCGATGGTGCGTGAGTACAAGGGTTCGCATTCCGGCGAACACGGCGACGGCATCGTCCGCTCCGAATTTCACGAGGCCATGTTCGGCTCGCGCATCGTGCGCGCTTTCGAGGAGGTTAAGGCGGCTTTTGATCCGTCCGGGCTGCTCAATCCCGGTAAGATCGTCCATCCGCCGAAGATGGATGATCGCAGTTTGATGCGCTACCCGCCGGGCTACGCGGTCGAGGAGATCGCGACGGCCTTCGATTGGTCGGCCTGGCCGGGAGCGGCGGGCGGATTCCAGGGCGCTGTGGAGATGTGCAACAACAATGGCGCCTGCCGGAAGATGGCCGGGGCCGTCATGTGCCCGAGCTACCGCGTCACCCGGAACGAGAAGGACGTGACCCGCGGCCGCGCCAACACGCTGCGCCTGGCGCTCTCCGGCCAGCTTGGCCCTGATGCGCTCGCCTCCGACGAGATGGTCGAGACGCTGAAACTGTGTGTCTCCTGCAAGGCCTGCCGCCGCGAATGCCCGACCGGCGTCGACATGGCGAAGATGAAGGCGGAAGTGCTCTATCAACGGGGCAAGGGGAAGGGCTTTTCGCTGAAGGATCGGCTGATCGCCGGGTTGCCGCGCTATGCTCCGGTGGCGGCGCGGCTGACGGACTTGCTGGCGCTGCGCGACCGTGTTCCCGGACTTGCCGCGCTGTCGGAGCGCCTCTTCGGTTTCTCCCGTCGTCGGACGCTGCCGGTCTTTCGGCGGGACTGGTTCCGCGACGAGGAAGGGCGGGGTGGCGAGATTCCGGCGGACGCTCAAGAGCGTCGCGTGGTTCTTTTCGCCGACACCTTCGGCCGCTGGTTCGACCCCGAGACTCTCCGCGCGGCCGTCAAGGTGCTCCAGGCGGGCGGCTACCACGTCGAGATCGCCAGTCTCGGCGGTGGCGAGCGGCCGCTGTGCTGTGGCCGGACCTATCTCGCGGCGGGCATGGCGGATCGTGCCAGGGAGGAGGCGCGGCGCACCATCGCCGCCTTGCTGCCGCACGTGCGGGCGGGCCGGGCCATCATCGGGCTCGAGCCGTCCTGTATCCTGACGCTGCGCGACGAATTCCTGGCATTGGTGCCGGGCGAGGACGCCGAAGCCGTTGCCGCCGGCGCGATGCTGTTCGAGGAGTTTCTCGTCCGCGAAAGTCGGGCTGGCCGCCTGTCCTTGCCGCTCGGGCCGCTGGACCGGAAGGCCTGTCTGCACGGACACTGCCACCAAAAGGCGTTCGGCGCGATGTCCGCGGTCGAAGCGGCGTTGCGTCTGATTCCAAAGCTCGACTTGGCGATCATCGAATCGTCCTGCTGCGGGATGGCCGGCGCCTTCGGCTACGATGCCGAGACGATCGACGTGTCGTTGGCAATGGGCGAATTGTCCTTGCTGCCTGCCGTGCGAAGCGCGCCGGAGGATGCGATCATCGTCGCCGACGGCACCTCCTGTCGCCACCAGATTGCCGACGGCGCTGATCGCAAGGCGGTTCACGTCGCCGAGGTTCTGGCCGGCGCGCTGGACCGGCCGGCCACGGCGGCGTAGCAGCAGGCATCCCGACCGCCGCCTGTTGCGGGAGGATAAGGATCGAGCGCGGTGGCCCCATGGTCGACCGCCACAGTGCGCGGGACAATGAGACATGAGCCTTGCCGACCTGAACCCCGACGGCTTCGTGACGCGTCCCGCGCTGGCGGTCGAACTCACCGACCGAATGCGCCGGATGATCATGGAAGGCGAACTGACGCCGGGCGAGAAGGTGCCGGAGAAAGCGCTGACCGCACGCTTCGGCGTCTCACGCACGCCGATCCGGGAGGCTCTGAAGGTCCTGGCTCACGAAGGGCTCGTCCAGCTCATTCCGAACAGGGGCGCCGTCGTGTCGCGGCAGACGCTGGCGGAACTCGCGGAATTGTTCCCCCTGATCGCGGCGCTGGAAGGTCTGGCCGGCGAGCTCGCGGCCGAGCGGGCGTCCGAGCCCGATATAGCGGCGATCGGGGATCTGACACGGCGGCTTCGTCAAACCTACGAGACCCACGACCGCCCGGCTTATTTCGAGATCAACCAGGCGATCCACGGTGCCATCCTGGCTGCTGCCGGCAATCCCACCCTCATTCAGCACCACGCCATGGTGGCGCGTAGGGTTTACCGGGCGCGCTACCAGGCCAATCTGACGCCCGAGCGATGGCTTGCCGCGACCCGTGAACATGAAGCGATCCATGCCGCGCTGGCAGCCCGGAACGGCGCGCTTCTGGGGCGGTTGATGAAGGAACATCTCCAGCACAAGCTGCAGACGCTGGTCGCGATCAGCGACGACTGAGCCGACGCGATCAACCTTGCCGGGGCGGGCGGTGCCTGTCACATCCTTGACCGCTGGCGGGCCAACTCTGGCCATGAAGCGGGCCATACCGACGCTTTGGGGTAGAGCTGACCTCGGCCTAGCCCGCCACGGATTTTTTGGATAAGAAGCCTTCAATTCCTCCAAATTCCACTGTGGGTGGATGGTTGTCATGGTACGTTCAAGTCACGTCTCCCGGATGCTTTTCCTTCGAGGCATAGCTTTAGTCCATGACAGCATCATGGGGGTCGCGGCGCTGTTTCTGGCTTTGGTCCTGCGGCTGGACCTGAACAGGGTCCTTGCCAACTTGCCGGAATATGGCCTCGCGGCGATTATCTTTGGCGCGGTCGTCGGCATCGTCGGCTTCGTGCTCGGGATGAACCGGGGCGTCTGGCGCTATGCGTCGCTCCCGGATCTGGTGGCGATCATCAAGGCGGCGACCATCGCCGTTTCAATTTTCATCGTCGCTCATTTCCTGCTGGTGCGGCTGGAGGCGATCCCGCGCTCGTCCATGATTATCGCGTGGGCGTTTCTGATCGTCTTGCTGGCGGCGCCGCGCGCCGTTTATCGGGTTTACCGCAACTGGCGGGATACGCGCCGGGATGTCCGCAGAGATGGCGGCGTGGCCAAACGCGTCCTGTTGATCGGCGCGGGCGATAACAGCGAGACGTTCTTGAAGACGATCGCGGAACGAAGCGGGCAGGCCTTCGAGGTTCTGGCGATCATCGACGAACGCGGACGCCGCACCGGCCGGTTCATTCGCGGCGTTCCGGTACTCGGCTCCCTGGAGAAACTGCCGCAGATCATCCGGCGTTTCGACCGACAGGGCCGCCGGCCGGAAGCGTTGATCCTGACGCGGACGCGCGACGACTACGAGCGCCACGCGCGAATGCAGGATCTGATCGACATCGCCAGCGAGCATCACCTCGAGATGCTGCGCTTGCCGAAGGTTCTCGACCTCCGCGAACTCGGCTCGGAAGTGGAAGTCCGTCCGATCAAGCTGGAGGACTTGTTGCAGCGCAAGCCGTTACAGTTAAACCTCCCGAAAATGGCGACGATGATCAAGGATCAGAAGATCCTGATCACCGGCGCGGGCGGCTCGATCGGATCGGAACTCGTCCGCCAGATCGTCGCCCTAGAACCGGCGAGCCTGATCCTTGTGGACGCTAGCGAGTACCTGCTTTACGCGATCGATGCCGAGCTTCGCCGGAACAATCCGCAATACGACCTGCATCCGCTGTTGTGCAACGTGCGCGAAAGGGAAGGGATCGCCCGCATCATCGATACGCACCGGCCGGACGTCATCTTCCACGCGGCGGCGCTGAAGCATGTGCCGATCGTCGAAGCACAGCCGCTCGAAGGGCTGTTCACCAATGCGATCGGAACCCGCAACGTGGCGGAAGCCGCGGTACGCGCGAAAGTGGGCGCCGTGGTCATGATCTCCACGGACAAGGCCGTCAATCCGGCGAACGTCATGGGCGCCAGCAAGCGGATGGCGGAGATGTTCTGCCAGGCGATGGACCTCAGTGCCGGCAAGACCGGGACCCGTTTCGTCACCGTCCGTTTCGGCAATGTCCTCGGCTCGGCCGGTTCCGTCGTTCCGCTGTTCGAAAAGCAGTTGAAGGCGGGCGGCCCCCTGACGGTTACCCATCCGGAGATCGAACGCTATTTTATGACGATTCCGGAAGCCTGCCTACTGGTGCTGCAATCGGCCGCCCACAGTCTGGAAGAACCCGAGGAACGGGGGCGGATTTTCGTGGTCGACATGGGCGCTCCGGTGAAGATAGCCGAACTCGCCCGCAACGTCATTCGCCTCTCCGGCTTGCGGCCGGATACGGACGTGAAGATCGTCTACACCGGGTTGCGGCCCGGCGAAAAGCTCTACGAAGAGCTGTTCGATTCCCGCGAGACTCTGGAGCAGACCGATATCGAGGGTATTTTGGTGGCGTTCCCGCGGGCGATCGAGTGCGGCGTCATCTCGCGTATCTTTGACGAGATGAGACGTCTGATCGATGCGCACGACCTGGCGGGAGCCTTGCGTCTGTTGAAGTCGACCGTAACCGAATTCAACCCTGGCGAGGAGGTGCTCGCCATGATGAAGGGCGGGCCGTATACGCTTCCGCCCGAACTCGTCGCTCTTACGAGCGACACCGGTCACGAGAAATCCGACGCTGGCGATCATTGAGGTCGTCTGTCCCGCGGGTATCTTGCGCAGACTGGTGCGGTTTTACCTCTCCCGGGGCTCGACGGGATTCCTTCCGATGTCGAAATAGGCCAGGCCGGCGGTATCGGTGACGCTTCGCTCGTACATGTTGCGGCCATCGAAGACCGCCTTGTCCTTCAGCCGGGACGCGATTTCATCGAAATCGGGGCTACGAAACTCGCGCCACTCGGTCACGATGGCGAGGGCGTCGCTTCCCTCCAACGCATCCGCGGCACTGGGGCACAAGGTTAGCCGCGAAGCATCCGCGAAAATCTGCCGCGTCTGCTTCATCGCCGCCGGATCGTAGGCCCGCACCTGGGCGCCATGGGACAGCAAGTCCTCTATCAGCACGCGACTGGGTGCTTCGCGCATGTCGTCGGTATCGGGCTTGAAGGAGAGCCCCCAAAGCGCGATCGTCTTGCCGTCCAGTTCGCGCTCGCCACCATAAAAGGTGGCAAGCTTTTCAAACAGCGCGTGTTTCTGGCGTCTGTTCGCCTCTTCCACGGCCTGCATGACGCGCAGCGGCACCTTATGCTCCGCGCCCATGCGTATCAGGGCGCGGGCGTCCTTGGGGAAGCAGCTGCCGCCATACCCGCAGCCGGGATAAAGGAACCGGAGTCCGATGCGGGGGTCGCTTCCGATGCCCCGCCGCACAGCCTCGATGTCCGCTCCCACGGCTTCCGATAGATGGGCCAGCTCGTTCATGAAGCTGATGCGCGTCGCCAGCATCGCGTTCGCCGCGTATTTCGTCAGTTCCGCGCTTCTCGGATCCATCACGATGATCTTGTCCTGGCGGCGATTGAGCGGCGCGTAGAGATTCCGCATCACTTCGGTCGCCCAAGCATCCGAGCTTCCGATGATGATGCGATCCGGCCGCGTGAAGTCTTCGATCGCGGCGCCCTCCTTGAGAAACTCCGGATTGCTCACGACCGAGAACTCCACATCGACGCCGCGAGCCTGAAGCCTTTCGGCGATCACCGCCTCGACCTTTGCCGCGGTTTCCACCGGAACCGTCGATTTGTTGACGATCACCGCCTTGCGCGTCAGCCGCTCGCCGATCGCCGCGGCGGCCGACAGGACATGGCGCAGGTCGGCGCTGCCGTCTTCCTCGGGGGGCGTGCCGACGGCGATCAGGAAGATGGTACTGCGGCTGACAGCGAGGTCGTAATCGGTGGTGAATTCCAGCCGCCCGGCCTCTTGGCCGCGCCGCAGCAGCGACTCGAGTCCCGGCTCGAAGATCGGCACTTCGCCTCGTCGCAGCATGTCGATCTTGGCGGCGTCGGTGTCGATGCAAACGACATCATTGCCAAGTTCGGCCAAACAGGCGCCGGCCACCAGCCCGACATAGCCGCTACCAATCACCGTGATCATCATCCGCTATGTCCAGGTCCAGAATGCAAGGCGAGCCGAAAAAGAGTATTCCGGATAAACAGTCGGAAGGTTTGAAGAGCAATAGAAAACATGCCCCGGCCGGACGATCGCCCCGGGCCGTGGACACACCTGGCATTGCAATGCGAACGGATTGCAGCCGGAAAACGCAACACCTCAAACCATCGCGATCTTCACACCTGCAAAGCGGTAGCGGGCGGCGTGCGTGCTCCGTCCTTTGCCGCTCTGGAAGCGGGAGGCGGCGATGACGCGATGACGGCGAGGTGCGGTCGTCGCATCGCAGGTGCTATAATAGAGCGATCGACGAAAAAGCCCTTGGTCGGGACGCCATGGACCCGGCAGGGGAGCTTCTTCGTCAGACTATAGCCACTTTCCGGTGCAATTTCAGCGCTTCGATAAATCCCGGTACGGATGGCGCGGGCCAGGTATTGCGATGCAACATGGCTATTTACGTCGCAATCTATGCAAGATTTCAGGATCGACAGATTCCCTTGGAATCATTACTGGAGTCCGCATGACGCGATCGACGAAACCGCCGCGAGCGACCATCAGACTGCTGACCGCGGTCCTGGTGACGCTGTCGGTTTTGTTGTCGCAGTTCGCACCTGCGGGAGCGGCTCCGACCTATCGTCACGTCGCCTCGTGGAGCGCCGCCCTTTCCATTGACGGCGATCATGCGCACGGTGTGGCCAATCCGGTGGTGTCGCTCGCCGGTGAGCACGGCGCGACGGACAGTTCATGCAGTAGCGATTGTCCGGTCAAATACGTCGCTGTCGCGTTCGGTGCCCTGACCTCCGACTCCCCCAAAGCTCGTATTCCTTCTCACGTCGCGGAGCTGATCGGACGGCCGGTCGCGGCTGGTGTCGGGCCGCCACGCGCCTGACATCTCGATGTCGCGTCCTGCGTCCTTGTCGCATCCGATCGCTTTCGGCGGCTCTCGGCTTTACAGCCGGTCTTCCTGAGCGCGGGCCGGCGTCGGACTCCGGCCGGGATCCCTGCACCTTCGACTATCAGCACTCCTTCCAGATCCGCGCGGTGCAAACGCTGCGTGGCGGGGAACGCTTCGGCCGCTGACGGCCGCAGATCGGAAGGGCACATCGCAAGTGAGTTAACGAGGAACGACCTATGTTGAACAAACTGATCATCGCCACGGCTTTCGCATCCACTGTCATTGCCGCTCCGGCGTTTGCCGGCGGAACGCACGCCGGCGGAGACAACAAGGAAATGGCCTACGGCAAGCCCGGCAAGGCCGACGCTGTCGATCGGACTGTCGAGATCGCCATGCTGGAGACCGAGGACGGCGACATGATCTTCGATCCCGGAAAGATCGTGGTGGCAAAGGGTGAAACCATTCGCTTCGCGATCGACAACGAGGGCGTGCTCGAGCACGAATTCGTGATCGGCACCCGTGAGGCGAACCAGAAACACAAGGGGGAGATGGCGATGGCGGACGACATGAAGCATGCCGACCCCAACGCGATTCGTTTGGATGAGGGCGAGGACGGCGACATCGTCTGGACCTTCACGAAGACCGGCAAGTTCGAGTTCGCCTGCCTGATTCCCGGTCACTACGAAATGGGCATGCACGGCCCGTTGATCGTCGCGGCGAAGTAGGTTCGTGCCGGGTCCGGTGTCGAGCGGCCTCGGCCGATCGATGCCGGACGCCATGCGAGAAGCCCCGCAGGCCCGGTGGATTGTCGCGCGGGCCCGCGGTTCGGCAGGACCGCCGGTCTGTAGCGGTCGCCAGAAAATCACGCAGCGTTGTATTTCCGCGCCTTCAATTCGACGGGATGATGAATTAGACACCGGCTATGATGCGGCTCTTGTTGACGCTCCTTTTGATCGTTCCGATTTTGCTGGCGCCCGCCTATGGCATGGCGCCGGCACCGGCGATCGACATCTCGATCCCGGAGGCGAGCGGCGCGACGGCGCGCGCGTGGAGCAATGCGGGCAAGCGTTGCGGCATGGCCGCGAAAGGCCAGCAGTCCAGCCGCTGCGTCGTCGACCTGATCGCTATTCTTGCGTCCGCTTCGGCCGGTGATTCCACGAACCGGGTGTCCCAGAACCACACTGCCGACCTCGGCTGGCGATCGTTGGCGCCGCGTCCCCTGACGAAGCCGCCCCGCGCCTGATTCTCGCCGTCTCCGGCCGATCCCATTCGGCCGCACATTCTATTGAATCAGGAATATCCCTATGCTTACACGACGCGCTATCCTCGGCGCTGGCCTGTCCGCGACGGCTTTGGCTGTCAGCGGCTGTGTCACCTCGCCGCCGCCTATACCCGCTCCCGAACCGGATCCGGTTCCGCCCTATCCCCTGTCATATGGGCCCATCACCACCGAGCCCTATCCGATCCCGGCCGTTCCGCCGGGTGTGGTCGCGCCGCAATATTGGCGTCAGATCGTGGACGACCCCACGGGAGAGGTCCCCGGAACCCTCGTCGTCGATCCAGGCGCGCGCTTTCTTTATCTCGTCCAGGAGGGCGGAAAGGCGTTGCGCTATGGCGTCGGGGTCGGACGCGCCGGCTTTGCCTGGTCGGGCAAGGCGACGATCCAGTACAAGCGCCATTGGCCGACCTGGACGCCGCCGAAAGAGATGATCGAGCGTCAGCCGGAACTGGAAAAATACTCCGCCGCGAATGGCGGCCAGCCGCCGGGCCTGGACAATCCGCTCGGCGCGCGGGCGCTCTATCTCTTCCAGGACGGCAGGGACACGCTGTACCGCATCCACGGTTCGCCGGAGGCCCATTCGATCGGTCGCGCCGTGTCTTCCGGCTGCGTCCGGCTGCTGAACCATGAGATCATCGATCTCTACGACCGCGTTCCCGAGGGTACGACGGTGCTGGTGCGCGCAGCGAAGGAACCGGAAGGGCTGGTGTGATGGCGCAAATGCTTCAGTTGGGTGACGCCATGGCGGCCACCGGCCTCGACTGGCGGTCGGCCCGATGATGCGGTGGGGCCTCGTTCTCGCCGCGGCCGTCGCGGCGGGAGTCGGCCTTTGGACCTTCATGGCGCTTCCTGGCGGCGGGGAGGCGGGGCTGTTGCGCCCCGCGGACGCCGCCGTGGTGGCTGAGGGGCGGGCGCTCTACGCGGCGAACTGCGCCTCGTGCCATGGCGAGGGCCTCGAGGGGCAGCCGGACTGGCGCTCGCCCGGTCCCGACGGGCTGATGCCGGCGCCGCCCCACGACGAGAGCGGTCATACCTGGCACCACGACGACGAGACCCTGTTCCGGCTGACCAAGCTGGGTCCGGCAGCGGTCGTCGGGGGGGACTATGAGTCGGCGATGCCGGCTTATGAGGACATGTTCAGCGATGAGGAAATCATCGCCGTGCTCTCCTACATCAAGTCGACCTGGCCCGAGGAAATCCGCACGCGGCACGATTCGTTGAACGCCGCGCGGGCAAAAAGTAAATGATCGACGGCGGGCATCCCTGACCGGGGTGCCCGCTGTCCGTGTTATATTCCGTGCCTCTCTCCGGGGCGCCGCGCCGCTCCGGCCGATTTCTTATGCCCCAACGGCCAGAATTCTCGAGGATACCCATGATTTCCCGACGCCGCTTCATGCTGGGTACGGCCGCTCTCGCCGGATCGGCACTCACGCCGGCCGCGATCCGTGCCGCGCCCGCGGCCGAACCCTTCCCGGAACTACGGGCCGCGCCCGCAACCGCGCAGCTTCTGCCCGCCGACACGTTCGGACCGACCCAGGTCTGGGCCTATAACGGCGCCACGCCCGGCGCGCCGATCCGCGTCAAGGCCGGCGAGCGGGTACGGCGCCGCCTCGTCAATGACCTGCCGCAATCGACGGCGGTCCACTGGCATGGCATCCGGATCGACAATGCCATGGACGGGGCCGCCGGCCTGACCCAGGACCCGGTGCAGCCGGGCGCCCGCTTCGACTACGACTTCGTCGCGCCCGATGCCGGCACCTTCTGGTACCACAGCCACGATCGCAGCTGGGAGCAGATGGCGCGCGGGCTGAGCGGTCCGCTGATCGTCGAGGAGCCGGAGCCCTGGCTTGGCGCCGATCGCGAACTGACGCTGTTCATCGACGACTGGCGCCTCACCGGCGAGGGCATGATCGACGAGGACAGCCTCGGCAGCCTGATGGATTGGGGCCATGGCGGCCGCATCGGCAATGTGGTGACGGTCAATGGCACCGTTGGACCCGTACTGCCGGTCAGGGCCGGCGAGCGCATTCGCCTGCGCCTGATCAACGGCGCCAATGCCCGCATCCTGGGGGTCTCGCTGGAAGGGCTTGGCCCTCGATTGATAGCCGTCGACGGCCATCCTGTCGCGCCTCGCGGTCTCAAGGACGACGTGGTGGTTCTCGCCCCGGCGCAGCGCGCCGACGTCGTCGTCGATTGCCAGGCCGAACCCGGCGCGCGCGTCCCCGTCAAGGTCTATGCTGATCGATCCTGGATCGATGCCGCCGATCTCGTCTATGACAACCGTGCGGCGCTGCCCACGAAACCGAGCGACATCAAGCCGTTGGCCGAGACCATGCGCCACGAGCTCGACATGGACAAAGCCCTCGACGTCCGGCTCGACATGTCCGGCGGTGCCATGGGATCGATGGAGCGCGCGATGGTCGATGGTCGCGAGCGGGGTTTCGACGAACTGGTGAAGCTGCGGCGGATCTGGGCCTTCAATGGCGTTGCCGGCGACATGGACGAGCCGCTGTTCCGCGCTTCGGTTGGCCGGACGGTCAAGCTGACTATTTTCAACGATACGCGCTGGCCGCATGCGATGCATCTGCACGGCCACCACTTCAAGGTGCTGACCCGCGACGGCAAGGCAGATCCGGACGGCGACTGGCGCGATACCGTGCTCAACGCGCCGATGGAGACCATCGAGATCGCGCTCGAGGCGTCCAATCCGGGCAAGTGGCTCTTGCACTGCCACATGCTCGAACATCAGGTCGCGGGCATGAAAACCTGGTTCGAGGTGGCGTAGGGACAGCCGAACCGGGGGGCCGCGCGTGCGGCGGAACGCTCTGCCGGTGAGGGTCGAAACACACGGCGGCCAGCCTGGCCCGGCAAGCTGAGGCCGCCGCCCATGTCGCGACAGCCTCTTCCGGATCAGCGTCCGAGCTTGGCGCGGGCCTTGTCGGCAACGGCTGCCGCGGTGATGTTGAAGTGGGCGTAGACATCGGGGCCGGGGGCCGAGGCGCCGAAACTCGTCATGCCGACGACATCGTCCTCGCTCTCCACATAGCGCGCCCAGCCGAACGGGCTGGCCGCTTCCACCGCGACGCGCGGCGCCGACCCCAGCACCTCGTCGCGATAGGCTTTCGGCTGCGCCTGGAACAGTTCCCAGGAGGGCATCGAGACGACGGCGGCATTAATGCCGCTTTGCGCAAGCTGTGCCTTCGCCTCCACGGCCAGGCCGACTTCGGAGCCGGTGGCGAGAATCGTCACGTCGCGCTTGCCGTCAGCCGCGGCGATGACATAGGCGCCCTTTGCCGAACGGTTTTCCTTGGCCCCGTCCGTGCGCAGCGTCGGCACGCCCTGGCGCGTCAGCACCAGCGTCGACGGCGTCGCCTTCGCGGCCAGCGCCAGTTCCCAGCATTCGGCCGTCTCGACCCCGTCGGCCGGGCGGAAAACGTTCATGTTCGGCATCGCCCGCAGCGAGGCGAGATGCTCGATCGGCTGATGCGTCGGGCCGTCCTCGCCCTGGCCGATCGAATCGTGGGTCATCACGTAGATCACCGGCCGCCCCATCAGCGCCGACAGGCGCATCGCCGGGCGCGCATAGTCGGTGAAGCAGAGGAAGGTGCCACCGAAGGGCACGAAGCCGCCATGCAGCGACAGCCCGTTCATCAGCGCCGCCATGCCGTGCTCGCGCACGCCGTAATAGATGTAGTTGCCGGTGTAATCCTCCGCCGATATCGGCTTGGCCGCGCCGGCCTTGGTGAGGTTCGAGCCGGACAGATCGGCCGAGCCGCCGATCAGTTTCATCGATTGCCCGGTCAGCGCGTCGATCACCGTCTGGCTGGCCTTGCGGGTAGCGACGCTCTTTTCGCCGGCAAGATGGACCTTGACCTCGGCGAGGATCGCGGCGGCGTCGCCGTCGAAGCCCTCCGTCATCATGCGCTTCCAGTCTGCGGCCTTTTGCGAATCCGCCTTGGCCAGACGATCGGCCCAGGCGTCGGCCTCCGCCGCGCCGCGCCGGCCGACCGCTTTCCAGAAATCGGTGACGTCGTCGGGCAGGACGAAAGGCTCAGAACTCCAGGCGAGGTGCTCGCGTGCGTAGGCGATGCCCTCGGCGCCGACCGGCGAGCCGTGGATGCCGGCAGTGCCGGCCTTCTTGCCGGCGCCGTAGCCGATCGTCGTGCGGCAGGCGATCATCGTCGGACGGTCGGACTTTTGCGCGGTCCCGATCGCCGCCGCGACGGCGTCCGAATCGTGGCCGTCGACGGCCAGCGTCGCCCAGCCTGCGGCCTCGAAGCGCTTGTGCATGTCCTCCGAGGTCGACAGGTCGGTGGAGCCGTCGATGGTGATCCGGTTGTCGTCCCACAAGACGATCAGCTTGTTCAGCTTCAGGTGGCCGGCGAGCGAGATAGCCTCCTGGCTGACGCCCTCCATCAGGCAGCCGTCGCCGGCGATCGTGTAGGTGTAATGCTCGCAGAGTTCGGAGCCGAAGCGGGCGTTCAGGATGCGCTCGCCGAGCGCCATGCCGACGGCGGTGGCGAGCCCCTGGCCGAGCGGCCCGGTCGTCGTCTCGATGCCGGCGCCGTGGCCAAATTCGGGATGGCCGGCGGTCTTCGAGCCGATCTGGCGGAAGCGCTTGAGTTCATCGATGGGAAAGTCCGCGTAGCCGGTCAGATGCAGGACCGAATAGAGCAGCATCGAGCCGTGGCCGGCGGAAAGCACGAAGCGGTCGCGATCCGGCCAGTCGGGGCGGACGGGATCGAACTTCATGAACCGGCTGAACAGGACGGTGGCGACGTCCGCCATGCCCATCGGCATGCCGGGATGGCCGGATTTGGCCGCCTCAACCGCGTCCATCGACAGGAAGCGGATCCCGTTCGCCATGTGGCGGAGGGTGGTGGCGTCCGTGGCCACGGCCATCTCGGCTGAATCCTGCATCGGTCTCTCCTTCGTGGAATCCGCCGAAGCGGCTTCGCGGCTCTTTCGTCAGGCCCGCGGCGCTTCCCATGCCCGCTGCGGCCTTGCTGCATCTTGCGGCGCCGGCAGGTAAGGGCGGACCGTCTGCCGGTTGCCGCCTCCCTGCCTCCGCCACCAAAACACGGATGACCTAATGCACGGCCTGCCCGGGTTTTTCAATTACGTGCGAGGTAAGAATTGATCACCCGAACAGTTAGAAAACTTGTAATCGGAGGCCGAGAGTCGAAGACGGGATCCCGAATGGATGATCGTGCCGCTGGGAGGCGGCGCCTGGATAGTAACACGGGCATGGAAGCGGCATTCACCGACGAAGAAAAACTGCGCCAGCCGTAGCCGGCTACATTTCTGTGAAACCGAAGACCCGCCCGCGCGTTGGTACGAACTGGCGTTCGTCTGCAGTGCGGGGTCTTTTGGACGAGCGGCGGCTGCATACATGCACGAAAGCAGTCATCACGACGGTCCGGATGTTCGGCTCTGTGGTGATCCTTCGGCTTGCCTAGGCAATCCGCAAGCAGGAAAAATGGGTATGCCAAGGTGCAAGGGCGCCGAGGTTCAAATGCAAGAGGACCTGTACATGAGTGGGACGCAAGCGAAGCGGGAGCCTTGCGCGACAGAGTACGTTGCTGAATGATACCTCTGCGGTTTGAGCTATTCTTCGATGCCCTTTCCAGTCCCTACATGGTGCTGGATTCGGAGTTGCGTTATGTCGCCGTCAATCTGGCCTACGAGACCGCGGTGCTGCGCTCGCGCGACGATCTGGTGGGACGGAAGCTCTTCGACATGTTCCCCAATGAAGGGGAGAGCGGGCGCCGGCTGAAGGCCTCCCTCGATGAGGTGCTCAAGTCTGGCGAGCCCGATACGATAGCCTTCATTCCCTATGATATTCCCCTTCCGGCGGCGGCTGGCGGTGGCTTCGAAAAACGCTACTGGACAGCGACGCATACGCCTGTGAAGAGCGCCGCGGGCGACGTCGAGTTCATTATCCAAAATACCGCGGACGTCACCGAGATCGTTCGGCTGAAGGAAGCCAGTTCGGTGCCGTTCCGCACGGTCCCAAGTGAACTGGCGTTGCTGAAACACGCCCAGGACGTGGAGGAAGCCTACCAGGCGACGGTCTCGCAGGCAGAAGAGTTCCGCGGTCTGTTCAGACAGGCCCCGGGAATGATCGCGGTGCTCCAGGGACCGGATCACGTCTTCACGTTCGTGAACGACAGCTATTCCCGCTTCATCGGCGGGCGCGACACGGTTGGCAGGACGATCTCCGCGGTCCTCCCGGAGATCGAGGGGCAGGGCTTCCTCGAAATGCTGGATGAGGTCTATAGCAAAGGTCAGAGCTTTTCGGGCGAGGGCGTCAGGGTGATGATCCGATCGGAGGCGCAAGGTGATCCGACCGAGTCTTTCATCGACTTTTCCTTCAACCCGATCCGCGACCCAGAGGGGGCGGTATCCGGTGTCTTCGTGCAAGGCTTCGACCGAACCGAATCGATCCGCGCGGCACAACGTCAACGGGTTTTGATCGACGAATTGAACCATCGTGTGAAGAACACGCTGTCGACCGTTCAGGCGATGGCGCGGCAGAGTTTTCGCAATATCACCGATCCGGAGGAGGCCCGCTATGCCTTCGAGGCGCGGATTATGGCGCTGAGCCAGGCCCATGACGTTCTTTCGGCGCGTCGCTGGGAAGCGGCGGGCCTCTCGGTGCTGCTGCGCCAGGAGCTTGCCGCCTTCGACCCGGCCCGGATCCGGATGGCCGGTCCAGAAGTGCATTTGACGTCGAAATGGGCGATTGCGCTGGCCATGGTTTTTCACGAACTTGCCACGAATGCGGCCCGTTATGGAGCGATGGCATCTCCCGCCGGCACCCTCGCCGTTGAATGGAACATCTCGCCGCGTAGTGACGGCCAGCCCCTCGAGGTGACCTGGCGCGAGACTATGGGTGATCCCGTCGATCGCCGTCTGACCGCCGGTTTCGGCATACGCATGCTGCGTCGGATCATCGAGGGCGAACTCGCTGGTACGATGTCCCTTGATCTTGGCGAATCCGGTCTCATTTGTTGGTTCGATGTCGCCTTGTCCGAGGTGGACGAATTTGAAAGCTCAGCCGCGTAATGAATCTCGTCACATGAAGGGTCTCAAAATCTTCGTCGTCGAAGACGAAAGCCTCGTCGCCATGCAACTGGAAGACATGCTGTTCGATCTGGGTTGTGAGGTCGTCGGTCTCGCGATGCGCCTCAATGGTGCCCATGAAATGATCGACGCTGGGATCGAGGTCGACGTGGCGATTCTGGATGTCAATGTCGGCGGGGAAAAGGTCTATCCGGTGGCGGAACGCTTCCGCAGTGCCGGGGTGCCGGTCATCTTCGCCACCGGCTATGGCCGCTCGGGTCTCGAGCAGGAATGGCAAAGCTGTCCTGTCCTGCAGAAGCCCTATACCGAGCGGCAGATCGAGAGCTCGATCGGTTCGGCCCTGGGTTAACGTCCAGATGGCCGCCCTATTCGTCGCTCGTCTCGGTTAGGAACATCACCAGTTGGCGCTCGCTCATTCCGAGACTGGCAACCCGCGCTCGGGTCGCCATTTTGCCGGAAATTTCGCGCCGATCGGCGTCGACCATCAGCAGCAGCTTCGCGTCGCTTGCCTCCAGCGCCTGCGAAAGTGTGGCGTCGAGTTCGCCTTGACCGTCCAATACGACGACGACGAGAGCGAAATCGCGGCGGGGCAGGCGGTCGAGCGCGACCCTCTGGCTTTCGGCGATCGTCGCGCGAGCGCCGGCACGCTCTAGCGCGTTGGCGGTTTGTAGCGCCCGCCCGGCGTCGCCGTCGCAGATCAACACGTCGCGACCGGCCAGAAGACTGGCCCAGGAGAAGTTGTCGAAGCTCTGAAGACCAGTCGTCATCGCGCCACAAGAGCATTGACCGCTGATGGCCGCAAGCAGGCGGAGCAGTGCGGGTAGCGGCGGGATTATTTCCTCCCGCGGCGGATCGCAACGCATCGTTTATTCGTTGCTCGGCGGTGAACTGACCCGACCCGGCGTCGAACAGGGTTCATACTCGGAAACCTGGGAGTTTTTCATGGATGTTTTCGTCAAGTCCCTGATGGACAGCCTAGGTGTCTTCGGCATTGCCCTGTTGATGTTCCTGGAGAATATTTTTCCGCCGATCCCGTCCGAACTGATCATGCCGCTTGCCGGCTATCAGGCCGCCGGCGGCCAGATGTCGATGGTGGCGGTGATCCTGGCCGGCACGGTTGGTTCGCTCGCCGGTGTCATCCCCTGGTATTACGCGGGAAAACTGATCGGCAGACGGCGGCTGAAACGTCTCGCGGCGCGTCACGGTCGCTGGCTGACGCTATCGCCGAGCGACGTGGATTCCGCGGACGGCTGGTTTCGCCGTCACGGCTATTCCGCCGTGCTGTTCGGACGGTTGATCCCCACCGTGCGCACGCTGATCTCCGTGCCCGCCGGTATCGCGAAGATGTCGCTGCTGGTATTTCTCGTGCTGTCGGCGATCGGTAGCGCGGTCTGGACCAGTCTGCTTGCCGGCGCGGGCTACCTGCTCGGGCAGAACTACGAAGTGGTCGAGGCCTATGTTGGTCCTGTGTCGAACGTCGTTCTTGGGCTGATCGTGATTTTTTACATCTACCGGGTCATAACCTTCGAGGCGAAGGACGAACCGGACGCCAGCGAACCGTCGCAAGCGGAAGGCTAGAACATCGGGCCGAAAAGTGGAATCCGGTTTTTGGATGATTGCGATGCTCGATCAGAATGTTAGAGCGTCCTTTGCGCTTCCGGATGGACGCGCGGCGCTCTAGCTGGCACACGACCGCCCGAGCCGGGCCGTTGGGGGGAAGCCATGATACGAACGCGCGCGAAGATGCGGGCCGGCCGAATTGCGGGGCTGTTTCGCACCGGCGACGGCGGCTTCGAAACGGCACCGGTCGCGTCACTCGATCTGGGCTTCGACAGTATCACCGGAGATCGCCATGGTGGAGCCACCCGCCGGTCCGGCGGACGCGAACCGTGGTATCCGCGCGGCACCGAAATCCGCAACGAGCGCCAGCTTTCGCTGCTGGCTACCGACGAACTCGCCGAGGCCGCCGCTCGGTTGGATGTCTCGGAGATCAGGCCCGAATGGATCGGCGGCAATCTGCTTGTCGAAGGCATTGCCAACCTCTCCTGGCTACCGCCCCGCACGATTTTGATGTTTTCCGGTGGTGTCACCTTGCGGATCGATGGCGACAATGGTCCGTGCCGAGCCTCGGGCCGCGCCATTGCCGGGCGGTACGAGGGACGCGCCGACATCGAACTCGGCTTTGTCGCGGCGGCAAAGCGCCGGCGCGGCCTCGTCGCCTGGGTGGAGAAGCCGGGCCGTATCACACTGGGCGAGCAATTCGAGGCGCGCATTCCGGAGCAGTGGATATACGAATGAAGCGGTGGGGCGGCGGTCGACTGCCATGGACGTGCGGGCTGATCAGGCGCGGCTGAAGTCCTTGCCTCCGGCCGCGTCGATCTCGGCATCATCTGCTAGCGGCGGCCCGTCCTCCGCCTCCGCATTCAGCTGCCGCGTCGCGCCCCAGCGATCCAATACGGCGTTGATGGCATCGAGGACGAAAAAGCGGGCGGCATCCCGGTCGTAACCCTCGTCCATCAAGGCGTCGTACTCGGTATGGGCATGCCGGATGTGGGCCACGGTCGCCAGCCAGACGGCGCTCTGGGGCGACAGCGCCCGCATGTGGCGTGCACGCGCCGCCGCCCGGATCGCCTCGGCGTCGAGGAAAGGCGCGCGCGGGATCGTCGCGGTCAGTGCGCGGGCAATACGCCTTTGCCGGTCAATCGGCATTCTTCACTCCGGCGGGGCATCGATCGACGCCAGATACGGCTTGATGTCGATGAGCGGCGTGCCGTCGCGCACGTCGATGGCGTCGATGGTGAGAATGCCGGCATCAAGATCGACGCTGAGCAGCCGAACGAGGTGCAGCCCGATCGGGTTCGGACGCACCGGCGAACGCAGCGTGAAGGTGCCGCGCGGGCCGTCGGCATGGCGCGGCGCCTGTAAGGCGAGATCCCGCTCGGCGCCGTCGAGCCAAGTCAGCAGGAACACCCAACGATCCACGCCGAGCCCGGTCAGCGCGCCCCGCCAGCGCGCGTCGATCTCGACTCGGGCGGGTTGCCCGCGCTCGCGTGCGTCGGACAGGTTTTTCGGACAATCGTCCCGGCTCGCCCAGGGCGAGCGGACGCGGCCGATAAAGACCAGCCCCGCATCGTCATAGCTTGGCTCTGGCCCGTCGAAGCGAACCGCGCCGGGGCGAACGGCCGGCGCGCTCTGCTCGGAGGTCGTCACCGCCAATCCTCCGATCGTCCATGGCGCCTGTCCTCCAACTGTTTTGACGAAAGCGCCGAACTGATCGAAAACCGCTTGTATCGAGCGGGTTCTTCATATAAAGATATCTTTATATCGTAATCGAGATGCGTCATGCTGGACATACAAAAGCTTTCCTTCGATCCGCTCGTCGACGCCCTCAAGGCGGTCGCCGAGCCGACGCGCCTTCGCCTCGTTCTGCTGCTCGCCCGCAGCGATCTGACGGTGAGCGAGCTTACGACGATTCTCGGACAATCGCAGCCGCGCATTTCGCGGCATTTGAAGCTGCTGGTCGAGTCGGGCGTGCTGGCGCGCTATCAGGAGGGCGCCTGGGCCTATTTCCGTGTCAGCGACGACGCGTCGGTGGTCGGGCTGGTGCGCTCGCTTTTATCCTGGGCCGACGAGGCCGACTCGACGATTGCGCGCGACGGCGAGCGGCTGGAAGCGGTGCGCGCCGAGCGTGCGCGTCGCGCCGCCGATTATTTCGCCCGCAATGCCGGCAGTTGGGATCGCATCCGGGCGCTGCATGCCGCCGACGCGGATGTCGAGCAAGCGCTTCTTGCCGCCTTGGGAAGCAAGCGGATCGGAACCTTGCTCGACATTGGCACGGGAACGGGGCGAATTCTGGAACTCCTGGCGCCACGCTGCGAACGGGCGGTCGGCATCGACGCCTCGCGCGAGATGCTGGCGATCGCCCGCGCCAAGCTCGATGCGGCCGATATCGCCAACGCGCAGGTCCGCCAGGGCGATGTCTATCATCTGCCGGTCGAGCGTCAGGCTTTCGACCTCGTCACCGTCCATCAGGTGCTGCATTATCTCGACGATCCGCAAGCCGCGATCGCGGAGGCGGCAAGGGCCGTCGCACCGGGCGGCCGTTTGGCGATCGTCGATTTCGCGCCCCACGAGCTGGAATTCCTGCGCGCCGAGCACGCGCATCTGCGCCTCGGCTTTTCCGACGCGACGTTGGCCGGCTATCTGGAAGAAGCCGGTCTCGAGCTGGTCAGCATCGACCATCTCGTTTCCAGCGGCGGTGAGACCGGGGAACTCACCGTGACCATCTGCATTGCGAAGGACCCGCGCCTCCTGGTCGCGACAACCGCCGCTGCCCATCAAACCCTTGTCAGCTGAGAAGAGAAGCCGTCATGAGCCGCCCCAATCCCCTTTCGACGTCCGGCATCGATGTCTCCTTCGAGTTCTTTCCGCCGAAGACCGAGAGGATGGAGGAGAATCTGTGGCGCGCGATCGAGCGGTTGGCGCCGCTCGGCCCGAGCTTCGTTTCGGTGACCTATGGCGCCGGCGGTTCGACCCGCGAGCGCACCCATCAGACGATCGATCGCATCCTGAAGGAGACGAAGCTGACGCCGGCGGCGCATCTGACCTGTGTCGACGCCACCAAGGACGAGGTCGACGCCGTCGTCCGGCAATATTGGGAAACCGGCGTCCGGCATTTCGTGGCGCTGCGCGGCGACAGCCAGGCCGGCGTCGGCGGCGAATATGTCGCCCACAAGGACGGTTATCGCAACGCGGTCGAGCTGGTCGCCGGGCTGAAGGCCTTCGCCGACTTCGAGATCTCGGTTGCTGCCTATCCCGAGAAACACCCCGAGAGCCCGGATTTCGCCACCGACATCGACCTGTTGAAGCGCAAGGTCGACAACGGCGCCACCCGCGCGATCACCCAGTTCTTCTTCGACAACGATACCTTCGAGCGCTATGTCGAGCGGGTCCGCCGCGCCGGCATCTACATCCCGATCGTTCCGGGCATCGTGCCGATCCACGATTTCACCAAGGTCGCGCGCTTCTCCAAGGCCACCGGTGCCAGCATCCCGGCCTGGCTCGCGGCGCGTTTCGAGGGGCTGGACGACGACGAGCAGACCCGCAGCCACGTCGCCGCGGCGGTCTGCGCCGATCAGGTGCTGGATCTGCAGAAGCGCGGCATCTCCGACTTCCACTTCTACACCATGAACCGGGCCGATCTGGTCTATTCGATCTGCCACATCCTCGGGCTTCGCGCCGGCGAGACGCCGGCGGCGGACACGAATGAGGGCGAGGCGGCAGCAGCCTGATGGTTGCCGATCGATGGTCGAGCTTCCCGACCCGCCGAGGCCGGCTGGGCGCCTTCCGCCTATGATCCACGGCACCTGCTGTTCGCGATCCATTGCGACTCTATCGCGCTCGCCACGGGCGCGAACGCTCTTCATCCCGGCGGCGGGTGACACATGGCTGTCGTGACGATCGTGCTCGGCTTGATCCTGATCATTCCGCTCTGGCTTCAGGCTTGGCGGTGGTCCGACCGCCGCCGTGCCGCTCGTGTATGGAATCGTCTCGCCGCATCCGCCGAGGCCTCGCCTCCACGCTTCCACCATGGTCTGGTCGGCGATCTGCCCGAACCGGCTCGCCGCTTCTTCCTGTTCGCCATCTCGCCGGGGACGCCGCTTCGTTCGATCAGCGAGATCCGGATGGCGGGAGAAATCGGCTTGGGGACAAAGGCCAAGCCGAATTACATGCCGATGCGCGCGCGTCAGATACTGGCGCCGCCGGCGGGCCTCGTCTGGCGGCTGGAGGCCGGGCGCGGCGCGTTGCGAATCGAGGGTTCCGACGGCTTCGACGGCGGCACCTCGTGGGTGCGTTTCTGGCTTTTCAAGACCATCCCGATTGTCCGCGTCGGGGGCGGCCAGGACCATTCCCGCGCGGCGTTCGGCCGGGTCGTCGCGGAAGCGGTGTTCTGGGCGCCCGCGGCGCTCCTGCGGGGTAATTGCGTGAAGTGGGAGGCGGTTTCGCACGACGTCGCGCGCGCGACAGTCTGCTTCGGCGGCATGACGCAGACCGTCGATGTCACCGTGGCCGAGGACGGTCGCCCCGTCATGGTCGTCATACCACGCTGGACCGACGCCAATCCGCGGAAAACCTACCGCCTCCAGCCTTTCGGCGGATATCTGTCGAATTTCCGGGAATTTGACGGCTACAGGTTGCCGACCAGGGTCGAGGGCGGCAATTTCATCGGGACGGACGCGTATTTTCCGTTCTACAAGGCCGAGGTCGACAGTATCCGTTTCATTGGCGGCGGGTAAGGGCGGGCCATTGTCGCCGCCGTTCGAGCCAACTTGTCACCCAATGGATTCTTAAACGCAAAAAAGCCGGGGGGTAACCCGGCTTCTTCAAATTGGGGCCGCTTGAACGCGGCGTCGGATGGTACTCGAGATCAGGGCACGACGCCCATGATCATGGCGCCGACAAAGACGAAAGCGGCCAGGATCATCACCAAATTCAGCGAACGCGTCAGTTCCATGTGCATCGCCTCCTCGTTGACGAGATGTGCCCGGAAGGTAACGAACCTGAATCGATCGTAAACCCCAATTCGTTGCTGCGCCGCACTGCCGTCTGGAGCCGGCCGCGGTAACCCCTTGCAATGACTCGGGATGCAGCCGCGAAGAGCGGGCTCATTTTCTTGCCCACCCGCTTTTCCGTGATCGCACGGGTACCGTATCGCCAGCGACGCAAGGACTGGTACGATGGTCGCGCTTTTCGATATTTCGCCTTGAAATTCCTCGTGATCCGGTCATCGGGCCGGCGCCGCGTCTCGAATCGATGGCGTCGGCGCAATCGCGGCGGTCGAGGCCGGTCTCTGCCACATTGCGGCTGCAAATGAGCAGGCGCTTGGTCATGCCGCCTGGATCTTGTCCTCGAGCAGCCTTGCGACGGACAGCGCCGTCCGGTCGCGGCCGAAGCGGCTGACGATCGTCAGGCCGAGCGGCAGGCCCTCCGCCGTCGCCAGCCCCGGCACGTTGACGCAGGGGTTGCCGGTCAGCGTCCACAGCTTGTTGAGGGCCGGATCGCCGGTGGTGGCGAGCCCCTTCGGCGCCGGCCCGAAGGCCGAGGGTGCCAGCAGCGCGTCGCAGGTGTCGAACAGGGCCGCCGCCGCCTTCCGGCCGATCCGCGCCGTGCGCCGTCCCGCGTCGTATGCCTCGGGGGTTACCGCGGCGCCTTCGTCCAGCAGCGCCAGCACCTGCGGCCCCATCCGGCTCCGATGCATCGTCCGCTCGTGCAGGAGCGCCTGCGCCGCCTCGAAATTCTGCACGGTCCCATGGGCGTCACGCGCCGCTTCCAGCGCCGCCGGCTCGGGGATATCGATAAGCTTGGCGCCCGCCGTTTCGAGTGCCTTGGCCGCCGTCTCCCACGCCGCCGCCATCGCCGGATCGAGACGCCCCTGCGGCCCGGTGTCCATTGCCGTGCGGTAGAGCCCGATCGTCAGGCCCGATGCGTCGGCGAGCGGCGGCGCCGTCAATTCCCGCCCGCTGAGGCATTCCGCCAGCAACGCCACGTCGGCGACGCCCGCCGCGAACAGCCCGGCGGTGTCGAGCGTCCAGGAAAACACCTTCATGCCCACCGTCGGCAACAGCCGGAAGCTCGGCTTGTAGCCGGCGATGCCGCAGAACGACGCGGGACGGATCACCGAGCCACCGGTCTGCGAGCCGCAGGCTGCCGCCAGCATGCCCGCCGCGATGCCGGCCGCCGACCCCGAGGAGGAGCCGCCGGGCGTGTGCGCCAGATCATGCGGGTTGCGCGTCGCCGCCGGGTCCATCGAGGCGAATTCCGTCGTCGCGGTCTTGCCGAGGATCGCCGCGCCCAGCGAGCGGGCGATCGCCACCAGCGGCGCGTCGGCCAGCGGCTGATGGCCTTCATAGATCGGCGAGCCGTGCTCCGTCGCCATGTCGAACGTGTCGAAGATGTCCTTGACGCCGAAGGGCACGCCGCGAAGCGGCCCGGTGGCGGCACTCGCGGCTGCAATGCTGTCCGCCGATGCCCGGCGAACGAAAGCGCCGATCACGCCGTCCAGGCTGTCGATACGCTCGTTCGCTTCCCGGATCACGGTCTCCGGCGTGGCGCGTCCGGCCTCGATGTCGGCGACGACGCGGGTCAGGCTGAGCGGCGCCAGCCGCATGGGGATGGGCGAGGGAAGGGACATGGGCGGTCGATCCTGTTTTGTCGCCCGTCTTTCTAGAAGCGCGGCGGGGGCTACGGCAACGGGGGAGGGACGGAAAAGGTGAGCGCGATCGACCGAGGCGAAACGATGCCTGCCCATTCGCGTTCGGTGCTCTAGTTGCGGACCCACAGGCCGGTCATCCGGCCGCCGGCCCAGCGGAGAGACGCCTTGCAGAGTTTTCCAACGGCGAAGGACGCCGCCCTGACGCTGCGCCCCGACGTGCCGGTCTATTGCTTCCGCCCCGATGTGCTGACCGCCGACGCGAAGCGCTTCATGGCGGCGTTTCCCGGCGACACCGCCTATGCGGTCAAGACCAATGGCGAGCCGATGGTACTCGAAACCCTGAGCAAGGCGGGCATCAGGATCTTCGACGTCGCCTCGCCGGGCGAGTTCGCCGCCGTCGCCGCGGCCCAGCCCGACGCCGAGATGCTCTACATGCATCCGGTCAAGGCGCAGTCGGACATCCGTCTGGCGCTGGAGACCTACGGCATCCGGGTGATGTCGCTCGATCATGAGGACGAGGTGGCCAAGATCCTCAGGATCGTCCGCGCCCTCGATCTCGACCCGGGCAGCATCACCCTGTTCGTGCGGCTGCAGACCAAGGGCAGCGCCGCCTACGAACTGTCGAAAAAGTTCGGCGCCGCGCCCGCCCACGCGGTCGAGCTTTTGCAGCGCTGTCACAAGATCGGCTTCAAGGTCGGCTTGTGCTTCCATGTCGGCTCGCAGATCGAGGACCCGGAGACATATGAGCGGGCGCTGGCCTCGGCCGACTGGGTGAGGAACCGCGCCGACGTGCCGCTGGCCGGCCTCGACGTCGGCGGCGGCTTTCCGGCCGAATATGGCCACGACCCGCGCCGGAAAAAGCGCGAGATGCCGGGGCAGGACGAGATCATGGCGCGGCTGCGCGCCGATCTCGTCGAACGGGCCTTCGACGATCTGCCGCTGGTCGCCGAGCCGGGGCGCGTGATCGTCGCGAGAGCCTTCTCGCTGATCGTCCGGGTGCTCTTGCGCAAGGGCAAGCGGCTCTACATCAATGACGGCATCTGGGCGTCGCTGTCGGATTCATGGACCGGCAAGATCACTTTACCGGCGCGCTTCATCCCCGATCCGGCGCGGACGCGCCGCAATGGCGATCCGAAGAACATCCAGGCCTTCAAGGTCTGCGGCGCGACCTGCGACTCGGTCGACATCCTGTCGCGGCCGTTCTGGCTGCCGGAGACCGTCGACACCGGCGATTGGATCGAGATCGGCCATATCGGCGCCTATTCGCTGTCGCTGCGAACCCGCTTCAACGGCTTTTACCCGGACAGCTTCGTCGAAGTGACCACGCCCTTCGACGCCGGCGCCGCGGCGGAGGGCTATGCGAGCCTGGAAACGATGGCGGATTGAGGGAGGAGTAGAGTAAATCGGGCGCGGGCAGTTGGTTGCGATGACCGATGAGCCGCCCCGAATTCCGCCGTCCTCAATTGTTGATCGCGATGATCCGCCAGCGGGCGCTGCTGCAGGCGTTGTCGTCGCAGACGGCGGATAGCCACAATTCGCCGGCGCCGATCATGACGCCCTCGCTGTTGACCATCAGATCCCCGACATCCTGATTGGCGACGCGGGCCTGGGTATCCGGTGCGATCAGACTGTCGAAATTGTCGATCAGATCCTGCGCTTCGAGGACGTCGTAGACCTCGCCATTCGCACGGACGGTCAGCGGATAGGAGCCGAATTCCGCCACCGTCGCCGCGTCGCCGTCGGCCATCGCCTGCTGCAGCACGTCGAACGCGGCGCTGAAGCCATCGGCATCGCCGTGCAGCGCTTCGATCTGGCCGAGGACGTCCTTGGCCGGTTGAGCCATGGCCGGTAGCGGGACGAGAAGGCCGCATGTCAGCAGAACGATAACGGACGGAAGTCGGAACATGGATGAGTACCGTCGTTTGGGAAAGGTCGAAACGGGAGGGCAGCGTCACCATCTGTGACCGGCCCTCCCATCGTCATGCTTCGCGGCTTTACTGCGGCGTCCATTCCTCGGTGCCGAGTCCCTTGGCGCCGAGATACGTCCACACGCCCTTCCACTTCCCGTCCTCGGAGAACATCAGCGCGACGCCGGTGTCGTCCTCTTGGGCGTAGCCGATCGCCAGCACCTCGTCGTCGCCGATGGCGCTGCCGGAGACCTTGCTGTCGTCGTTCAGCGTGTAGGTCAGCGCAAAGACGTCACCGACCTTGGACACAAGCACGCTCGCGCTGTAGGTCGTGCCATCCGGGTTGACGCCGCTGATGTCGTAATTGCCGGACGGGTCGGCGACGGAAGGACCGGCGACGCCGATGCCGGCAATGGCGACCAGGGCCGCTAAAAGCGCTGTTTTCATGAACTCTCTCCCTTTGCTCAATCGGTGAAGTCGAACCGCGGAATCGCGCGGACATCGATTTTGGTCATGACTGCGCCGGACCCGTCCGCGAACGTCGCATCGAAGTCGAAGACGCAATAGCCGCAGCCGTCATCGATGGTCACGTCGATCGCTCCATCGACCGCCGGCACGTCGACGCCGAGAATGTCCTCTTCCCAGTTGTTCGTACCGGTGTTCGACGTGAAGAACGCGATCATCGCGTGGCTGCTGGCGTGGGTGATGGTGACGTCGCGATTTTCGGCGGAGGCAACGCTCGCGAGCGACACGATGAGAGCCACTGCGAGGGGCAGGCAAGAGAGTGACGAAAGCGAACCCGACATCAGGCAGTCCTTGCTGAAGGTGAAGACGGGAAGCATCCCGATCGCAAGAAGGCCTTGCCGTCGACGCGACAGACGATTTTTATCCCGTCGCTGAGAATCCGAATATATCTATCTGTCCAGACTTCTTGGCTGCCGGTCCGGCCGTGTCGGCAAAAATTTGCGGCGATGCTCGCAAACCGATGGCGACGCCTGCGATACCTGCTAGAATGGAAAAGCCGTTGGGCTCGATGTTACCGACGGCTTCTCGTTGGGTGTGTTTCGTCATCTCTCGCAGAAATGAAGATGATCGCGGATCTTGTCTCGCCAGCGGCAGACGCTCTTCCCCCGCTCGACATTATCGCCGGGGCATCGGTCGATCGGTCCGCGATCTATCGGGCGCTGCTTGGCGAGATCGCCGACACCATCGTTGCGGGCCCGGAGTCGTTCGCGCAGGTGGAAACGCAACGGTTGGGGCCGCTCGTTCTGTATGAATGCCGGCTTCATGACATGAGCCACGAGCGCCACGCGCCGTCCTCCAACGCCAACGGATCCGTATTTCTTCAGTTGGCCGTTTCCGGAACGCTGCGGGTCGAACTGCCGGACCGCCCGATCGAAATCCGCGAGGGCGAAATCGCCCTGTTCAATACCGGTCGGCCGCTGCGCATGTCGGCTGACCGCATCCATCTCATGACAGTTCGCCTGACGCCTGCGTTCATCGAAGCGGCGGCGCCCTGGGCGGGCGACCCGCATGGAACCGTAATCGACGCAGCGCGGGCCGGCCTGCTCGCCGCCGTTATGGTCGCGCTCATGCGACACGCCCATGCCATTCCAGCCGCCGGGGCTGCCGGGGCGGTTCGTGCTTTCGGCGAACTCCTGGCGATCGCTCTGCAGGCGCCGACGGCGGCTTTTGATGGCGACGCGCCGGGCGGCAAGAAACTCGCGAGGGCACGCGCGCTGGTGGAAGCCAAGCTGACGGTGAAACACCTCAGCCCGACCATGATCGCAGCTGAATCCGGCCTCTCGCGCTCGGTCCTCTACGAACTTTTCAAACCGCTGGGCGGTGTGTCGCATTATGTGCAGGCGCGGCGCGCGGCCCGCTTGCATGCGCTGCTCAGCAATCCGGGGGACGCGCGAAGTATCGCCGAACTCGCCTTCGAGGCGGGCTTCGCCTCGGACAGCCACGCCAGCCGAACGTTTCGCGATCTGTTCGGCGTGTCGCCGGGCCGTTTTCGCCGCGACCTCTTCCTCGTGGCGGGGCAAGCATAACCGGGCGCCGCGTGGCGTCGAGCGACCGCCGCTTAAAAGGACCTTCCGGCCGGGCGGGCACGGTGGGGCTCGGCGCAATCCTGGACCTGTTTGTCACAGCCCGACCGCGACCGACGCAAGGATTGACCATGGCGTTGCCCCGCGATTTTCCCGATCTGCCGCCCGTGAGGGCGCTCGGGGCGATGCTCGCCGCCGGCCCAGGGAACGGGCGCGAAAGATCACCGGGATCGTTCGTTGGGCCAAGGAAAGGAATCCCTGGCGAACGGTGTCCGCCACGGAGCTTCTTCCGGAGAGGCCCGGACGGGCTTTTTTGCCCACTCCGCCCTGTCCTTCTTCAGCGCGGCGCGAGGGTTGCGATGAGTTGGTTCGCCACCTCGGCCATCGCTATCGAGGCGGAGAAGTTGAACTGGTTGATCGACATGAAAACGCCGACGCCCCTGGTCGGCGCAAAGGCGATGTAGCTGAACACGCCGTTGGCGCCGCCCGCCTTCTGGAGGATCAGCGGGCGGTCGTCCTGTGGCATCATGACGACCCAGCCGAGACCCATCGCGTCCATATGGCCCGATTCGTCCATGCCGTAGACTGGATCGAGGCCGTCGCGAACGAGATAGGCGGCGTGACTCAGCGTTCGGGCCTCCATCCCGTCGCCGAAGCGGTCGAGATTCCATTCGAGATACCGGATCATGTCGTTCGCCGTGGTGTGGAGGGCGGACGCGCCGAACCGGTTGGGTATCGGCTCGCCCGGGTCCATTTCCCCGCCGTTCCAGTCATAGCCGGTC
Organism: Aurantimonas marianensis; assembly: GCF_024195285.1. GTDB lineage: Bacteria > Pseudomonadota > Alphaproteobacteria > Rhizobiales > Rhizobiaceae > Aurantimonas > Aurantimonas marianensis. The sequence goes on from NZ_JALHBS010000104.1 coordinate 92,191, forward strand.
ATCACGTTGTCGCCGTCCGGCCGCTCGTAGCCTGTCGCATCCAGCCCGAGCGGATCGAGCACGGTTTCCCGCAAAAGGTCGCGGTAGGGCCGGTCCGCGGCGCCGGACAGCGCCATCGCCAAAAGGTCGAAGCCGATGTTGGAATAAAGGATGCCGGTTCCCGGCGTGAAAAGCAGGGGATCGCCGCCGAGGGTCCCGGCGAAGGAGGCGTCGCTGTATTTCTCCGCGCCGTCGACCGGCTTCAGCTCCCGGCCGAGACCGCTCGAATGGGTGGCGAGGTCGACGAGGCGGATCGGGTGCTCACGCTCCGGCAATGTCTCGACGACGCCCACATTCGGTCCGGCCGCGTCGGTCAGATCCACCGTGCCGGCGGCGGCGAGATGGGCGAGCGTCAGTCCGGTGAAGGTCTTGGTGATCGACCCGACGCCGATGCGCGTGTCGCCGTCGGGCTCTTGGCCCGAGCCCTTGGCGGTCTCCCCGAAGCCGAACACGGCGCTTTCGCCGCCCCGGACCGCCGCGATGACCAGCCCCGGCACGGCTGTATCGAGGTGGAAGATCTGGCCGGTGAAGCTGACCGCGTCGTCCAGCAGCGGGTCCTCTGCGTAGGCGGGGAGAGCGGCGGCGCAAACGGCGATCGCGGCAAGCAGAAGACGCATCCGGAATTCCTTCAGTTCCTGGCGCCCGATGGGGCGGGCCACTTTGAATGGTTCGGGATCAATCGTGGCGGATGACCGGCTGGCGTTGTCCGGCTCACCCCTTGTAACGCTCCACGATCTCGACCCGCCGGTTCTTTGCCCGGCCGTCCTCGGTGCGGTTGCTGGCGACCGGCGAGACCGGGCCGGCGCCGGCCGGCTGCAGGCGTGTCGCGGCGATGCCGTAATCGCGCGCCAGCGCGTCGACGACCGCCTGGGCGCGGCGCTGCGACAGCGACAGATTGTAGTCGAATCCGCCTTCGCCGTCGGTGTGGCCGACAATCAGGACGGCGAGTTCGGGATTGTCGGTCAGGAGCTTGCCGAGCTCGTCGATCTGCGGCTTTGAGTCCGGCGTGATGTCCGCCTTGTCGAAATCGAAATTGATGCCGTAGACGGCGATCTTGCCGTCCTTGGCGATCGCCGATTCCATCGCGCTCGCCTCGACCAGCACGATCTGGTCGGTCTGCATCGGCTCGCCCTCGACGATCGTCATCGCGACATGCGGGGTCAGCGATCGGGTGTTGCTAGCGCGGGTCTCGACGCCGAGGAGCCCCACCGTCACCTGACCGGCCGGGTCGTCCTTGCGGGCCAATGTGTAGAGAGTGCTGTCCCATGTGCTCGGCATGCCGATGCCGCCGCGCGCCGCGTCCCAGAGCGGGGCCACCGAGGACGTGTTCGGCGCGCATTCCTTCTTGCCTCGGCAGGAAAACAGGATCTCGAAGCCGTCGTCTTTCAGTGCCTTTTCGTAATTGCGCATCACCTCCAGGATCGAGCGGTCGGCGGGACCCTCGTAGCGGATCGAGGTCAGCTTGCCGGCCAGCTCGGTCTGGAAGGAATCCGGCGCCTCCCGGTAATTGCGCGGTGGCGTCGCGTCCGGCAGCGTCAGTTCCTCATACGCCTTGGTCTCGTGGAATGTGATCACCGAACCCTGGTAGCGGCCGACCAGCGGGTGGTCGGTGGCACCCGCGATATCCTCCTGGGCGAGCGCGGGACCGGCGGGCATGGTGATTGCCAGCATCGCGATGGAGACGAACAGCGACAGTCCCAGGCCGGTCGCGCGTTGCATGGCGGTCCCTCCAAAGCTCACCGTGAGATCGGATGATACACCGACCAAACGTTGCGGCAAGATCGCGGCCGCGGGAGGGTGGCACAGGCCCGCTGACGCGACCTATGTTGGCTTAAGATCCTCCACCAAAGGAGCCGTCATGACGATACACCGCGACTTTCCCGATCTGCCGCCGGTCTGGGCGCTGGGAGCGATCCTCGCCGAATGGCTCGTCGCTTCGTGGCTGCCGCTGTGGCGCTTCGCCGCGCCGGCGACGACGGCGATCGGTATCGCGCTTTTCCTCGGCGGCATCGCCGTCATCCTGTGGTCGGCGCTGTGGTTCTGGCGCAAGCGGACGCCGATCGAGCCGCGCAATGTGCCGAAAGCGCTGATCGTCGAGGGGCCGTATCGGCTCAACCGCAACCCGATCTACACCGGCATGACGCTGGCCCTCTTCGGCGCGGCGCTCTGGTTCGGGGCGCTGTCGGCGCTGATCGTCGCGGCGGTCTTCCCGTTCGTCATCACCCACCGCTTCATCATGGGCGAGGAAGCGGGGCTCCGGCAAACTTTCGGGACAGAGGCGGAGGCCTACTTCCGCCGCACCCGCCGCTGGTGAGCCGGTGTCACAGGCCCGTCAGCGCGATGCCGCCAAGGGCCGAGACCACCACCACGATCCACGGCGGCGCCTTCCAGGCCATCAGCAGCGCGAAGCCCAGAAGCGCGAGTGCGAAGTCGGCGGGTGCGCCGATGGCGCTGGTAAAGACCGGATCGTAGAGCGCCGCGCCGAGAATGCCGACGACGGCGGCGTTGGCGCCGCGCATCGCCGCCTGCGCGAAGGGTCGGCGGCGAAACGCGTCCCAGAACGGCAGCAGCCCGATGACGAGCAGCAATCCCGGCAGGAAGATCGCGACCAGCCCGATCGCCGCGCCAGCGATCCCGTTCGGCTCCGGTGTGACGATCGCGCCGAGATAGGCGGCGAAGGTGAAAAGCGGTCCGGGCACGGCCTGCGCCGCGCCATAGCCCGCCAGAAAGGCGTCGGCGCTGGCCCAGTCGGGCGCGACCACCGAGGCTTCGAGCAGCGGCAGCACGACATGGCCGCCGCCGAAGACCAGCGCGCCGGCCCGGTAGAAGGCGTTAAACAGGGCCAGCGCCCCGGACGGCTGGGCGGCGGCGAATAACGGCCCGAGGACGAGCAGGATCGCGAACAGCGCCAGCGCCGCGATGCCGACGCCGCGCGAGATCGGAATGGCGATGTGCGTCGCTTGCGGGGCGGGGCCGTCCCGGCAAAGGACCAGACCGCCCAGCACCCCGCCGACGATCGCCGCGATCTGCCCGAGCGGGCCGGCGAGGAAGACGACGATCAGGACGGCCGCGACGGCGATACTCGCGCGGATGCGGTCCGGCGTCAGCGCCTTGGTCATGCCGAGGACGGCCTGCGCGACGACGGCGACGGCGACGATCTTCAGCCCGTGGACGATGCCGGCGCCGACGCCGCTGTCGAAGGCGTCCGCGCCATAGGCGAAGAGGAGGAGCAGGACGGCCGAGGGGAGCGTGAAGGCGGTCCAGGCAGCCAGCGCTCCGAGCGGTCCGGCGCGCATCAGCCCAAGCGCGAAGCCGGTCTGGCTCGACGCCGGGCCGGGCAGGAACTGGCAGAGCGCCACCAGATCGGCATAGCCGGCCTCGTCCAGCCATTTGCGCCGCGTCACCAGCTCGTCGCGAAAATAGCCGAGATGAGCGATCGGTCCGCCGAAGGAGGTCAGCCCGAGCTTGAGGAAGGCGCCGAAGACCTCGCCGGGAGTGCCGTCAGGGGCAGGGGGCGCGGTTACGCCCGCGCCATCCTCAGAAATCCCGCTACCAGCGTTCGAACCTTCGATTTCCCTCACGCCATGTTCCCGCCGCGGCCTGTCCACTTGTCGGCGGACGATGCCACGCGCCGAGGACGTTGCGAAGCCTGCCCCGTGCTCGCCGCCGCTGGCTAACCCCGTTTCGGCGTGATGTCCTTCATCGCCTCCGGGTCGATGTCGCCCTGCGCCGACAGGTCGCCCTCGCCGAAATGGTCCAGGATCATGTCGAGGTTGCGCCGGTGCGCCTTGAACACGACGTCGAACACGTCGCCGACCAGCGGCACCGAGCCGACGGCGAAGTCGACGCCGAGATTGCCGGCCATCTTGACGAGCTTGTGCGTCGGCAGGCCGAGCCGGCGCGCCTCGTTGATGATGTAGACCCCGATCAGGCCGCCGGCGGCGTCGCCGACGCCGGGGATTAGCCCCATGATCGAATCGCCGCCGAAGCGGATGCCGGTGCCGGGAATGCGGATCGCCGTGTCCATCAGCCGCGCGACACGGGCGACCCGCTTGAGGCGGCGGCGATGATCGGCCAGTTGCGTCGGGTCGGCGGTCGGCATGGGCGGTTCCTCGATGCTGCAAGCCGCGCGCGGCTCCGAAGGCGGGCATATGGTGCTGACAGGGCCGTGCGAACAGATGCGGCCCGGCCGGCCTTGCCGGTCGCGCCCGCGATGACCGTCGATCCGCGCTCGCCGCGGCATCGACAGCAAGCCGCGAGGATCGGGCGCGCGCCCTGAAACTTCCGGTCGTTCGGCGGATTTTCGGCCGGGCACGACACACCCACGCCAAGGTTGCGCTATCATTTGGCGGCGAGAGCATCGGACCAAAAAGTGGAATCCGGTTTTTGGATTAATCCGATGCTCAATCAAAATGGTAGAGCGTCCTTTGTGCGTCCGAATGGACGCACGGCGCTCTAAGCGATTCGATCCAGAAACGAGGAGACACGCGTGGAAGAAGCCGTCGTCGGCGCCCATGGCACGGGACTGACCGAGATCGCCTTCGTCATCGTCGTGGCGGTCACCGTCGGCCTCGGCCTGATGCGGCTCAAGCAGCCGCCGCTGGTCGGCTTCATCCTTGCTGGTGTGCTGCTCGGGCCCTCGGGGCTCGAGATCATCTCCACCTCGAACGAAAACGTCACCATGCTCGCCGAGATGGGCGTGTTGATGCTGTTGTTCTTCATCGGCATGGAGCTGTCGCTGAAGGCGTTCGTCGCATCGCTGAAACCGGCGGTGCAGATCGCCGGCGGCCAGCTTCTGGCCGCGATGGCGATCTCCTTCGGGCTGATGCTGATTTCCAAGGCGACGCTCGCCGAGGCGATCATCCTCGGCTTCATCATCGCGCTGTCGTCGACCGTGGTCGCCATGAAGGTGCTGGAGGATCTCGGCGAGCTGCGCGCCGAGCCGGGCCGCATCGCCGTCGCCGTGCTGATCGCCCAGGATATCGCCGTGGTGCCGATGCTGATCATCGCCGCCTCGCTTGGTGGCGATGAGGCGGCCGACTGGGGCACGCTGGTCATCAAGATCGTCGTGGCGGTCGCCCTGCTCGGGGCGCTGTTGTGGTATCTCGGCCGAAGCCCGAAGCTGAAGCCCTCCTTTGCCTCGGCGGTGGAAAACAACGTCGAGATCCTGGCGCTCGGCTCGCTCGCCTTCTGCTTCGCCGCCGCGTCCCTGTCGGGTCTCCTCGGCCTGTCGCCCGCCTATGGCGCGTTCATCGCCGGCCTCGTCGTCGGCTCATCGACCCTGCGCTCGCCGGTCATTCATGTGGTCGAGCCGATCCAGGCGATCCTGCTCGTGGTGTTCTTCCTGTCGATCGGGCTGTTGATCGACCTCGACTACATTATCGAGAACTGGATCCTGGTGCTGATCGCCTCGGTGTTCGTCATCATCGCCAAGAGCGTGGTCAATGTCATGCTGATCCGCCTCGCCGGACTGCCGCACAAGACCGCCGTCGAGGCCGGCCTGTCGATGGCCCAGATCGGCGAATTCTCCTTTGTGCTCGCCGCCGTCGCCTTCGCCTCGGGCGCCATCGGCGGTGACGTCTATCGCCTGGCGCTGGCGGTGACGGCGGTCTCGCTCTTGGTCTCGCCGGCCTGGATGATCGTCATGCGGCATCTGGAGGGCGAGGCGCGCTTCGGCTACGCCGAGTTCCGGCACGCGCTGGCCGAACTCTACGAGGACCGGGTCGAGCGGGTCGAGGATTTCGGCTACTGGCTGAAGACGCGGCGCCGGGCGCTCAGGCGCGCGCTGCGGCGGCGCAAGGCGGCGCGCAAGACCGGTGCGGGCGTGAAGGCCCCGCCGCCGGAAGGGCAGACGGCCCCCGGCGAGTGAGGGCGCCCTTATCTCCCGTCGCCGGCCGGCGCTACAGCATCGAGCCGAGGTCGGAGCCGACTGACGGATAGGCCGCGATCATCGATTTCAGATCGCGGGTTTTCAGTCCCAGCCGCATGGCGAGGCCGCAGAAATTGACGATCTCGGCATAGTCCGGCCCGAGCAGATGCGCGCCGAGAATCTCGTCGCTGTCGGCGTCGATCAGGATCTTGGTGGCGGCGCAGGTCTCGCCGACCCGCAGATTGGAGTACCAGCCGCTGGTGTCGTTGAAGGCGACGCGGACGTTGCGGCCTTGCTCCCGCGCCTCGGATTCCGTCATGCCGACGCGGGCAAGTTCGGGAATCGTGAAGACGACGCTCGGCACGCCGCGATAATCGACGGTGGCGTGATCGCCCTTCAGCATGTTCGAGGCGGCGACCTTGCCCTCGGCGACCGCCACCGGCGTCAACGGCGGGCCGTTTGTGTCGGCGGCGTCGCCCGCGGCAAAGACCGCCGGATTGGAGACGCTTTTGAGGTGCCGGTCGACGCGGACGCCGCCCTTGCCGGCCGTGACCCCGGCCGCTTCGAGGGCGAGCCGGTCGATCGCCGGCACGCGGCCGGCGCCGTGGACGACGAGATCGGCGGCGAATATCGCCGGCTGGCCGACTCTCTCGACATGGACCGTGTAGCCGGCGCCGCTCCGTTCCACCGAATTGAGGTCGATGCCGGTCGTCACCGCGACGCCGGCCTCGCCGCCGCGCGCGACCAGTCTGTCGACCAGATCGGGGTCGAAGCGCTTCAGCGGCCGTTCGCCCCGTTGGAGGATCCGCACAGCGCTGCCGGCCCGCGCCGCGATATGGGCGAACTCGAAGGAGATGTAGCCGCCGCCGACGAACAGGATGCGGCGGGGCAGCGACGCCAGCTCCAGAAACCGCGTGCTGTCGATGAGGTGTTCGGCGCCCGGAAATTCCAGCGACCGGGGCTCGGCGCCGGTGGCGATCAGGACGTGGCGGCCCTGCAGCCGGGTCTCGCCGCCGATCTCTATCGTATTCTCGCTCACGAAGCGCGCCGGGCCGTGGAAGGTGCTGACGCCGTTCCTGTCGAGGCCGCTTTCGATCTTGTCCGGCATCTTGTCGGTGAAGCTGCGCTTGAACGCCATGAGATCGGGCCAGTCGATCTTGAGATCGCCGGCAACGCCCTTGCCGCGCATCAGGCGGGCGGCGTCGAGAATCTCGGCGCCCCGGCGCAGCATCTTCTTCGGGTCGCAGCCGCGCAGCGCGCAGGTGCCGCCATAGGGCAGTTCGTCGACGACCGCGACCGACCAGCCGGCGGCGGCGCATTTGTTGGCGGCGCTGACGGCGGCCATGCCGACGCCGAGCACGACGAGGTCGAAACTCCTGGTCATGCGCGCTGTCTAGCTCGCGCAGCAGGCGGCGGTCTCGCCGCTTGCCCGCGCTTCCTGGATCGGCGGGCAGGGCAGGCTGCCGAACGAGCAATAGACGCAGCAGTCGCCGGCGTTCGGCCTCAGCAGCGCGCCGCAGCCCTTGCAGTCATAGAAGAACTGGCAGGCGTCGGTCGGCATGGTTTCGGTTTCCTGGTGTCCGCATTGCGGGCAGGTGAGGGTGGAGCGAAGTTCCATCAGCAGGCGGCTTTCTTGTGTCGGTGGCGTAGCAGGAGGGCGTAGGCGGTGATGCCGAGAAACAGGAACAACAGCGGAAACAGCACGTAGTCGGCAAAGGCCAGCCAGGCGGCGAGCCCGACGAATGGGAGGAGGATGACCAGCGCCGGTGTGAAACAGCAGATCGCCGCGATCACCGAGCCGACGATGCCGGTCGTCAGAAGCGTCCTGTCCTTCATGGCCGGTCAGCTTTCGACGAGTGTTGCCGGGTAGCCTGCATTGGTCGAGGCTTCGGCGAGATCGTCCGGCGATACGCGGGCCGGATCGAACACCACCGTCGCGGTCTTGGCGTCGAGATTGACCTCCACCGAATTGACGCCGTCGAGGCCGCTCATCGCCAGTTTGACGGTGATCGGACAGGTCGGGCAGGTCATGTTCTCGATCGCGAAGGTTTGGGTCTGAAGCGCCGGAGCGGTTTCCGTCTGCGTTTGCGCGATCACTGCCGGGGCAAGCAGAGCCGCGCCAAGTCCGGCGGCGCTCGGCATCGCGGCGGCCAGCAACATCGTCGAAATGCGTGTCATGGGTGGTCTCCTAATAAAATAGCGGTGCCCACCAAGAGTTGGTCATGGACAGGATGACCAGGACGGTGGCGACCCATAGGGCGCTCTGGGTGATGACCGAGGCAAGGGGGCGGGCGCAGGTGGCGCCGACCGCGCAGGCCGCCTTCGGGCGGAAATAGACCTGCCAAAAGCCGAGCCCGAGAAACACCAGCGTCAGGGCGACGAAATATGGCTGGTAGGGGGTCAGCGCCGTCAGATTACCGATCCAGGCTCCGCTGATGCCCAGCGTGACCAGAACCAGCGGCGCGATGCAGCAGGACGAGGCGAGCACCGCGCCGACGACGCCGCCGCCCGCGAACCAGCCCTCGCGCCGCTCCGGGGCGGCAGGCAGCGCGTCTTTTCTTCCGATCTCGGCTGTTGTGTCGCTCATATCGACTGGCCCTCGCTTTCGGGTGGACCAACATCTACGATCTGTAGCTACTACAGGTTCAAGAGGTTTTTTCCGCCATGGCGATCACGGCTCCGCGAGCGACCCTGAAGCGCGGCGAACTGGCGCGGCGCGCCGGCTGCAACAGCGAGACGATCCGCTATTACGAAAAGATCGGCCTGCTCGGCATTCCTGAACGCTCAGAGGGCGGTCACCGGCTCTATGCGCCCGATGATCAGGCGCGGCTCGGCTTCATCCTGCGCGGCCGCGAACTCGGCTTCTCGATCGAGGAATTGCGGGGCCTGCTGGGCCTCGCCGATGCGCGCGATACGACGTGCGGCGAGGTTCTGGCGCTGACCCGCCGCCATATCGACGGCATCCGCGCCAAGATCGCCGACCTTAAGCGCTTGGAGGTTACGCTCGTTGCGGTCTCGGCGGAATGCGAGGGCGGCAATGTGCCCGATTGCCCGATCCTGGATGCGTTGTTCCAGACGGCCGACGTCTGAGCGGCGATGCTCTATGCCGCCGCCGCAAGCCTGGCGGCCTCGGGAAACATCCGGTCCAGATTGAGAAAGCAGATCATTCCCTCGGCATGCGCGATGATGCCTTCGGTATATTTCTTGTCGTAGCCGCCGGTCATTTCCGGCACCGGCTGGATGGTGGAGCCGTCGAAGGTCAAAAGGTCGGACAGGCGGTCGACGAGCAGGCCGAGAACCGTGTCGTGGACCTCGACCACCACGATGGCGCTGCGCGGATTCGGCGGCGCGGCGGTCATGCCGAGCTTCTGGGCCATGCTGACCACGGGAATGATCGTCCCGCGCAGATTGATCATGCCCAGAATGTCGGGTGAGGAATTGGGCAGGGGAGTCGATTGCGACCACCCCCGGATCTCACGGACGGAAATCGTCCGGACGCAGAATTCCTGGTCGTTGACACGGAAGGCGACGACCTCGAGCGGGCCGCCGTCGTGATAGTCCTGGGTCTTCATCGCCTTCACCCTCCACGCGTCGCGGCAGGGATCGGCCGAGCGACGGATTCGATCCGACGACCAGACGGCATTTGGATTAACAATCTGGCGGCAGGCGAGGGTTAAAATTGGGTCAACGACGCCACGAATCCGCGACCGGTGGCGCGCCGCGCCGCGTTCGCCCGCGTCGCGTCGCGCCCATCGCGGCGTGCGGCGACCCGTCACGCCCCGCCGAGATGCTCCTTGAGGAAGGCCACCGTCGTCTCCCACGCGCGGTCCGCCGCTTCCTTGTCGTAGCGAGCCGCCGACGTATCGTTGTTGAAGGCGTGGTTGACGCCCTCATGGACGACGATCTCATGCTCCACCCCGGCTTCTTCCAACGCCGCGCGATAGGCATCAATGCCGGCATTGATGCGCTCGTCGAGCCCGGCATAGTGCAGCAGCATCGGCGCCTTCATCCTGGCGACCTCCGCCGCGTCGGGCTGGCGGCCGTAATAGGCGACGCCGGCGCCGAGCTCCGGGTCGGCGACCGCGAGGCTGTTGACCAGCCCGCCGCCCCAGCAAAAGCCGACCGCGCCGACCTGGCCGCTGGTGCCGGCCTCGCTCGCCGCCCACTCACGCGCAGCGACCGCCTGCTCGACCGTCTTGTCGCCGTCGAGCGCGCCGATCATCTCGCGCGCCTTGTCCTCGTCCGGCGGCGTGCCGCCGTCGATCGACAGAAAGTCCGGCGCGACGGCGACGAAGCCTTCCAGCGCCAACCGCCGCGCCACGTCCTGGATATGGGCGTTGAGGCCGCGGTTCTCGTGGATGACGAGGACGCCGGGGAGCGGTCCCTCGGCGTCCTTCGGCCTGGCGACATAGGCCTTCATTTCGGCGCCGGCGGCGGGGAAATTCGCCCACACCGTCGTCAGCCGCTCATCCTGCGGGTCGACGATCTGGGCGCTCGCCTTCGATGCGCCTATCAGCGGCGCGATCGCGGCGGCGGCCGTCGCCGAGCCGGCAAGCCGCGTCAGCTTCGCCATGAAGCCGCGCCGGTCCAGCGTCAGATGCGTGTATTCGTCATAGGCGTCGATCATCGCCTGGGTGATTGTCGGAGTATTGCGGGTTTTGGGGGTCTTGGCGTCCATGGTCGTGGCTCCCTGCGCAGGTTCGTCGAAGCGTAGCCCAACCGCCGCGCCGGGTGAAGTGCGGCGCGCTGGTCGCGCCCGGGGGCGTTCCCCTGGAGCATCGGACCAAAAAGTGGAATCCGTTTTTTGGGTAATTCCGATGCTCAATCAAAGTATTAGAGCGTCCTTCGTGCGTCCGCACGGACGCACGGCGCTCTAGTGTTCCGCGCCCGATTCATTACATTGCGGGCGATGACCGATTCCCTTGATCCTTCCGGCCCCGCCGCGCCCCGGGCCGGCTCCATCGCGGCCCGCGCCATGGCCGCCCGTGGCTCCCGCGCGCCCGACTATCTCGCCGGCCTCAACGCCGAGCAGCGCGCCGCCGTCGAGACCACCGAGGGGCCCGTTCTGGTGCTCGCCGGCGCCGGCACCGGCAAGACGCGGGTGCTGACCACGCGCATCGCCCATATTCTGGCGACGGGTCGCGCATGGCCGTCGCAGATCCTCGCCGTCACCTTCACCAACAAGGCGGCGCGGGAGATGAAGAACCGCGTCGGCCTTCTCGTCGGCGAACAGGTCGAGGGCATGCCCTGGCTCGGCACCTTCCACTCGATCGGCGTGAAGATCCTGCGCCGCCACGCCGAGCTGGTCGGGTTGAAATCCAACTTCACCATCCTCGACACCGACGACCAGATCCGGCTGATCAAGCAGCTGATTCAGGCCGAAAATCTCGACGACAAGCGCTGGCCGGCGCGCGGCTTCGCCCAAATGCTCGACGCCTGGAAGAACAAGGGCCTGACCGCGAAGGACATTCCCGAGGGCGACGCGCGCGCCTTCGCCAACGGCAAGGGCCGCGAGCTCTACGCCGCCTATCAGGCGCGGCTGAAATCGCTCAACGCCTGCGATTTCGGCGACCTGCTGCTGCATCCGATCGCGATCTTCCGCGCCCACCCGGACGTTCTGGCCGAGTATCACAAGCGCTTCCGCTACATCCTGGTCGACGAGTATCAGGACACCAATGTCGCGCAATATCTCTGGCTGCGACTCCTGGCGCAAAGGCCGACGCGGCGGGACTCAACCGCGATCGCAGAGACACGCGCCCCGGCCGCAGGCCGCAAGGGCGAACGCCCGTCGGCCGGTGAGGCCGCGCCCGCGCAGGCCAGCGAGCGAAGCGAGCGCTCGGCCGTGAGCGAAGATCAGAGGCAGCAGATCAACATCTGCTGCGTGGGCGACGACGACCAGTCGATCTATGGCTGGCGCGGCGCCGAGGTCGACAACATCCTCAGGTTCGACAAGGACTTTCCCGGCGCCACCGTGATCCGGCTGGAGCGCAACTACCGGTCCACCGCCCACATCCTCGGCGCCGCCTCCCACCTCATCGCCCACAATGAGGACCGGCTCGGCAAGACGCTGTTCACCGACTTCTCCGACCCCGAGCACCAGAAGGTCGAGGTCAATGCCGGCTGGGACTCCGAGGAAGAGGCCCGCGCCATCGGCGAGGCAATCGAGGATCTGCAGCGCCGTGACAGCCACGACCTCAACGACATGGCGATCCTGGTGCGCGCCTCCTTCCAGATGCGCACCTTCGAGGACCGCTTCGTCACCATGGGCCTCAACTACCGGGTCATCGGCGGCCCGCGCTTTTACGAGCGCATGGAGGTGCGCGACGCGCTGGCCTATTTCCGCTGCGTCGTTCAGCCCGCCGACGACCTCGCCTTCGAGCGCATCGTCAACACGCCGAAGCGTGGGCTCGGCGATGCCACCATCCGCCTGCTGCACGACTACGCCCGCTCCCGCGAAATCCCGCTGATCGCGGCTGCCGGCGAGATGGTCGAGACGGAAGAGCTGAAGCCGAAGCCGCGCAACGCGCTGCGCCGCGTCGTCACCGACCTCGTCCGTTGGGCCGGGCTGCTGGATTCCACCAAGCACACCGAGCTGGCCGAGCAGATCCTGGAGGAGTCCGGCTACACCGCGATGTGGCAGGCCGACCGCTCGGCCGAGGCGCCGGGCCGGCTGGAAAACTTGAAGGAGCTGATCCGCTCCATGGAGGAGTACGAGTCGCTCGCCTCCTTCCTCGAACATGTCGCGCTGGTCATGGACACCGAGCAGAACGCCGATCTCGACGCCGTCTCGATCATGACGCTGCACGCCGCCAAGGGGCTGGAATTCGAGACCGTGTTCCTGCCCGGCTGGGAGGAGGGGCTGTTTCCCCATCAGCGCGCTTTGGACGAGGGCGGCAGAAGCGGTTTGGAAGAAGAGCGCCGGCTCGCCTATGTCGGCATCACGCGGGCCAAGCGCCGGGCCAAGATCTGGTTCGTCTCCAACCGCCGCATCCACGGCCTGTGGCAGTCGACCATCCCCTCGCGCTTTCTCGACGAGCTGCCCGAGGCGCATGTCGAGGTGATGGAAGCCAACACCAATACCTACGGCGGCTATGGCGCCTCGCGCTGGGATGGCGCCGCGGCCTTTCAGGAAAACGCCTACCAGACGCCGGGCTGGCGAAGGGCCCAGGCGGCGAATGCCGGCTTTGCCGGGGGCAAAGGCAGTTCGGGCGGCGACGGCTGGTCCGGCGGCCGCACGCGGCAGATCGACTATGGCGGCGGCGCCGGGTCGAACGCGCGCGCCGGCGCGGCAGCGGGCAGGGGCCACAACCAGCCGCCGAAACAGGGGTTCGGCCTCTACGCCTCGGCCCGGAAGGGCGGCCCGCGCGAGATCGAGGGCGAACTGGTGGCGAAATCCGTCATCGCCGAGGACAGCCGCTTCGCCAGCGGCGACCGGGTGTTCCACCAAAAGTTCGGCAACGGCACCGTCGCGAGCGTCGAGGGCAACAAGCTCACGGTGGATTTCGACAAGGCCGGCCAGAAGCGGGTGCTGGAGGGGTTTGTCGAGGGGGTGTGAGGGGCGCGGCGCTACACGGCCAGGGCGTACTGTGGCGGCGATGGACGAATCCGACATTGAGCGCGCCGCGTTCCTCTGGGCGCATGAGCCGACCGCCGCCGGGCGACCGGCCTTCGTCACCGGCCCATGGCTTGCCGCAAACCCGGCGACGCCGGCCTCGACGCGCCTGTCGAAAGCCTTGAAGAAGGCCGGCTTCAGCTTCGTCGGCCCGACCACAATCTATGCCTTCATGCAGGCGATGGGCTTCGTCGACGACCAGGTCGAGGGCTGTTGCGTGCGCGCCGAATGCGAGGAAGCGCGCGCCGCGTTCCAGCGGCCAGGACGGGGGTAGCGCGGCTGTCACCGTAGCCCGCGAGCCTCACTCCGGCACGAACCGCCCGTCGTCGAGCATTTGAATCGCCATTCCCGCATCGAGAGCCTGCGGTCCCAACTCCCACGCCGCGACGGCTTCCAGCGTCTCGCGCGCAAGGAGTGGTGCCACGACGAGCGTCGCATGGGCCGCGTTCAACCGGATTTGCGCGTTGGGATGTTCGAGAAGCGGGATCAGCGCCCGTCGCTGATCGCCGGTACGCAGCTTCAGTTCTTTCTCATACGCGAACTGGCGACGCGCCAGCCGATTGAACGTGCTGGTGTCGTCCGCTTCTATCGCCCTGTCCTGGGCAAGGCCGATCGCGATGTACTCTCGGACGATGTCGTCGACCGTGAGCTCGGTAAGTTGGGGGACGATCATCATTTCAGAACCTTCGCATTTCGTAGCGCGTCGATGCCAAGCCGTAGCCTTTCTTCCCAGCTCTTGCCTCGAAGATACTGGCGCGGAGACTGTTGGCCGAATTTCGGATTGGTCCGTTGATACCACGCCGATATCTCCCAATGCTTCAGCCGCGAGATCCGCACGAGGTTGCTCGGGCCGTTGACCATAGAGTCCGGAAAACCATCCTTCAGGGCCGCATCCTCCTCAACGATATGGTGGATATCATACCCGTGGCGTTTACCTTGAGCCGCGCCTCGCTGGAGTTCTGCAAGGGTTTTCGGCGCCTCGAAATAGGCCTCGATCCAAGAATAGTAGGTTTGCATCCACCGTGCGACATCGATCGCCGTCAGCAACACCGCTATCGGACCCGCTGCTCCGCGGCTCAAGGCGCGCGCGGCGAAGCGAACCACAGCCTTCACCACGATATGGCGGAGCCGCCGCGTTGGCGGTTCCTGCCTGGGAATCGTCGGCGGGTCTTCCAGCGGCGGGCCGCCATTGTGGCCGATGCCGGGTTTCGGCAGCTTTAGACGTCGGCTCTTGGGTGGGGTTCTGGGCGAACCGCTCCCTATCGGTTTCTTTTTCGGGCCGGGGATGTCGACCTGCAAAGGCTTGCGGCCGGTGACGCGCCGCCAGCGGCCGGAAATGCGCCCGCTGCCCTTGGGATGGCGTTCCTGACCCGGGCGGAAGCCGGCCTTGACGGCCCGCGAGGTCAGCCGCAGCGCCGCGACGGTAAGGCGCAGGCCGGCGATCTGGGCTCGCAAGCTGGCGAGCGGCATATCCGCTGCCGCACTGTCCTCTCTGGCCTCTCGTCTTTCCATGCCCATCCCTCGCCACCGACCGTCCCGATGCTACGGGACCGCCGAACGACGGGGATAAGTTCGGTGGGGACTGACCGGGATACGAGGCGGCTAGATATCGCTCCTTTCCCGTGATCAAAGGCTCAGTTAATCTGCAAAGCCGTCGACGAGGCGCCGCGACAACAATGACGCGGTTTGGATGCCTGCGCCTCATATGTTTCCACGAGCGATGGGAGGTCCGCGTACTTGCTCAAACCCGCGCCCGCTCAAGAATTTTCTCCCCACCCTTTCCGCCTCCCGCATACTTCCCTCACCGCCGGCCCACGGAACGGGCGCGAATGATCACCGGGATCGTTCGTTGGGCCAAGGGGGAGAAATCCCTGGCGGTGCGGTGTCCGCGACGGGGCTTCTTCCGGAGAAGGCCCGGCCCGGACGACCCTTTGCTCCGCCGGACCGTCCCCCACTAATGAGGGGTCTGCGGATCGGTCCGCTTGAACGCCCCCGCCAGGGGCGTGAAGAGCCGGCAGCGCACACGAACCCATGAAGAGGCGGGGTTTGCGTGTCGAAGGGTTGGGTAAACGCCGCGCGGGATGCCGGAGGCGGACCGCATGACGTAAAACAGTCGGAGGGTTCGCCTCCGGCGTCCCGCCGCTCGTCTCGTCCGAGACGAGACGGCAACAGGGGCCCACCAGCGAGCCGCAAGGCGACGCTTAAGGGCGGGACAGAAAATCCAACGCTTCGACCCGATCGGGTGCGGAGGCGCTTTTTCGCGCCGGTTCTCAAAGCCTCGGGCGTTGCAGCGGGGAGGGCGATTGCCGCGCGGCGAGACGGAACGGCCGTGCCCGGGGGAAAATGGGACCGACGCGGAGGCATATGCGGATTGCTTTGCTTGAACACCGCGCAAGGAGCGGCAGGAGCCGGCAGCGCATGGACCTCGCCGGGGGCGGCGGAAGCCGCGAAGCTTAAGGGTTGGACAGAGAAACCGATTGAAACAGGAGGAAGGGAGGTGGCAGGATTCGGAGAGTACAACAGCTGTCAGGCGACACGGCAAACTGACCCCCTGGCGCCATGAGGAACTGCCCCCTCGATAGCCAGGAGGTCGGCATGGAA
>NZ_JALHBS010000105.1 GCF_024195285.1 Aurantimonas marianensis
GCGGCCGCCGGCGTGGATCTGGCTCTTGACCACATAGACCGGCCCCGGCAGCTGCCGCGCCGCCGCTTCCGCCTGCCCGACCTCGGTGATCGCACCCCCCGCCGCCACCGGCGCGCCATAGCCCTTCAGCACTTCCTTGGCCTGATATTCGTGGATGTTCATCTGATTGTTCTTCCTCGGCGGGGAGGGAAAAAGGAACGGGCCGCTCATAGGCGGCCCGGAAAACTTACTTCAGCTTCGGCGCGATCTCGACGCAGGCTTCCATCAGGCCCTTCACCGCGCTGACGGATTTTTCGAACTGCGCCTTTTCGTCGCTGGCGAGATCGATCTCGATCACCCGCTCGATGCCGTCGGCGCCGATCACGCAGGGAACCCCGACATACATGTCCTTGAGGCCGTATTCGCCCTTCAGGTTCGCCGCGCAGGGCAGCACCCGCTTCTTGTCCTTGAGGTAGGATTCGGCCATCTGGATCGCGGAGGCGGCCGGCGCGTAATAGGCCGAGCCGGTCTTCAACAGGCCGACGATCTCCGCGCCGCCGTCGCGGGTGCGCTGGACTATCTCCTCCAGCCGCTCCTTCGAGCACCAGCCCATCTTGACCAGATCGGTGAGCGGGATGCCGGCGACCGTCGAATAGCGGGTGAGCGGCACCATCGTGTCGCCATGCCCGCCCAGCACGAAGGCGGTGACGTCCTCGACCGAGACCTTGAATTCCTCGGCGAGAAAGGCGCGGAAGCGGGCGGAGTCGAGCACGCCGGCCATGCCGACGACCTTGGCCTTGGGCAGGCCGGAGAATTTCTGCAGCGCCCAGACCATGGCGTCGAGCGGGTTGGTGATGCAGATGACGAAGGCGTTGGGCGCGTATTTGGCGATGCCGGCGCCGACCTGCTCCATGACCTTCAGGTTGATGCCGAGCAGATCGTCGCGGCTCATGCCCGGCTTGCGCGGCACGCCGGCGGTGACGATGCACACATCCGCGCCCTCGATCGCGGCATAGTCGTTGGCGCCGCTCAGATGCGCGTCGAAGCCCTCCACCGGACCGGACTGGGAAATGTCGAGCGCCTTGCCCTGGGGCGTCCCCTCGGCGATGTCGAACATGACGACGTCGCCGAGTTCCTTCAGACTCGCCAGATGCGCGAGCGTGCCGCCGATCATGCCGGAACCGATGAGTGCGATCTTCGAACGGGCCAAGGCCACTTTCCTCCTGCTGTCGGCCGGCCTCGGCATCAAACCGGGAGCGGACCGTGGGTTGGGTCGCGGAGAGAGCCAGGAGAATCCTCGCTCCGTCCGCCGAATCCTTCGTCGCGGGGCGCTGCAACAGCGAATTCGGCTGAGCGCGAGGTTGAAAGGCCCTCGACGGTGCCCCCGTCGCGGCGACGCAATAGACCGGCCTGCCCACAGATGCAACCATGGCAATCATACCCTAAAAGATTCAATCGGTTATAATAACCAGTCATTACGTAAACGTAAGAATCCGGGATGAACAGATTACCCCGGCGATAGGGCATTGGCGGTTTGTTAGCCCTGTTCGACCGTCGCGGTTCGCTGCCGGGATCAAAACCGGCCCTTCAAACGTAGTTGCCTTGGATCAACGAGTGGCACAGGGCCTTCCGATCCGGGAGCGTACCGGCTCCTGACCGCCAGACGAGGATTCCGACCAGCATGAACCTGCCTGCGGACCTGATCCTCGATCTGGCGAACGATGTCGGCCTTCTGGCCCTCGTCGCCATGAGCTACGGAGCCCTTCGCCGCGCCCGCTTGCCGGGCGGCGCGCAAGCGGCGATCCTGGGGCTTGTCTTCGGCGCCGCCACGATCGCCACGATGTTGCGCGCGTCGGACCCGCTACCGGGAATCATGATCGATGCGAGAATCATCGTGGTCGCGCTGGCCGGCGCCTTCGGTGGACCGCTGACCGCGGCGATCACGTCTGCCGTCGCCGGTCTGTACCGCGTCGCACTCGGCGGCGCGGGAACGGGCATCGGTCTGGCGATTCTCGGCTTCGGGGCCGCCGCCGGTCTGCTCTGGTGGGCGTATTGGCGGCGGCGCGGGCATGTCAGCCTGCCCAGCCTGTTCCTCCTCGGCCTGACAATCTCCTGTCAGGCGCTGCTCCTGCCGTTGCTGCCGATCCAGGCCTCCGCCACCACGATCGGCCTCGCGGTAGTCGCGCTCATGGTCTCCTGCGCCCTCGCCACGCTCCTTCTCGGCGCGCTGATGCAACGTGAGGACAGCTTGATCACGCGGGAAAGAACCCTGCTCATCGATGCCTACACCGACCCATTGACCGGTCTTGCCAACCGACGGGCATTCGACCGGCGGCTGGAGGAATGGACGACGGGGCCCCCGCGGTCATTCGCCCTGATGATGATCGACGTCGATCACTTCAAGACGATCAACGACCGGTTCGGCCACGATAGCGGCGACCGGGCGCTTGCCGCCGTGGCCGATGTGCTGAAGCGTCTCGGGAACGAAACGGACATGGTGGCGCGCTACGGTGGCGAGGAATTCGCGGTCCTGCTGTGGAACTGCGATCTGCCGACCGCGATGCGCCGCGCGGAGCATCTGCGGCGCCGTGTCGCGGCGAAACGCTTCGCGGAGATCGGTGACGCCGCACCCCTGACCGTCAGCATCGGCGTCGGCCAGACCGAACGTTGCGGCGGTCCGGGGTCGATCAGGCGGGACGCCGACGCCGCCCTCTATCGGGCCAAGGCCGCCGGCCGGAATTGCGTCGTTGCAGCGCGAAAGCCGCGAGCGGCCAGGTCCTCCAGTCAAGCTGTCACGCGCCCATCGGAACCGGTCGCGGCCTGGGCCGGGATGTCCCGGCTTCCGCCAGGCGAGCTCCGACGCGATCCGGGTCAATTAGCGCTTTGACCGGAGTGGGAGGACGTCCGGGCCAGGTATTCATCCGACCGCATCTCGACGAGGCGCGAGACGGCGCGGTCGAACTCGAAAGCGACCGTGCCTGAGCTGCCGCGATAGAGCTGCTCCGCCGGCGCTTCGGCCGACATCACCAGCCGGCGGCCGCAATCGTACAGCGCGTCGACGAGGGTGATGAAGCGCTTGGCCTCGTTGCGCTCGGCCTGATCCATCACCGGAACCCGGTCCAGCATCACCGTGTGGAAACGCCGGGCGATCGCGAGGTAGTCCTGCGCCCCGAGCGCTCCCTTCAACAGATCGTCGGAGGCAAACCGTGCCGCCCCGTTGCCGGCGCGGGGCACCTTGACCGTCCGTCCCTTCACCGAAAGCGAAGCGACGCCCTCCTTGGCGCCATCGAGAAGCGATAGCCAGATCGTATCCATCCGCGCCTCGACGGTCGGATCGAGCGGCGACAGATAGACGTTGTCACGGCCGATCGTGGTCAGCCGATAGTCTTCCGCGCCGTCGAGCGCGACGATGTCGGTGTGGGCTTTGAGGACGTCGATGAAGGGCAGGAATAACGGCCGGTTGAGACCATCGCGGTAGAGATCGGCGGGCGCGACGTTGGACGTGGCGACGAGCACCACGCCGTTTTCGAACAGCGCCGTGAACAGCCGCGACAGGATCATCGCGTCGGCGATGTCGGTCACCGCGAATTCATCGAAGCACAAAAGGCGGGCATCACGGGCGATCTGGCCGGCGACCGGCCCGATCGGGTCGTCGCCGCTGGCCGTACCGGCCTTCACCGCCTTGCGATGAGCCCCGATGCGCTCATGGACGTCGCCCATGAAGGAATGGAAATGCACGCGCCGCTTCGCCGACACCGAACTTCGCCGAAAGAACATGTCCATGAGCATGGTCTTGCCGCGCCCGACATCGCCATGGATGTAGACGCCGCGGATCGGGTCGGCCGCGCGCTTCTTGCCGAACAGCCAGCCAAGGGCGCTCTTCTTCGAGGCGACGGTCGCCGCCGAGAGCCTCTGATCGATGTGATCGAGCCGGTCGGCAAGCGCCCTTTGGCCCGGGTCCGCCTCGATCTCCTCGATGGCGATCAAATGTTCCAGCGCCGAGCGGACAGGTCCTTGCGCTTTCCTGTCGTCGCGCGTGGCGGTGCTCGGCATCATTCCTCGAAGGGTCGTTGGGTCAGCTGGCGACAAGGCGTGTCTGGTCCGCCGCACCCTATGCCGGGATCGCGGCGAAGTCTCGCGGACGAGACGCGCCACCATATTGGTCCGAAGCGGGGCCGGTCAGCGTCATGCCCGACGCCGACCGGCGCCGGGGCTTACCGGTAGAGGCTGATCTGCTGCCCGCTCTTGGTCTGGCCTTCGTAGCGCGACCCGCCGGTGGAGCTCAGATTGGCGACGTTGGAGCCGCCGGAATCCTTCAGAACCACCTGATTGCCCGCCACGTCCCAGGCACTGACGTCGGCGACCGCGCCAGGGCAACCGCGCGATGCCGCCCGATAGCCGCCGGTCCACTTCGTCAGCGACAAGATGATCTGGCAGTTGCCGCCCGTCGTCGTCACCTTGTAGGCGCCGAGCACGGAATTCCTCGAGATCGGCCCGCTGCTGACGGATGCGACCTGGGTCTCCTGACCTGCCTGACCGTCTGAAGACGCATTCTGGCCCGTCTCGCTTGCCGTCACATCGGTCTCGTTTTCGAAGGCCGAATTCTCCGACATCGCCGGTGCCGCCGGCGGCGGCGGGGGCGGCAGCTGCCGGGCCGCGACCCGCTGCCGGGGCGCCGGTGTCAGCGGCGCCGGATCACTGCTTCCGAAAGTCGGCATCGAGCGCGAACAGCCCGCCGCCAGAAGCAGCGTGAGCAGAACCGCACCCGTTCTTGTCCAGTTGGTCATGAAATTACCTCGCGCATGTCTTGTCCCTCGCGGTCCCAGGCCAGATCCGCCCAAGACAATCCTGGTCATAAAGCGGACCACTGCCATCCTTCGCAAGGCTCAATTGTGTCGAAATGCAACAGAATTTCGATCCTGTGGCCCGCAATCCACGAAAACCCGCCTCAGGACAGCCGCCGCGGCAATGCGTCCTGCAGCTGGATCACGCGGCGTCGCCGAGCACGCGGGAAAAATCCCCCGTTTCCGGGTTCATCGCCCACAATTCGCCGGACCGGATATCCACCCAGGCGCCATGCAGCGACAGCGCACCCTCGCCTTCCAGCTGTTCCACCGCCGGAAACGTCCTGAGATTGGCGATTGAGTGGCGGATCGAGATCCGCTCCAGCGCCGCCTGCCGCTCGTTCGCGGTCATGTGATCGTTGGCGCCGACCGCCCGCGCGACCGGATCGAGAAGGCTCATCCACTTGCCGATGAAATCGCCGGGCGACAGCGGCTCGGCGGCCGGCGAGAGCGCGGCGTGGATGCCGCCGCAGCCACCATGGCCAAGCACCACCACATGCTCGACCTTGAGCGCGTGCAGCGCGAATTCTAGCGCCGCCGAGGTCGAGTGAAATTCCCCGTCCGGCGAGTACGGCGGAACCAGATTGGCGACGTTGCGCACGACGAAAATCTCGCCCGGCGCGGCATCGAAGATCGTCTCGGGCGCGGCGCGGGAATCGCAGCAGGCGATCACCATCGTTTTCGGGCTTTGTCCGGCCTCGGCGAGCTGCCGCATGCGCTGACGTTCCTGCGGCAACCGCTTGTCGACAAACGCGCGATAGCCATTGAGGAGGTGGTCGGGAAGAAATTTCGTCATGCCGCGATCAGTAGCGCGTCGCCGCGGCGCAATCAATCGCCGTACCGCCGTCCACAGACAGCCCGGTGGTCACACCGGTCAAGCCCGGCGATCGCCGCCGGGATAGGCCAGGCGCCGGGTCTGGACCATCGCCATCGGATGCCGGAGGCTGTCGCTATCGGTTTCGAGCGTCAGTTCGTCGGCACCGCGCTTGGTCGTGCGGGCGAGGATCTCGAACACCGTCGCGGTGGTGGTCTGCAAGGCCTTCTCCTCGGACACGCCGGCGAGAATGCGGGCCAGATACACCGCCGCGGTAAGGTCGCCGAGGCCATGCGGCGGGTTCTCGATGACCCGGTGCTCGGCGAGCATGGCCTGGAAATCGCGCACCAGCAGATTGCCGATGCCGCCCCGCAGCATCGCGAAGGCCGATGTAACGATGACGCTCGGTGGCCCGAGCGTGCTCGCGGCCTCGATCAGATGGGCGTTGTCCGACAATTCCAGGCCGCAGAGGAATTCCAGCTCGTAGCGATTGGGCGTCGCGATATCGGCGAGCGGGATCAGCCGGTCGCGGATCGCCTCGAGTGTCGCCTGCGGCTGATACAATCGGCCGCCATCGCCGATCACCGGATCGCAGATATAGATCGCCTGCGGGTTGGCGCGCCTGACGGCCTCGACCAGCCGCGCGGTCGGCGCGATCTGATCTTCGGCGCCGAAATAGCCGGTAAGGATCGCGCCGACCTCGCCCAGCCAGGGCGAGCCGGCCAGATCGTCCATCAGCGCCGCGTACTCGTCATCAGGCGGCACGATCCGGGTTGCCGGCCCGTGGCCCGGATGCCAGGGCAGCGTGACGGTGGGGACGGACCACACCGGGAAGCCGAGGGTCTCCAGCGCGAAGACAGCGGCGCGATTGCCGACGGTACCGCGCACGACATGGCTCGACACCGAGATGACGGCCGACCGGTCGCTCTGCTGAATGGAGTTGGCTGGCGGCATGGGGCGGCCGTTCAATCGCTTGCAAGCTGGATGGCGAGAAGCACGGCGAAGACAATGAAGCCGACGATCGCCGCGAGGCGTCCGATGCGCGTGCCGATGACCTCGATCCGATCTATCGGATCGGCGTCGCGCGCCATGAAATGGTCGCGCGTCCTGAACAGCATCGCCTCGGTGTGCCCGCCGACCTGCGGTTCGGTCTCCTGCCGCACGCGGTTTAGGATGGCTTTCGCCTCGCGCTGGCGCTCGTCGTCGTGATGATGGCCGGTCATGCGAAATCTCTGTCGCAAAAGCCGGCCGAGAGCAACCGTGCGGTCGAACCGGCTTCTGGATAGCGCTAAGATGCTTTACATATTCGCGCGCCTGGCGACATCGCCCATGACCGGAGACCACCATGCAGTCGCTCACCGTTGAACCGCCGCGCATCCGCCCGATCGTGACGGCGCTTTTCCTGCTGATCCTGGCGCCGCTGCTGTCGGCCTGCGGGATCAACGCGATCCCCACCTATGAGGAGCAGGCCAAGGCGACATGGGCGCAGGTCGAGAACCAGTATCAGCGCCGCGCCGACCTGATCCCCAACCTGATCGAGACGGTGAAGGGCTTCGCCGCGCAGGAACGCGACGTGCTGACGGCGGTCGTCGAGGCGCGGGCCAAGGCGACGCAGACGCAGATCAATGCCGATCAGCTGACCGACCCGGCCGCCATCCAGAAATTCCAGGCCGCGCAGGACCAGCTCTCCGGCGCGCTGTCGCGCCTGCTGGTGACGGTCGAGCGCTATCCCGACCTGAAATCCAACCAGAACTTCCTGGCGCTGCAGAGCCAGCTCGAAGGCACCGAAAACCGTATCTCGGTCGCCCGCCGCGACTATATCGACGCGGTCCGCGTCTACAACACCGAGCTGAAGACCATCCCCGGCCGCTGGATCGCCGCGCTGTTTTATCCGGAGGCGGAGGAAATGCAGGCCTTTACCGCGACCGCCGGCGCCGAGACGCCGCCCAGGGTCGATTTCGGCCAATGACAAGCGCGCGGGGATGGATGGCATTGCGGCTCCGGACGCCCGCCTCGCCGCCCGGTCCGAGTGAGGGGCGGGCCGGCTGGGGAACGCGCGCTGGCTGCGCATGGCTTGTCCTCCTCGCATCGCTCCTGACGGCGACCGTCCCATCGGTGGCGCAGGAGTTCCCGCCGCTCACCGGGCGTGTGGTCGACACCGCCGACCTGCTCGACGCAGGGACCGAGGCGGCCTTGGCCGCAAAGCTCGCCGCCTTCGAGGCGCAATCCAGCGACCAGGTCGTCGTCGCCACGGTTCCCGACCTGCAAGGCTACGACATCGCCGACTACGCCAACCGGCTGGCCCGGCAATGGGCGATCGGCCAGAAGGACGAGGACAACGGCGTCCTGCTGCTGGTCAGCCGCGACGACCGCAAGGTGCGGATCGAGGTCGGTTACGGCCTCGAGGGCACGCTGACCGACGCGCTGTCGACGCTGGTCATCCAGAACGACATCCTGCCGGCCTTTCGAAGCGGCGACTATCCGGCCGGTATCGTAAAGGGGGTCGACGGCATCCTGCAGGTCCTTTCGGGCGACGCGGCCGAACTGGAAGCCCGCGCCGAGCGCAACGAATCCTGGTCCGGCGGCGATGTTTCGGACTGGCTGTTCACGCTGTTCTTCGCCGGCGTCTGGGTGTTCGTGATCGGCAGTTTCGTGATGACCAACCTGGCGCGGCGCCACGGTCGCAAGGTCGGCAGGAACCGCTATCGCTGGCTCGGGATGATCTGGGCACTCGATGCCGCCGGCAGGTCGCGGCGCCATGGCGGCGGCGGATTTTCCGGCGGAGGGGGTTTTTCCGGAGGAGGCGGCTTTTCCGGCGGCGGCGGATCGTTCGGCGGCGGCGGCTCGTCGGGGAGTTGGTAGATATGGCGCATCTCAGTTTCACCGAGGCCGATCATGGCCGCATCGCCGAGGCCATCCGGAAGGCGGAGGCAACCACCACCGGCGAGATCTACGCCGTCTTCGCGCGCACCAGCGACGCCTATGTCTTCGTGCCGGCGACGATCGCGCTCGCCTTGTCGCTGATCGCCGCGCTGCTGGCGGCGCTGTTCGCGCCACTTGCCGGCTTGGCGATCTCGGGCCTGGCGCTGGTGACCAGCCAGCTTGCCGCGACACTGCTGCTGCTGGTGCTGTTCGCGGTCGTCCCGTCGCTGCGCATGGCGTTCGTGCCGCGCGCCGTCGCCGAGGATCGGGCCCATCGCATGGCCCTGACGCAGTTCTTCGCCCACAATATCCATGCGACCGTCGGGCGGACCGGAATCCTCGTCTTCGTCTCCGAGGCCGAGCATTATGCCGAGATCGTCGCCGACGCGGAGATTGCCGCCAAGGTACCGCAGGAGGCCTGGGACGCCATCGTCGCCGACCTCATTGCCGCCGCGCGCGAAAATCGGCTGGCCGAAGGCTACGTCCAGGCCGTCCGGGCGGCCGGGGCGATCCTGACGGCGCATTTTCCCGGCGACCGCGCCAATCCGAACGAGATTTCCGATCGGCTGGTGGAGATTTGAGATTAGGGCGAGCTCATGAGGAGACGGAATGCAACGCCCTTGTGTCGTGCGGCACGTCTGCTGTGGCCGAAAACCATCGAGCACCTTTTCGACCTAAAGTTGCAAGAGGCAGACGGTCCGACCCTGCGCCATGTGGTGTTCTGTGACCGTTACGAACGCGCGGAATGGCGTTCTCCGAACGCTCTCACTTTACCATATACATTGAATCCCATCATCGCCTTATTCTATCGGTCATGATTCGAGCATGGCATTACAGAGTGTAGAGACGAGTATTGAATGGCGAATGGAATTGACAGTTTGAACCGGTGCTCAAGGCAGGCAACGGTGCAGCCATGACGGATCAGCTTGTAAAGAACGTCGCGCCTGCGATTCCCGCCTTTCTGGCAGGCGGCGGCGAGATGGGCGAGCGGCTGCGTTCCTACCCATGGGGCGACACGAGCCTCGGCTCTCCGCATCAGTGGCCGCCGGCACTAACGACACTGGTCGGCGTGATGTTGGCCTCCAATCAGGCCATGTTCATCGCCTGGGGGCCCGAGCGCACGTTCCTCTACAACGACACCTACTCTGAGATCCTTGCGGCAAAGCATCCCGATGCGCTCGGACGCGATTTTCTGGATGTGTGGCAGGAGATTCGCGCTGATCTGATGCCGATCGTCGAGCAGGCATATTCGGGCGAACCCGTCCATATGGACGATATAACCCTGATCATGCATCGAAAGGGCTTCAGAGAGGAGACGCATTTCAGCTTCTCCTACACACCCGTCCGCGAAGAGACCGGAGAAGTTGTCGGATTCTTCTGTCCGTGCAACGAGATCACCGCCCAAGTACTGGCCGAACGTCGCCTGCGCGAGAGTGAGGCGCGCGCCAAGGGCGTGCTCGACGGCATGGCCGAGGGGTTCATGCTGCTCGATCCGGCGTTTCGCATCCAGGATATCAACGTCGAAGCCTTGCGCCACGAAACACGCCCGCTTGCGGCTCTTCTCGGGCATACACATTGGGAGGTCTATCCGGGCACGGAGGACAGCGAACTCGGCCGGCTCTACAAGCGAGCGATGGTCGAACGCGCGCCTGTTGCTCTGGAGCACTGCTACGCTTGGGGGGACGGGCGCGAGGCTTGGCTTGAAACGCGGGCTTACCCGATCGAGGATGGGCTTGCCGTGTTCTTCCGCGACGTGTCCGAACAGAAGAAGGCGGATGCGGCGGCTCGGGAGACGGCGGAGCGTTACCGCCTGGCGGTGCGTGCCACGAACGACGCGATCTGGGACTGGCACTTCCTGTCCAACCACGTGCTCTGGAACGAGGCGCTGGAGACGGCCTACGGTCACCAGCCCGCCGACGTCGAGCCAACCGGGGAATGGTGGATCGAGCAAATCCATCCGGAAGACCGCGCAAGAGTGGACCATAGCATTCATGCCGCAATCGACGGTACGCTCGAGAGCTGGACCGAGGAATATCGGTTTCGCCGGGCCGACGGCGCCTATGCCGACGTGTTCGACCGTGGTCACGTGATCCGCGACGAAAGCGGCCGTGCGGTCCGGATGATCGGAGCCATGCTGGACCTCACCGAGCGGCACCGCAACCAGGCCGCGCTGCAGGCGAGCGAGACACGGTTTCGCGCCTTTGCGGAGGCCCTGCCACTGGTCTTGTTCACCAGCGACGCGGACGGGCGCTATGACTACACCAATCCGTTCTTCCAGATATTCACGGGTCTGTCGCCCGAGTCGTTGGAGGGCTTGGGCTGGAGTGTTGCGCTGCACCCCGACGATCGCGAACGCGCGCTCGCAGTCTGGAAAGACGCACGCGCTTCCGAGGAGCCGTTCGAGATCGAGTACCGCTTTCGACGTCACGACGGCGTTTACCGTTGGTTCCTCGGCCGTTGCGTGCCGGCCCGCTCGACGCAGCGCGGCGCTGCGCTCCGCTGGATCGGCACTTGCGTGGAGATGCAGGACATCGTCGAGGCGCGCGACGCGAAGGCGCGGCAAAGTGAGGAGCTGGAACACCTCGTGGCGGAGCGCACGGCAGACCGCGATCGCATTTGGCGGCTGTCGACCGACCTCATGCTGATGGCGCGCTTCGACGGGACGATCACTGCCACGAACCCGGCCTGGACGGGTCTTCTGGGTTGGAACGAAACGGATCTGATCGGCACGTCATTCCTCGATCTCATTCATCCCGACGATTTTGCGGCGACGCAAGCGGAGGCCGGAAAGCTGCAGCAGGGGCTTTCGACGTTGCGGTTCGAGAACCGGTATCGAGCGAGCGATGGCGGCTACGTCTGGCTGTCCTGGACCGCGGTCCCCGACGAGCAGTTCATCCACGCGGTCGCGCGTGATGTCACTGCAGAGAAGGAAGCAGCGGCAGAGCTGGAACGAGCGCAAGAGGCGCTTCGCCAGTCGCAGAAGATGGAGGCCGTGGGCCAGCTCACCGGCGGACTGGCCCATGACTTCAACAATCTGCTGGCCGGAATCTCCGGCTCACTGGAGCTGATGGGAACACGCATGGCGCAGGGGCGCGTGGGGGAGATCGAACGCTATCTTCTCGCCGCTCAGGGAGCGGTCAAGCGCGCGGCTGCCCTGACGCATCGACTGCTCGCCTTCTCGCGTCGCCAGACGCTTGATCCCAAGGCGACCAATATCGGCGCCCTTATCAACGGCATGGAGGATCTGATCCGGCGCACGGTCGGTCCCGCCATCGCCGTCGAGAGCGTCGCCGGCGGCGGAGTTTGGAGCGTTCTCGTCGATCCCAACCAGTTGGAGAACGCGCTGCTGAACCTTTGCATCAATGCGCGCGACGCCATGCCGGATGGAGGCAAGATCACCATCGAGACAGCGAACCGCTGGCTCGACGAGCGGGCTGCACGGATGCTCGACCTGGCGCCCGGCCAGTACGTATCGATGTGCGTCAGCGACAACGGCTCCGGAATGGCGTCCGACGTGGTCGAGAAGGCGTTCGACCCGTTCTTCACGACCAAGCCAATCGGAATGGGTACCGGCCTCGGCCTCTCGATGATCTACGGCTTTGCCCGCCAGTCGGGGGGTCAGGTGCGCATCTACTCGGAGCTCGGTCAGGGAACGATGGTCTGCATCTACCTGCCACGCCACCTCGGCGAGTGCGACAAGGTGGAGGAAGCGCCGCAGATTCCGGCGACCGAGCAGGCCCCGACCGGCCAGACGGTGCTTGTCATCGATGACGAACCGCTAGTGCGCATGCTCGTCGTCGATACGCTGGAGGATCTCGGTTATATGGCTATCGAGGCCGGCGACGGACCATCCGGGATGAAGGTGATCGAGTCCGACGCGCGCATCGATCTCCTCATTACTGATGTCGGCCTGCCGAATGGCATGAACGGACGGCAGGTGGCGGAGGCGGCCAGGCAGTTGCGTCCCGGTCTGCGGGTGCTGTTCATCACCGGCTATGCCGAAAACGCCGTTCTCAATCACGGCCATCTCGAGCACGGTATGCAGGTGATCACCAAGCCCTTCGACATGGGCGCACTGACGCAGCGCATCCAGGCCGCAATCTCGGATGAGTAGGAATTGCCACTGCTCAATCTGTTGAACGTCCGCTTGGAAGTTCCATCGCGGAGCCATTGGACGCCTGATGAAGTCGACAGCCCCCAGCCCCGTAATCCGGGACAGCACAGGCGGTTTCGATTCGCGTCCGCGCCGCCCCCTCACCGCGCCATCGCGTGATAATCCGTGTTCGGCTTCATGTCGGTAGCCGATGCCACCCGGTTCGACATGGCGAAGAACGCAGCGACCGAGGCGATGTCGAAGATCGCCCGGTTCGAATAGCCGGCATCGCGCAGCGCCTGCCGGTCCGCCTCAACGATCGTGTCCGGCCGCTCGGTGAGCTTGACGACGAAGTCGAGCATCGCCGTCCGCTTGGCCTCGAGCCCGGCCGCGCGCCAGTTCTGCGCGATTGTCTCACCGAAATGCGCGTCGCCGGCAAGCTGCCGGACGGCGGCCCCGTGCGCCGTCAGGCAGTAATGGCAGTGGTTGATCGCCGAGACGACCACCGCGATGATCTCGCGATCGAGCTTGTCGATCTCGCTCTCGCCCAGCATCAGCTCGTTGTAGAAGCTCGAGAACGCCTCGAGCTTTCTTTCGTCGAAGGCGTAGGCGACCAGCACATTCGGCACGAGCCCGAGCTTTTCCTCGCATTTGGCGAAATAGGCCCTGGTGCGCTCCGACAGCGGCTCGGCGACACCGAGATCGAGCGCGGTAACCGCGCCGTCATCATGCTGCGTCATGCTTCCTCCCGTGGATCGGATACCGCCGGACGACGGTATTAGCCATCGCACACCGGCGCCACTCCCCTATGATAGGGTTCCTGGACAGACAAGGCGACGCTTGGAGCGCGGTACGAATGGACCATCACGAGATCAGCAAATCAGCGATACTGAGCGCCGTCGAGGCGGTGATCGGGGAAGGCCGGCCCGAGGCTACCCTGGCGCCGCTTCTGTTCGCCCGCCCCCCCGCCGAGGATCTCGCCGCCTTCAAGCCGGAGGCCCTCGCCGCCGCCGCGCGGGCCGGCATCGCCGCTCTCGATTCCCACCGCCGGGGCCGGACCGTGGTGTCGATCGAACGGCCCGAGGCCTTTCTACATGACGGCGAGCCGCAGGATCTGGTCACCGTGGTCAGCGACGACATGGCCTTCCTGTTCGACTCCATGACCGCCGAGATTGCCGAAACAGCTCCGGCGATCCATTACATTTCGCATCCCATTCTCGACGTCGTTCGCGGCGCCGACGGCGAGATCACCAGCTTTTCCGCCTCGCATATCACCGACGAGACCCAGACGAAGTCGGAACGCAAGAGCCTGATCCAGTTCGCGATCGATCCGCTGACCGGCGAGGCGGCCGCCGCCTTGCGCGCGCGGCTCGAACGGATCCTCTCCCAGGTGACTCAGGCCAACGCGGATTTCGGCGCGATGCGCGATCGGGTCAGCGAGGCGGTCGACTCGCTGCGCCAGCGCGCCGCCGGGCTGGACGATCTCGACGAGCGGACCATCGTCGAGGAATCGGCCAATCTGCTGGAATGGCTGCGCGACGACAATTTCATCTTTCTCGGCTGCCGTGAGTACGACTATCGCGGCGATACCGACGGTGAAGCACTGGAGCGACGCGACGACGCCGGGCTCGGCATTCTTGCCGATCCGCGGCTTCGCATTCTCGGGCGGGACGGCCGGTCGATGACGACCACGCCCGAGATTCGCGCCTTCCTGAAAGCGCCGAATCCGCTGATCGTCACCAAGGCCAACGCCCGCTCGATCGTCCACCGCCGGACCTACATGGATTATGTCGGCGTCAAGCAATATGACGCCGCCGGCAACTTCACCGGCGAATTGCGCATCGTCGGCCTGTTCACGTCGAGCGCCTATACCCAGTCGATTCTTTCCATTCCCTATCTGCGCCTGAAGGCAGAGACGGTGATCAGCCGATCCGGTTTTCGGCCGGGGTCGCATTCCGCCAAGGCGCTTCTCAACGCGCTGGAATCCTACCCGCGCGACGTGGTGTTCCAGATCGACGTCGATCTGCTCGAGCGCTTCGCGACGACCACCGTCGAACTCGGCGAACGACCGCGTGTGCGGGTCCTCGCCCGAATCGACCGCTTTCACCGTTTCGTCTCGGTGCTCGTCTTCGTGCCACGCGATCGTTACGACACGCGGCTGCGCGAGCGCATCGGCCTGTTGCTCGCCGAGGCCTATGGCGGCCACGTCTCGGCCTACTACCCCGCCTTTCCCGAGGGCCCGCTAGCCCGCGTGCATCTCATCATCGGCCGTCCGGAAGGCACGACGCCGCATGTCGACATCGCCAGAATCGAGGCGCGCATCGTGGAACTCGCCAGGAACTGGGAGGATGCCTTCGTCGCGGCGCTCGCGGCGGGGGGGCTGTCGCACGAACTGCACAGGCTGCTGCCCGGCGTGCCGGAGAGCTATCGCGACGTGATCACGCCCGAAGAGGCGATTGGCGACGCAGCCGTGATCGAAGAACTGTCGCCGGACCATGATCTCACGGTGGATTTTTATCGGCGCGCCGGCGATCCGGACGATCTGCTGCGTCTGAAAATCTATCACCTGGGCGCCGCCGTATCGCTGTCGACCCGGGTCCCCATTCTGGAAAACATGGGCTTTTCCGTCGTCTCGGAGCGCACCTTTCCCGTCACGCGGCCCGACGGTTCGATCACGCATCTGCACGACATGGACCTGACCCGCAAGAATGGCGGCGACATCGTTCTCGACGACGACGGCGATGCGTTGCAGACGACCTTCGCGGCGGTCTGGGCCGGCCGGATCGAAAACGACGGCTTCAACGCGCTGGTTCTCGAGGCCGGTTTCGATTTTCGCAAGGCCAATGTCCTGCGGGCCTATTCCCGCTACCTGCGGCAAGCCGGACTGTCCTACTCGCCGGATTATCTGGCAGCAGCGTTGCTGCGGCATCCGGCGATCGCCGCACGGCTTTGGGAGTTGTTCGAAACCGCTTTCGATCCGGAGCGGTCCGCACCGCGCGCCAGCGCGGCGGCCGCCGACGACGTCGCCGACGAGCCCGACGCCCGCCAGGCCCGCCGGGCCGCCGAGCGGGGGGCTGAGGCGGTTCATGCGGCCATCATCGAGGCCTTGGATGCGGTCGATTCCATCGACGACGACCGCATCATCCGGCGTTTCATGGGCGCCATTCTCGCCACCTTGCGGACCAATTTCTACGCGGTCGACGGCACGTCGTCCGAGGCCGAATCCGAGCCGGGGCGGGTTGCGCCGGCGCTCGCCTTCAAGCTCGAATCCGCCGCGGTCGAGGGGCTGCCCGCCCCGGTTCCCTTCCGCGAGATCTTCGTGTTCGACGCCCGCGTGGAAGGGGTGCATCTACGCTTTGGACCCGTCGCCCGCGGTGGTCTCAGATGGTCGGACCGGGCCCAGGATTACCGCACCGAAGTGCTCGGGCTGGTCAAGGCGCAGCAGGTCAAGAACGCCGTCATCGTGCCGGTCGGCGCGAAGGGCGGATTCTATCCCAAGCGTCTGCCTGACGCTTCCGACCGCGACGCCTGGTTTGCCGCCGGCCGGTCGGCCTATGTCGTCTTCATCGCCTCGCTTCTGTCGGTGACCGACAACATCGTCGGCGATGCGGTCGTCCCGCCGCCCGCGGTCACCCGCTATGACGGAGACGATCCCTATTTCGTGGTCGCCGCCGACAAGGGCACCGCGACCTTCTCCGACACCGCCAACGCCATTGCCCAGTCGAACGATTTCTGGCTGGACGACGCCTTCGCCTCCGGCGGCTCGGCCGGCTACGACCACAAGGCGATGGGCATCACCGCCCGCGGTGCCTGGGAGGCCGTTAAGCGCCATTTCCGCGAGATGGATCGGGACATCCAGGCCGAACCGTTTACCGCCGTCGGTTGCGGCGACATGTCCGGCGACGTGTTCGGCAACGGGATGCTGCTGTCGCGCCAGACCCGGCTGATCGCCGCCTTCGACCATCGCGACATCTTCATCGACCCCGATCCCGCCCCCGCGCTGTCCTTCGCCGAGCGCCAGCGCCTGTTCGAGAAGCCGCGCTCCTCCTGGGCCGACTACGACACGGACAGGCTGTCGGCCGGCGGCGGCGTCTTTTCCCGGCGAGACAAACGGATCACGCTGTCGGAGCAGGCGGCCGCCGCGATCGGCTGGGAGCATCGCTCGGGAACGCCGGCCGAAGTGATCACGGCGATCCTCAAGGCGCCGGCCGACCTGTTGTGGTTCGGCGGCATCGGAACCTATGTGCGCGCGACGGCGGAATCCAACGCCGATGTCGGCGACCGCGCCAATGACGCTGTCCGCGTCACCGGCCTTG
Source organism: Aurantimonas marianensis (assembly GCF_024195285.1). Lineage (GTDB taxonomy): Bacteria > Pseudomonadota > Alphaproteobacteria > Rhizobiales > Rhizobiaceae > Aurantimonas > Aurantimonas marianensis. Next base: position 16,969 of record NZ_JALHBS010000105.1, read on the forward strand.
AGGTTCGGGCCAAGGTGGTCGGCGAGGGCGCCAATCTGGGCGTCACCCAGAAGGGCCGGATCGAATTCGCGCGCGCCGGCGGCCGGATCAATTCGGACGCCGTCGACAATTCGGCGGGCGTCAACACCTCCGACGTCGAGGTCAATATCAAGATCGCCTTGAAGAATGCGATGGAGGCCGGCCGGCTGACCCGAAGCGACCGTGACGCGCTGCTGGCCGGCATGACCGACGTGGTTGCCGAACTGGTGCTCGCCAACAATTACGAACAGACCCTGGCGCTGTCGCTGGAAGAGCGGGAGGGCGCCGGCGCGCTGGCGCTCCAGGCCCGTTTCATGACGGTTCTCGAAGCGGAGGGGACGCTCGATCGATCCGTCGAGACCCTGCCGGGAGAAACCGCGATCGGCGATCTCCGGGGCAGCGGCCGCGGCCTCACGCGGCCGGAAATCGGCGTCCTCATCGCCTACGCCAAGATCACCCTGTTCGACCAGCTGGTGGCTGGCACGCTGCCAGACGATCCCTATTTCGAGGATCGGCTGCTCGACTACTTTCCCGTTCCGATGCGCCACGACTTCGCGCGCGATATTCGCGGCCACCGGCTGTCCCGCGAGATTGTGGCGACCGTCCTCGCCAACGAGATCGTCAATCGCACCGGCCCGACCTTCGTCACCGTGATGCGCGAGGCGCGGGGGGCGTCCCCCTCGCAGATTGTGCGCGCTTTCGTCGCGGCGAAGGACGGCCTCGACGTCAACGCGACCTATGAGCGGGTGGACGCGCTGGACGGTCGGCTGTCGGGCGAGACCCAAAATGCGCTTTATGCGGAGATCGGGCGGTTTCTCCGCCGCACGACGCGCTGGTACGCCCAGAACGAACTCTTCGAAACCGGTCTCACCGGCGCGGTGGTCAGCAGTCGGGACGCCCTCGATCAGCTGAAGCCGAACCTGCTGCAGCTGGCGACGGACGTTGCGCGCGCCGAGGCCATGGACCGCGCCGATGGCTGGTCCGAAAAGGGCGTGCCCGCCGACCTCGCCAACTAAATCGCGCTTCTGCCCCTACTGTCGCTGGTGCCGGACATCGCTTCTGTCTCACGTGAAACATCGGCGTCGCTGGAGGCGACGATCGAAACCTATTTCGGCATTACCCGCTTGTTTGGCATCGGACGCCTGGAGGCGGCCCTGCTGACCTTGCAGACGCCCGACTATTACGAGACGCTGGCGCTGGATCGCGCCGCCAGCGAAATCGCCGGGGCTCGGCGATCACTGACCGCCGCGGCTTTACGACGGCATGGCGGCGATGATGGCGACGCGGCCGAGGCATGGGCCGACAGCCGGCGCGCCGCCGTCGATCGCATCGCGCGTCAGATCGCCGCGCTCGCGGGGACCGGAGAGACCTCCGTCGCGCGGCTTACCGTCGCGGCGGGGTTGCTGTCGGATCTGCCCGGCTAGCGGGCGGCCGATCGCTAGCGGCGGACGGCACCCGGATCGCGGGTCCATCCCCGCCTTATTTTTTCTTGCCGTCGTTCTTTTCCTGCGGCGCGAACTTACCGGGCACGGTTGCCGGGGCCACGGCCTTCGCCTTGTCCGCCTTCGGCTTGCGGGTTTCCTTGTTGCTGCGCATTTGACCCTTGGCCATAGTCGATCCCTTCACGGCATCCTGATTGATGCGACCGCAGACTAGCACGCACCCGGCGACCATGGGCATCAATCGCGTCTGGTCGGAAGAATTTGCGCTGGCGTCGTGATGCGGTGCAAGGCTCTTTGGAATGCCGATGGACGAGGCTCTGGATGATTCCCGCAATCGACTCCCCACCCTATCGCGTCCCCCTGCGCCGGCGACCCGTCTGGGGCTGGATGGCTTTCGATTTCGCCGCGCAACCCTTCTTCACCGTCATCATCACTTTCGTCTTCGGCCCCTATTTCGTCTCGCAGCTCGCCCCCGATCCGGCGACGGGGCAAGCCTGGTGGAGCGGCGCCATCACTCTCACCGGCATCGTCGTCGCGCTGCTGTCGCCATTTCTCGGATCGATCGCAGACCGCGCAGGCCCCCGTAAGCCGTGGATCGCAAGCTTCGCCGTGGTGCAGATCGGCGCCCTCGCCCTCTTGTGGTTCGCCGCTCCCGGCTCGCCGCTGGTCCTCGTCGCCCTTCTGATCGTTCTGGCGCAGATTTCCGCCGAGTTTTCGATCGTCTTCAACGACGCGATGATTCCCCGGCTGGTCCATCGGGATTCGATCGGCCGCGTCTCCAACGTCGCCTGGGGCCTCGGCTATGCCGGCGGCATCATCTTCCTGTTCTTCACCCTTGCCTTCCTCGCCGGCTCGCCCACGACCGGCCGCACGATCCTCGGTCTCGAGCCGCTGTTCGGCCTCGATCCGGCGGCCGGGGAAGGCGCGCGCGCGACGGGTCCCCTGGCGGCGCTGTGGTATCTGGTCTTCGTCCTGCCGATGTTTCTTTTCACCCCGGACCGTCCGAAGGCCGAGCCGATCGCCACCGCCGCGCGGGACGGGTTCAAGGATCTCCTGGCAACCTGGCGCGAGATCCGCAAGCGGCCGGCGCTGTTCCGCTTCCTGATCGCCCGGATGATCTATCAGGACGGCGTCAGCGCCCTGCTCGTCCTCGGCGGGGCCTTCGCGGCCGGCATGTTCGGCTGGTCGATCACCGAAAGCGGGCTGTTCGGCATCATCCTCAACGTCACCGCGATCCTCGGCTGTCTCGGCGCCAGCTTCCTCGACGCGCGGCTCGGCTCCAAAGCGGTCATCGGCATGTCGATCCTCTGCCTGATCGCGGCCACCATCGGGATCGTCTCCACCGCTCCCGGCTTCACCGCCTTCGGGCTCGTCGTCTTCGGACCGTCCGAGGCGACCGGCCTGTTCGCCACGGCGGCAGAAAAAAGCTACATCGCCTGGGGGCTATTGATCGGTCTTGCCTTCGGACCGGTGCAGGCCTCGTCCCGCTCCTGGCTCGCCCAGGCGGTGACGGCGGACGAGGCCGGGCGCTATTTCGGCTTCTACGCGCTGACCGGTCGGGCGACGTCGTTTCTGGCCACCGGCGCCGTCGCCGCCCTCACCGCCGTCGCGGCGGCACTCACCGATCCGGTCACCGCCTCGCGCATCGGCATGTCGGCTATCATCCTCTTTCTCATTGTCGGCCTGGCGCTGCTGTGGGGCACGCCGGGACCGGCACGCAGCGAAACAAGACGGTCGCCATTCGCTTGATTCAGGTCCGTTTTTGGGCGGTTATCGAATGGTCTATCGGGTCGACGATAGCCGCGTCGTGGTCATTGTCGCGGCAGTGGGCAAACGCGAGAAGGCCAGCATCCATCGCAAGGTGAAGGCGCGGTGAGCCAAACCCCGCGCCATCAATGGCGGAAATGGCGCATCCCGGTTAGCACCATGGCGATGTCGTTGTCGTCGGCGGCGGCGATCACCTCGTCGTCGCGAATCGACCCGCCCGGCTGGATGACGGCCGTCGCCCCCGCCGCGACGGCCGACAGCAGCCCGTCCGCGAAGGGGAAGAACGCGTCCGACGCGACCACCGATCCGCGCGTCAGCGGCTCGGCGAGGCCGAGCGCCTTTGCCGCGTCCTCGGCCTTGCGCGCGGCGATCCGGGCCGAATCCACCCGGCTCATCTGCCCGGCGCCGATACCCACGGTGGCGCCGTCCCTGGCATAGACGATGGCGTTGGACTTGACGTGCTTGGCGACCCGGAAAGCGAATTTCAGGTCGGCGAGTTCGGTGTCGCTCGGAGCCCGCTTCGTCACCACCTTGAGGTCGAGATCGTCGACCACGCCGGCATCGCGCGATTGCACCAAAAGCCCGCCCGCGACCGACTTCACGAACCGCCCGGCGGCGCGCGGGTCGGGCAGGCCGCCGGTGAGCAGCAGGCGAAGGTTCTTCTTGGCCGCGATGATCGCAACGGCGTCGGGGTCCGCGTCGGGGGCGATGATCACCTCGGTGAAGACCTGGACGATCGCTTCGGCCGCGGCCCGGTCGAGGCGGCGGTTGAGCGCGACGATGCCGCCGAAGGCCGAGACGGGATCGCAGGCCAGCGCCTGCCGATAGGCCGCCAGGAGGTCCGGCCCTTCGGCAACGCCGCACGGATTGGCGTGCTTGATGATGGCGACGGCCGCGGTGCGATCCGGATCGAATTCACCGACCAGTTCGAAGGCGGCATCGGTATCGTTGATGTTGTTGTAGGACAGCGCCTTGCCCTGCACCTGCCGGGCCGTCGCGACGCCGGGCCGCGCCTCGCCGGTCTTGTAGAAGCCCGCCGACTGATGCGGGTTCTCGCCATAGCGCAATTCCTCGGCGAGCGTGCCGGCAAAGCTGGCGCGCCGGGGCATCGCGTCGCCGACCGCGCCGGCGAACCATTGCGAGACCGCCGCGTCGTAGGCGGCCGTGCGGCCGAAGGCTCGCGCCGCGAGCCGCCGCCTGAGCGCGAGATCTGTCTCGCCCTCGTTCGCCTGCAGCGCGGCGAGCAGCTCGCCATAATCCGCCGGATCGACGACGACCGTGACATAGCCGTGGTTCTTGGCGCCGGCCCTGATCATCGCCGGGCCGCCGATGTCGACATTCTCGACGATGGTCGCGGCGTCGGCGCCGCCGGCCAGCGTCGCCTCGAACGGATAGAGATTGACCACGAGAAGGTCGATCCCGGCAATATCGTGGGTCCGCATCGCGTCGGCATGGGCGGGATCGGCGCGAATCCCCAGGAGCCCGCCATGCACAGCCGGATGCAGTGTCTTCACCCGCCCGTCCATGATCTCCGGAAAGCCGGTGAGATCGGACACGTCGCGGACGGCGAGGCCAGCCGCTTCCAGCGCCTTGCGGGTACCACCAGTGGAAACCAGCTCGACGCCGAGCGCGGCGAGACCCTTGGCCAGATCATCGAGGCCGCTCTTGTCGGACACCGAGAGGAGCGCCCGGCGGACGCGGACACGGTCGGGAACGGGTGTGACATTGGCCTTGACGGACATTGGCATTTCCTGCGCGGATCGAAACGAATGAGGGCTGAGGCCCCTGATAGTGGGCGAACGCCACCCCGACAATGCCCCTCGCGGACGTGTTTTCCTATCGCGTCGGCCGCGACTCTTCGCCGTCCGCGCCGCGCGACGTCTTCGATAATTCGGCGAGATCGTCGAGCGTGTTCGGCAGAACCGTCACAGCCCGGTTCATGCCGCAGGACGCAAGCGCCAGGCCGACAATGGCCAGGAGGACGAGATGCTTCATCGGCATGGAGATGCGCCATCGCGGCGTTTCGTCGAGTCGCGTTTTCGTTTTTCGCGTCTGTGGACGCCGCTCGCTTGCGGTGCCCGCGAGTTCCCGCCGATCAGCGCTCGCGCAGGAAGCGCCAGGCGATCCCGTTCAGGTCCCGCGCGTCGAACGGAACGACGAGCTGGAGCGTGCGGCGCGCGCCGCAGGCATCGGCGAAAAAGATCGAATCCTCGATCGCCAGTTCGCCATCGGTCTCGAACAGCCAGCGCTGGTCGCGGACGCTGAGCCGGACCCCGGCGCCCGCCGTCTCGACATTGACCCCCGGATGGAGATGGAAGCGCGCGGTGGCGCTAAGCGCCGTCGCCGCGCTTGTATGCGCGCCCGCTGCCTCGAAACGGTCGGTGCCCTCCACCTCGTTTCCATCGGGCGACACGAGGAGCCTGCGGCGGTGCAGGAGACCGAACCCGCGCTCATAGCCGTTATGGGTGGCGTCGAAACCGAGGCACCTGTCGCCCGTTTCGGCCAGTGTCACTGCGGTGGGGCCCGGCACAAGCGGGGTTCCGAGAAACCGGTCGAGGCTGGCGGAGCGGGCGAAATGCGAGGAGGATCTGTCCGCCACCGTGACGGTCGAATGGGCGGCCGTGGAGCGCGAAAGCCGCCGCCAGTCGGCGTCCTCGGTGATCGGACGGCCGCAATTGACGACGATGCGGCTGGCCTCGCTCGACAGTTCGAAGGCAAGCGTCCCGGCATGGGCGTTGCTGGACACCGATGCATGCGCCGGACAGCCTGTGTCGGCGATGATGATGGTCCCGTCGGCCGTGATCCGATGATAGCCCGACTGGCGCGCGTGGCTGATCGGCTCGCCGAGGGTCTCGTCGTAGCGCGACAGCACGGTCATCAAATGGCGGTCGGAAACGCCGGCGCCGTTGAACAGCGCCAGCGCCCCGTCGCCATGGCGGAAGAAACGGATCGCCGGCAGCATCCGGTCGATCGCCGAATAGAGGCCTTTCGGCAGCGGTTGGCCCTGCCCGAGATAGGTCTGCCGCAGCGGGATCAGATCCGCCAGGATGCGGATGATCGCCGAGGGATCGCGGGAAATATGTCCGCCATCGGGAAATATCTGCCGGTCGAGTTCGTCGGACAGGGACTGCGCGGCGATCTTGACGCGGCCACTGGCCGTCGGCAGGCAGAGCGAGGCGAAGGCAAGCGCCGTGCGCGCGAGCAGCCGCGGCGTTCCGTCGGGCGCCTCCTGGACGACCGCGCGGAGATAACGCGCCTGCGCCGACAGGCTTTTCATGAAGCGGCGGTAAAAGCCCGGTTCGGCCCCGGCGAGCAGAAGATCCGCATGGGTGATCCAGGTGATGAGGCGCCGCGCCGCTACCGCCGGCTCGAAAGGCGGGCCGGCGATCGTCTTGCCCTTGAGGCGGATCCAGTCGTCGACCAGCGCGCGGGCGTTCTGGCCCGCCAGCGCATCGCCGGCCGCGGCATGATGGGTCAGCCAGTCGAAGCCGTGCAGCTCGACCGCATAGGCGGCCGACGGCGGCGTCGACTGGAAGATCGAGGTGCGGCCGGGTTCGAGCAATTGTCCGGCGAAATGAAACCGCCCGGCGTAGATCGCTTCGGCGATCATCGGGTCGCCGTGGCGCAGATTGGGCGGAAGCGCGATGAGTTTGCCGGAGGTTCCTCCCGCGAAGCGCCAGCGGTGGATCGGGCCGGTGTGGAGCCGCCGCCGGACCCGGCGCCAGGCCTCCCTGAGCGTCAACACCGCCAGCAGCGAATGATCCACCAAACCCGTCGACACTCCCGTACTCCAGCGCTATCGGATCGTTTCCTAGGCGCTCACCGATTGTCGGATCACGCGATGTCGCATTGCCGAGATTCATGGCGTTCCGCGGGCGTTTGAACGAACGCGCACCATCGTCGCCATCGTCTCGCAGGCCAGCCGACGCCGGCCCGTTGCCGGCGAGCGCGTGGCGACTGCTCGATACGACCGAGTTTCGCGCGATATGGTAAAGGCTTTGCTAAGGGGCCGGCGCGAGCGCGAGCGCCCGCATCACAGCCGCTTGAGCCGGGCCGCGTAAAACCCGTCGAGGCCGCCCTCGGGACCCTCGCCGGCCCCCGGCATCTCGGGCGTCGTCCTCAGATCGCCCTCGGACGTCAGAGCGAATGCGAAGCCCGGCAGCTCCTCCGCCGAGACCGGATCGCGGACGAAATCCGTTCGTTCGGCGAGGAACGCCGCGATCACATCCTCGCCTTCCGCCCGGTCGAGCGAACAATTGGAAAACACCAGGCGGCCGCCCGGCGCCAGCAGCCGTGCCGCCTCGCCGAGCAGCCTCGCCTGGACGGCGGCGAGCTTGTCGATCTCGGCGGCGTCCTTGGTGTAGCCGACATCGGGGTGGCGACGGATCGTTCCGGTCGAGGAACAGGGCGCGTCGAGGAGGATCGCGTCGAACGGCGCGTCCGGCTCGTAGGCCGCCAGATCGGTGACGACCGTCTCGGCCTCCAGCGACAGCCGCGCCAGATTTTCCTTCAGCCGCTTCATCCGGTTGGCGTTGATGTCGAGCGCGGTGACCTTGCCGCCCGCCAGGATCAGCTGCGCCGTCTTGCCGCCCGGCGCCGCGCACAGATCGGCGACGCGCTTACCGGAGAGATCACCGAACAGCTTCGCCGGCAAGGCGGCGGCGGCATCCTGCACCCACCAGTCGCCGGTGGCGAAGCCGGGCAAATCGGTCACCGGTCCGTCGAAGCTGCCGAGCCGGACCGTGCCGGAGGCCAGCGCGACCCCGCCGAGACGCTCCGCCCAGGCGGCGGGATCGCCCTTCACCGAAAGATCCAGCGACGCGGGCGACAGATGAGCCAGCGCGATCGCGTCGGCGCGCGCCGCTCCGTAGGGCGCGACGAGCCGGCGCCTCAACCATTCCGGCATGTTCTCGCCTGGCGCGGCGACCGAGCGCAGCGTTTCCTTCTCCCGCGACAGGCGGCGCAGCACCGCATTGATCATGCCGGAGAAGCGCTGGCTGCGGGAATCGACGCCGGCGGCTGCGACGGCGAGATCGACAGCCGCCGAATCCGGCACGTCGAGAAACAGGATCTGCGCCGCCCCGACATGCAGGATGTGCTTCAGCGCCGAAGCGTTCGGCGGCAACGGCCGGTCGAGGCAGGCGTCGAGCGCCCGGTCGATCGTGCCGCGAAAGCGCAGGGCCGTCAGGATGATCGCCTTGACGAGACCCTGGTCGCGGCGTTCCAGCGCGCGAAAGCCGGGATGCCCCCCCTTGGCGTCGAGGAGGCCATCGGCGGAGGTCCTGGCGTCGACGATCGCCGACAACAGCTTGGCCGCCACCAGGCGCGCGCCGAGGCCCGGCCTGTCGCCGGCCGAATAGCCATCCGGCACGAAAGCATCGGGTCCGGCGGCGATCCGGGGCTGCCCCGCCCTGTCGGCCGCGACCGGCGCCTTGCCCGGCAATGGCCGCTTACGCGGGGCCGAGCGGGCGGCATCGAAATTGCCGCGGCGAGGCTTGCGGCCGTCCGATCCGGCGCTCAACCCCAAGGACCTTTGCGCGCGCCGCCGGACGTCGTCCCGCGCGACCGATTCCACGGCCCCGAGCGACTTTCGTCATGCGCGACCGATCTCGTCGGCGTGCCCGCGACGAAGTCCGGACCGCCGCCGCCCATTTCGGCCGCCATCTGCCGCAAGGCGGCGATGCGGTTGCCGGTGTCCGGATGGGTTGAGAACAGATTGTCCATGCGTTGACCCGACAAGGGGTTGATGATGAACATGTGCGCGGTCGCCGGGTTGCGTTCGGCGTCCTGGTTGACGATGCGCCCGGCGGAGCTGGCGATCTTGCCGAGCGCCGTGGCGAGCCAGTCGGGATTGCCGCAGATTTCGGCGCCGCGCCGGTCGGCGGAATATTCGCGGGTCCGGCTGATCGCCATCTGCACCAGCATCGCCGCGAGCGGCGCGACGATGATCGCGGCAATCACGCCGATGAAGCCGAGCGGGTTGTTGTTGTCGCGGTTGCCGCCGAAGAAGAAAGCGAAATTGCCGAGCATCGAGATCGCGCCGGCGAGCGTCGCGGTGATCGTCATGATCAGCGTGTCGCGGTTTTGCACATGGGCGAGCTCGTGCGCCATCACCGCGGCGACTTCTTCCGTACTCAGCCGTTCGAGCAGACCCGTGGTCGCGGCGACGGCGGCGTTTTCGGGGTTGCGGCCGGTGGCGAAGGCGTTCGGCTGCGGGTTCTGGATCACGTAGACCTTCGGCATCGGCAGACCGGCATTGCCGGCAAGGCCCTGGACGATGCGGTAGAATTCCGGCGCCGTACGCGCGTCGACCTCTTTCGCATGGT
>NZ_JALHBS010000106.1 GCF_024195285.1 Aurantimonas marianensis
CAATAGGCGAAGAGGTTCATGCCGGCGGCGATGACGAAAGCGATCATCATGCCGGCGCGGCCGCCGACCAGAAGCCCCAGCCCCATGAAAAGGGCGGTCATGAAGGCGATCAGCATCGCCGTCTTGATCATGTTCATGGGACGGTCCCAACTCCTTTGCTGGCGGCGCGGTCGATCCGCGCCTATCGCCTGCGAATCTGGTGATCGCAGGTCGCCGCCGCAATGTCGACGCCGCGCGAGCGTTTCAGCCGCTCCGCGCAATGACCGCCGCGACCGCGCTGGTCGCTGTGGGCAATTGCCGAACGGCTCCCTATCTTGCCAGCACCGATCGTCGACCAGGACCATCCCGCCAATGACCAACCCCGAAACGTCAGACTCCCCGCAAGCCGCCGCGACCGACGGGCCGGCCGATCCGGACCGCAACGACGCGCCCTCTGACCGTCGCTGTCTATCGGCCGCTGCCCGGCGCGCCCTTGCCGAGGCCGAAGCACGGCGTCGCGATCGCGACGCAGAGGCGAGCGATCCGGCCGGCCGGCGGAAGGAGCTGAATGGCCGCGACGGCCCGGAACCGGTCCGCTACGGCGATTGGGAGAAAAACGGCCTGATCTCGGATTTCTGATTTGCGGGCTCCAAGCCCGGAAAAGCGGGCTGCACCCGGCATCCAAGGGCAATGACGAAGGATGCTTTTCAGCTTATGATTGTGGGCACCCTGTCCTAAGGGAAACCCATGCCATCCACGAGGCAACTCAGCGTGGGGAAGACACGACACCTGGAGCGAGCCTTCGCGCTCTGGTGGACTAATTGACTTCTTTCGAATCCGGTATAGGAATAATATCCGCATCACAGATGATTCGGATCGTCCGCTGCCGTGAGACATTTCATCCATACCATTTTCGGTTGCACTGCCGTCCTGCTTGCGCTCGGGGTAGCGACCGGTGCCGGCGAGACCGGCGATGCGTATCTGCGCGAGATCGCCGGGCCGGTGGAGGCGCGTGTGATCAAAGTACGCGACGGCGATACGATCATGGTCGAGGCGTTCATCTGGCCGATGCAGTCCGTCCATGTCGCGGTTCGCCTGCGCGGGATCGACGCCCCGGAGCATCGCGGCGGCTGCCCGGCGGAGAAAGCCGCGGCGCAAGTGGCGACAGATCGGCTCAAGCAGCTGCTTGGCGGCGGAAACGTCACCTTGACCGGCATTTCCGGCGACAAATATTTTGGCCGCGTGCTGGCCAGCCTGTCGGCAACGGACGGCATCGACGTCGCCGACCGGTTGCTGCGCGAGGGCCTTGTTGTCCGTTATGAGGGCGGAAAACGGCGCGATTGGTGCAAAGGCGCCGTGTTGGGTGACCTCGGCACAGCCGAACGTCGGCAAGGCGGGCGCGGATAGGCTTGTTCGGCCGTAGACCCCCGACAAGCATTGCGCGCCTGTGTCGCCGACCGTCGCTTCTTTCACACGCTGTGGTAGCCTCTTCACGAATTTCACGTGAAACAGGAGGCCGGTCATGGCAACGGGCGAAGCGAAGCTGGAAGCCATCGTCCGGCAGGCGATCGCCGCTTTCCAGCCCAAGATCGCGGTCCGGCTGTGGACCGGCGAACGCATCGGTCCCGCGGACGGACCCGTCCTTACCCTGCACGATCCGGCCGCAATCGCACGCCTCGCCATCCGCCCGACCATCGCCACCGCCGTGGAATTATGGATGGCCAAGGCCGCCGATATCGAGGGCGGCACGATCTTCGATATCGCCGCCGCGCGCTCCGACATCCGCACCAGGGACGCGCTGAAGAAGCTCGACAAATTGCGGATCGCCGCCGCGCTGCCGGCGCTCTACGCCCTGGCGCGCAAGGGCACGAAGGACGCCAAGGCGGCACCCCAGGCGGGCGTCGGGGCCGATGCCAGCGGCTCGTCGATGGCGGCGATCCAGTTCCATTACGACATCTCGAACGATTTCTACCGGCTCTTCCTCGACGAGAGGATGCTGTATTCCTGCGCCTATTTCGACGGCTGGCACGACGACATCGACAAGGCGCAGCGCGACAAGCTGGAGATGATCTGCCGCAAGCTTCGGCTGAAACCGGGCGAACGCCTGCTCGACATCGGCTGCGGCTGGGGCGCGCTGCTGATTCATGCCGCCGAGAATTACGGGATCACCGGCCACGGCGTGACGCTGAGCCAGGCCCAATACGACCTCGCTCGCGAACGCGTCGCGGCGAAAGGACTGGGCGATCGGGTGACGATCGAGCTCAAGCCCTTCCAGGAGGTCGCCGGAAGCTTCGACAAGATTGCCTCGATCGGCATGTTCGAGCATGTCGGCTGGGCCCATCACGACGCCTATTTCGCCGCCGTGCGCAAGCTCTTGCGGCCGAACGGTCTCTATCTTCACCACGCCATCACCCGGCCGGCCAAGGCGACCGACAAGGCCTTCTTGAAGGGCACCAAGGAATATGCGGCGATCATCCGCTACATCTTCCCCGGCGCCGAACTCGACCATGTCGGCCACTCCGCGCAAAAACTGGAGGCGCACCGTTTCGAGGTGCATGATGTCGAGAATTGGCGCGAGCATTATGGCCGCACCTGCCGGCTCTGGCACGACCGTCTGCGCGCCAATATGGAGGAAGCGTCGCGGATCGCCGGAGAGCCCCGCGCCCGGCTGTGGCTGCTCTATCTCGCCGGCGTGTCGCTGGGCTTCACCCGTGGCGGATTGCTGATCTACCAGACGCTCGCCTCGCGGCGGGCAAAGGGACCGGCCGAGCTGCCGCCGACGCGGCGCGACCTGTATCGGTAAGGACAGGGCGAATCGCAGCCTATACCGCCTCCGTTCCGCGCCGTGGTCGCGGCGAAGATCGGATTTCGATCGATTCACTTAGTTTCTCGCGGAACTTCTCTCCCTGTGGATCATTATTTCGTGATCACCAATGGGAGTTAAAGCAATGAGAAACGCTCTCTACACGGCCCTCCTTGCGGGCGTCGTCATGCCCTTCGCCGCCTTCGCGCAGGATGCCGCCACCCCGCCGCCAACCGATACGCAGCCAGCCACCGAGGCGCCCGCAGACGCCACCGCGCCGGCTGATGCGACCGCACCGGCCGACACCACGGCTCCGGCCGAGGGAACCGACGCCGCGGACCCGGCCGAAGGCGAACCGATGTCGCTGGACGATTCGAGGGCGATGCCCGATTCGGGCGCGGCGCCGGACGCGGCGCAGGCCCCTGATGCCACCGCCACCGATGCGGCTCCGGACGCCGCGGCGATGGACACGGCCGGGGCGACCGACGCGACCATGGCCGACGGCCCGTTCGTCGTCGTTCCGCCGACCGGCGCGTGGCGCGTCGAGGACCTCGACGGCCAGGACGTCTATGACACGGCCGGTGAACGGATCGGGTCGATCACCGATGTGCTCGTCTCGGAGGACGGCACCGTAATCGCGGTGCTCGTCGGCGTCGGTGGCTTCCTCGGCATCGGCCAGAAGGATGTCGCGGTGGCGATGGACGCGCTCCAATTCGGCCCAGGCAAGACCGAAGGCCTTCCCAAGGAGTCCGAAATGGCGGCCGCCGCTCCCGCGCCGGCCGACCCGGCCGCTGGCGGCGCGGCGACGAGCGTCGACCCGGCTGCGGGCGGAGCGGTCGAGGCCCCGGCCGAGCCGCAGACCCCGGTGGTTGGCGAGGACAATTTGCCGGACCGGATCGTCTTGAACGTCTCGCGCGAGCAGCTTGAGGCCGCGCCGGCCTATGGCGAGCCGGAAGAAGCCGAGGAAGCCGCGCCGGCTCCCGACGCGGGGATGGTTCCGGCCGAGGGGGAGCCGCAACCGGCCCAGCAATAACGCCACTCGGATCGGCCCGATTTCTGCGGCCGATCTTTCCATCGCCACCCGTCCCGGTCATCGACCGGGGCGGGTTTTTTGCGTTCCGGGACCGGCATGGCCGTAAACGGTCGAGGAGCCCCGCAAGCGGGAGCGGAATACAGGGGCCGGCCGCTCCCGGTCTGCCATTCGACCGCCGCTGGCGGACCCCGCCGCCGGAATGGATTCGCCGAATCAAAAGGCCGCTTCCCGTTTCCAGGAAGCGGCCCCGTGACTCTCGTATGCCGGGGGTCTTTCGACCGTGACCGGACCCGACTGTCTCAGGCGAAGCGCGAAGGCTGCTCCGTCGCCTGACCAAGACATTGAGACCCAACCGGCATCTGGAAATCACTCGACATTGGATCACCTCCTTTCGCTTCGTTAAACACGCCGTAAGTATGGGGCCATAAAACGCGCAAACGCAAGACAATGGCGTTTTTCGCGCCAGCCTGACGCAAGTTCGTCGTCCCCGGCGACGCCGATCAGGCCTTCCGGTTCTCCCGGTTTTCCACCAGATCGTCGACCACGGCCGGATAGGCAAGCGTCGAGGTGTCGCCCAGCGCGCCAAAGTCGTCCTCGGCGATCTTCCTCAGGATGCGCCGCATGATCTTGCCCGAGCGGGTCTTGGGCAGGCCCGGCGCGAACTGGATCTTGTCCGGCGAGGCGATCGGCCCGATCTCCTCGCGGACATGGGCGACAAGCTCCTTCTTCAGGGCTTCGGACGGCTCTTGGCCCTCCATCAAGGTGACGTAGCAGTAGATGCCCTGGCCCTTGATGTCGTGCGGATAGCCGACCACGGCCGCCTCGGACACCTTGGGATGCGACACCAGCGCGGACTCGACCTCCGCCGTGCCCATGCGGTGTCCGGAGACGTTGATCACGTCGTCGACGCGGCCGGTGATCCACCAATAGCCGTCCTCGTCGCATTTCGCCCCGTCGCCGGTGAAATACTTGCCCTTGTAGGTGGAAAAATAGGTCTGCTCGAAGCGGTCGTGATCGCCGTAGATCGTGCGCATCTGGCCGGGCCAGGAATCGGTGATGCAGAGATTGCCTTCGGCCACGCCCTCCAGCGCCGTGCCGTCATTGTCGACGAGCTGCGGGATGACGCCAAAGAACGGCCGTGTGGCGGAGCCGGGCTTGAGATCTGTCGCCCCCGGCAGCGGCGTGATCAGGATGCCGCCGGTCTCGGTCTGCCACCAGGTATCGACGATCGGCGAGCGCTCTTCGCCGACGACCCGATAGTACCAGTTCCATGCCTCCGGATTGATCGGCTCGCCCACCGTCCCGAGCACCTTGAGGCTCTTGCGCGACGTCGTCGTCACCTTGTCGTCGCCGGCGCCCATCAGCGCCCGGATCGCGGTCGGCGCGGTGTAGAAAATATTGACCTTGTGCTTGTCGATGACCTGCCAGAAACGCGAGGTATCCGGGTAGTTCGGCACGCCCTCGAACATCAGCGTCGTCGCGCCGTTGGCAAGCGGCCCGTAGACGATGTAGCTGTGGCCGGTCACCCAGCCGACATCGGCCGTACACCAGTAGATATCGCCGTCATGATAATCGAAGACGTATTCGTGCGTCATCGCGGCAAAGACGAGATAGCCGCCTGTCGTGTGCAACACGCCCTTCGGCTTGCCGGTCGAGCCTGAGGTGTAGAGGATGAACAGCGGGTCCTCGGCGCCCATTTCCTCCGGCGGGCAGTCGGCGGACGCTTTTTCGCGCGCTTCGTGCCACCACACGTCGCGGCTCTCGGTCCACGGCACGTCGGCGCCGGTGCGCCGGACGACCAGCACGGTCTTGACCGCATGGCCAGCCTTCGCGGCGATGTCGCAGGCCCGGTCGGCGTTCTTCTTGAGCGGCACGGTGCGCCCGCCGCGCAGGCCCTCGTCGGCGGTGATCAGGACGTCCGAGGCGGCGCCGTCGAGCCGGCCGGCCAGCGCGTCCGGCGAAAAGCCGCCGAAAACTACCGAATGGATCGCGCCGATCCGCGCCGAGGCGAGCATCGCATAGGCCGCCTCCGGGATCATCGGCATGTAGATCGTCACCCGGTCGCCCTTCTTCACGCCCCGCGCCTTGAGGGCGTTGGCCATGCGGCAGACCTCCGCGTGCAGTTCGCGGTAGGTGATCGCCTTCGATTCGGACGGGTCGTCTCCTTCCCAAAGGATCGCCGTCTGGTCGCCGCGCTTGTCCAGATGCCGGTCGATGCAGTTGGCGGCGACGTTGAGCGTCCCGTCCTCGAACCAGCGAATGTCGATATTGCCGGGGGCGAAGGAGGTGTTCTTCACCTTGGTGAAGGGCGTCATCCAGTCGACGCGCTTGCCGTGCTCGCCCCAGAACCCGTCCGGGTCCTCGACGCTGCGGCGGTACCAGGCCTCATAATCGTCATTGGTGAGCTTCGCGCGTGCCTTCCATTCGTTCTTGACCTGGATAATGTTCATGTGTCGCCTCCCGTATCGTCCCGGCGGTCCCCCGCCTCTTGCAGGCAACTTAGGGTGAAAGGGGAGAGGCGGTCCAGCCGCGACCCGTCAGACTTTCGGGGGTAGCGTGTCTTCGGCGGGGGCCGTCTCGCCGACATAGCCGCCAAGCGTATCCTTCACATAAAGATCCTCGACCATGGTCTTGACGATGGCGACGAAGGGCACCGCCAGCGCGACGCCGACCAAACCGAACAACAAACCGAAGACAAGCTGCGATCCGAGCGTCAGGGCCGGGGGCAGGGCGGTGGCCCAGCGCTGCGCCATCGGCTGGGTGACATTGCTCTCGACACCCTGGATGACGACATAGACCGCGAGGCCGTAAAGGGCCATCTGCGGGCTGTCGGCAAAGCCCGCCAGGACGATGACGACGCCGGCGACGAAGGGCCCAAGCGTCGGCACGAAGGCGAGCAGTCCCGCCTGCAGCGCCAGCAGGAAGGCGTTCGGCATACCGATGGCCCACAGGCCGAGAAGCGAGACGACGAAAACCGTCGCCATGGAGATCGCCTGGCCGGCCAGCCACATCGTCAGCTGATGCGCGCTGTTGCGCAGCGTTGCGGTGATCCGCGCGCGCCGGGATATCGGAAACAGATTGACGATCCCGCGCCGGTAGAGATCCGGCTGCCATGAAACGAAGATAGCGATGAACGCCACGACGAAGGCATTGCCTATGCCGCCGAGGATGGCGTAGGCGGCCCGGGACGCTGACGAAAACAGACCCGAGGCGCTGGGCAGCAACCCACCTATCGTCTGGTCGTCCGTTTCGGTGCCGCCGGACAAACCCGACTCCTGGACCATTTCCGCCAACCGGTCGATCTGGCCCGCCACGGTTTGGGCGAGGTCGTTGAACTGCTGGAAAATCACCACCCCGCCCCAGACGAAGCCCGCCGCGATCAGCAGGAATAGCAGGAGATAGGCCACCAGAAGGCCGACCGTACGGGGAACACCGGCATATCCGAGTCCGGACGCAAGGCCCGTAAATGTCGCCGCCAGCAACAATCCCGCCAGAATGAGGAAAAAGGCCAGCGATGCCGTCCAGAACACGAACACCGCCATGCCGACGGCCGTGACGATCGCGGTCGCGATCAGGGTTCTGCGGACAAAGACTGTCTCGCTCGCTGTCTGCTCTGCCATGCGAAGGCCTCTGCGATGATGACGAGAGGCAAAGCCGAGACCTGACTTTGCCGATGCCCATCAGAATAGGCAATTTGGGAAACTATCCACTCCATCGTTGGCCAGCCAAGCTTTTCCCGCGGTCCGCAGCCCTGCGGCGGGTTGTACGCATCCGTCGCCGGCACGGCATGCAATTTCGCCAATGCCGTCGGTCCTTGCGTTGCTGAGCCTGGGACGAGGAGCCTTGATCCTGACCGCGACGCCGCGTCAGCCGTACTCCCGCTCGCCGAAGATCGCCGAGCCGACGCGCACGGACGTCGCGCCGAAGGCGATCGCCGCCTCGAAATCGCCGGACATGCCCATCGACAGCTTGGCGACCCCAGCCTCGCCGGCGATCTTGGCCAGCAGCGCGAAATGCGGGCCGGGATTTTCATCCGCCGGCGGAATGCACATCAGCCCCTCGATCTCCAGCCCATGCTCGGTCCGGCAGCGGGCGACGAAGGCCGCCGCCTCGCCCGGCGCGATGCCGGCCTTTTGCGGCTCCTCGCCGGTATTGACCTGAACGTAGAGGCGCGGATGCCGGCCCTGCTTGGCGCCTTCCCTGGCGATCGCGGCGGCGATCTTTTCCCGATCGACGCTCTCGATGACGTCGAACAGCGCCACCGCCTCGCCGGCCTTGTTCGACTGCAGCGGGCCGATCAGCCGCAGCTCGATGTCGGGGAAGCGTGTGCGCAGGGCCGGCCATTTGGCCTTGGCCTCCTGCACCTTGTTTTCACCGAAGATCCGCTGGCCGGCGGCGATCACCGGCAGGATCGCCTCCGCGTCATAGGTCTTGGAGACGGCGACGCGGTCGACCGCGTCGTCGGGCCGGCCCGCGTCCTTCGTCGCCGTGGCGATCCGTTCGCACACCGCCCGGTAACGTTCGCCTATCGTCTCGTCCATGCTCATCCTTTTGCCGCTTCGGCGGCATTCAGCGTCGAATTTGCCGCGATTCGGCGAAATCTCGCCGGTTCGTGTTGAACGGGACGCGAACAACGGAGTAAGTCAAGCCGCATTGCCCACGCCCGACGGCCGCAGATGGCCGCGCCAGGATACCGACCCGCCGCATGTCATCAGAACGCTACAACCCCCGCGCATCCGAATCCCGCTGGCAAAAGGCCTGGGAAGAGGCAAAACTCTTCGAGACCCGCACCGACGCAGGCGGCGAGACCTATTACGTCCTCGAAATGTTTCCCTATCCCTCCGGCCGCATCCACATGGGCCATGTGCGCAATTACGCCATGGGCGACGTGGTGGCACGCTACAAGCGGGCCAAGGGCTTCAACGTCCTGCACCCGATGGGCTGGGACGCCTTCGGTATGCCGGCCGAGAACGCCGCGATGCAGAACAAGGTGCATCCGCGCGAATGGACTTATCAGAACATCGCGACGATGCGCGGCCAGCTCAAGTCGATGGGCCTGTCGCTGGACTGGTCGCGGGAGTTCGCCACCTGCGACATCGATTATTATCACCGCCAGCAGATGCTGTTCCTCGACTTCCTGGAGCACGGCCTCGCCTATCGCAAGAAATCCAAGGTCAACTGGGACCCGGTCGACCAGACGGTGCTGGCCAACGAGCAGGTGATCGACGGCAAGGGCTGGCGCTCCGGCGCCGAGGTCGAGAGCCGCGAGCTCACGCAGTGGTTCTTCAAGATCACCGACTATGCCGAGGATCTCGACGCCGCGCTCGACACCATGCCCGGCTGGCCCGAGAAGGTCCGCACGATGCAGCGGAACTGGATAGGAAAGTCGCGCGGCATCGAGATTCCGTTCCCGCTCGCGGCCCCTCTGGCCGGACACGATGCGATCACCTGCTTCTCCACGCGGCCGGACACCCTGCACGGCGCGAGTTTCCTTGCCATCTCCCCCGATCATCCGCTGTCGATCGCGCTTGAGGCCGGGAATTCCGACCTCGCCGCCTTCAATGCCGAATGCCGCCGCGTCGGAACCTCGGAGGAAGCCTTGGAGAAGGCGGAGAAGCGCGGCTTCGACACCGGTCTGAAGGTACGCCATCCCACCGAGGACCGCGATCTGTCGGTTTGGGTCGGAAATTTCGTCCTGATGGGCTACGGAACCGGCGCGGTGTTCGGCTGTCCGGCGCACGATCAGCGCGATCTCGACTTCGCCCGCAAATATGGCTTGCCGGTCCGTAACGCGTTCTTTCTGCCGGGCGACGAAACACCCGTGGAGGCCGAGGCGCTCGTCCCGCCGAAGTCCGAAACGGTGGTCTTTGTCGATCATTTCGCCGGTCTTGCGGAGCTGACGAGCCAGGAAGCGATCGACCGCACGATCGACTGGTTTGAGGCCGAGGGCCTGGGCAAGGGTGTCACGCGCTACCGCCTGCGGGACTGGGGCATCTCGCGCCAGCGCTACTGGGGCTGCCCGATCCCGGTGCTGCATTGCGAGGCTTGCGGCGTCGTGCCGGAGGCCAAGGCAAACCTCCCCGTCAAGCTTCCCGACGACATCGATTTCGACAAGCCCGGCAATCCGCTCGACCGGCACCCGACCTGGCGCGATGCTATCTGCCCGCAATGCGGCGGAACCGCGCGACGCGAAACCGACACGATGGACACCTTTGTCGATTCCTCCTGGTATTTCGCCCGCTTCACCGCGCCCCATGCCGACGCGCCGACCGATCCGCAGGCCGCCAATGCCTGGCTGCCGGTCGACCAGTATATCGGCGGCATCGAGCACGCGATCCTGCATCTTCTCTATTCGCGCTTCTTCGTCCGGGCGATGCGGGCCTGCGGCCATCTCGATCTCGACGAGCCGTTCAAGGGCCTGTTCACGCAAGGCATGGTGGTGCACGAAACCTATCGCGAGGGCCGCGAATGGGTGCCCCCGGCCGACGTGGCGATTGCGGAAGGCGAGAGCGGCCGCGTCGCGACCCGGGTCTCAACCGGTGCCGCGCTGGAGATCGGCGGCATCGAAAAGATGTCGAAATCGAAGAAGAACGTCGTCGATCCGGACGACATCATCGCCTCCTATGGCGCCGACACGGCGCGCTGGTTCATGCTGTCGGATTCGCCCCCCGACCGCGACGTGATCTGGACGGAAGCCGGCGTCGAGGGCGCCCACCGCTTCGTGCAGCGGTTGTGGCGCCTGGTCGCCGACACCGCGCCGCGCCTCGCCAGGGCGCCTGAGCAAGGCTCCGGCGAGGACGCGTCCGTCTTGGCGATCCGCCGCGCCGCGCACCGCACCGCCGCCGGCGTTGCCGACGACATCGAGCGTCTGGCCTTCAATAAGGCGGTCGCGCGGATCTACGAACTCGTCAACACGCTTGCCGCGTCGCTTCCCAAGGTTTCCAGCGACAGTGATCCGGCGCTGAAGGGGGCGGCCCGGGAGGCGCTGTCGATTCTGGTCCGCCTGATCGCGCCGATGATGCCGCATCTGGCAGAGGCGTGCTGGGCCGAATTGGGCGAGCAAGGGCTTGCCGCGGCGGCGCCCTGGCCGAACGTCGCCCCGGCGCTGTTGCGCGACGATACGGTCACGCTGCCGGTCCAGATCAACGGCAAGAAGCGCGGCGACTTGACCATGCCGGTCGCGGCCGGCAAACCTGACGTGGAACAGGCGGCGCTGGCGCTCGACTTCGTCCAGTCGGCACTCGCCGGCAACGCGCCGAAGCGTATCGTGGTCGTCCCCGGGAGAATCGTGAATGTCGTCCTCTGATCCCGCGCGGTCACGCGCCCTTGTGGCCGTCGGCCTCGCCCTGGCGATTTTGGCGCTGCCGGCTTGCACCGCCCGGCCGCTATATGCGTCCGCCGACAATGCGGACATGCTTGCGCCCGGTGGCGCCCTGGCGGCGCTGCGTGGCCGAATCGCCGTTTCAGAGGCCAATTCGCGGACCGATCAGATCGTCCGCAACGCCCTCCTGTCGCGGCTGAACCAGGGAAAGCGGGTGGCCCAACCGCTCTATGAGGTTCGTCTGAGTGTCAACGGTGGCGAAACCGGAATCGCCATCGAGGCGGGAGGCGGGCTCAGCTCCGCCCTCTACCGCATGACCGCGCGATATCAGCTGGTCCGGATGTCGGACAATCAGGTTGTCGATGCAGCCAGTCGCACCGCGACGGTGCCATTCGATCGAACCGACCAGCTGTATCAAAGTCAGCGCGCGCTGATCGACGCGCGCCAGCAGGCGGGTGAGGACGTCGCCGCCCAGCTGGAAATTGCGCTCGCGCGCGCGCTCCGAAAGGCCGGCGTCTGACGGCAAGCGCCATCACCGGCGGGCGATGAAGGACATTGGCACGACAGATCGCAAGGACGGACGCGGACAATGGCGCAAAAGAAGGCGGGCGAGGTCGAGGCGTTTCTCTCGCGCCCCGATTTTTCGTTTCCGGTCATCCTGCTTTACGGCCCCGATCCGGGTCTCGTCGCCGAACGCTCCGCCAAGATCGCCGAGATGTCCGGCGTCGACCGCGACGACCCCTTCGCGGCGGTGACGCTGGCGGCCGACGAGTTGGAGAAGGATATCGGCCGGCTCTATGACGAGGCCCGAACCGTCTCGATGTTCGGCGGACACCGTCTCATTCGGGTGCGAGGCGCCGGCGCCGGGAAGGCTCTGGCGGAAGCGGTCGGCGATCTCGCCGCTTCGCGGCTTGAAGGCGCCCTCGTCGTCGTCGAAGCCGGCGACCTCAAGAAGAGCGCCGCGCTTCGAAACAACGTCGAGCGGGGGCGCTTCGCCATGGCGCTGCCCTGTTACCAGGACGAGGGCAGGGCAATCGACCGGATGATCGACGAGGAACTCGGCCAAAGCGGGTTGTCGATCGACCGGGAGGCGCGCGACGAACTGCGCGCCCGCCTCGGGGCCAATCGCCTTGCCTCCCGCGGCGAAGTCCGTAAACTCTGTCTCTACGCTTTGGGCGCGCCGTCGGTAACCGAGGCCGATGTGCGGGCAATCGTCGGCGACGTCTCGGCCGACACGCTTGACGAGACCATCGACGCCGCGGCGAGCGGCGAGGTCAAGCGCCTGCCGCATCTCATCGACCGGCTGGTGTCGGCCGGGACAGCCACCTTCCAGCTGCACCAGAATCTGTTGCGCTATTTCCAGCAGCTCCAGACCATGCGCGAGATGGTCGAGCGCGGCGGCGAGGCGATCGGGCGCGTGGTCGAGCGGCGACGGCCGCATTTCCGGCGCAAGGCGGCTCTCGAGGCCGCGCTGGCGGCCTGGCCGCTGGAAGAGATCACCGCCATTCTCCAGCGGATCGAGCGCGACATCCTCATGAGTCGCAAGGAAGGAGGGCTCGCCTTGACGATCACCCAAAAGACCTTGCTCGACATCGCCGTGGAGGCGGCTCGCCTGCGCGCCCGGGGCGGCCGCGCCTGAGAGCCTCCAGACGACGACACCCGGGCCGGCGTCGTGTTTCACGTGAGTCGGACGGCCGACCCGGACGCGACTTTTCTACAGCCCGCGCACCCGCGGCTCCTGCCCAGCCCGGCGCTGGGTTCGGGTCTGCAACAGACCGCAGATTTCGTCGAGCTGCTCCAGATCGGCATAGTCGATGCGGATCGATCCGCGTTCCCCCTCGACCCGGATTTCCACCGGCATTCCAAGCGCCTGCGCCAGCAGATTCTCCAGCGCCACGACATCGGCATCGCGCTCCGCAGCCGCCTTGCGCTTTCTTTTGCGCGCGGGCTTGAGCGGCTGGTCTTCCACCGTCTCCGCGGATTTGCGGGCCAGATCCTCCGCCTCGCGCACGCTCAAGCCCCGCACCACGATGTCATTCGCCAGCGCGAGCGGATCGTCGGCGGTCACGACGGTCCGCGCGGCGCCCGGCGACAACGTGCCATCCACGACCATGCCGCGCACTGCCTCCGGCAATTTCAGCAATCGCAGCGTGTTGGCCACATGGCTGCGGCTCTTGCCGAGCACGTCGGCGAGATCGGACTGGGTGTAGCCATGTTCATCGATCAGCGTCTCGTAGGCCTGAGCCTCTTCGACCGCATTGAGATCGGCGCGCTGGACGTTTTCGATGATCGCGATTTCCAGCGACTGGCGGTCGCCGATGTCGCGCAGCACGACCGGGACCTCGCTGAGGCCGGCCGCCTGGGCGGCGCGCCAGCGCCGTTCGCCGGCGACGATCTCGAACGATTCCGGCTGGCCCGGCTTCGGACGCAGCAGCAATGGCTGGACCACGCCGTGATTCTTGATCGAGGCGGCAAGGTCGTTGAGATCGGCCTCGTCGAAACGGCGGCGCGGATTGTTGGGATTGGGCGAAATCCTGTCCAGGGCGACGAAGCGCTCGGCCGGGATCGCGGCCGGCGCCGCCTCGGATCCGCCATGGCCGGGCATCGGTCTTGGCGGCACGATGCCGCCGGTTCCGATCAGCGAGGCGAGGCCGCGTCCCAGCCGCTGCCGCGATTTGTCTTCGTTCATTCTCGTCTCCCCGCCTTCATCGGTCCGGTTTCCGCGAAAATCCGCCCTGGGAGGCGGTCCGTCCTCGCGCGCCGTCACGCGGCCACCAGTCGTCGCTCGCGTTGAATGATTTCCGAGGCCAGGCGGATATAGGCCTGACTGCCCGGACACTTCATGTCGTAGAGAACCACGGGTTTACCGAAAGAGGGCGCCTCCGATACCCGGACGTTGCGCGGGATGATCGTGTCATAGACATGTTCGCCCATATAGGAGCGCACGTCCCGGACCACCTGCGCCGCCAGATTGTTACGCCCGTCATACATCGTCAAGACGATCCCGTGCAGTGCCAAGGCGGGGTTCAGCGTATCGCGAACCTGTTCGACCGTCTGGAGCAACTGGCTGAGCCCTTCCAGCGCGAAGAACTCGCACTGCAGCGGCACCAGGATCGAATCCGCCGCCGCCATGGCGTTGATCGTCAGCAGATTCAGAGATGGCGGACAATCGATCAGGACGAAATCGAACAGCGGCGTGTCGACCTGATGGAAATGCAGGGCGTCGCGCAGCCGGTAAGCCCGGCCGGGCGCCCCGGAGATTTCCATCTCCAGGCCGAGGAGGTCGAGCGTCGACGGGATGATCGACAGGCTTGGCACCGCCGTCGCCGTCGCCGCCTCGGAAATCGAGGCCGCCTCCATCAGCACGTCGTAGGACGAGACGTCACGGTCGTCCTTTTCGATCCCGAGCCCGGTCGACGCATTACCCTGGGGATCGAGATCGATCAACAACGTCCGCTTGCCGACCGCCGCAAGCGCGGTGGCGAGGTTGATGGCGGTCGTGGTCTTGCCGACGCCGCCTTTCTGGTTGGCTATTGTGATGATCCGCATCGGCTGCCCGCTTATCGCATCCATCGGTCGCCTCCCGCATCGTGACGACGGCCGCTCACGCTCATTTGCCGGTCGATTACGGCTTGCCCGAAGGTTCGCCGGACAGCGCCCCGACTTCGCGAGAGCATGGCATTTGCCTAACGCCGCGCAATGTCACCGATTTCGAGGATGGCCGAACCATTCTCGACGTTCGATTCATGCTTTATCATGGTGAATCGCCAATGGGCAGCCGCTTGGTTAATTTCCTGTTCATGACTACGGCCCTTTTGAAAAAAGCATCGCGCCGACGTCCCGATATGAGGCGCCACAAACGCTAATAGCTCGGGAAGCGGCGCCAGAGCGCGCGCGGTCACCAGATCAGCCGCTGCCAGCGCCGCGCCGCAATCCCCGATCCGCGCGGCGTGAACCGTCCCGGCGAGACCGAGTCCGCGCTGGACGGCGCGCAGGAACGCCGCCTTTTTGGCGTTGCTCTCGACAAGATCGACGATGCCGCCCTGTTCCGCCCGTACCGCGGCCACGACAAGGCCGGGCAGGCCCGCACCGGAGCCAAGATCCACGCAGCGCTGAAACGGCGGCAGCAGGCGCTCCAGCACAAGCGAATCAGCGATGTGGCGCGACCAGACATCGCCGATCGTCGCCGGGGCGACAAGGTTGATCTGGCGCTGCCATTCGGTCAGCAGCGCGACATATCGATCCAGACGCGCCAGCGTTTCACGTGAAACATCGTGGGTTTCGAGAAAATAGGCGCGCCCCTCCGCCTGTTGCGCCGCCCCCTCGGCGGGCCGAGGTGAAGCTTTGCGCCTTGGTTTGGCTGCCGGCTGCCGCTCCGGCGGAAAACTCCGTTCACGCCGCACGAACGACCTCACTGCGCCGCATGGCGACGAGGATCAGCGCGAGAGCGGCCGGCGTCATCCCGTCAATCCCTTCAGCTTCGGCAATTGACGCCGGGCGACGAGTCATGAGCTTTTGCCGCAATTCGTTGGACAGGCCGGTAAGAGCGGAAAAGTCGAGATCGTCCGGGATCGTCCGGTTTTCGTCCCGGCGCAGGCGTTCCTGATCGCGCCGCTGGCGTTCCAGATAGACATCGTAGCCGGCTTCGATCTCGATCCGCTCCCGGATAGGACCACCGATATCGTCGAACTCCGGCCAGATCGCGGTCAGCCGGTCCAGGTCGATTTCGGATTGCGAGAGCAGCTGCCAGGCCGAGCGGCGGCGACCGTCCTGATTGACCGACAGCCCATGTCGCTGGGCTTCGGACGGCGTCAGCTTGGCGGATACGAGCATCGCGCGCGCTTTTGCGAGCGCCGCCTCGCTTTCTTCGAAGGCCGTGCGGCGTTCCGCGTCGACGATGCCGAGCAACAGGCCGAGCGGCGTCAAGCGGCGGTCGGCATTGTCGGCCCGAAGCGAAAGGCGGAATTCGGCCCGCGAGGTGAACATGCGATAGGGCTCGGACACCCCGGTGCGGGTGAGATCGTCGATCATCACACCGATATAGGCGTCGGCCCGGCCGATGCCGACAGGCTCCGCGCCGCCAGCAAGCCGCGCCGCGTTGATCCCGGCGACGATCCCCTGCGCCGCGGCTTCCTCGTAGCCCGTCGTGCCGTTGATCTGGCCGGCGAGGAACAGGCCCTCCGCCCGGCGAACCGCCAGATGCCGGTCGAGTTCGCGCGGATCCACGTGATCATATTCGATGGCATAGCCCGGCTTCAGCACCGCCACCCGCTCAAGTCCCGGTATGGAACGCAGGAACTGCAACTGGACGTCCTCGGGCAGGGAGGTCGACACGCCATTCGGATAGATCGTGTCGTCGTCAAGCCCTTCCGGCTCAAGGAATATCTGGTGGCCGTCGCGGTCGCCGAACTTGACGATCTTGTCCTCGATCGAGGGGCAGTAACGCGGCCCCGCACCGGCAATCTGGCCGGAATAGAGCGCCGAACGACCGATATTCTCACGGATGATCCGATGGGTTTCCGGCGTCGTCCGGGTGATCCCGCAATCGATCTGCGGGTTGGTGATTGCCTTCGTCAGATAGGAAAACGGAACCGGCTCGGCGTCCGGGCTCTGGCGGTCGAGCCCGCTCCAGTCGATCGTGCGGCCGTCGAGCCGCGCCGGCGTGCCGGTCTTCAGCCGGCCCAGAGTCAGGCCGAGCCGCTGCAGCGTTCCCGAAAGACCCGTCGAGGGATCCTCGCCCATGCGCCCGGCCGGGATCGTCCGGTCCCCGATATGGATCAGACCCGACAGGAACGTCCCTGTGGTCAGCACCACGGCCCGGCAGTGGATGGCGCGGCTGTCGCCGAGGACCACGCCGCTCACCCGGTTCCGCTCGTCCAGCACCAGATCGGCGACATCGCCTTCGACCACGTCGAGATCGGCATGGGACTTGATCGCCGCCTGCATTGCCTCGCGGTAAAGCCGCCGGTCGGCCTGGGTCCGCGGTCCGCGCACCGCTGGTCCCTTACGCCGGTTGAGCAGCCGGAACTGGATGCCGGCCGCGTCGGCAACCCGGCCCATCAATCCGCCCAGCGCGTCGATCTCGCGCACGAGATGGCCTTTGCCGATACCGCCGATCGCCGGATTGCAGCTCATCGCGCCGATCGTGTCGAAGCGGTGGGTCACCAGTGCGGTCCGCGCCCCGGCTCGCGCCGCGGCACTGGCGGCCTCGCAGCCGGCATGGCCACCGCCGATGATGACGACGTCGTAATCGAACGTTGCGGGGAGGGGCGAATCGCGCATGGGTCTCGGATACTGGTTGGGCGGTACGGGGCGGGACACCCGCGAAAGGGGTTTCGGCACCGACAGGCAAACATTTTTGCAGTGACGCCAAGCCTATAAAGGCTCAATCGCTCGGAGACAACGCAAGCGCAAAAGCGGCAACAGGCCCGTCTTCCCTCATTTGCCGATGCAGAATTCGGAAAAGATGACGTCCAGAAGGTCTTCGACGCCGACCTGGCCGGTCAGCGCGCCGAGACGGTTGCCAGCCCGCCGCAGGGTTTCCGCCCCCACTTCCGGCGGCATGTCCGGCTTCGACACGAATTGTTCGAGAATCCGCAAGGCATCGGCGACCAACTCCTTGTGACGAGTCCGCATCGGCACCGCCTCGTCCGGATCGCCTGCCGCGTCGACCGCCAGGGCCGCGACATGGGCGACAAGCGCCGACATCCCCTCGCCGGATTGGGTGGAAATGCCGAAGTCGAAGGCGAAATCGTCCCATTCGCCGCCGAACCGGGCCGCCAGACCGTGCGGTTCGGGGCGGTCCACCTTGGTGCGAACGGTCAGAATATGGCGTCGGGGCCGGGACATTCCCGTCACTACGTCGTCCCGCGCCGCCTCCGACGCGGCGAGCATCATCGGATGTTTCACGTGAGTCAAAAGCTCCGCGAACCGCGCGAACGGACCGTGTCCCGATTGTGGGTCGACCAGCGCCAGGACCAGATCCGCCGAATCCATCACGGCCTTGGCCCGCTCAACGCCGATCGCCTCCACCACGTCGGCGGTTTCCCGGATTCCGGCAGTGTCTGAGAAACGTACGGGAACGCCGCCGAGATCGAGCGTCGCCTCGATGACATCGCGCGTCGTCCCCGGCACTTCGGTGACGATCGCCACCTCCCGATCGGCCAGGGCATTGAGCAGGCTGGATTTTCCGGCATTTGGGGCACCGACGATCGCCACCCGATAGCCCTCGCGCAGGATCTCGCCATGGTCGGCCTTGGCGAGATGGGTCCGCATCTCATCGGTGAGCGCCGCGATCTTGGTCGCGACGCCGCCGGTGACGTCGTCACCGACATCGCCCTCGTCGGCGAAATCGAACGAAGCCTCGATCATCGCCCGCGCTTCGGTCAACCGCCGCATCCAGTCTTCGTAGATGGCGCGCAGCGCTCCGCCCGCCTGCGCCACCGCCATGCGGCGCTGCGCCTCGGTCTCGGCCGAGATGAGATCAGCCAGCCCCTCGGCCTCGGTCAGGTCGATGCGGCCATTCTCGAAAGCCCGCCGCGTGAACTCGCCGGCGACCGCCAGACGAACATCGGGAAGTGCCGTCGCCGCGTCGAGAAAGGCGGCAACGACCGCACGCCCGCCATGCAGGTGAAATTCGGCGAGATCCTCGCCGGTGACGCTGCCCGGCGACGGAAAGAAGACCGCGATGCCACGGTCGATAGTCGCGCCGGCCGCGTCGCGAAATCTGCGAAGGCTGGCGCGACGTTCCGGCGGCACTCCGCCGGCGAGGCTCTCCATGACAATCCGAGCGGACGGTCCGCTGACACGCACGACGGCGACACCGGAGGGCAGCGCGCCGGAGGACAGCGCGGCTATAGTATCGGATGGGATCAAACGCGCGGCTCGGTCTATTCCGTAATGGTCGAAGCCGACAAAACCAGCTTCCACGGGTGTTCGCAACCGCCGGACGGGACACAGACCCGCGCGTTTCCGCCCGACACGCCCTCGCCCGGGAAGCCGCCCTCGAAATTGACGATGGCTTGCCTTAGGCTTCTCGGTTCAAGCGGTGAAACCACGGGGTCTTCATGAACGACGCGCGCGACAACCGGCTGGGCGATGCCGTCAGCCCCTATCTCCTGCAGCATCGCGACAATCCGGTCAACTGGCGGGAATGGGCCGACACGACGCTGGCCGAGGCGCACGCCCTCGACCGGCCGATCCTTTTGTCCATCGGCTACGCGGCCTGTCACTGGTGCCATGTCATGGCGCACGAAAGCTTCGAGGACGAGGCCGTGGCGGCGGCGATGAACCGCGATTTCGTCAATGTGAAGGTGGATCGCGAAGAGCGCCCCGATATCGACCATCTCTACATGACCGCGCTGCAGGCGATGGGCGAACAGGGCGGCTGGCCGATGACCATGTTCCTCACGCCGGACGGCCAGCCATTCTTCGGCGGCACGTATTTTCCCAAGGACGCCCGTTACGGCCGCCCCGGTTTTGTCCAGGTGCTGGAGGCTGTCGCCAAGGCCTGGCGCGAGAAGCGCGCCGATCTGACCACCAGCGCCGGCGCGATTTCCGGACGTCTGAGCGAGTTCCTCTCTCGTTCCGCGGCGCCGGGACCGCTGACGGCGCTCGATCCGACCGGCCCGGCGGCCCGCATCGGGCAGATGATCGACCCGATACAAGGCGGTCTTCGCGGCGCGCCCAAATTCCCGAACGCGCCATTCATGGAAATTCTCGCCCGCTCGGCCTTCGAGACCGGCTCGGCCGGTCATCGCCAGGCCTTTCTCAAGACCGTGCGGGCGCTGTCGCTCGGCGGCATCTATGACCATCTCGGCGGCGGCCTGCACCGCTATTCGACCGACGAACGCTGGCTGGTGCCGCATTTCGAGAAGATGCTCTACGACAACGCCCAGTTCCTGCGCCATCTCGGTTGGGCCTACCGGATGACCGGCGACGATCTGTTTCGATGCCGTATCGACGAGACGATCGGCTGGCTTCGCCGCGAAATGCTCGTCGAGGGTGGCGGCCTCGCCGCATCGCTCGACGCCGACAGCCTGAACGCCGACGGCCATTCGGAGGAGGGCGCCTATTATGTCTGGTCGGCTGCCGAGATCGACCGCCTGCTCGGCCATCGCGCGACGCGGTTCAAGTCCGCCTTCGACGTCGACGAGGCCGGCAATTGGGAGGGTCATTCGATCCTGCATGGTCTGCATCCGGGCGCCGCGTCGAGCGATCCGGACTTTGCCGAGGAACGTCAGACCCTCCTGGAGGCGCGCGCCAGGCGGCCTCGGCCAGGCCGCGACGACAAGGTTCTCGCCGACTGGAACGGGCTGATGATCCGGTCTCTGGCCGAAATCGGCGGCGTTTTCGGGAACGACGATGCGCTTGCCCTCGCCCGTGATGCCTTCGAGTTCGTCATCCGGCGTATGATCGTCGACGATCGTCTTCGCCATGCCGCCCGGGCCGGACGAACGACCGGTCTGGCGCTTTCCTCCGACTATGGCGCCTTGATCCAGGCCGCGGTCGCGTTGTTCACCGCAGCCCTCGATGAGCGTTACCTCGATCGTGCCCGCTGGTTCGCCGACGAGCTCGAACGCTGGCATAATGATGGCGACGGCGGCCACTATCTGAACGCCGCCGACGCGTCGGATGTGATGATACGCCTGCGCGGCGATCAGGACGATGCGATTCCAGGCGGCACCGCTCTTGTCATCGAAGGGCTTGCCATGCTTGCCCAGGCCAGCGGCGCGATCGAGATCGGGGAACGGGCCGAAAGGGCGGCCCTCCTCGCCGCCGGGCGCATCGGCCAGGGAGCGGCCGGCTTTCCTGGCATCGTTGGGGCCACGGGGCGGCTACGGCGCGGCAGCGAACTCTGCGTGATCGGCACACCGGACGATCCCGGATTCGCCGAGATGCTCATGAAGGCCCATCAGAGCGTCGATCTCGATCGCCTCGATCTCGTCCTTGCCGATCCGAATCGGCTTCCGGAGCAACTGCCGACCGCCGCAATGCGCCCCTTGCGCCGGCCGGCCGCCTATTTGTGCAAGGGTCGCGTCTGTCATCCACCGCTCTACGATTCCGAAGCGTTGGCGAAGGCGTTGAGCGGCGAGAAGGCTTGATACGGGACCGCATCGCGCCAAGCGGCTATGTCACCCGACCGACGGTCGCCCCGGTGGCGCTGCGCAATTGCAGCGGCACCACCTCGAAGACCTGCCGCGGCGTTCCCGCAGCGGCCCAGACGGTGGCGTACTGAAACAAATCCTCGTCCATCAAAGTGGAAAGCTTGCTCGAGGTCCCCAGCGGCGAGACACCACCGATGGCGAACCCCGTCGCCTGACGGACGAAATCGGCGTCGGGCCGCTCCAGCGCCTCGCCGAAATGAACCGCCATCGCTGCCTCCTCGACACGGTTGGCCCCCGACACCAGCAGGAGATAGGCTTGGCCGGTCGCGGTGCCCTTAAACACCAGGGATTTGACGATCTGGCCGACGCTGGCGCCGACGGCCTCCGCCGCTTCCTCCGCCGACCGCGCCGATCGGGCGGTTTCGACGACGACAATCTTGAGGCCATTGGCTTCGGCGTCGGCCTCGACCCGCGCTACCGCGTCCGGTTTTTCGCTCATTTCCGCTTCCTCATGGTTCCATGCGACAGCTTTCCCGTCCCATGCTCTCCCCCTCATGCCGAGGCGCGGCGCAAACCAAAACGGCGGCCTCGAAGGACCGCCGTTTCACGTGAGTCACGCCATTCGTATCCGGTGATCCGAACGCGATCAGGTGTTCATCGAATCGAAGAAATCCGCATTGCTCTTGGTCTGCTTCAGCTTGTCGTTCAGGAATTCGATCGCGTCGGTCGTGCCCATCGGCGACAAGATCCGGCGCAGCACGAAAATCTTCTGCAGATCGGCGCGCGGGACCAGCAGGTCTTCCTTGCGGGTGCCGGACTTCAGAATGTCCATCGCCGGGTAGATACGCTTGTCGGCCACCTTGCGATCAAGCACGATCTCGGAGTTGCCGGTGCCCTTGAACTCTTCGAAAATCACCTCGTCCATGCGGCTGCCGGTGTCGATCAGCGCCGTCGCGATGATGGTCAGCGAGCCGCCCTCCTCGATATTGCGCGCCGCGCCGAAGAAGCGCTTCGGCCGCTGCAGGGCGTTGGCGTCGACACCGCCGGTCAGCACCTTGCCCGACGACGGCACGGTGGTGTTGTAGGCGCGGCCGAGGCGGGTGATCGAATCCAACAGGATGACGACGTCGCGGCCATGTTCCACCAGGCGCTTGGCCTTTTCGATCACCATTTCGGCAACCTGGACGTGACGCTGCGCCGGTTCGTCAAATGTCGACGACACCACTTCGCCCTTCACCGACCGCTGCATGTCGGTCACTTCCTCGGGCCGCTCGTCGATCAACAGAACGATCAGATAGCATTCCGGATGGTTCGCCGTGATCGAATGGGCAATGTTCTGCAGAAGCACCGTCTTGCCGGTGCGCGGCTGGGCAACGATCAACGCGCGCTGGCCCTTGCCGAGCGGAGCGACGAGATCGATGACGCGGGCCGACATATCCTTCTTGGAGGTTGGATCGTCGAGCTCCATCTTGAACCGTTCGGTCGGATAGAGCGGGGTCAGATTGTCGAAGTGGCTCTTGTGGCGAATCTTCTCGGGATCGTCGAAATTGATCGTGTTGACCTTGAGCAGCGCGAAATAGCGCTCGCCGTCCTTGGGACTGCGGATCGGCCCCTCGACCGTATCGCCGGTCTTCAGCTGGAATTTACGGATCTGCGATGGCGATACGTAGATATCGT
Organism: Aurantimonas marianensis; assembly: GCF_024195285.1. GTDB lineage: Bacteria > Pseudomonadota > Alphaproteobacteria > Rhizobiales > Rhizobiaceae > Aurantimonas > Aurantimonas marianensis. The sequence goes on from NZ_JALHBS010000106.1 coordinate 22,920, forward strand.
CCGGGCCCGGCAAATAGTTCGCCTCGGGCGAACGCAGAAAAGCAAAACCGTCCTGGAGAATTTCGACGACACCTTCGCCGATGATCTCGACTTCCTGGGCCGCGAGTTGCTTGAGAATCGCGAACAACAACTCCTGCTTGCGCAGAACGGAGGCGTTTTCGACCACGTTCTCTTCGGCGAACGCGATCAATTCGGGTGCGCTTTTGTTCTTCAGGTCCTGAAGTTTCATTCGGAAATAGGCTCTTTTGGGGTTCGTGCCGACGGATCGCGTCGAAACAGATGAAAGGCGACAAGGGGGAAACGCTGGGGGCCGGAAACGCGAAATGGTTCTGCGGCAGGGACGTGGCGACCGATAATGATCACGCAGCGTCCGAGAAGGCGGGATAGTCATGTGTGATATAGCGGTAGCGGCGTGACGGCGCAAGAGGCGCATTGGCGCCCTCCGCCACAGCCTCCTATCGCGGTTACCGCCGCGTCACCAAGGCCTTCCTTGCAGAGGTTGGCGGCCGGTTATTCGTCGCCGCCGAACCCGAGCGCCGCGAGGGCTTGGCCCACGACTGCTTCGGGTGGGACACCGACGGAGACGGCCACACCGTCCTCGTCCGCCTGCAGCGGTTCCAGATCGTCGAATTGCGACTGGACAAGCGATGTCGGCATATAGTGCCCCGTCCGCCCGCCCAAGCGCTCGCCGACGAGGTGCTGGTCGGCGGTAAGCGCCACAAAACGCACCCGCGGTGCGGCCTCGCGCAGGACATCCCGATAGCGCCGCTTCAAGGCCGAGCACGCGACGACGCTCGACACGCCCTGCCTCGCCTCTGCGGCGATCCAGTCGCGAATGGCGGACAGCCAGGGCCCGCGATCGGCGTCGTTCAACGGCTGGCCGGATTCCATCTTGGCGATATTCGCCGCCGAATGAAACCGGTCAGCCTCGGCGAAGGGCCAGCCGAGACGGGCGGCCAGGAGCTCTGCCGTCGTCGTCTTGCCGACCCCCGAGGGGCCCATGACCACGAGAGCCGTCGTTTCGGGCTTTTGCAACCGACACATCCCCGCTGTCGTCAGCGATCAGAACGGTTTCACCACGACCAAAATGATGATCAGGATCAGGACAACCGCCGGCACTTCGTTCATCACCCGCCAGAACTTGCCGGATTTGGTGTTCGCGTCCCGCTCGAACCGCTTGAATGAAGCGGACAGATAACCGTGCAGGCCGGACATGACTAGGACGAGGGCGATCTTGGCATGGATCCAGCCTCCCTGGAATTCGAACACCTTCCAGGCGAGCCACAGGCCGAGCACCCAGCTCACGATCATCGAGGGCGTCATGATGCCCTTGAGCAGCCGCCGTTCCATCACCTTGAAGGTTTCGGACTGCGGCGTGCCCGGACCCGCCTCCGCGTGATAGACGAACAGCCGCGGCAGATAGAGCATCCCGGCCATCCAGGCGATGATGACGAAGACGTGGAATGCCTTGATCCAGAGCTGCCACTCGACCGGAACCAAAACGAACAGGGCTGCGACAAGCGCCAGTGCGACGAGGGCGACGACGGCCGTTCGGCCGCCACTGGCGGGCTTGTCCATAGGCTTGCCTGACGAGGAATTGTCTTGATTCATGCCTTGGCGGTCCTGATGCGATTGAGAAGGGCTTCGACGTGCGCGATCGGCGCCTCGGGCGTGATGCCGTGGCCGAGATTGAATATCAACGGCCCGTCGCCGAGATTTTCGAGGATCCGGTCGACGCCGTCTTCCAGCGCCTTGCCGCCGGCGATCAGCCGCAGCGGGTCGAGATTGCCCTGGACGGCGCCGGCTTTCTGCAATTCCTTCGCCTGGGACACCGGCACCGACCAGTCGAGGCCGACCGCGTCGATGGCGGTCTTCTGGCGATAGGTGTTCAACAGCGTTCCCGCGCCCTTGGCGAAACCGATGATCTTCGCGCCGGGCACCGCGGTGCGGACCTTTTCCACCATCCGCGCGACCGGCCGCACGGCATAGGCTTCGAACGACGCCTCGTCGAGAACGCCGGCCCAGGAATCGAATATCTGGACGCAATCGGCGCCCGCCTGCAACTGGCGGATCAGATAATCGGCGCTCATCTCCGCCAGCATGAAGAGGAGCGTTTCCATCTCGGCCGGATGGCGATAGGCGAACAACCGCGCCGGAGCCTGATCCGGCGTCCCGTGGCCGGCGATCATGTAGGTCGCCACGGTCCAGGGCGCGCCGCAAAAGCCGATCAGCGCTGTCTCGTCGGGTAGTTCCTGGCGCAGCCGGCCGACCGTCGCGATCACCGGGGCCAGATGGGTTTCGCCGCGCGACGGATCGAGATGGGCGATCTCGTCGGGGCGGATCGGCGTCAGTTTCGGCCCTTCACCCTGGACGAAATGCAGACCCCGATCCAGCGCGTCCGGAATCACGAGGATGTCGGAAAACAGGATCGCCGCGTCGAAACCGAAGCGGCGGATCGGCTGCAAGGTGACCTCGGTCGCCAGATCCGGATTGTAGCAGAGATCCAGGAACCCCCCGGCCTTTTCCCGGGTTGCCCGATATTCGGGAAGGTAGCGGCCGGCCTGTCTCATGAGCCACACCGGAGGGGGAAAGACGCTTTCGCCTTCCAGGACTCGGACCAGCTTGCGCGTCTGCATCAGGTTTGGGCTCCTAATAAAAAAGAAAGATTTCAAGAGAAATCGTTATTCTGATTCTATGACTCGGTGGATAGCCGGAATTCACAAGGCGCGGTAGATGGCGGGCGTTTTGCGCGCGTCCACAGCCTGCGACGATCGGTTTTGGACCAGCGGTGTGAGAAACATTAAACTTTTAGGCAATCCGCGAAATTCGTCAGGATGTTAGCGAGGCATCCGCGTGGCCAAAAACCTGTCCGGGAGCTGTGGAAAGCGTGGGATGAACACGCGCTGTCCACAAATGCCGGGCTACGCGCACACAGGCCGTGCATCGCCACCGATTGTGGACGAAAGCCGACTTATGCGCCTCGGTCCGGAGCGTCACGGCGGCGGGCCGGCTTAACGCTTCCTTAACCCACAGGCCCGGCGGAATTCCGGGGGCAAAGGCGGCCGGCCCCTTGCGAAGCGTTGCCGAATCGAGTCCCGGCGGCGCCAATGGCGTTTCCGCCCTCGAGGCGCTATCAAGCCTGTCGGACATGAAGAAACGGTTAAAATGGGGACCCAATGGCCAAGGGCATCGTGCTCGCCTCCGGCAGCATCCACCGCAAGGAACTCCTCAAGAACGCGGGCATCGACTTCACCGTCGAGCCTTGCGAACTCGACGAGCGAGCGGTCGAGGCGCCGCTGCTGGAATCCGGCGTTTCGCCGGAAGACGTGGCGTCGATCCTCGCCGAGGCCAAGGCGACTGACGTTTCCGAGCGTCATCCGGGCGAGATCGTCATCGGCGCCGACCAGACCCTCTCGCTCGACGACGAGATATTCTACAAGCCGGCCAATATGGAAGAGGCGCGGCGTACGCTTTTGAAGCTCTCCGGTCGCACCCATACGCTGAACAGCGCCGTGGTGCTGGTCGAGGACGGCGTGGTCACCTGGCGCCACGTCGCCACGGCCGCCATTACCCTGCGCCAGCTCGATCCGGGCTTTATCGGCCGCTATCTCGCCGCCGCCGGCCAGAAGGCGACGACCAGTGTCGGCGCCTATCAGATCGAGAAGGAAGGCATCCAGTTGATGGAAAAGATCGAGGGCGATTATTTCACCATCATCGGCCTGCCGCTGCTGCCACTGTTGAAGGAGCTGCGCCAACGGGGCGAGATCGATGGCTGACGCCGACGCGGAGTGGACGCCGCGGCCTTACGTCAGCGGCGCCGACCGCCCGCGCGGCGAGGGTTCGATCTTCGATCCCGATAGCGTCGCAGCGATTCCCGCGGGCCCGAAAGCCTTCGTCACCGGTTGGCCGGTCTGGCACTCGCGCTCGCCGATTATCCACCAGAGCTGGCTCGCCGAATTCGGCCTTGCCGGTTCCTATAGCCGCGTCGGCGTGCCGCCAGAGGAGATCGCCGAATTCCTGAAAAGCTTGCGCAAGAACGGCTTCGTCGGCGGCAATGTCACCCTGCCGCACAAGCTCGCCGCCTTTGCCGCGGCCTCGCGGCGGGACGCGGCGGCGGAGGCGATCGGCGCGGTCAACACCCTGTGGTTTGAAAAATCCGGCCGGCTGGTCGGCGGCAACACCGACGCCTACGGGTTCGCGGCCAATCTCGACGAGCGGCTGCCGGGCTGGGCCGACGCCGGGACGGCGGTGGTGCTCGGCGCCGGAGGCGCCGCGCGGGCCGTGGTCTTCGCGCTGTTGAAGCGCGGCGTCAAAGCCGTGCGGATCGTCAACCGCACGATCGAGCGGGCCGAGGAACTGGCGGCGCGCTTCGGGCCCCGTGTCAGCGGCCATGGCGAGGCGGAGCGGGAAGCGCAGCTCAGGACCGCCGACCTGCTGGTCAACACCGTGCCGATCCCGGCGCCGGACCCCGACGACGAGACCCCGGACCGGTTCGCGCCGAAGCTGCCGGATCTGTCGGCGCTGCCCGACCACGCGCTGGTCACCGACATCGTCTATGTGCCGCTGATGACGCCGACCCTGCAAGCGGCCGAGCAACGCGGACTGCGCCATGCCGACGGACTCGGCATGCTGCTGCACCAGGCGGTGCCGGGCTTCGAGCGCTGGTTCGGCAAGCGCCCCACAGTCGGCGAGGCACTGCGCGCCAAGATCATCCGCGACATCGACAGCGGGGTCTGACGGTGATGCGAGGGCGGCGCGGACTGGGCGAGCGATGATCGTCCTCGGCCTCACCGGCTCGATCGGCATGGGCAAGTCGACCGCCGCCGCCATGTTCGCCGACGAAGGCGTGCCGGTGCATGACGCCGACGCTGCGGTGCATCGGCTTTATGCCGGCCGCGCCGCGCCGCTGATCGCGGCGGCCTTTCCCGGCACGGTCATCGACGGCGTCGTCGACCGCGCCGCGCTGGGCGCGGAAGTGCTGAATGACCCGGCGGGGATGCAGCGGCTCGAAGCCATCGTCCATCCGCTGGTGCGCGCGGAGGAAGAGGCGTTTCTCGACGCCGCGCGAAACTCCGGCGCGAAACTCGCGGTGCTCGACATTCCGCTGCTTTACGAGACCGGCGCCGAGACCCGCTGCGACAAGGTGGTGGTGGTCAGCGCGCCGGCCGAGATCCAGCGCGAGCGGGTGCTGCGCCGGCCCGGCATGAGCGAGGAAAAATTTCGGGCGATCCTGGCCAAGCAGCTGCCGGACGCGGAAAAACGCGCCCGCGCCGATTTCGTCGTCGACACCGGCGACGGCTTCGACGCCACCCGCGCGGCGGTGAAGGCGGTGGTGGCGGAGTTGGGCGGGGCGTGACGTGGAAATAGCCGCCGGACATTCAGCGTCATCGGAAACGACCGCTTCCCTTTTGCACCAGCGGCTCCGAGAGCCGGACGCACCGGCAAGAACGATGGAAGCGTGGAAGTCTTCCCGGCGCAAGTTTTAATCGGTACACAAGTTCAGGAGAGTTCGAGCGGAGCCTAAGAGGGCGCATAGGGTTCGTATGTTAGTAGGTGCGGCAGCCCGTTTGGCAAGCGATCTGAAATTATGGCTGAGCTGAATCCTGAAATCCTAAAATGGGCGCGCCAAACTGCCGGCCTTGATCTTGAGACGGCCGCGCGGAAGATCGGGCTGAATGCCGCGCGAGGGGTGCCAGGTACCGACAGGCTGGCTGGCTATGAGACGGGCAATAGCAGACCCTCCATGTCGCTCCTGCGGCGCATGGCTCGACAGTATCATCGACCACTCCTGACCTTCTACCTTCCCAAAGTGCCAGCACCTGCGGAACTCGGGCAGGATTTCCGCACACTCCCCGATCAGGGCAGCCCGTCGAACGTGCTATTGGCGGCCCTGCTGCGCGATGTGAAGGCGCGCCAAGCATTGGTTCGCGCAACCATTGAAGACGATGAGGATGCGACTGCGGTCACACTGGTCGGCTCGCAGCGCGGCGTGACAGATCCCCTTCGTTTGTCGGTAGCGCTGGTCGCCGCCATAGGATTCGATCGTGCTGAATTCCGGAACCGTCAGAGCGCGGAGGATGCTTTCGCCTATCTCCGTGCGAGAGTGGAGGCAGTCGGAGTCTTTGTTTTACTGGCGGGTGATTGCGGCAGCTGGCAGACGGCGGTCGAGGTTAGCATCTTCCGCGGTTTCGCGATCACCGACGATCTCGCGCCGTTCGTCGTTATCAACGACCAAGACGCCAAGGCTGCATGGTCGTTTACGCTGCTTCACGAACTCGCTCACCTGTTGCTCGACGAGCCGGGGATCAGTGGTGGCGCACCAACCGCCGGGATCGAGCAATTATGCAATGATGCCGCCGCCGCGACGCTCATTGCACCGGACGAGCTCGCTGATCTTCCTTTGGAGGGTGGTGCTGGAGATATTGTCGCAATCGGCGAACTTGCAGATCGATGCCGCGTTAGCAGGGGTATGGTTGCCTACCAGCTGTTCCGCGCAAAACGGCTGCCGCTCCGCCGCTGGGAAGAGTTGCGCGATAGATTCCGGGAGGAATGGCTGGCGAAGAAGGCGGCTACGCGCGCGGCCAGCAGGGTGAGCCCAGGCGGACCTAGCTGGTACGTGCTGCGGAGACACCGCTTAGGGGCAGCGCTCCTCGACATTGCACGAGAAGGTATTGCTGACGGGTCGCTCACACCTACCCGCGCTGCGCGCATGCTTGGCGTGAAGCCGATGTCCGTTTATCCGCTTCTTGCCGGAACCGGCCGCAGCAGGATAACGACCTGATGCAGTATCTTCTCGATGCCAATGCCCTGATCTCTGCCCATAACACGTGGTACGCCCTGCACAGGGTGCCAGAGTTCTGGTCCTGGCTGCTTTTCCACGGCGATGCAGGATCGGTAAAAATGCCAGCCGAGATATACGCGGAGGTGGAAGCCGGCAATGACGATTTGGCAGCATGGATGAAGCCGCCTGAGGCGAAGAAGGCCCTCCGCCTCGCGGAGTCGAGCGACACTGCTAATGTTCAAGCGGTGCTTGCCTGTTATGGCGAAGCTCTCACCGAGGCCGATTTAATCACCATTGGCCAAGATCCGTTTCTGATCGCATCCGCCTTGGGGATTGCCGACCGGCAAGTCGTCACAGCCGAAGTCTCCAAGCCGACGAGGACAGGCGCTCGACGGCATGTCCCGGACGTCTGCAACGATTGTGGCATCCACTGGGTGACGCCAGTGCAGTTCATTATCGATCTTGATTTCAGAACTAACTGGGACCACTAGCCGCCGGTTGGTTTTTCACGAACTGTCGACACGCTAAATTCCGCAGAAACCGCATCGATAAGAACGTAAAAAAGAACAGCCCCACATCCCCGGTGGATACCGGCCACTGCCCCCTCCCCACCCCTTGCCTCGCCGTCCCGCCTGACCGACAAGACCCCAAAGCGGGGGCTATCATGCGGGAAATCGTCTTCGACACCGAAACCACGGGGCTCGACCCGGAGGTCGAGCGGGTGATCGAGATCGGCGGCGTGGAACTGTGGAACCATATCCCGACCGGCAAGAGCTACCACACCTTCGTCCGCCCGGCCGGCCGCAAGGTCGATCCCGGCGCCTTCGACGTCCACGGCATTTCCGACGAATTCCTGGCCGACAAGCCGCTGTTCGAGGAAATCGCCGGCGAATTCCTGGACTTCTTCGCCGGGGCGCGGCTGATCGCCCATAACGCCACGTTCGACATGCGGTTTCTCAACGCCGAGCTGAAGCGCATCGGCCAGCCGCCGATCGACGCCTCGCGCGTCATCGACACGCTGCCGATGGCGCGCCGCAAGTTCCCGATGGCGCCGGCAACGCTCGACGCCTTGTGCTCGCGCTTTTCGATCGATACCAGCCGCCGCGACAAGCACGGGGCGCTGCTCGATTCGGAGCTGCTGGCCGAGGTCTATATCGAGCTGATCGGCGGCCGGCAGGCGGCGCTGGGACTGGCGGTGGAGATCGATACGGCCGGCGACGGGACGGATGGCGATTTCGGCCGGATCGAGCCGCGGCCGGTGCCGCTGCCGCCCCGGCTGACAGAGGACGAAGCCGCGCGCCATCGTGCGTTCGTCGCGACGATGGGCGAGGAGGCGTTGTGGTGGCGGTTCATCGAGCGCCCGCGGGCGGCGGAGACCACCGACGCCTGATCGAAACTTCGGGGCTTGCGCATCAAAACGCCGGCGGCATCGCGCGATGCCGCCGGCGTTTTAAACTCGGGCAACAATGAAGCGACCTGGCCTCAGGCGTTCTGGACCTGCTGGCGGGCGCGTTCCTCGGCCATGCGTTGCTGGAACAGCTGCGAGAAGTCGATCGGGTCGATCATCAGCGGCGGGAAGCCGCCATTGCGGGTCACGTCCGCCATTACCTGGCGGGCGAAGGGGAACAACAGCCGCGGGCATTCGATGAACAGCACCGGCAGGATATGCTCCTGCGGGAAATTCTGCAGCTTGAAGACGCCGCCATATTCGAGTTCGACATTGAACATCAGATCGGCGCCCTCGCCCGCCTTGGCGTTCAGCGTCAGCCGCACGTCGTAGTCGCCCTCGGAGCCCTCGATCGGATTGGCGCCGACATTGACCCCGATATTGATGCCCGGCGCCTTGGTCTGGCCGCGCAACACGCCCGGCGCGTTCGGGCTCTCGAAGGAGAGGTCGCGGATATACTGGGTGAGAATGTTGATGCTGGGCGGCGTGGCTGGCTTCGCCGCGCCATCGCCGGCGGCGGCACCATTGCCGTTGCCGCTGGTCTTCTGGTCGTTGGTCTCGGACATGTTGGCTCCCGTCTCGATGCTGGTCCCGGCGCGATCACCGCCGAAGCGGACGCCGTGTCGGGCTCGGTCACGTTGGCGCGGGATGCGGGCGAAACCGGTTTCCGCTCGACTCATCCCGCTCTTGGCGCCCGGACGTCACCCCGCCGCGGGCGCAGAAATGATGGGCGCGAGCGCTAACACGCGGTCCCGGCGAGGACAAGGCGCGCCGCGCCCTCGCGCCCCCGTTCTCAGTGCAGGATACGGCCTTGCGGCGTGTCGTGCCCGTCGCGCTTGTCGTTCCAGGGCGAGGAGGGGTCGGGCCGGCGCTCGAACTCCTCGCCGCTGAGATCGACCACGTCCGGCGCCCCGCCGGGGCCGCGCGGTCTCGGGCCTTGCCCGCCGGGGGCAAAGGCGCCGGTACCGGCGGCGCCATGCGCGACGACGATGACGCGGCTCTTCATGAAATTCCAGATGCCGTCGCGGATTTTCGGCACGAACAGGAGAAAGCCGAGCGCGTCGGTGACGAGGCCGGGGGTCAGAAGCAGAACGCCCGCGATCGCGATCATCACGCCATGCACCAGATCGCGCCCCGGCATCCGCTTGGCGCGGATGTCGGCCTGGATGCGCGCCAGCGTCGACAGGCCCTGCTGCTTCAGCAACAGCGTGCCGACGATCGCGGTCAACAAGACCAGGCCGAGCGTCGGCCACAGCCCGATCATGTTGCCGACCAGGATGAACACGGCGATCTCCAGGATCGGGATCACCAGAAGCAGAAAGGGGATCAGGGCGAAAGGCATGGTTTGGTCACTCCTTTGACGGCATAATGCCCCTCATGCGCATTTCGGGCAGAACCGCGTCGAAAGATCAGATAGGAAGTCCCGAAACGAATTTGAATGCATCGCCGGCCGTCTCTATATGGGGGCGAATGGCACAGTTAGGGCGAGGCGACGGCGCAGATGAGTTTTGGGACGATCTTTTTCATAGTGCTTGCGGCGATCGTCCTGTTTCAGCTTCGCAGCGTTCTCGGCCGGCGCACCGGCAACGAGCGGCCGCCCTTCGATCCTTATTCGCGGCGTGAGGGCCGGCCGGGGGAAGCCGCGCCCAACGACAATGTCGTCACCTTGCCGCACCGCCGCCTGCCCGCCGACGGGGAGGTCGCGACGCGTCCGACCTATGAGGCCGTCGACAAGGTCGCCGCGCCCGGAACCCCGCTCAACGCCGAATTGCGCCGCATCCGCGACGCCGACCCGAATTTCGAGCCGGCGGAATTCCTCGAGGGCGCCAAGCTCGCCTACGAGATGATCGTCACGGCCTTCGCCGACGGCGACCGCAAGGTGTTGAAGAACCTTCTGTCCAACGAGGTGTATCAGGGCTTCGAACAGGCGATCACCGACCGCGAAGAGCGCGGCGAGCGGATGCAGTCCTCCTTCGTCGGCATCGATGACGCCGAGATCGTCTCGGCCGAAAAGAAGGATCGCGAGGCGCTGGTGACGGTGCGCATCGTGGCCCAGTTGATTTCCGCCGTGCTCAAGCCGGACGGCGAGATCGTCGAGGGCGATCCCGAAGCCGTCGTCGAGGTCAAGGACGTCTGGACCTTCTCGCGCGACACCCGCTCGCGCGATCCGAACTGGAAGCTCGCAGGCACCGAATCCGAAGAAGACTGAACCGGAGCGGGAAGCGTTCGATGACCCGTTTCGCGCGCCGCGGCTTTGCCGAACTGCCGGGCTGGGCCGGAGCCGATCACGCTCTGGCCTTCGCCGCGTTTCGCGCCGGCGCCCCGCGACTCGTCAACGGCCAGGTATCGGCGGGAACGCTGGATATCGCGCCGGGCGCCTTTCACGCCGCCGCGGAAGCGGCGGTGGCAGCCGGCGAACTGGATGGCGCAGCGGCGCGGAGCTTTTTCGAGACCCATTTCACCCCGCTGCGCATCGTGCCGTCCGGTTCCGTAAGCGCTCAGCCGGGCTTCGTCACCGGCTATTACGAGCCGGTGGTCGCGGCGTCGCCGGTGCGCACCGCCCGGTTCCGGTTTCCGCTCTATGCCCCGCCGCCGGATCTGGTGAAGATCGACGACATATCGCGGCCACCGGGGCTCGATTCCTCTTTCCGCTTCGCGCGCCGTGCCCCTTGCGGGATGCTCGAGGAATATCCCGACCGCGCCGCGATCGAAGCCGGGGCGCTGGCCGGCCAAGATCTCGAAATCGCCTGGCTCGACGATCCGGTGGAGGCGTTCTTCATCCACATCCAGGGCTCGGCCCGGCTGCGCCTGTCGGACGGGCGCGAGATCCGTGTCGGCTATGCGGCCAAGACCGGGCATCCGTTCACCGCGATCGGCCGCATTCTGGTCGATGAAGGCGAACTCACGCTGGCCGAAGCCGACATGGACGGAATCAGGGGATGGCTGGCGGCACATCCGGAGCGGCGGCAGGCCCTCTTCAACCGCAATCGCTCCTTCATCTTCTTCCGAAGAACCCCGGTCGATGACCCCGACCTCGGGCCCGTCGGCGCGGCCAAGGTGCCGCTCACGGCGCTCGCATCGATCGCCGTCGACCGGGAACTGGCGACCTTCTGCGTGCCCTATTTCATCGACGCGCCGCGGCTTGTGGTGGCTGGTGCCCCGTTCCGCCGCCTGATGATCGCGCAGGACACCGGCTCGGCCATTCTCGGGCCTGCCCGCGCCGACATCTTCGTCGGTTCGGGACCGGACGCCGGCCAGATCGCCGGGCGGATCCGGCACCCGGCGGATTTTTCCGTCCTCGTGCCGGCCACGCTCGCCAAGAGCCTGGTCCGATGAGGCGCGGCCGGCGCCTCAGTGGCGAGGACGCACGTCTGTGGGCGAGCGTCGCCCGCACGGCAATGCCGCTGAAGGGCAAGGCGCATCCGAAAATACCGAAGGAGGAGCCGCAGGATAAGCTTTCACCGGCCTTTGCCGCCGTGAGCGGACGGCAGACGGCGGACACCGCCGCACCCGTTCCGGCTGGGGCGCCGGAGCGCAACGGCCGGCGGCTGACCCAGCATCCGATCGAACGGCCGACGCGGCGCAAGCTCGCCAGGGGCCGGGTCGCGATCGAGGCGCGCATCGACCTGCACGAGATGACGCAAGACGTCGCCCACGACGCGCTGCTCGGCTTCCTGCGCCAGGCGCAGGCGATGGGGTTGCGCCATGTACTCGTCATTACCGGCCGGGGTGAACGGCCCGGCTCGGCCTTCGGCTCGCGCGGGGTCTTGCGCCGCGTGGTACCGTTGTGGTTCGCCGGCCCGGAATTCCGCCCGCTGGTCTCCGGCTTCGACAGCGCCGAGCGCCATCACGGCGGCGAGGGCGCGCTCTATGTCCGGGTGAGACGCTTCTCATGACCCCCTTCGGCGAGAAAATCCGCGTCATGCGCAAGGAGCGCGGCGTGACCCAGGGCGAAATGGCCGCCGCGCTGGGCATTTCCAGCGCCTATCTCTCGGCGCTGGAGCACGGCCGGCGCGGACGCCCGACCTGGGAGCTCCTGCAGCGCATCATCGGCTATCTCAACGTGATCTGGGACGAGGCCGAGGAGTTGGAGCGGCTGGCCGAACTCTCGCATCCCAAGGTCACGGTCGAAACCGCCGGACTGAGCCCCGAGGCGACGGCGCTGGCCAATCGCCTGGCCGAGACGATCGCGATCCTTCCCGCCGAAGACGTCAAGCGTCTGCTCACCGCGCTCGAAACAGTGGCCACGCGGGCCGAGGCGGCGCTGAAGGAAAAGCGGCGGCGATAGCCGCTCTCACTAAAGGCCGGTCGCGGCCGCCCGACCGTCGGTCGATTCACGTGAAACGGACGGCTTGGCAGGTGACCGCTTAAGCCCCCGTTAACCATAACCATCCAAGACTGGTCCGTCCGGCGACGACGCGGTTGTTGCCAACTCTTTCGCGGTGTCACCCCGATGTGCCGACTTCTCGCCTATGCCGGCCCGCCCATCTTCCTCGACCGGCTGCTGGTCGAGCCGCGTGCATCGCTGATCTCCCAGTCGCTGGCGGCGCGGGAGGCGAAGACAATCGTCAATGGCGATGGTTGTGGCATCGGCTGGTATGGTGAGCGTCCGGAAGCGGCCGTCTATCGCGGTATTCTGCCGGCCTGGTCGGACGCCAATCTGGTTTCGCTCTGCCGCCAGATCCGTTCGCCGCTGTTTCTGGCGCATGTACGCTCGGCGACCTATGGCGAGGTCTCCACCGCCAATTGCCATCCTTTCGCGGACGGCCGGCATCTCTTCATGCACAATGGGCAGATCGGCGGCTACGAAGGCCTGCGGCGGCACATCGACGCTCTCATACCGGACGCGCTTTATCCGAGACGGCGGGGAACAAGCGATTCGGAGGCGATCTTCCTGGCGGCGCTGGGACGTGGGCTCGATACCGACCCCGTCGGCGCCATTGCGGCGACGCTAGCCGCGATCGAGGCCACGTCCGGGCGTGTAGGCGAGGCGGCGCCGCTCCGTTTCGCCGCCGTGCACAGCGACGGAGAGACCCTTTGGGCCTATCGCTGGGCCAATGACGGCCTGCCTCCCTCGCTCTACTGGCGGAGCGAGGGCGATGGCATCGTGGTGGCGTCAGAGCCGTGCGACGCGGACGCCGGAAACTGGGTGATCGTGCCACCTGCCTCGGTGCTCGTGGCAAGGCGCGACGGCGTCTGGCGGATCGTCCCGTTCAAGCCGGCCGCGCCGGCACGCGCCGCCGCGTGAGGGCGCGGCCTCCGGATCGCGACATTACAGGATGAACCGCGACAGGTCGGTATCGCCGGCGATGCCGTCCAGCGCCTTGTGCACATAGGCGGCGTCGACCCGGTAGCTTTCACCGGACTTGTCGGGCGCCTCGAAGGAAATCTCGTCGAGCACCCGCTCCATGACCGTTTGCAGCCGTCGCGCGCCGATATTCTCGATCGAGCCGTTGAGCGCGACCGCCGTGTCGGCGATGGCGTCGATGGCGTCGTCGGTGATTTCCAGGTCGACGTTCTCGGTCTTCATCAGGGCGATGTACTGCTTGATCAGCGAGGCCTCGGTTTCGGTCAGAATGCGGCGGAAATCCTCCTTGGTCAGCGCCCGCAATTCGACGCGGATCGGCAGGCGGCCCTGCAGTTCGGGTAAAAGGTCCGACGGCTTCGACACATGGAACGCGCCGGACGCGATGAACAGAATGTGATCGGTCTTCACCGGCCCGTGTTTGGTCGCGACCGTGGTGCCCTCGACGAGGGGCAGGAGATCGCGCTGCACACCCTCGCGCGACACGCCGGCCGAATGCCCGTCCTTGTTCGCCACCTTGTCGATTTCGTCGAGGAAGACGATGCCGTTGTTCTCCACCGCCTCGACCGCCTCGCGCACCAGCTGTTCCTGGTCGAGCAGCTTGTCGGATTCCTCGCCGATCAGGAAATCGTAGCTCTCGCGGACGCTGGTGCGGCGCTGCTTGGTGCGGTTCAACGCCTTGCCGAACATTTCCGACAGATTGAGGACGCCAATGTTGGCACCCGGCATGCCGGGAATCTCCATGCCGCCCATCGGATTGCCGGTGTCGGCGACCTCGATGTCGATCTCCTTGTCGTCGAGTTCGCCCGATCGCAGCTTCTTGCGGAAGGAATCGCGCGTCGCCGGCGAGGCGGTCTTGCCGACCAGCGCATCGAGCACGCGGTCCTCGGCGCCCTGATGGGCCTTCGCCTTGACCTCCTCGCGCTTCTTCTCGCGCACCAGGCCGATGCCGATCTCGACGAGGTCACGGACGATCTGCTCCACATCGCGGCCGACATAGCCGACCTCGGTGAACTTGGTCGCCTCGATCTTGATGAACGGCGCGCCGGCAAGCCGCGCGAGACGGCGGGAAATCTCCGTCTTGCCGACGCCGGTCGGTCCGATCATCAGGATGTTCTTGGGCATCACCTCTTCGCGCAAGGCACCGTCGAGCTGCTGGCGCCGCCAGCGATTGCGCAGCGCCACCGCGACGGCGCGTTTGGCGTCCTTCTGGCCGATGATGTGGCGGTCGAGTTCGGAGACGATCTCGCGGGGGGAAAAATCTGTCATGATGTCTTCTGGTTGGCTGAGAGGCGGAGCGACGAGGGATCTCCTTGCCCGACGGCAAAAAGATTCTGGCTGCTACATGGGGGCTACAGTCCGCCCTTGCCACCGTCGCAACGGCCTTCGGAACGACGGCATGCGGCAAGAACACGCAGAGGCGACGCCTCGGAGGCGATTGTCAAGTCTACCAATCCGGCTCGGATTGGGATCAAGATAGCCTGTCCGATTCGGGGACCCTCACTGGGAATCGGGACATGGAGACGGGAGATCGCGAGAGGCGGTGCAGCGATGCGCGGGCGACGGAAACGGGCGGAGACGGCGTGAGCCGGCCGCAAGATCGAATGGGATGTGACGTTTTTCCGGAGACGGAGACGGCATGAGCGGCGGGCTCGAACGCCTCGCGGCCCTTGCGGCGCCCTGGGATGACGCGCAACTCTCGACACTGTTGGAGAGAATTGCGGCCGATTACGGCTTCTCCCATGTCGCTGTTCTGGCGATGCCGTCGGCCGACGATGGCGGCATGGCGACGCGTTACCTTCTGGGCAATTGGTCGGAGAGCTTCGCCCGCTCCTACGAGCAACTCGGCTTGCACCGTTTCAAGCTGGTCGTCGGGGCTTTGCAAGCCGATCCGATGCCCTTCGTATGGGACATCGAGACGCTTTACGGGGCCGACGAGCCGGAGCCGACGCCAGCGGCAAAGATGCTGCTCGATGAAGGCTATCTGGCGGGCGCGCTGTTTCCGGTTCACGGCCTGACCGCATTCAGTGGCGCCCTGGCCTTGGCCGGCAGGTCGCCCGATCTGTCGGCGCAGACGGTGCGAGAGCTGCACCTGGTGGCGTTCTCCGTTTTCGGCATGCTGGCGGCCGCGCGCTTCGAGGAGAACCGCAAGAACAATCCGCTCTCGGTACGCGAGCGCGACTGTTTGAAGCTCGCCATGCTCGGCAAGACCTCGTCCGAGATCGGCACCATCCTGTCGCTGTCGGAATACACGATCTCGCAATATCTGGCGGCGGCGACGCGCAAGGTGAACGCGTCGAACCGCACCCATGCCGTCGCCCTCGCGGCGCAGCTCGGCTATTTGTCGTGAGCAGCGATTGTTATGCGGATGCGTCGGATTGAGCTAGCATGAACGTGCTTCCCAAAGGCGTCCGTCATAGTCCGGGCCATCTTTCTCGTGACGACCAGATAGCGTTGCTCGAGGCGATCCGTTCTGTCGTCGCGGCGGCGCCGCTGTTCCAGCCGGTGATGCCGCGCACCGGCAAGCCCCTGTCCGTGCGGATGACCAATTGCGGTGGTCTTGGCTGGGTCGCCGACCGCGCCGGCTATCGCTATCAGCCCACCCATCCGGTGACCGGCGCGCCCTGGCCGGCGATGCCGCCCCAGCTTTTGCGAATCTGGGAGGAGATGTCGGGTTTCGACCATCCGCCCGAGGCCTGTCTGGTCAATTTCTACGAGACCGGCACCAAAATGGGCCTGCACCAGGATCGCGACGAGGAGGATCTGGCGGCGCCGGTGGTGTCGATCTCGCTCGGCGACGACTGCCTGTTTCGGGTCGGCGAGACCACGCGCGGCGGTCGCACCACGTCGGTGCGTCTGAAGTCGGGGGATGTCGTGGTGCTCGGCGGCGAAGGACGCCTTGCCTATCACGGCGTCGACCGGATCTATCCGGCGACCTCGGCGCTCCTGAAGAACGGCGGCCGCATCAATCTGACCCTCAGGCGCGTGACGCGCCCGGCGTGACGCGGGCCAGGGGCCGCCTTTTATTCGGCGATGCTCGCCTCCTGCCCCTCCAGCCAGCGCCGGTCGATCTCCGGCAGCGGCTCGCCCTCGATCGCCGCCTCGAAGCCCCTGAGGCGCTTGTGAATCGACAGGAGTTCGACGATCGTGGTCCAGGAGTTGACCAGATACTGGAACGACGAGCGCACCTGTTCGAAAGCATTGAGGATCTGCGTCATCACCCCGAGGGTGATGGCGCCGGCCACGATCGTCGGCGCCAGCATCAGCATGGGAAAGATGTTGTCGGTCTGCAGATAGGCGATGCGGGCGACGTTGAAGTACATGTAGTGGAAGTAGAGCCGGAAATAATTGCGCCGGACATGCGAGAACAGCTCGGCGACGATCGGCGGCTCGGCCCGCCTGCCGTCGTCCTCGCCATAGACGAGCTCCTTGCGATAGGCCGCCTCGACCCGCTGATTGCGGAATTCCAGGCCCGGCAGTCTGATGCCGACCACGGCCAGGAACGCCGTGCCGAACAGCGACCAGACGATTGCCGCGATGACCAGGGCGTAGGGCACCTCGCCGACCAGAGGCAACGTGGTGACATTGGCCGAAAGCACCAGAAGGACGGGCAGGAAGGCGATCAGCGTCATCACCGAGTCGATGAGGGCGACGCCAAGACCCTCCATCGTGGTTGAGAACCGCATCGTATCTTCCTGGACGCGCTGCGAGGCGCCCTCGATGCGCCTGAGCTTGGGCCAGTACGACATGTAGTAATCGTTCATCGCCGTACGCCAGCGGAAAATATAGTGGCTGACGAAGAAGCGGGTGAGTACGCCGACAGTGACGGCGACGAAGGCGATACCGGCGAAGGTCAGCATCTCGCCGTAGAATTCCTCGATCGTCACAGGCCGAGATTGCGACAGGGCGGCCTGGATGAAGTCGTAGAACGGTCCGTACCAGGCGTTGATCGCGACGCTCACCTGGACTTGGAAATAGGTGGTGAACAGGATCAGCGCCGATCCGAGGATCGACCAGAGCGCCCAGGGATGCGGGGCATAGACCATCCAGAAGGCGGCGAAGATCGCGACGACGATGGCGAAGTAGACGTAGAACCAGAGGAAGGCCGGCGACCAGAAGATCGACACGCCGATGATCGGCGGCGAGTTCTCGGCTTCCGGCGGCAGTCCGAACCAGGCGCCGGCGTCGGCGCCGAAGACGTACCAGGCGGCGACCGCGACGGCAGTCCAAGCGATCGCCGACAGAAAGAACGGTTTTGGACGGGGAAAGAACGAGACGAACAACGGCGGTACCTCGGCGATCGATTCTGGCGCCCGGCCCGCTGCTCACGCGGCCGTCGTGCCCGCCATTTAACGGCAGAAACCGCGAAGGCGCGACTAAAACCCGGTAAGATGACGCGATCCCGGAGGCCGGGCCTCAAAGCTTGCGCAGCGCCACCTGCTCGGTCAGGTGGTTGGGCCCCTTGCGCAGGATCAGATCGGCGCGCGGACGCGTCGGCAGGATGTTCTCGTAGAGGTTCTTGCCGTTGATGTTGCTCCACAGGCCTTCGGCGATCTGCAGGGCTTCTTCGGGCGAGACCTGCGAATAGCGGTGGAAGAACGAGCCGGTCTCCCGGAACGCCGTCTCGCGCAGCCGCATGAATCGCTCGATATACCAGCGCTGAATGTCGATCTCGTCGGCGTCGATGTAGATCGAATAGTCGAAGAAGTCGGAGACGAACGGCACCGCCTTGCCGTCCTTCGGCATGTCGCGCACCTGCAGGACGTTGAGACCCTCGAAGATCAGGATGTCGGGCCGGTCGATGGTGATGCGTTCGCCCGGCACGACGTCGTAGACGAAGTGCGAATAGACCGGCGCCTCGACCCGCGGCACGCCGGCCTTTATCTCGGACAGGAAGCGCAGGATCGCACCCACGTCGTAGCTTTCGGGGAAACCCTTGCGTTGCATCAGTCCCTCGGCCTCCAGGACCGCGTTGGGATAGAGGAAGCCGTCGGTGGTGATCAGATCGACCTTGGGCGAGGACGGCCAGCGAGCCAGAAGCTCCTTCAACACGCGGGCTGTGGTCGACTTGCCGACCGCCACCGAGCCGGCGATGCCGATGATGAACGGCGTCTTGGGATGGGCGCGGTCCTCCGACAGAAATCGCTGGCGCTGGCGAAACAGGAGTTGCGACGATTCCACATGCGCGTAGAGCAGGCGCGAGACGGCAAGATAGATGCGGGCGACCTCCTCGAGATCGACCGGGTCGTTCATCGAGCGAAGCCGGCGGACTTCGTCCTCGGTCAGCGTCAGCGGCGCGTCGGCGCGAAACTTCGCCCATTCCTCGGCCGAAAAGACCCGGTACGGCGAAAATTTCGAGGGCGCGAGCTGGTCCATCAGCCGTTCGCCTGTCCAGGTTCCCGCGGCCGGCCGGCCTTTTCGGCGAGGCCAGTCTGCGCGGTGCGCCGTCCGAGTTCGGCCATCACCGCCGAGAGCGGGATATGGCGAAGATGCAGCGCCACCACGAGATGATAGATGAGATCGGCCGCTTCCGAGGTCAGCCGGTCCTCGTCCTGTGACACCGCCGCGATGACGGTTTCGGTCGCTTCCTCGCCGAGCTTCTTAGCGACATGGCCGATTCCCTTGGCGGCGAGCGAGGCCGTATAGGAGCCGCTATCCTCGGATGCGGCCCGCGCGGCGACGATCGTTTCCAGGTCGGCGAGGGTGAAGTCTGTCATGATGCCCTTCCGTTACGCGCACCGTCTCTACAGCATCCCCGCGAAAAGTGGAGTCGCTCGCAGACCGACGAAGCCTCACGCCGCCGCTCAGTCGACCGGGTCGAGCCGCATCGGGATGGAAGCCGCCGCCATATGTGCTTTGGCCTCGCCTATCGTATGAGTGCCGAAGTGAAAGATCGAGGCGGCGAGGACCGCCGTCGCGTGGCCGTCGCGGATTCCCTCGACGAGGTGGTCCAGCGTGCCGACGCCGCCCGATGCGATCACCGGCACGCCAACCGCGTCCGCGACCGCGCGGGTGAGATCGAGGTCGAAGCCGGATTTGGTCCCGTCGCGGTCCATCGAGGGGAGGAGAATTTCGCCGGCCCCGAGCGAGATCACGCGCCGGGCGAAGGAAATGGCGTCGATCCCGGTCGCGGTGCGCCCGCCATGGGTGAAGATCTCCCAGCGTTGCTCCTCGCCCGCCGCGGTGACCCGCCGCGCGTCGATGGCAACGACGATGCACTGGTCGCCGAACTTGTCGGCGGCCTCGGCGACGAGTTCCGGCCGGTTTACCGCGGCGGTGTTGATCGCAACCTTGTCGGCACCGGCCAGAAGCAGGCGTCGGACGTCGGATACGGCGCGCACGCCGCCGCCCACGGTCAGCGGCATGAAACAGTGCTCGGCGGTCTGGGCGACGACGTCGAGGATCGTCTCGCGGTTGTCGGAGGAGGCGGTGATATCGAGAAAGCAGAGCTCGTCGGCGCCGGCGGCATCATAGATCTGCGCCGCGGCCACCGGATCGCCGGCATCGACCAGCCCCTCGAAGTTGACGCCCTTGACGACGCGGCCGTCCTTGACGTCGAGACAGGGAATGATGCGCGCCTTGAGGGTCATCTGCTCACTCCAAGATCTCGTCTCACGGAGTGATGCTTCCCAAAGAGCGGATGGTATAGATGGCAAAGCAGAGCTTCTTCTGCGTAGCGCGAAACAAAGTCGATCGCAGGCAATTGTTCATTTCCGATCGTCAGTTTAGAGGGGCGCTTGAACCATACTTCAACACATTCTCCTCGGCAGGCGGAGCGCAATTTCTCCTGATCTCTTAGTTCATTGGGTTTTAATGCGCGCGTTGATTTAGAACCAATCATTTGAATCATTGGATTCCAGCGCCAGGACAGCGTATTTCCGGTTTCGCCCACTTTCAAAGCGTTACCACTGGTGAGCAGCGCGACATAGACAATATCCTTCGTTCGTCGTGCGGCCGCCGTCGAATCGCGCTGTGTGATATCGAGGTTTTCCGAGACTTGGAAAATTATACCGCGCTCGAAACCCAATTTGCATGGGTGCGACACCACTATGAACTACCTCCAAGGATTTCGACGGGCGTTCTCTATGCGATGCCGCGGTACAGATCGGCAAGGGCCAGCGTGACGCCGAGGCCGGTGAGCGGCACGGTCTCGTCGCGTCCGACGATCATGTCCGGCTTGGCGAAGGCCCCTTCTTCGTCCCGGCTCCACAGCCAGACGCGGGGCTCGTCCTGGGCAAGGACAAGATAGTGCGAAAGCGACGGGATCGCGGTGTATTCCTCTACCTTTTCCCCGAAGTCGACCGCTAGCGAGGCAGGCGACAGGATTTCCGCCAAGAGAACCGGTTCGCGAGCGGCAAGGTCCGAACCGCTACCACCGGCGCGGTCGACGAAGACGTCCGGATAGCGAACGCCCGCGGGCGTCTTCACGGCGAAATCCGCCGAGCCGATGTCGAAGGCGGCGAGGTCGAGTTTCGCGCCGAGTGCCAGGCCCAGCAGATAGGCCAGCTTGGCGTGGTTCCGCGATACGTTGACCATCATCTCGACGATCCTCCCCCGCACGAATTCGCGCTTTCCCTCGCGCCCCTCGTTCCAGCGCAGGAAGTCCTCCGTCGTTCTGATGGCCGATGCCTGGATATTCATGGCGACCATGATAGAGCCGAACGGGTCTTCGATGAAGGCCAAATCCATCGGACGGTTCTGGAGCGGCAATGGCGAGCGACGCGGCGCTAAAACGGACGATCGAGGCCGGCGATCTGACGGTCGCCTATCGCGATGCCGCAGCGGTAACCGAGACGGGCGCCCCGCCCCTGCTGCTGCTGCATGGCGCGGTCCAGACCAAGGCGGTGTGGTCGGCGCAGATACCGACGCTGTCGCGGTCTCGGCGGGTCGTCGCCACCGATTTGCGCGGCCACGGTGAAACGCGTGGCGATACCGCCGGCCTCTCGGTGGAAACCCTCGCCGAGGATGGATTCCGGTTTCTCAACGCGCTCGGCATCGATCGCGTGTCGCTCGGCGGGGTGTCGCTTGGCGGGATGGTGGCGCTGGAGATGGCGGCGCAACAGCCTGAGCGCGTCGACGCGCTGATCCTCGCCGACACGCCACTCGCCCTCTCGCTGCACGGCCCGGTCCGATCGATCCTGGAAGCACTGGGGCCGCAGCGCATCCTGTCGCCGCTGTTCCTGTTTTTCGGCCGGCGCCGCACCGCGCGGCTGGGTATCGCGGCGGTTCGGGCACTGTTCGGCAAAAAATGGGTGGGAGCCGACGCCGAACGGCACTTCGTTGCCGGCTTCGCCACCATGCCGCCGGCGGCGATACTCGCGACCTACGAAGCGATCGTGGCGGCGGACCCGGCGGCAATCCGCGCGCTCGACATCCCCTGCCTGGTCATTCTGGGCGACGACGAGGTGTCGCTGGTGGTCGATCACGCCGCCGAGATCGCCCGCCAGATCGGCCGGGCTGAAATCGTCCGGGTTGAGGGCGGCCATGTCGCCAATCTCGACGCGCCGGAGGCTTTCAACCAGGCGGTGACGTCGTTTTTGGAGCGCACGGAACCAGACCCAACGCAATCTTGACCTTGCCGTCGTTGGCGTCAGGCAATGCCGCCATAGAGTTCCGGGAGCGAAAGTTCGAGCTCGAGGCCGGGAAGGGGAATGGCCTCCTCGCTCCCGACGATCATCTCCGGTTTGCCGAAATCGCCGTCACCGCCCCGGCTCCAGAGCCAAATGCGGGCCTCGTCCTGAGCCAGAACCAAATAGTGCGCCAGCGATGGGATTGCCGTGTACTCTTCGACCTTCTCACTGAGGTCGATCGCCAAGGAGGAAGGCGACAGAATCTCGGCAACGAGGACCGAGCAGTCCGTCGCGAGATCCGACGGATCGCCCTCGCGCCGCGTCACCATGACGTCGGGATAGCGGACGCCGAACGGCGTGCGGACCGCGAAATCGGCGACCGTCACGAGGAATCCGGTAGGGTCCAGCTTGCTTTTCAGGAGGAAGGCCAGCTGCAGAGTCAACTCGGCATGACGCCGAGTGCCGCCGGTCATCATCTCGACGATCCTCCCGCCCACGAACTCGCGCTTGCCCTCGCGCCCTTCGTTCCAGCGCAGGAAGTCGTCGGCGGTCCGGATGGCATTCTGCTGGATGTTCATCGCCGAAATCTAGCGCTTGCCGAACGGATCAGCAAACCCTGCGCGTGAGGACCATCCCTGCTTCACGTGAAACATTCCGGAGGCGGTCAGCCTGCTCCTTGCAGGACCTTCAACGCTTCCCGCGCATCGATCCGCCCGTCATAGAGCGCCCGGCCCGAGATCGCGCCTTCCAGCTTGGTTGCGTCCGGCATGGTCAACCGCACGACGTCGGCGAGCGAGGCGAGGCCGCCCGACGCAATGACGGGAATGGAAATGGCCTCGGCCAGATCGATGGTGGAGTCCCAGTTGATGCCGGCCAGCACCCCGTCCCGGTCGATGTCGGTGTAGATGATCGCGGCCACGCCCGCGTCCTCGAACCGGCGGGCCAGATCGACGGCCGTCAGCTCGGACGTCTCCGCCCAACCCTCGACCGCGACCTTGCCGCCCTTGGCGTCGATGCCGACGGCGATGCGGCCGGGAAAGGCGCGCGCTGCTTGTTTCACCAGCTCCGGATCGCGCACCGCCACCGTGCCGAGGATGACCCGCGCGAGACCCTTGTCCAGCCAGCGCTCGATGTCGGCCATCGAGCGGATGCCGCCGCCGAGCTGGATCTTCATCTCTTTCCCGACCGCCGCGACGATGGCTTCCACCGCGCCGCCATTGACGGCCTTGCCCTCGAAGGCGCCGTTGAGGTCGACCACGTGCAGATGAGAAAAGCCGGCGTCGCGAAACTCCCGCGCCTGCGCGGCCGGGTCGGCATTGTAGACCGTCGCCTCGTCCATGAGGCCGAGCTTGAGGCGCACGCAGGCGCCGTCCTTGAGATCGATGGCGGGGAAGAGAATGGGCAAGAGATCACACAGCCGGAATGGAGGAAAGGGAAGACGCTTAGAAGACGCCGAGGACCGCCAGCAGCACGAGGGTCAGAAGGAGCGAGATTGCGATCGACCCAAGGCAACCGAGCCGGTTGGAGAAAAACACGAACAATCAAGAACCTCCGTTATCTTTGGTCAGGGCGTGACGGAAAACTCGCCCGAAGTTTCCTCCCCGGGATTCACGGCGTCCATTGGAGGAAATTGCCGATCAGAGCCAGACCGAATTTCTGGCTCTTTTCAGGGTGGAACTGGGTGCCGGCCTTGTTGCCGCTGGCAACGATCGCGGTGACCGGGCCGCCATAATCCGTCCTCGCAACGATATCGGATTCGTTCGTCGCGACGAGTTGGTAGGAATGGACGAAATAGGCGTGCAGCCCCGCGTCTCCGGTCGCGATGCCGGCGAGAAGCGGGTGTTCATGTCTCACGTGAATCGTGTTCCAGCCCATCTGCGGGAGTTTCAGCGCTGGATCGGACGGCACTATCTTCTCGACGTCGCCGGCGATCCAGCCGAGTCCCGGCGTGATGGTCTTTTCCAGCCCGCGCTCGGCCATCAGTTGCATGCCGACGCAGATGCCGAGAAACGGCCGCGCCCTGGTTTCCACCGCCTCGCGCAGCGCCGTGACCATGCCGGGCACGGCATCGAGCCCGGCCCGGCAGTCGGCAAAGGCGCCGACGCCCGGCAGGACGATCCGGTCCGCCCGCAGCACGGTTTCCGGATCGGCGGTGAGCAGGATTTCGGCATCGATGCCGGCCTTGCGGGCGGCGCGCTCGAAGGCCTTCGTCGCCGAGTGCAGATTGCCCGAGCCGTAGTCGATGATCGCGACACGCTGCATCATCGCGCCCCCGTCGTGCCGAAGAATCCGCCGGTGCGGGCCGGCGCCGGTTTGCGGCGCTCAGCCGTCCACGGAGTGGCGGCGCTGGCCGGCTGTGCCGTCACTCCGTCAAGCAGCCGGCGACCGCTGCCGTAATACTGCAGCTCCGCCTCCGAAAGATCGGCGGCCTGAAACGCGGCTGTCTCGCGCCAGCCCTTGCGCCGATACCTTGCGGCGCGAAGGCTCGGTCCCTCCAGCGCGATCAGCAGCCCGAGCAGGAATTGCAGGATGGCCGCCGTCAAGTCGAAGCCCTGCTCGCCGAGCAGCGAAATGGCGACGAAAAGGACGAGCGCGGCGATCCCGGCCAACCAGAGGCGGTAGCGGAAAAGCCACAGGAAGGTGAACAGGAACGCCCAGATCGAGAACGCGTCGCGCACGAACACGGTGTCCTTGGCCCGGTCGTTCTCCGGCGGCTCGAAGACGATGAAGCGGCTCAGCGCCATGATGGGCTCTTCCGCGCTGTCCGGCTCACGCCAGCATGCCCGTGGTGGACGGCACGAGGTCGGCCTGGCGGGGATCGATAGCGACGGCGTCGCCGAGGACGCGCGCCACCGCCTTGAAGCAGGTCTCGGCGATGTGGTGGGCGTTGGCGCCGGCCAGATTGGTGACGTGCAGCGTAACGCCGGCGTTCTGGGCCAGCGCCTGGAAGAATTCGCGCACCAGTTCGGTGTCGAAGCCGCCGATCTTGTGCCGGGTGAAATCGGCGGAAAACACCAGGAATGGCCGGCCCGACACGTCGATCGCAGCGCGGGTCAGGCATTCGTCCATGGCCAGATCCAGCGAAGCGTAGCGCCGGATGCCGCGTCGCTCGCCGAGCGCCTTTTTGATCGCCTGGCCGAGCGCGATGCCGGTGTCCTCCACCGTGTGATGGTCGTCGATGTGAAGGTCGCCCTTCGCCGCGACGTCCATGTCGATCAGCGAATGGCGCGAGAGTTGTTCCAGCATGTGATCGAAGAAGCCGACCCCGGTCGCGATCGTCGACCGGCCGGTGCCGTCGAGATCGACGCGCACGCGGATCTCGGTTTCCTTGGTCTTTCTCTCGACGACGGCGTCGCGCCGCCCGGCTGTCTCGCCCATTTGCTGTCGCCTTCTCGCGGATGTCGTCCGGCTTCTAGCACCGGGGCTGTGGCCCTGTCATGGGGGCATGCCGGAGAGGGCCGCACATTCCCTTGCAATCGGGTAGATTGACAGCCTCGGTCCTTCATCAGCGCATTATTGAAAAACCCAACCTGTTGGGTTAAATGCTGTCATGGTCACTGTCCTGCGTTCCCTCGGGCTACGCGTGGTTATCTACCTCAACGATCACGAACCGGCGCACGTCCATGTCTACGGCGATGGGGCAGGCCCGTATCGATCTGGCCGGCGCATGGCCGGCGGTGATCGAGCAAAGGCGCATGACCAAGGGCGAGTTGCGCAAGGCGCTGGCGTTGGTGGCGGAACATCAGGCAGCGCTGCTCCGGCGGTGGGAGGAGATTCATGGCTGAGTTCGAACTGACAGATGCCGAGTACGACGCAGCGACGCGGCGCGGTAAGCAAGCCGGCACCGGGCAACCTCGACCCTCTTCGGTCCATTTTGATTCGGAAACCGGCCGGATCGTCGTCGAATTCATCAACGGAGCCGCTTTCATGGTCCCGGCCCGGTCCCTCCAGGGGCTCGAAATGGCGTCGGACGCCGAACTGGGTGATGTCGAAATTCTCGGAGACGACGGCCTGCACTGGGAAGCGCTCGACGCCGACTTCACCATTGCCGGTTTGATGGCCGGGGTGTTTGGGACACGCTCCTTCGTCGATGTGGCGCGCAAAGGCGGCAAGGCCCGGAGTGCCGCCAAGATCGCCGCGTCCCGGGCGAACGGTGCCAAGGGCGGACGACCGCGCAAGGCGGCTGGATGACCCCCACTTGGCAATCCCTTTCGCCGGGTCCACATGGGACGCGGATGAAAAGGACGCGACTATGAGCATTCAGAACCACGACCCGGCCACGATCTACGGCACTACCATCGTCACTGTCCGCAAGGGCGGCAAGGTGGTGATCGCCGGCGACGGCCAGGTGTCGCTCGGCAACACCGTGATGAAGGGCAACGCGAAGAAAGTCCGCCGCATCGGCAAGGAGGGCGCCGTCATCGCCGGCTTCGCCGGTGCCACGGCCGACGCCTTCACGCTCTTGGAGCGGCTGGAGGCCAAGCTCGAGCAATATCCCGACCAGCTGATGCGCGCCTGCGTCGAGCTCGCCAAGGACTGGCGCACCGACCGCTATCTGAGGCGTCTTGAGGCGATGATGATCGTCGCCGACAGACAGGTGACCCTGACGCTGACCGGCAATGGCGACGTGCTGGAGCCGGAGCATGGCGTTATCGCCATCGGCTCTGGCGGCAATTACGCGCTCGCCGCCGCGCGGGCGCTGGCCGAGACCGATTACGACGCCGAGGAAATTGCCCGCCGGGCAATGAAGATCGCCGCCGAGATCTGCATCTACACCAACGACAATGTGGTGGTTGAGAGCCTCGACACGGCCTGAGACCTGTGTGGCATGCTTCGCCTGTCGGCCGACATCCCGAAGGTCGCGCTTTCAGCCTGCCGGAAAGATCGGTACCCGGGGTGTGGTCTCCGGCGCGAACAGTCCGGTGAGGCGCGGGTCGTCGGCAATCTCCACCATCTGTCGGACCGGCCGGAAACCGCTGCGGCGGTAGAATGCCATCGCCTTCGGATGGTCCATGGTGTTGGTGTGCAGCCATAGCCGTGCGATCGGCCGCGCGAAGGCGATGGCGATGGCGCGGCCCATCATGTAACGCGCGGCACCCGTGCCGATCAGCGGTTCGGTGACGCCGAAGAAGACCAGCTCGCAGCTCTCGGTCTCCCTGAAATCCAATTCGACGATGCCCTCCGCGCGGCCTTCGACACAAAGCGCGTGGATTGCGATATCGGGATGCTGGATCGTGGCGCGTCGTGCCTCGGCTGGCAGGGCAAGCCGGGAATACCACAGATGGGCGGCGCCGACGCGGCGATAGAGATCCTCGTACCAGCACGGGTCGGGGGTCGGGATCGGATCGAGACGCCAGGGGGTGTCGGCTGGCGCCGCCTCAGCCGACACCGGCGCGGGTGGCGCGGTCATTTCCAGGACCGTGGCGATGGCGGCGATCTTGCCGGGCGCGATCGGCGTGAAACCGTCGGGCAGGGTCATGCGGATCTCTCCAGCGATTAGACGGAAAAGCCCGCGGCGAGCGATCGCCGCGGGCTTTGCTGATTCACGTGGAACGCCCCGCGCCCGCAGGCGCCGAGAGCGATGGCCTTGCGGCCTATTCCTCGTCGCCGCGTCCCTTCAGGGCCGCGCCGAGAATGTCGCCGAGCGAAGCGCCGCTATCGGTCGAACCGAACTGCGCGACGGCTTCCTTCTCCTCGGCGATCTGCAGCGCCTTGATCGACACGCCGACGCGGCGGGCCTTCTTGTCGAACTGCGTGACGCGGGCGTCGATCTTCTGGCCGACCGAGTAGCGCTCGGGGCGCTGCTCGTCGCGGTCGCGGGCGAGGTCGGCGCGGCGGATGAAGGAGGTGAGATCGGTATCGACGATCTTCACTTCCAGACCGCCGTCCTTGACCTCGGTGACCTCGCTGGTGACCACGGCGCCGCGGCGCACGTCACCGGCTTCCGCCGCCTCGACGAACGGATCGCCGCCGACCTGCTTCATGCCCAGCGAGATGCGCTCCTTGTCGATGTCGACGTCGAGCACCTGCGCCTTGACCATGTCGCCCTTGTTGAACTCCTCGATGACCTGCTCGCCCGGACGGTTCCAGTCGAGG
>NZ_JALHBS010000107.1 GCF_024195285.1 Aurantimonas marianensis
CTCTTCGGAGGTGGAGAGGATCTTGCCCGGATGCACGTTCTTCTTCGTCCAGGACATCTCGGAGACGTGGATGAGGCCCTCGATGCCCGGCTCCAGCTCGACGAACGCGCCGTAGTCGGTGATGTTCGTGACGCGGCCGGTGACCTTGACGCCCATCGGATACTTGACGCCGATGCCGTCCCACGGATCGGCCTCGAGCTGCTTCATGCCGAGCGAGATGCGGTGCGTCTCCTGGTTGATCCGGATGATCTGGACCTTCACCGTCTGGCCGATCTGCAGGATCTCGGTCGGATGGTTGACGCGGCGCCAGGCCATGTCGGTCACATGCAAGAGGCCGTCGATGCCACCGAGGTCGACGAAGGCGCCGTAGTCGGTGATATTCTTGACGATGCCGTCGACGGTCTGACCCTCTTCGAGGTTCTGGACGATCTCGGAGCGCTGCTCGGCCCGGCTCTCTTCGAGGACGGTGCGGCGCGAGACGACGATGTTGCCGCGGCGCTTGTCCATCTTGAGGATCTGGAAGGGCTGCGGCGTGTTCATCAGCGGCGTGACGTCGCGGATCGGCCGGATGTCGACCTGGGAGCGCGGCAGGAAGGCGACGGCGCCGTCGAGGTCGACTGTGAAGCCGCCCTTGACCTGGTTGAAGATCTGACCTTCGACCTTTTCGCCGGCTTCGAACTGTTTCTCGAGCTTGACCCAGCTTTCCTCGCGGCGCGCCTTGTCGCGCGACAGAACGGCTTCGCCGAGGGCATTTTCGATGCGCTCGACATAGATCTCGACGACGTCGCCGACCTTGAGATCGCTCTCCTTGCCCTTGGCGCCGAATTCCTTGAGGGCGACGCGGCCCTCGACCTTCAGGCCGGCATCGATGACGGCCATGTCCTTTTCGATCGCGACGACGGTGCCCTTGACCACGGCGCCTTCGGCGACGTCCTGTTCGTGGAACGAGGCTTCGAGCAGCGAGGCGAAATCTTCACGGGACGGGTTTAAGTTAGACATTCCTACTCCTTGGGAACTCCCCCACTATCCGTGGGAAAGCGGCGCGCCGTGGGGCGAAGGCCCCGGGTCAGACATTGCGTTCGCCCGATGTCGCGGTCCGGCCCGTCCCGAAACGGGAGAGGCCCGGAGCGGTTTCGCCGTTGCGGCACCGCGCCGTTCGGCGCGCAAGACCGCGGCCGGGCAGGATCGATCGAAGCATGGCGGGCCGTGGAGACATCCGGCGCCGACAAAAATCAGGCGGAGGACAAGCCGTTGGCCGATAGCCGAAAAGGGCGTGCCCTCTCACGAAAGACCGCCCTTCCACTCCGTTCCGTCAGGCCGCTGACCGATCGATGATCTCGCAAGCCGCACGGAACGCGGTTTCTATATCCAATTCGCTGGTATCCAGCAAGTGCGCATCGGCCGCCGGCTTCAACGGCGCGACGCTGCGCCCGGCGTCGCGCACGTCGCGTTCACGGACTTCCGCAAGAATCCGCTCATAGGTGACGTCACGGCCCTTGGCGGCGAGTTCGTCGGTCCGCCGGCGCGCCCGGACCTCGGCCGAAGCGGTGACGAAGATCTTCACTTGCGCGTTCGGGCAGATCACCGTGCCGATGTCGCGGCCGTCGAGCACGGCGCCTTCCGGCCGCGCGGCGAAATCGCGCTGAAAGGCGGTCAGGGCGGATCTGACTTGCGGATGCACGGCGACGCGCGAGGCGAGTTCCCCGGCTTCGCGGCCGCGCAAGCTGCCGTCGTCGAGATGCGATGTATCAAGCCGCTCGGCGATCGGCCCCACCGCCGCGGCGTCGTCGAGGTCGATGCCGGCATCGCTCGCGAGCTTGCCGATGGCGCGGTAGAGCAGGCCGGTGTCGAGATAGGGCAGGCCGTAATGTTCCGCCAGACGTTTGGCGAGCGTGCCCTTGCCTGCGGCGGCGGGGCCGTCGATGGCGATAGTCAGTGGCGCGGTCATGGGACGTGATCCGTGTTGGACGGCAGGTCCGGCTCCCCATCGGGAACCGGCGGGTCGAGAGCGAGCGTGCCGTGAGCGTCCAGCACCAGCAGGACCGCGGCGATGACGGCGCCGAGGAGAAAGGGGGCGGCGACCATGAACAGGATCAGCTCGAGTTCGCCGACCCAGCGGGCGAGGCGCAGCGCGAAATCGATGACGCCATTGCCGGTGTCGAGGAGGCCCGGCGGCGCGCTCTCGCCGCGCAGCGCCAGCCGCTCGGCCGCGCCTTTCTGTGTCTGATAGATCACCGCGATCACGCCGCAAAAGGCCAGCAAGGCGGGCATCGGCAAGAGCGCGGCCAGACGGCTGCGGAGCGTCCCCGGCCCGGCACGAAGATGTCGCGCGCGATAACGGCCGTAGATGAAGGCGACCGGCGTGAAGAACAGGATGGCGAGGATCGCCGCGATCATGCGCGCTGCGCCTTCTCGCGCCGGACGCCGATCTCGATCTGATTCAGCGCCGCATAGGGCGGACGCTCGAAGATATTCGGGTCGTCGAGAAAGGCGAGCAGCATATCGAACGCATCGACGCCCCAGAAGACCGGTCCCGCCACGCCGTCCGCAACGTGGGGCACAAAGCTCGGAACGCCGAAGACGCCGGCGGCGACGGCATCCGCGGTATTGGCCTTCAGCGCGGATTTTGACGTCTCGGCCGTGGCAAGGGCCGGATCGAGAGCCAGCCGCTCCGCAAGCGCCGCCAGGCCGTCCGGCGTATCGATGGGATGGCCTTGCGAAAAGACGAAATCGAAGGCGCCGCGCACCGTGTCGAGATCCGCGCCCGCGCCGTCATTGGCGCCCGCCAGCAGGCGCAGCGCGGCCAGCGGGTTGAACGGGTGGCGCGGCGGGAACACGGTCTCACGGCCCAGCGTCGCCCCCAGGAACACGGCCTGCCGATAGGTATGCAATCGCTTGGCGTCGATCTCGGCCGGCCCGAGCTGGCCATGATGGGCGAGCACCGCGCCAAACAGGATCCCTCGCGGCCGCACCGTCACGTCGGCTGGCAGCTCGGGCAGCCGCGCCAGAACGATATGGGCATAGGGCGACAGGAGGTCGTAGTAAAAGTCGAGGCGGCGTTTCATGGCTAGGCCTCCGGCGTCTCGATATCCGCCCCGAGGCCGGTCATCATCCCCGTAAATTCGGGAAAGCTGGTGGCAATCATGCGGCCGTCGTCGACGCTCACGGCTGTCTCGCAGGCCATGCCGAGAACCAGGAAGCTCATGGCGATGCGGTGGTCGAGATGGGTGGCGACGGTGCCGCCGCCATAGCCGCGCCCCTCCGGATCGCCGGTCACCGTCAGCCAGTCGGCGCCCTCCTCGTGGGCGATGCCGTTGGCGGCGAGTCCGGCGGCGACGGCGGCCAGCCGGTCGCTCTCCTTGACGCGCAATTCGTCGAGACCGCGCATCACCGTCGTGCCCTTGGCGAAGGCCGCGGCGATCGCCAGCACCGGATATTCGTCGATCATCGATGGCGCGCGGGCTTCCGGCACCTCGATGGCGGTCAGTTCGGAATGGCGCACATTGAGGTCGGCGACGTCCTCGCCGCCGGCGACGCGCCGGTTCAAGACCTCGATCGCGGCGCCCATTTCGAGCAGCGTCTCGATCAGTCCGGTGCGGGTCGGGTTCATCAGGACGTTCTCGATGGTGACGTCCGAGCCCGGCACGATCAGCGCCGCGACGATCGGAAAGCCGGCCGAGGACGGGTCGCCCGGCACGACGAAATCGGCGACGCCCGCGAGTTGGCCCTGGCCTTCGAGGCGAATATGCCGGACCCCGGCCGCATCGGTTTCGACCGCGATCGTCGCGCCGAAGCCCCGAAGCATCTTTTCGGTGTGATCGCGGGTCATGACCGGCTCCACCACGGTGGTGATCCCCGGCGCGTTCAGGCCGGCAAGGAGGACGGCGGACTTCACCTGCGCCGAGGCCATCGGTACGCGATATTCGATCGGCGCGGCGACGCGGGGCCCGCGAATCGACAGCGGCAGCCGGTCGCCCGAGCGCGCCACCACTTGCGTTCCCATCAGCCGGAGCGGATCGAGCACCCGGCCCATCGGCCGTTTCGACAGCGACGCGTCGCCGACGAAGGTGGAGGCGAAATCGTAGGAACCGACGAGGCCCATGGTCAGCCGCGCGCCGGTACCGGCATTGCCGAAGTCCAGAACGCCTTCCGGCTCCAGAAGGCAGCCATTGCCGACGCCCTGAACGACCCAGGCGCCGCCCTCCTTGGTGATCAGCGCGCCCATTGCCCGCATGGCGTTGCCCGTGGCGATCACGTCCTCGCCCTCGAGCAGACCCGTGATCCGGGTCGTGCCGGCGGCGATCCCGCCGAACAGGAAGGCGCGATGGGAGATCGACTTGTCCCCCGGCACGGTGGTCCGGCCGCTGAGGCCGCCGGCCTTGCGGGCGCTGATCGGCCGTCGCGCCGTCGCCGTTGCTTGCATGCGTCTCGTCCCCGTCATTTCCCGCTTCGCGTGCCAGGCTTCGATCGTCCGGCCGCGGCGCGCTCTTTCTGTCGCCGTAATCCGGCTTTGAC
Organism: Aurantimonas marianensis; assembly: GCF_024195285.1. Taxonomy (GTDB): domain Bacteria; phylum Pseudomonadota; class Alphaproteobacteria; order Rhizobiales; family Rhizobiaceae; genus Aurantimonas; species Aurantimonas marianensis. Next base: position 4,516 of record NZ_JALHBS010000107.1, read on the forward strand.
AAGGGCCGGGCGAGGCCGTAAGGGACCAACCGATTTTCATCGGAGCGGAATTGCGGCATTGACACAGCCGGCCACCTCTTCGCCGCCGCAAGGCCGCGGCGGTGACCAGCCGGATCGCGGCCCTTTCCACCCGAAGCGACCTGGGCGGACGCGCACGCGCCGACCCCAATCGACGACGAGGCAATGATGGCGAAATCCGAACTCGGCACCAAGCGGACCGACCCAGAGACGGGTCGCAAATTCTACGATCTGGGCAAGGACCCGATCGTCTCCCCCTATACGGGCAAATCCTATCCGCTCTCCTTTTTCGAGGCGGAGCCGGCGCGCGGCTCCGTGCCGAAGGAGAAGGCGAAGGCCAAGGTCAAGGCGGCGGTAGAGGACGAGGAGGAGGATGAGGAGACAGTCGAGGTCGAGGAAAGCGAGAACACGGTGTCCCTCACCGACGTCGAGGAGGAGGAGGAGTCCGCCTCGGACAAGTCCGATCTGCCCGACATCGACGTCACGGACGACGAGGACGATAGCGACGACAACGACGACGACACCTTCCTTGCGACCGACGACGACGATGACGACGACGACGATGTTGCCGACATCATCGGCGGCGGCCGGGACGACGACGACGATTGATCGCGGCGTGCGGACCGGCGCGGTCGGAATCATCACCCGGAGGCGTCGGAAATTCGCTTGATCTTCGCGGCGGGCTTGATTAAGAACCCGCCGATACGACGCGGGCCGCACCCAGGGCCCGCCGACAGTTCGCCGGACACCGGCGGCGTGGGGCCATAGCTCAGCTGGGAGAGCGCTACAATGGCATTGTAGAGGTCAGCGGTTCGATCCCGCTTGGCTCCACCATTTTCCCTTCCCGCTAAGCCCGGATGCCTCTTTCGGAGGCCCTGAAAACAGCTCCTTCGCAACGCACATGGCTCACGGGCGTGATCTCCATGGAGCATGAGAAGGGCGCCGAACCCCACGCCCGCTGAAGCGCAAGAATGTCTTATGCTAGCATCGGCGAGTGCCTCTGCATCTCGTCGCGGCGATCTGCCGGTCGTTCATCCAGCGCAGCATGGAAACCGCGGACCTTGCGGCGTAGCCACCAGTAGAGATCGACGGCTGGGGTATGTTCGCCAGCAAGCTCCAGGCTCAACCGATTGACCTTGCCGCTCGAACCGATAACCTCGGCCCGCTGGCGCTGGCCGCATCGAATTCCAGCACGATCCAGGATGGCACCCCGCCGGTCGCGGCGCGGAGCTGGAGCGAACAAGGCATCGTGATGAGCGGGCAAATCGAATAATGGAGGCCAAGGCTCCGATCTTGCAGGCGAGCGGGCTGTGCAAGAGGTTCGACGAGCGTGATCGCCTGGTTCTCGATGATGTGTCCATGACGATCGCTTATGGCGAATCCGTCGCCCTGATGGGGCCGAGCGGTTGCGGGAAAACCACACTCTTGTCGATCCTGGCCGGTCTGATGCTGCCGGACACGGGAAAGCTCGACTACTGGTTTCCCGGTTTGCCGTCGACAGACCGGCTGACCGCCGCGATCCGACGTCATCATGTCGGGATTGTTTTCCAGTCGATCCACCTGATTCCGACGCTGACGGTGCTTGAAAACGTCGAAATCCCGATGTTCGGAGTCGAAAAGAGCGCCGATCGGCGCCTCCATCGGGCGCGGGAGGTGGTTGAGAGGCTCGGACTATCCGCATTCGCGGACATGCGACCGCATCAATTGTCGGGTGGCGAGCGCCAGCGTGTCGCCATCGGGCGGGCATTCGCCAACCGGCCGATCCTTGTGTTTGCCGATGAGCCGACCGGCAATCTTGACACGGTATCGTCCGACCACGTGGTCCAGGCGCTTCTCGACATGGCGTCGCAAACCAACGGCTCGCTCCTCGTGGTCACGCACAACCCCGGGGTCGCGGCATGTATGGACCGGATCCTGACCATCGTCGACGGACGCATTGTGACGAATGGAGCCAAGGCACCGGCGAGACTTGGGACCGCGTCCTGATGCGCTTCCTGGCCTATCCGATCAAGAATCTGCGCCGCCGCCCGGGCCGCACGCTGTTTGCCGCCATTGGCGTCAGCCTGGCAATCGCGACCTTCGTTTCGATGACGGTCCTGTTCGGCGGCATAACCGATCAGTGGAAGACCAATCTCGATGCGGACGGCGTGCACCGCGTGATCCTGCAGGACAAGCAGATCGACTGGCTGGCCAGCTCGCTTCCCGATTCCGTCGCCGCGGAGATTGCCGATCTTCCGTCGGTTCGGTCGGCCGAGGGAGAATTGCTGTCGTTTTTGACCACTGAAAACGGCATCGCAATTCTCGCATCCGGGTGGGCCTCCGATTCCGCGCGGTGGTCCGGTTTGGAACTGGTTGCGGGCACAAGGCCGCCGGCTGGTGCGAACGATATGGCGATGATTGGCGAAACCGCGGCATCGGCTCTCGGGCTTGGCGTCGGCGACAAGCTTGCGCTCGACGGACTAGAGGTCGAGATCGCCGGGATCTTCAAGGTGCGCGATGTTCTGACCGGTGGGCGGCTGTTCCTTCCATTGAGGGGCTTGCAGAAGCAGATGTTTCGGGACGGGACGGTCACGCTGGTCAACGTCATGCTCGAACAGCCGGAGTCGTCCGAGGGTGTCCGCGAAGTGGAAAGTTTCATCGCCGCGAACTATCCCAGCCTGTCGGTCCGGCAGACAGCGCAACTCAGCCAAGACAACCGGGTGATCGATTTCCTGAACGTCCTGCGCCGTGCGGTCATATGGATCGTGAGCCTGATCGGCGTCGCAGGCACGGCCAACATCATGCTGATGGCGGTCAACGAGCGGCGCTCCGAGATCGGTCTGCTCGTTGCCCTGGGCTGGTCGCCGATGCGGATCGTGTCGGTGTTCCTCGCGGAAGGCGTGGCCCTGTCGTCGGTATCGGGCATGGCGGGGGTAGGATTGGGTGTGGTGATCATCGAACTGATTCGCAACAGCGCCACGCTGGCGGTCTTCCTCTCCGGAAGCATGTCCCTCGCGGTGGCGCTGCAAGCCCTTGCCCTGGCCGTCGGGATCGGCACGGTCAGCAGCATCCTTCCGGCGATACGCGCGGTCAACGTGCCGGCGGACACGGCCCTCAGGTCGGTTTAGTCGGAGCCTGTTTTTGCAGACGTGCGTCGAAGCCGTGCAGCATCAGGTTTGCCCATACCGCGCCATATCCGAAGGCCCAGATATATTCTTCAATGGGCAGTCCGGGCGGAAAGGGCAAGGAATACCAGTAGGTGTCTTTCGCCGCCCAGAAGCCGTTGAATTCGGGAACGATCCAATGCCAGACCAGGGTTTCCACACCATAGAGTAGTGCGAAGCCGATGCCGGCCGTCAGCGCGATCTCGACCGAGAAACAGCCCTTATGCCACAGAACCAGCGCGATGACGGCAAAACCGAAAAAGGTTGCATGCATGATCGTCAGCCAGCCAAGACCGCTCTCCCAAACGAGCAGGGAGGCGGCAAGACCCGGAAACATGATCATGGTCAGGCGTCTCAATGGGTCGACGAGATCCTTGGGAAAGAGCGTGTGCAGATACGGCCAACGCATGGCCACCGGCATCATGACCAGACAGCCGTTTCCGAACGAGAACAGCATGCCTTCCAGACTGAACCAGGGGCCTATCAGGTGGTCAGGCTGCCAATATTCCGGCACGAAAATCCAGTCGGCTAATCCCGCTGGTGTCGCTAAAATGCCGGAGATGACAACAAACCTCCGATATCGCGGAACGGCCAGCGCACTCAAAATGCCGCACAGTGCGATCCCGACGCTTACTAGGAGGTATGAATATGCCAATCGTCGTCTTCTGAAGCTGAATAGGCCGTGATGCTACTCCAGGTGCACCGGCGTCGAGACCTGCGGGCCAACCAGGAGATTATGATGTATCGATGCGAATGTTGAAAAATCTAGCGCGGATCGTCGTCGCTATGGCTTTTCTTACGGGAGCCGCCACTGCGGAAGGGGCGGCTGAGACGGGCTGGGTCAAGGCTTTCGTCGAGAAATCCGAACGCATCCTGTCGCAGGATGGACCTGACGCGGCACGTCGCCTTCAAGCTGTCTACAAGCGCTATTTCGACATTGGCGGACTGGCCGCCCGGATTGCTCCGGAGCGGTTGTGGAAGCAGGCCGACAGCGTGCAAAGGCGCCGGTTCGTCGCGATCGTGAGCTGCAGACTGGCGGTCGAATCGGTGAAACGCGCCAAGTCGGAGACACCTTTGAGCTGGAAGGTTGTCGGATCGCGCCCGGCCGCGTCGGGCCAGACGGCGGCGGTGCGTTTCATCCTGGCCGAAAACCGGCAGAAGACCGTCCTCTTCGACGTGGTGCAGAGCCGGTCGGGATTGCGCGTCGTGGACATCAGTTCGGAAGGCGGGCGGCTTTCCGCCCGGTTCGCCAGTCAAATCGCGCGCGAATCGCGAAACCTGGTCGATCCGCCTGACGTCGAGCGCTGGCTGAACGCCTTCGACTGCAGGGCGTAAAAAAAGTCGGTAGAGAGGGGTGGAGGTCGTCGGCCATCCCCCTTTCAATACGAAAATTCGATCCAGACGACGTCGTTGGGCTCCTCCGGCGTGGTGCGCGCGGCGATCGTCTCGCCGTTGAAGCCGGCCGTGACCGTTTCCGGCGCGTCTCCCTCGATCGCCAGCGAGGATGTCCAGACCGACGGCACTTCCTCGGTTTCCGGCCGCCCCTCGATCGGCAGGGCGCCGAGCGTCGCGTTGTCGTCGACGCCGAAATAGCCGCGCGGCCGCATGACGTTGACCACTTCCCCGGCAAGCGTCTCGCCCGCGACCGCGCCGCTCGACGCGGGATAAAGCCGCAAATGGGCGATGTCGGTCGAGCGCGGGAAAGGAGCGCGATAGATCCGCGTTTCCGGATAGCCTTCGGCTTCCACAACGAATTCATAAGTCTGACCGGGCTTCGCCGCGAACGGACCGTAGCGACCATCCGCGCCGACGGCCTTCTCCAGCACCGCCCTGCCCTGGCGCTCGCCGGTGGCCGAATCGACGGCGAAAACCGTCAGCCGCGCGCCTCCGAGCGGCAGATTGGTCGGCGCGCCATTCGCGTAGCCGGAAATCTCTCCCGCGACGGTCGGCGAGTCCTCCGGCTCGATGTCGAGGGTCGCCGGCACTTGCCCGGTTATCGCCTTGTGGATGGCGATGAACGCCTCGGGCGCGGTGGCCGTCTCGCGGTGGTCGGCGCCGTCGATGACGATCGTGTCGGCGCCGTCGCGGTCCGGCGCGTCGTAGGAAACGCCGGTCGCCTGCCCGGCAAGACCGAGGAAGCGGCCATCCGGCTGGGCGTAGAGGTCGAACCGGTCGGATCGTATCACGGTGACCGGGATATTGTCGGGCACCTCCGGCGGCTGGTTGAGCGCGGTCAGGAACCGGCCGGCCCCGTTATATTCGGAGTTCAGTCGCTCCCGGGAATTGGCATAGACGCCGTTGTGGACGCAGCCGGCCAGCACCATGCGCGCGACCCTGCCGGCGCCATGGTAATTCCTCACATAATTGCGTGCCGTCTGGCAACCGCGCGAATGGGCGACGATCGCGACCTTCCGGGCGCCGCTCGCCTTGAGCGCCTGCTCGACGGTGCGCGCAAGCGCGCGGGCCGCGTCTTCTGTCGAAGAGCGGTTCTCCTCGGCGAGCGTGTCGTCGGTCCGCGCGGAGGGATGGTCGATATCGGCGGTGAACAGCCGGTCGGCGGGATAGCCGTTGCTTTCGAACCGCCACAGCACCGGCATCCAGAACGCGGCCGAATCGCCCTCGCCATGGACGAAGACGATCGGCGGCGTCGGCGCGGCCGGGTCCTTGTCGGCTGCCGGGACGGGGGACGCCAAGACCCCGGCGGTGAGAAGCGCCAGCGTGATCCAGAACATCGCCGCTCTTTTCATTTCGTCAGTTTCCCCTTTACCCGCGTCTGCCGCCGACTAACAAAGGGCGCCGGTCGGCTGCGGCAACGCCGCGCGGCGGCTCGGCTTGCGTGTCACGCCGAAACGCGCCTTACTGAAAGCCATTGACGGAAGCCCGGTCTCCGCCAGATCAATGACTTCAGCTTTACGTCAAAGGACAAGGGAAAAATCTCATGAAAACATTCGGATGGGTCGCGGCGAGCATCGCGGCCATGACCATGACGGCCGGCGTCGCCGCCGCCCAGGAAAAATTCATCACCATCGGTACCGGCGGCCAGACCGGCGTCTATTTCGTAGTCGGCCAGTCGATCTGCAAGCTGGTCAATCGCGGCCAGGCCGAGCACGGGCTCAAATGCACGGCGCCCTCGACCGGCGCCTCCGTGGCCAACATCAATGCCATCAAGGCAGGCGACCAGACCATGGGCGTTGCCCAGTCCGACATGCAGTACAACGCGTTGGAGGGGCTCGACCCCTGGCAGGGCGATCCGTTCAAGGGCGAGAGGGCCGTCTTCTCCATCCATCCCGAGCCGATGACGGTCGTTGCGCGCGCCGATTCCGGCATCGAGACCTTCGATGACCTGAAGGGCAAGCGGGTCAATATCGGCAATCCCGGTTCCGGCTCGCGCGCCACGATGGAAATCATCATGGATCGCAAGGGCTGGACGATGGACGACTTCTCCCTCGCCTCCGAGCTGAAGGCGGCCGAGCAGTCGCAGGCGCTGTGCGACAACAATGTCGACGCCATCATCTACACGGTCGGCCATCCGAACGGCTCGATCCAGGAAGCGACGACCTCCTGCGAGGCGAAGCTCGTTCCGGTGACGGGGCCGGAGATCGACAAGCTGGTTGAGGAAAACCCGTATTATTCGGCTGCCACCATCCCGGGCGGTCTCTACGAGGGCAATCCCGACGAAACACAGACCTTCGGCGTGCGCGCGACCATGGTCTCCTCCGATCAGGTCGACGAGGAAACCGTCTATCAGGTCGTCAAGGCGGTGTTCGACAATTTCGACCGCTTCAAGAAGCTGCATCCGGCCTTTGAAAATCTCACCAAGGAAGAGATGACCAAGGCCGGCCTGTCGGCGCCGCTGCATCCCGGTGCCGAGCGCTACTTCAAGGAAGCCGGGCTTCTGTAAGTCCTCGTGACGGCGGCGGGACCGAAATCGGCCCCGTCGCCCCGCCCCGCGAATGACCCTCCGACCTGCTCCGGTCCCGACCGGTTCGTCGCGGGTCGTCGTTCCGACCGGTCACCCATCAGGCGAAGCGAGCTCCTGCAATGACCAAAACGCCGCGTCATTCCGAGAGCCTCGATGACGAGCGCCCGCGCGAGATCGATAGCGTCGATGTCGAGGCGGCGACCTCCCGGCAGGAATCCCTCCATGAGCTCGTCGCCTCCTCCGATACCGGCGGCCGCAGCCCGGCGAAACCCGTCGCCTATCTGATTTCCGGGACCGCGCTGGTCTGGTCGCTGTTCCAGCTCTGGATCGCCTCGCCGCTGCCGTTCATGATCGGTGCCGGCGTCTTCAACAACACCGAAACCCGGTCGATTCACCACGCTTTCGCGTTGTTCCTGGCCTTTCTGGCGTTTCCGGCCTCGCGCTCGATCTTCCAGCTCGTGCTCGGCATCGGCGTGCCGCTGCTGCTGGGCTTTCTGTTTCTGGAAGGCGCGACGGGTGTCCTGCCTGGCTGGTACATCCCGGCCATCACCCTGGCGATGATCGCCGCGGTCGCGTTGCCGTCGCCCAACAAGCGCGTGCTGCCGCATGAATGGGCGTTGGCGATCGCCGGCGCCGCGACGGCCTCCTATCTCTATTTCGCCTATGAATCGATTTCGGGCCGTATCGGCGCGCCGAACATGACCGATTTCATGGTTGGCACGGTCGGCTTGATGGTGCTCCTGGAAGCGACCCGTCGCGCCCTCGGCCCGGCGCTGATGGTGGTCGCCTCGGTGTTCCTCGTCTACACCTTCCTCGGCCCCTATATGCCGTCGATCATCGCCCACAAGGGCAATTCCCTCTCCGAGGTGATCAACCACCAGTGGATCACCACCGAGGGCGTCTTCGGCATCGCCCTCGGCGTGTCGACCTCCTTCGTCTTCCTGTTCGTGCTGTTCGGCTCGCTGCTCGACAAGGCCGGCGCCGGCAGCTACTTCATCAACGTCGCCTTCTCGCTGATGGGCCACATGCGCGGCGGCCCGGCCAAGGCGGCCGTCGTCTCCTCGGCGATGACCGGGCTGATCTCCGGCTCCTCGATCGCCAACGTCGTGACCACCGGCACCTTCACGATTCCGCTGATGAAGCGGGTCGGCTTCTCGGCCGAAAAGGCCGGCGCGGTCGAAACCGCCTCGTCGGTCAACGGCCAGATCATGCCGCCGGTCATGGGCGCCGCCGCGTTCCTGATGGTCGAATATGTCGGCATTCCCTATTTCGACGTGGTCAAGCACGCCTTTCTGCCGGCTGTGATTTCCTACATAGCCCTGGTCTACATCGTCCATCTGGAAGCCATGAAGGCTGGCATGCAGGGCCTGCCGCGCGCCTATGAGCCGAAGCCCTGGTTGCAATGGCTGGTCGGCGTTGTCTTCGGCATCCTGGTGCTGTGCGTCCTGTCGTTCGCCGTCTATTACGGCATCGGCTGGATCCGTCCGGCGTTCGGCGCCAATGCCGGCTGGGTCGTCTTCGCACTGCTCATCGCCGTCTATGTCGGCCTGCTCTGGTACGGCGCCAAATATCCGACGCCGCAACTCGACGATCCGGACAAGCCGATCACCGAATTGCCGCTGCCCGGTCCGACGGTCAAGTCCGGCCTGCACTTCGTCCTGCCGGTCGTGGTTCTCGTCTGGGCTCTGATGGTCGACCGGCTCTCTCCGGGCCTTTCGGCCTTCTGGGCCGCGGCGTTCATGATCTTCATCCTGGTGACCCAGCATCCGATCAGCGCCTTCTTCCGGGGTACCGGCAATTACGGCCTGGAGGCGGGGCGCGGTCTGATCGACCTGATCGACGGGCTGATCACCGGCGCCCGCAACATGATCGGGATCGGCATCGCCACGGCGACGGCCGGCATCATCGTCGGCGCGGTCTCGCAGACCGGCGTCGGCCCGGCGCTGGCCGAGGTGGTGGAGGTTCTGTCCGGCGGCAACCTTCTGGCCATCCTGTTCCTGACGGCGATCCTGTCGCTGATTCTCGGCATGGGCCTGCCGACGACGGCCAACTATATCGTCGTCTCGGCGCTGCTCGCTCCGGTGATCGTCACCCTTGGCGAAGCCAACGGGCTGATCGTGCCGCTGATCGCGGTGCATCTGTTCGTCTTCTATTTCGGCATCATGGCCGACGTAACGCCGCCTGTCGGCCTTGCCTCCTTCGCGGCCGCGGCTGTCTCGGGCGGCGATCCGATCAAGACCGGCGCGATCGCCTTCTTCTATTCGCTGCGGACCGCGGCACTGCCGTTCCTGTTCATCTTCAACACCGACCTTCTGCTGATCAATGTCGATGTCCTCCACGGCATCTTCATCTTCATCGTCGCCACGGTGGCGATGCTTCTGTTCGCCGCGGCGACGCAAGGATGGTTCCTGACGAGGAACCGTGTCTGGGAGGGCATCGCTTTGCTTTTGATCGCCTTTACCCTGTTCCGGCCGGGATTCTGGATGGACATGGCGGTGCCGCCCTACGACGACCGGCCGGCGACAGAGTTGGCCGAGGCGGCCGCGAGCACGCCGCCCGGTCAGCCGCTGCGGCTGCGGATTGCCTATCTTGATCCCTTCGGTGCCCCGTCCGAGCGCACCGTGGAACTGCCTTTACCAGACGGGGCGAGCGGCGAGGAGAGACTGGCGAATGCCGGGCTCGAGCTCGTCCAGACCGACGGCAAGACGATGATCGACAATGTGGCGTTCGGCTCGCCGGCCGAGGCCGCGGGCCTTGATTGGGATCAGCAGATCACCCTGGTCAGAACGCCGGCCGAGCAGCCGACGAAATACTGGATGTTCCTGCCCGCGCTGGCCCTGTTGGGCCTGATCGTCTGGGGCCAGCGTCGCCGGGCGCCACACGAGCCGACGCGGCCGAGGGCCGAGGCCATGGCGGGCTGAGAAGAGTTGCCGGAAACGAACAAGGCGCCGCAAGCCCAAGCTTGCCGCGCCTTGAATCGATACGATCGGCCCTGCCGGCCGGCGGCCGGTCTCCCGATCGAATTTCAGCCGATGGCCGACAGCAAGACGATGGTCGCCGCCAGGGCGAGGGTGATCATGCCGGTAACGGCGAGGGTCTGGAAAACTTCGCTGCGGATCATGGTTGGCGCCTTTCGTTCGAGCGCGTGGGTGATGCGCCGCATGTGCGACGCCCAAGCGCGCCGCACCAGTCCGCTTTGCGACATTTCTTGTCGCCGCAACGGCGAAATCAGCTTCGCGAGAGCTTATGGCGACCGGCGGTGAGAAGGACCCATTCGACCGGCCATTGCCGATACCGCGGCGCCGATCCATGGCGAGAAGCGGGACGAGACGCGATGCGGCGCATCGGACGAGACCGCGACGCGGCCGGGCGCGACGAGGACCCGGCCTTCGGTGGAGCCAGCTGCGCTCAGGCAGAGTGGGAGAAGATATCCTCCTTGTCCCAGCCCGCGAGATCGAGCTTCGCCCGGGTCGGCAGGAAGGCGAAGCAGGCCTTGGCCAGATCCATCCGGTCCTCGCGCTCGAGCCGCTTGTAGAGGCCCCCCATGATGTCGTGGAGATAAAGCACGTCCGAGGCGGCATATTCGATCTGCGCCGGCGACAGCGTATCGGCCGCCCAATCGGAGGATTGCTGCTGCTTCGAAAGGTCGGTGCCGGTCATCTCCCGCGCCAGATCCTTCAGCCCGTGCCGGTCCGTGTAGGTGCGGGTCAGACGCGAGGCGATCTTTGTGCAGAAGATGCTCTCCGTCATCACCCCGAAGGCATGATAGAGCGCGGCGATGTCGAAGCGGGCGTAATGGAAGATCTTGGTCTTCGAGGCGTCCTTCAGCAGCGCCGTCAGGTTCGGCGCGTCGCGCTGGCCCTTGGCGATCTGCACGATATCCGCCGTGCCGTCGCCTGGCGACAGCTGCACGACGCAAAGCCGGTCGCGGCGCGTGTCGAGGCCGAGCGTCTCGGTGTCGATGGCGATGGGGCCGGTATAGCGGGAAACGTCGGTAAGATCGCCTTTGTGGACGCGAATGGTCATGGACTGCCTTCATTGTGAGGATGCGTTGCGTCCGCTCTAGCGGATTTTGGCCCGGAGGCAAAAGCCCTTTCCCGCGGCAGGCGCCCCGGCCAGCGGAACAGCCCGGGATGGCCGGTTCCGGACGGCTACCGGAACGTCGCGGATCATGGGCTCCTTCCGTCGCGCCGAAGGCCGTGGCGGGACCGGTCGGCCGAGCCGGATAGTACCCATTACTGATGAAATGGATCCCGTTACATAGGGTCCGCATAAGCATACGAGAATAAAACGCTTTCTTCACGTTTATCACGCAAGGTTCGCTTCGGCCGGGCGCTCTAATCGGGGGAATAGCGCTGGTAATCGTGGACCGCCATGAGGGAAGCGACATCGGCATTGAGCCGTCAGGGGTCGGTCGGAAAACTCGCATCCAATCGCATTCGCGGGTCGGCGGTCGTCCGATGCGGGAATGCTCCAGACTAAAATCAAGGGGAAACAATGCTCAAGAACATGATGATGACTGCCGCCGCCGGCGCCCTGCTCTGCGGCGCAAGCCTCGTGACACCCGCGCTTGCGGACCAGCATGAGGCGCCGATCAAGGAAATGGTGGAAGCCAAACTGAAGGCGGCCCTGAACGACCCGGTCGTCATCGCCGCGATCAAGGCCCAGAACGAGAAGAATGCCTCGGTATCGCAGGCCGATATCGACGCGCTCGACCAGAAGTGGCGCGGTGAGGTCGAAGCCGGCGGCGGCGCGATGGTCGACGAGACGCTTTCCTCGGAATTGTCCAGCTACCTGAAGAAGGTCAAGGACGACCAGCAGGGCGCGCTGACCGAGCTCTTCGTCATGGACGCCAAGGGCCTGAATGTCGGCCAGAGCGATCCGACCTCCGATTACTGGCAGGGCGACGAGGCCAAATGGCAGAAGACCTTCAGCGTCGGCCCTGATGCGGTGTTCGTCGACGAGGTCGAGCAGGACGAGTCGACCCAGCAGCTGCAGTCGCAGGCCAGCTTCACGATCAACGATCCCGAGACCGGCGAGCCGATCGGTGCCGCGACCGCGGGCATCAATCTCGACATGCTCGGAATGTAAGCCCTAGCGGGTAGGAAGGCCTCAGCCATGTCAAATTCCACATCACAACCATCCGGTCGCGCGATCTCCATCGGGCTCAAGGCCGCGCTGGCGACAGCGGTTCCGGTATTGCTCGGGATCGCGGCGCTCGTCGCGATCCAGGTACAGAACCTCAAGAGCACCATCTACCAGGAAGCCGAAGGCAGCACGGTCACCATCGTGCAGCTGATGGCCGACCAGATGGCGGGCGGGGTGAAATGGGGCAAGGCTGAGGTCGTCGACAAGGTTTATGCCGATTTGGCGGCGCAGCCCGGCAATGAAATGTCGGACGTCCTGGTCCTGAACAAGGACGGGGCGCTCGTCACCCAGTTCGCCGACGAGGTGCTGACGAACGCCGGCGATCTGTCGGGATACGTCACTGCCGTGGCCGGCGAGCTGGCCAATGGCAAGATTATCACACGCCAGGTTGGCCAACATCTGTTGGTCGCCGCGCCGATCGCGCCGGGTGGAGAGCGCATCGGCACGCTCGCCATGGCCTGGGATCTTTCGCGCCTGGAAGCTCTGGCCCGCGCCGAGATGTGGAAAGGCGCGCTCTTCGGCATCGTCATCGCCGGCATGGTGGTGGGTGTCGTTGCCTTCTTCCTCAAGCGCAGCGTGACGGGGCCGATTCGCACGGTGACCGGGGTCATGACGACGCTGGCCGAGGGCGACAACTCCGTCGACGTCCCGCACATCGAGCGCGGCGACGAGATTGGCCGGATGGCGAATGCGGTGTTGGCGTTCAAGCAGGCGGCTTTGGAGAAGCAGCGTGTGGAGGCCGAGGCGGTGACGCGGCGCGAGGAGGCGGAGGCCGAGCGGCGCCAGAA
>NZ_JALHBS010000108.1 GCF_024195285.1 Aurantimonas marianensis
ACGCCCCCGCCGCCAGACCGGCCCGCATCACTGCAAAGCCAGACCAACACCGAAAACGCCCTTCGCTCGACACCATCACGAAACCCGCAAAAGCAAGCCCCGAAACAGCGCCAAGCCGTACACTCTCATACCGAAACGTGAAAACGATCAGGTCATTCTCTCATGGATACCTCGTAACCGAAAAGGAAATCGGCACGAAGCTCCACGCAGACTGACCGCCGCCCACGCTTCTCTTTCTTCTCAATATCAAATTGTCAAAGAGCACGGCATGGCAGAAGCCACAACGCCGGGTACTGCAAACGAAAGCTTGCCGTACCCTTGAGAGGGTCGCTGTATCAGCGGCACTCGATTAAATAGGACGAAGGCGGCGCAAAAACCGAGCCGGTCAGAACGATTTGTCCCTACCGGCTCTTGGCGGCCCATCCAGGCCACCCGGCGCCACCGCCGTCGTCGATGACCGGCATATAGGCGATCGCTCGTCCGCCTGTCAACGGCGGTCGTCGGAAAAACTACAAAATCGTGGCGAGGGCTGTATGACGGCGGATCTGCGGGCAGGCTGGACCGCCTTCGCCAGCCTGTCGATCTCCGCAAGCCGTCCGCGGACGCGCTCGCGCCTGGCGGACGGTTCGATGGACCTGCTTTCGGCGGCGCATAAAGGCGGCGCGATCAGAACCGCTCGCCGGTCCCAGTTGAGACAGCGGCGGGAAGACGCTATCGCCGGACGACACGAGATTTCGAGGCGCTCCGTCGACGATGCGCCTCGGTCGATATTTCGCCACCTTGTTCGCGCACATGCGACGGGCAAATGACGACGGGGGACAGACCGCTTGCGATACGACAAGCCGGCTTTTGGGGACGAGCCGCCACTGGTAGCCGATCGGCGTCGCCGACCGGACCGTCGGCAGGTATCGGCGCGCTGGCTGGCCGGCACACTGCTGACCGGGCTCACCTCGACCGCCTTGATGGGCATCGCCCTCTCCGCGGCCCTCGATGGCCACCGCGGCGCCGCCCGGCCCGCCGGACTCGCGGCGCTGGTCTTCAACAAGAGCCTCACCGAAAAAGGCGAGCGCGTCGTTGCCACCGCGATCCCGATCGCGCGCAGCCGCCAGATCATCGAGTTGTCGACCATGAGTCGGGATGGGGACCGCGAGGTCATCCGCACCCTGCCCTTCGGCTACGTCAACATGCTGCTGGGCGCGCGCTATCAGGCCAGCGCCGACTATCCGAGCTTCGATCCGATGAAAGTGTTTGCCGATGCCGCTGATGGCGGGGCGGGCGCGGACGCCGCGGAGCCGGCACAAATCTACGGCGCGCGGGTCGAATCGGAGGTGCAGCTCAAGGTTCAGTCCTTCGATTACGACGAGGCTGCCTATGAACGTGTCGACGTCCTCACCACCGCCAATGCCGAGCGGCTCGTGCGCTCCGTCGCGCCAAATCTGTCCTACCAGCCGGTCCAGGTCGCATCCTTGGCGACCGTCGATCCGATGCGCTTCAACCTGACCAGCGACGCCGCCGACTACGAGCCAGGATCCGCGTTCCGGGTGGTGGAGGAAAACGTCTCGCTCGCCGCCTCCGACACCGACGACGCGCTTCCGCGCTTCCACGAGGAAGTCATCCCCTTGCGCGATACGGCAAAGATCGCCGACATTCTCGATCGCAACGGACGCCCCCAAGCCGAGGCCGGCGCCGCGGTCGAGGCGCTGGCGAGACTTCTGAAATCGGACGAATTGAAAGCCGGTGACGCGTTGCGCGTCGGCATCGTCACGCGCGGCGACCGCGCGCGGGTGGTGCGGCTTTCGGCCTATCGCGGCAGCCGGCATCTGGCCACCGCCGCCGAGACGGAGGATGGCCCCTTCGAGCCGGCGGCGGCGCCGGAAATGGGCGAATCGGTTACGGATGCTTTCAACGAGAACGAAAACGAGGCACCGCTTCGCGCCGACATGCCCAGCGTCTACGACGGCGTCTACCAGGCGGCGCTCTCCTACGGCCTGAACAGCCGGTTGTGCACTCAACTGGTGCGCATGCTTGCCTCGGAGGTCGATCTGCAAGCCCGGCTGAGTCCGACCGATCGGCTGGCGGTTTTCTATTCCCTGGAAGAAGGCGAAGAGGACGCGACGGATAAATCGGAGATTCTGTTCGTCGAGGTCCGCTTCGGCGATACCACGAAGCGCTTCTACCGGTTTCGGCCAGGCGACGCGGACAGCGCCGATTATTTCGATGCGGACGGGCGTAGCGCCAAACAGTTCCTGCTGCGCAATCCCGTACCGAACGGCCGCTTCACGTCGAGCTATTCGCCCAACCGCAAGCATCCGGTGCTCGGCTATGTGCGACCGCACTGGGGGGTCGATTGGGCGGCGCCGCGCGGCACGCCGATTCTCGCCTCCGGCAACGGCGTCGTCGAAAAGGCCGGCTGGTCCAGCGGCTATGGCCGTCAGACCATCATCCGTCACGCCAACGGCTACGAAACATCCTATTCGCACCAGAACGCTATCGCCAAGGGCGTGAAGGCGGGCGCCAAAGTGCGCCAAGGGCAGGTGATCGGCTATGTGGGCTCGACCGGCCTGTCGACCGGCAACCACCTTCACTACGAATTGTCGGTCAACGACAAGAAGGTCGACCCGATGCGCATCAAGCTGCCCTCTGGCCGGGCGCTGAAGGGGGCCGAACTCGACACCTTCAAGCGCGAACGCGACCGCATCGACAATTTGTTGCGCGAACGCGTGGAATCGCCGCTGGTGGCGAATCGCTGACCGGCCACGGCAGCTGCGCGGCAGCGCGGACGTCACAACCCGCCAAAGGCTCCGCCGTCCAGGTCAATAGCCCCGACCATCTCATGGCGCATTCGCGATCAGGCGACGAAACGTCGCCGATATCTCAGGCGAAGGTGCGGTAGGGAGCGAAACGGCTTTCCTGCACCATCCGCCAGCGCCGCGATGTCGACAGCACCGACTCGTCCGCCTCGCCGCTCCGTCCAGGCAGGCCGACATCGGCAAGAATATGACCGCCAAGCGCGGCCATGGAGCGGTTGAGACGCTCGGCGCTCTTCATCGCCCGGCCGGCGGTCTTGGTCTTGGGACCGATTTTCAATCCGAACATGTCGCACCTTTACGCTCATCGACCGATCTCATCCTGCTCTGCGACAATTCGTTTGATTAGTCCAACGACAAGATTTAAACAGACCGGTGAGAAAAACTCGTCGAACCCTTTGCCCCGGATCCAGTCATGCCCCTGATCGAGGTCGATCTCGTCCGTACCTTTGTCGCGATCTGCGAGACCGGCAGTTTTTCCAACGCCGCGCAGCACGTCGCCCGCACGCCGTCGGCCGTCAGCCTGCAGATGAAAAAGCTCGAGACGCTTCTGGGCCGCGAGCTTTTCGTGCGGGAAGGGCGCTCGGTTGGCCTCAGCGGCGACGGCGAGGCGTTCCTGGGTTATGCGCGCCGCTTGCTGCAGCTCAACGAGGAGGCGCTCTCGCGCTTTCGCGCGCCCGCCATGGAGGGCCGGGTGACGTTCGGCGCGCCGGACGACATCGGCTACATCGCGATTCCGCAGATCCTGAAGCGCTTCGCCTCGACCCATCCCCAGGTCGAAGTCGACGTGAAGCTCAAGTCGAGCGAGGAACTGCGCCGGCTCTGCGATTCTGGCGCGCTCGATCTCGCGGTTCTGTGCTGTTCGGATTACGGCAAGCGTGACGTGCGCATCGTCCACACCGAAAATCTCGTCTGGATCGGACTCAAACACGGTCAAGCCGTCAGCAAGGACCCCTTACCGCTGGCTCTGGCGAGCCGGGGCTGCGCGTGGCGAGCCAACGCCCTTGCCGCGCTCGATGCCGCGCATATCGGCTACCGGATTGCCTATTCGAGCGAACACTCCCAGGGCCAGATCGCCGCGGTCCTCGCCGATCTCGCGATCGCGCCGCTTCCCGAGAGTCATGTCTCGGCGCCGCTGCGCCAGTTGGGCGAAGCGGACGGACTGCCGCCGCTGCGCCAGTATGAGGTGGCGCTGCTGAAGCGGAAGGGCTGCGGCGAGATCGCCGACGCGCTCGCCGAGCATGTCGCAGAAAGCTTTGCGGACCTTCGTCCCGCCCCAAGCCTCGCCCTCGCCTGAGCCGGGTTGCCGGGTCTGCAGAGAACATGCTCGCCGGCGCCTTTGCATGGGAGGGGGAGCGGCCGGCACCGTCGCTTGTTATCAGCCGGCGCTCTCGACGCGCGATTGCGCCCGCCACAGGTCGACCACGCCCTCGCCGGCGTGACGATCGATCTCGGTGAGTTCGGTCTCGGAAAAGTCGAGCCGGTTCAGGGCGTCGAGCGAATCGTCCAGCTGATCGACGGTGCGCGCGCCGACCAGCGCCGACGTGACCTCGGGCCGCCGCAGCACCCAGGCGATCGCCATCTGCGCGAGACTCTGGCCCCGGGCTTCCGCGATCCCGGTGAGCGCGCGAATCCGTTCGACGTTCGCGGCGCTCAGCATCTCCGGCTTGAACGAGCCTTCGCGCGCGGCGCGCGAGTCGCTCGGCACACCGCCGAGATATTTGCGGGTCAGCAGGCCTTGGGCCAAGGGCGAAAACGCGATGCAGCCGATGCCCAGTTCAGCGAGGGTTCGCAGAAGTCCATCCTCGACCCAGCGGTTGAGCATCGAATAGGATGGCTGGTGGATGACGAAGGGCGTGCCCTGCTCCTTGAGGATCGCGTAGGCTTGCCGCGTCAACTCCGGCGAATAGGACGAGATACCGACATAGAGCGCCCGCCCGGACCGGACGATGTGATCGAGGGCGCCCATCGTCTCCGCGAGCGGCGTCTCCGGATCCGGCCGGTGGTGGTAGAAGATGTCGAGGTAGTTCAGCCCCATGCGCTTCAGGCTCTGGTCGCAGGAGGCGATCAGGTATTTGCGCGAGCCGAAATTGCCGTAGGGGCCGGGCCACATGTCGTAACCCGCCTTGGAAGAGATGATCAGCTCGTCGCGGTAGGGCCGGAAATCCATGTCCATCCAGCGGCCGAAATTCTCCTCCGCCGAGCCGTAGGGCGGGCCATAATTATTGGCCAGGTCGAAATGCGTGACGCCCCGGTCGAACGCCCGGCGCAGGATCGCGCGTCCGGTCTCGAACACGTCGGCGCCGCCGAAATTCTGCCAAAGGCCGAGCGAAATGGCTGGCAGTTTCAGGCCGGAGCGCCCGGCCCGGCGATAAGGGATGGCATCGTAACGGCTTGCTTCGGCGAGGTAGGGCATGCGGCGGACCTTTGTGGCTGACCAGTGTCTGCCCGTATAGGCGGTCGGGCGGCGAGGGAAAAGAGCGGCGAGACGCCGGCTCGTTCGGGCTCTTCGTTCCAACCGGCCTATTTGCAGTAGGTGCCGCCGTTTAGCCGCGCCGCGATATCGAGATGGAAATGCGTCGCGTGGTCGGCGTCGGTGCCGGGGCCGAGGACGGTCTTGAACGGCCCGCATGCGCCCTCGCGAACCGCGCGTTGGAACCGCGCTTCCGGCGAGTCCGGCGGATGCGCCTCCACGCCGATCCGCGTGCCATCCCGGAAGGCGAACGCGGCGATGTCGACCGCGCTGCCGCGCGCATGTTCCGAAATGCCGTTTTCGGATGCGCGGGTGCGGCAGACATAGGTGGAGGCGTGCCGGAACTCCGTCAGCGTTTCGGTCGGAAAGCGGGCTTTCGCCGCAGGGACAACGCTGTCCGTCATCCAACGGTCGAGGGCGAGCGCCGATCGGCAGAGCAGCTTCGTGCCCGACGAAACCGCCACGCCGCTGGAAAGCCTTTCGATATTGACCGGCCGCAGGACGCCGCAGGCGCCCTCGCTGATGCTTTCCCCGATGGTGAAAAGGACCCCGCGCTTTTCCAGCTCCGCCTCGCACATCTTGGCGTCTTCGATGGCCGCGGCAGCCAGTACCGCGGCGGCTGGCGTGATGGCGGCCTCGCGGGCCTTCAGCTTGTCCGGCGCCCGACCAGGGTCTGCCGAGCCGGTCACGTCCGGTTTGGCGGCCTTCGTCGCGGGCGTCTTTGGCGCGACGGGCGCCGCGTCGCCGATTGTCGCGGCGGGGCGCGTCTCCGGTACGGGAATATCGCCGATCGGTCGTTCCGACGCGGGGCCGGGCATCGGGTTCTCACCAGCGGACCGCGCCGGTTTGAGGCGATCCGGCCCGCGTCCGGCCGCATCGTCCCTGCCGGCCTCGCCCGGTTTCTCCGGGAGCCGGCCAGGGCCTGAAGCGGGCGAGCCGTTGCCGCCGGCCGCGCCCTTTGCCGGGCCAGAGGCTTTGTCTGGTGGTGTTTCGCCGGCGCCCGGCGCCCCGTCCGGCCGCAATTCCGGCACCGGGACCGCCGCCACCGGACTGTCCTCTTTCGCCAGCGGCGGCACGACGGTCAGGCCAAAGGCCAGCGCCGAGGTCGCGACAATCAGCGCCCCCCGGCGCACCGACCACCTCACTCCTTGAATTCCACCACGGTCTGGCCGGGCTCGACCAGCTGCGCCAGCGCCTCGGCGTCCCAGTTGGTCAGCCGCACGCAGCCATGACTTTGGCTCTTGTCGATCAGGTCGGGTTTCGCCGTTCCATGGATGCCGTAAGTCGGCTTGGACAGATCGATCCACATGGAGCCGACCGGACCGTTCGGCCCCGGCGGGATCGTCAGCACTTTGTCATTGTCGCCCTGCTGAAAGTTCTTCTTCGGGTTGTAGCTGTAAGTCGGGTCGGCGGCGATGGCGTTGACCGTGACGGTGCCCGAAGGGGATGGCGTCTCGTCGGAACCGATCGTCGCCGGGTCGGCAAGAACGATCTCGCCCTTGTCGTCGTAAGCCACAAGCCGGCCGGCCGACTTGTCGACGACGATCCGGGCGACTTTTGTTGTCGGAACCTCGCCGGGCTTGGTAACGAGGATCGTGGTCCCCGCCGTTGCGAAGTCCGCTCCCGGATTGAGCGTCTTGAGAAGCTCTTCGTCCATATGAAACTTTTCGGCCAGCATTTCGGCCGGATCGTGGTAGCCGAGCCAATCCATCTTGGCCCGCTCGCCATAGTCGTCCGGGATGGTGTCGACGTACCGGCCCGAGACGTCGTCCTCGGTGATTTCATAGGTCGTCATCGCCTCGCCCTCGTCGACGACGAGCACATTCCACATATCGGCGTCGGGTTCCCCATCGACCGGCAGGCCGCGCATCATCTCGTAGGCGCGAATGGCCTTTTGCGTGTTGTCGCCGGGAAAGCCGTCGATCACGCCGGGCGATGCGTGAGCGCGGTCCAGCAGCACCTGCAACCGAATCAGAAACGGTGCCGCCGTCCCGTCCGCGCCTTGACGCGCCTGCCAATCATCGAACGTCGCCGCGTTGATCGCTTCCTTGGAGAGCGATGCGGGGGCGGCACCGGACGCGGACGGCAACAGCGCCGCCAGCAAGGTGCCCATGGCGGCAATCGAAAGAATTTTCATAAAAGGCCTCGCATTCAAAGTGATCCGAGATCCTTTAACGAAAAGGGGAGCGGTTAGCTCCCCTTTTGCTTTTGCTCGCTTTGGAGCATGGGCAATAAATCATTAATGCCAAGATGATCGCTCGGCTATTCGACGAATTCCACCGTGACGCCCGGCTTGACCATCTTGGCGAGCTCGGTCGCGTCCCAGTTGGTCAGGCGCACGCAGCCATTGCTGTTGGTCTTGCCAATCTTGGACGGCTCCGGCGTGCCGTGAATGCCGTAGGTCGGCTTCGACAAAGCGATCCAGATCGAGCCGACCGGGCCGTTGGGACCTGGCTGGATCGTCAGCACCTTGTCGTTGTCGCCCTGCTTGAAGTTGATCTTCGGATTGTAGGTGTAGTTCGGGTCGAAGGCGATGCGGTTCACCTGAACTGTGCCGGATGGCGACGGCGTCTGGGTCGAGCCGATCGTCGACGGGTAGGCGGTGATCAATGTTCCGTCGGCGGCGTAGACACGCACCTGCTCGCGCCCCTTGTCGGCGATGATCTTGGCGACTTCAGCCTTCGCCGGCTCGCCGACCGCGGCGACCTTGATCCGCGTACCCGGCCTGCTGAAGTCGGCCCCCGGGTTGATCTCGCGCAGATACGCCTCGTCCATGTGAAACTTTTCGGCGATCTTCTCGGAGGGCCGCTCGTAGCTCATCGCCGGCAACAGGGCCTTTTCGCCGTAGTCCTCCGGGATGGACGCGACAAAGGGACCGGCAACATCGTCGGCGGTCAGTTCATAGGTGACGATGGCCGGGCCGCCGGTGGCGTCGAGTTCCTCGGCCAACGCCTGGGCGTCGCCGGTGGGCAGAGTACGACCATATTTTTCCTGATAGGCGGCCACCGCCTTGTCGACATTGGAGCCCATGCGTCCGTCGATCACGCCTGGCGAGGTGCCGGCCCTGTCGAGCAATATCTGCAACGCCGCGATTTCGGCCTTGGCGTTCTTGCCCTTGGGCCCGGCCACCTTGGGAGCAGGATCGCTTTCCTGAACCGTCTGCCCCTCGGGCTGGACGATCGGCGCGCCCGGCTCCGGCAGCGGCTCGGAAGACGGAAGCGTATCCGGCAGGGCGGCATCCCGCCGCGGCTCCACGACCACATCGCCGGGCACTGACGGCGGCAGTTCCGCTTCGCGGCGCGGCTCGGCAGCCGGTTGGCTTGGCGCGGGCAATGGCGCGGCGATCACCGGGGCATCGAAAGCGGGGCCGTTATCGCGGGGTTCGTTGTGATAGGGGTCAGCCGAACGGGGTCGCACGATCGAACGCTCCACCGGGACCGGCTCGAGGATGACGCCCGGAGGAGCGATATCGACCCGCCCTTCGAGGGTGACCCCCGGTGGCGGCGGACCGTCGATGATCGCGCCACGGCGGTCCTCGAAGCGCTGGCGGCGTTCCTGAAACCGCTGCCGGCGCGGCTGCTCCACACCGATGATGCGGCCGTAAGCATCGACCATGACGCGCCGGCCCATCTCGTCGATATACACTTCCGCGACGTTGTCGTCGTAGATCTCGATGTTCGGATCGTAATATTGCGCCAGCCGCACGGGTTCATCGACCCGCCGCGCGGACTCGGTGGTTTGCGCCCACGCTGCCGTCGCGCCGAAGGACAGCACGAGCGCCGGAAGATACAACCGCGCGATTACACTCATCTTCACCTCTCCACCAAAGCCGGTGACCGAGACGCCTCGACGCGCCAGCGTAAGCGCCCGCTCGAACGAGCGAGCGGGCCCCTGGCAGCCTGACGATCGGTCCTGACCGTTCCGTTCTAGAAAATGGCAGATGAACCGGACATGAAAATGGCGGCTTTACTTCTTTTTTCGGTCAAAGTCGGTTGTTCCATACTCGGCACTGCAAAAATGCGCTGGGGCGCAGCATCGCGGCAAACCCGTCAGCCAATGGCCCGGCCGCTTCCACCGACGGCCGGACGCGACCCGGTGGAACACGATGCACCCGCAACCCGTTGACGGCACAGCTGAAACGAACCGGAGAAGCGTCATGTCATCAACGGAAGGTCGAACCATCATGGGCAAGGACCCGGACGCAGTCGGCGTCGACGATATCGAGGCCAGCCGCGTGTCGGGAACCGAGGTCTACAATACCGATGGCGATCATCTGGGTCATATCCACGATCTCGTCCTCGGCAAGCGAGACGGGCGGGTAAAATACGCGATCATGTCGTTCGGCGGCTTTCTGGGGATCGGCGAGGAGTATCATCCGCTGCCCTGGCAGGTGCTGAAATACGACGAGCGGCAGGGCGGGTACGTCGTCGGCATCACCCGCGATCAGCTCGAAGGCGCGCCGCGCTACGCCGCCGGCACCACGCCGAGTTGGGGCGATCCGGACTACGGCCGGCGCATCGACGATTATTACCGGCCAGCCTACATCTGACCCGGCGCGTAACCAGACGCGTAACCAGACCAGACAGAAAAGGGCGGCCTTGCGGTCGCCCTTTTCCTCTTCTCATCACTCTCAGGCGGCGGCCCGGTCGCCGGCGGCACCGGCCTTCGAGCCGGAAACATGGAAGATCAGGTGGTCGGACCCACCGGCGATCTTCACCGTGCTTTCGTCGCGGACCTCGCCAAGCAGGATCTTCTCGGCCAGCGGATCCTGCACCGCGCGCTGGATCACCCGTTTTAGCGGCCGCGCACCGTAAGCCGGGTCGTAGCCCTTCTCCGCCAGCCACGCCCGCCCGCTCTCGTCCAGTTCGAGCCGGATCTTGCGGTCGACGAGCAGCTTTTCGAGCCGTGCCATCTGAATGTCGACGATCGCGCCCATTTCCGAGCGATGCAGACGGTGGAAGAGGATGATCTCGTCCACCCGGTTGAGGAATTCAGGCCGGAAGGAGGCCTGCACCACCGCCATGACCTGTTCGCGCGCCGCTTCCGCGTCCTCGTCGTCCTTGAGCGCGACCAGGTACTCCGCCCCGAGGTTGGACGTCATGATGATCATGGTGTTGCGGAAGTCGACCGTCCGCCCCTGCCCGTCCGTCAAACGCCCATCGTCGAGCACCTGCAGCAGGACATTGAAGACGTCCGGGTGGGCCTTCTCGATTTCGTCGAACAGAACCACCTGATACGGCCGGCGCCGCACCGCCTCGGTGAGCGAGCCACCTTCCTCGTAGCCGACATAGCCCGGAGGCGCCCCGATCAGCCGGGCGACCGAGTGCTTTTCCATGAATTCGGACATGTCGAGCCGGACCATCGCCGCCTCGTCGTCGAACAGGAAGGAGGCCAACGCCTTGGTCAGCTCGGTCTTGCCGACCCCGGTGGGGCCAAGAAAGATGAACGAGCCGATCGGGCGGTTGGAGTCTTGCAGGCCGGCGCGCGCCCGGCGCACCGCCTTGGAGACCGCCTGCACCGCCTCGCCCTGGCCGACCACGCGCTTTTGCAACGCGTCCTCCATGCGCAGCAGCTTGTCGCGCTCGCCCTCCAGCATCCGATCGACCGGGATACCGGTCCAGCGCGAGATCACCTGGGCAATATGGTCGGCGGTGACGGTTTCCTCGACCATCGAATCGGCCTCGGGCATAGCGTCGCCCGCCTCGGCCTCTTGCAACTCCTGCTCCAGCTTGGGGATCTCGCCATAGGCGAGTTCACCGGCCCGCTGGAACTCGCCCTGCCGCTGGGCGATGGCGAGTTCGTTGCGGGCCTCGTCGAGTTGCCGCTTCAGATCCGCGGCCAGGCCGAGCTTCGATTTTTCCGCCTGCCAGGCGCTGGTGATGCGGTTCGATTCCTCTTCAAGATTGGCGATCTCGGAATCCAGCCGCTCCAGCCGATCCCGCGCCGCCTCGTCGGTCTCCTTGCGCAACGCCTCGCGCTCGATCTTCAACTGCATGACGCGCCGGTCGATCTCGTCGAGCGCTTCGGGCTTGGTATCCACCTGCATGCGCAGCCGCGCCGCGCCCTCGTCGACGAGATCGATCGCCTTGTCCGGCAGGAAGCGGTCGGTGATGTAGCGGTTCGACAATTGCGCCGCCGCCACCAGGGCGGAGTCGGAGATTCGCACCTGATGGTGCTGCTCGTATTTCTCCTTGAGGCCGCGCAGGATCGAGATCGTGTCCTCGACCGTCGGCTCGGAAACGAACACCGGCTGGAATCGCCGGGCCAGCGCCGCATCCTTCTCGACGTGCTTGCGATATTCGTCGAGGGTGGTCGCGCCGACGCAGTGCAGCTCGCCCCGGGCGAGCGCCGGCTTCAACAGGTTCGAGGCGTCCATCGCCCCGTCCGCCTTGCCGGCGCCGACCAGCGTGTGCATCTCGTCGATGAACAGGATGATCGAACCGGCCGCGCTGGTGACTTCCGACAGCACCGCCTTCAGCCGTTCCTCGAATTCGCCGCGGTATTTCGCGCCGGCGATCAGCGCGCCCATGTCGAGCGCCATCAGCTGCTTGTCGCGCAGCGATTCCGGCACGTCGCCATTGACGATCCTGAGCGCCAGACCTTCGGCGATCGCGGTCTTGCCGACGCCCGGCTCACCAATCAAAACAGGATTGTTCTTGGTGCGCCGTGAAAGAACCTGGATGGTGCGGCGGATTTCCTCGTCCCGGCCGATCACCGGGTCGAGCTTGCCTTCCCGCGCCACGGCAGTCAGGTCGCGGGCATATTTCTTGAGGGCGTCATAGCCGCTCTCGGCCGAGGCCGAATCGGCCGTGCGGCCCTTGCGCAATTCGTTGATCGCCTCGTTGAGGCCGTTCGGGGTGACGCCGGCCTTCTTCAGGATGTCGGCGCTCTTGGCGGATGTCTCGATCGTCAGCGCCAGCAGCAGCCGCTCGACGGAAACGAAGCTGTCGCCGGCTTTCTTGGCGATTTCCTCGGCCGTCGCGAACACCTTGGCCAGCGGCTGGGCCAGATACATCTGCCCGCCACCGCCCGAAACACGGGGCATCGCGTCCAGCGCCGCGTCGACGGCGATACGCACGTCCTTTGGCCGGCCACCGGATTTCTCGATCAATCCGGCCGCCATCCCTTCCTCGTCGTCGACGAGAACCTTGAGAAGATGCTCCGGCGTAAACTGCTGATGGTCGCGCGAGACCGCCAGCGTCTGAGCCGCCTGGATAAAACCGCGGACCCGTTCGGTGTATTTTTCCAGATTCATCGAATCGTCTCTCCTTTTGGCGGTCCACCCTCGCCGGAGGCATGAACCGCGCATCGATGGAGTTTCGGCCCCCGGCATCGGCGAGCCACCCGCAACGGATATGGGATCGGGCGGGTCGCCGCGAAAGAGGCGATTTGCCGGACTGTTGCAAAAATGTTGCGCCGCCGTAAACGCAAAAGGACGCCGCGGCGGCCGCGACGTCCTTGATGATATGCATCCGCCAATCGGCGAAAGGCCGTGCGGTTCAGCCGTTGGAGGCCAGCAAAAAGTCCGGCAGGGTGTTGCCCTCGCCGTCGCTCGTCTCGCCCGACGCGTCTTCCGGCTTTTTCTTCCGCGGCCGGCCGGGCCGCCGTTTGACCGGCGCCTCAGCCTCGCTCTCGTGAGCCTTGGTCAGGGGTTCCGCGCCAGCGGAATCCTCGACCTTGCGGGCTTCGGCCGTCGCGCCCTCGTCGCCCCGCGACGGGCCCGAGGGGTCCGCGCTCGCGGCAACCGCCTCTTCGCCCTCGCGACTCCGGCGCGGCCTGCCCCGACGCCGCGACGTCCGGTCAGCCTGCTCGTCGGACTGTGATTCGCCGGCAGAGACCGGCGCGCCGCCTGCGGCTGCCGACGAACGCCCGTCACGGGCTCGCTCGCCGTCATGGCGCTGGTGGCGGCCGCCGTCGTTCTGTTCGGCGTTATCGCGCGCGATGACCGGCTGCGGACCGGTCCCGTCGGCCGGGGCTCTGTCGCGGCGGTCACGATTTCTATCGCGATTGCCGTCGCGGTCCCTGTTGCCGTCGCGATTGTTATCGCGATCCCGGTCGCGGCCCCGATTGCCGTCACGATCGCGGTTGCCGTCCCGGTCGCGGTTGTCGCGAGCGTTCTCACGGTCGCGGTTGCCATCGCGATCGCCGTCCTGCTGACGATGATCGTTGCGCTCGCCGCGATCGCTCGAACTATCCTGCGAATCGTCCTCCTCGTCGGAATCGTCGCGGGAATCGCGATCATCGCGCTGTTGCGGGAACTGTGCCTGCGCGGCCGCGACGATACGGTTGTAGTGTTCGGCATGCTGCAGATAGTTCTCGGCCATCACCCGGTCGCCGGCACCCGAAGCATCGCGAGCGAGCGTCGTGTACTTCTCCGCGACATGTTGGGCGGTGCCCCTGATCTTCACATCCGGGCCGTTCGACTCGTAACTGCGCGAGAGCGGATTCGGACCCTTCCGTCCGCGGCCGCGCATACGGTTCTTCTGCTGTCCTGGCCTCATGAACTTCCTGTCTATTGGATACACCGGTCGCGCCGGTATGGCCTACTGCGTCAGGGTGCGCGACGCGCGCCCGCACGAATTTAGCTCCGCCGGAGCAAAGCCAACATAAAGAGGTTAAAATCGGTTGTGCCTGGCGATACCCTCACGCCGGCTTGACGGACGACCTACCAGTCATCTCGAGCGTCCTATGGCTGCCGTCGAGCGGCACCTAAAGGAACTGCCCCCTCGGATGTTCCGTACTGGCCGCGACCCTAGAGGGTAACGCGCGCCGTAACAAGTGCCTTTTCAACAATTAAGCGCTCAACATCGGGTCGAGGCGCGATCTTTCTCCTGGTCCTGAACTGGTTTTTCGTCCCGGCTAAAACCCAAAACGCGGGTCATGCCTGAAAAGTCGCGTGCGGAACTCTCGAGATGCAACCCCTGCGAGGCGAATATCGTCGCCACGTCCTCTGCCTGTCCCGTGCCGATCTCGACGATCGCGCGACCGTCAGAACCCAAAACCGAGTCGAGCCGCGCCGCAATCGCCCGATAGGCGTCGAGCCCATCCTCACCGCCGTCCAATGCCGCCAGCGGGTCATAATCGCGCACATCCACAGCCAGAGACGGGATGTCGCCAGCCTTGATATATGGTGGATTCGACAAGACCAGATCAAGGGGGCCGCCGGTCGCCGCGAGATAATTCGACAGGATGGGCAGCATCCTGTCGGCGACGCCCACCGCCTGGGCGTTGCGGCGCGCGGTTGCCAGTGCTCCCGCCGAGATGTCGATCGCCAGCGCCTGCGATCGCGGAAACAGCGCCAGCAGCGACACCGCGATGACGCCGGACCCCGTCCCGATATCGGCGAAGCGACATTCGCCGCGCCGCTCGATGATCGCCGCCATCGCCTTGCGCGCCTCGTCGACGAGGACTTCCGTGTCCGGTCGCGGCTCAAGGGTTTCCGGCGAGAGTTCGAACTCGTGCTCGTAGAAAGCGCGCCGGCCCAGAATGCGGTGAACCGGCTCGCCGGCAAGCCGTCTGGCAAGACGCGATTCGAGGCAAGCCGCCGCCCCGCTCGATACCGTCATGCCGGACGCGGAATGCACCTCTCCCAGCGGGAGACCAGAACACTCGGCGACGAGCAGGCGCGCGTCGAAATCGGGCGTCGCCAATCCGGCCGCGCGCAGGCGCCGGACGGCGTCCCGCAGCAACGGACCCAGCCTGTCGGCCGGCTCAGTCATCCACGCCGACCGCCGCAAGCTGGTGGGCCTGATGGTCGGCGACCAGGGCGCCGACCAATTCGTCCATCTCGCCCTCGATCACGCGGTCGAGCTTGTAAAGGGTGAGATTGATGCGGTGGTCGGTCACCCGGCCTTGCGGAAAATTATAGGTGCGGATGCGTTCGGATCGATCCCCGCTGCCGACCTGTCCCTTGCGCGCGGCGGAGCGCTCGTCGTCGGCCTTCTGGCGTTCGAGATCGAAAAGGCGCGCCTTGAGTACCTGCATCGCCCGTGCGCGGTTCTGGTGCTGCGACTTTTCCGACGATGTCACGACGATGCCGGTCGGCAGATGGGTGATGCGCACAGCCGAATCGGTGGTGTTGACGTGCTGGCCACCGGCACCGGAGGCGCGCATCGTGTCGATGCGGATATCCTCGGCGCGCACGTCGACATCGATGTCCTCCGCTTCCGGCAGGACCGCCACGGTCGCGGCCGACGTATGGATGCGGCCGCCCGATTCGGTCTCGGGCACACGCTGTACCCGGTGCACGCCCGATTCGAACTTCAGCCGCGAGAAGACGCCGGGACCCTGGATCGCGGCGATCACCTCCCGGTAGCCACCGACCTCGCCCTCACTGG
>NZ_JALHBS010000109.1 GCF_024195285.1 Aurantimonas marianensis
TA
The DNA here is from genome assembly GCF_024195285.1 of Aurantimonas marianensis. GTDB lineage: Bacteria > Pseudomonadota > Alphaproteobacteria > Rhizobiales > Rhizobiaceae > Aurantimonas > Aurantimonas marianensis. Next base: position 3 of record NZ_JALHBS010000109.1, read on the forward strand.
CATACGGAAGAGGTCGCCGGCGAAGAGCCCCGCCTCGGACCCGCCTGTGCCTGCCCTGATTTCCAGGATGACACCTTTTTCGTCGGCCGCGTCCCTGGGCAACAGCAGAATGCGAATCTCGTCGGTGAGTTCGGCGAGACGCGCCTTCAACTCGTCGATCTCGGTCTCGGCGAGGCCGCGCATCTCGCGATCGGCGGACGGGTCGTCGAGCAGCGAGCGGGAATCGGCGAGTTCCCGCTCCACCTTGCGATAAGAGCGGATCGCCGCGACCACCGCCTCAAGGCCGGAATATTCCGCGGCGAGCTTGGAATAGACGTCGTGAGGCGGCCCCTTGGCCATCTCGTTCTCGAGATGACCGAAACGGGCCAGGATCTCATCAAGGGTTGAATTCGGCAGCGTCGCCATAATGTCCTGAAGCTGATGTCAACGTGAATGGAGCGCGGCTGGCCGCGGCGAAGAAGCGAAACGAGCCGGCGGCCACAGCGGTCCGCTAAACCGGGATTCCGTTGGCTTCGGCGAAATCGACGAGAAGCTGTCGCGGACTGGCCGCCGGATGACCGCCGTCGAGTTGCCGCGCCAGCGCCTCGGAAAGCTTTTCCGCCTCCAGCTCGACGATCATCGCCTTCACCGGACCGATCGAGGGCGGCGACATGGATATGGAGCGGAAGCCGAGTCCGATCAACGCCATCGCCGAAAGCGGACGACCGGCCATCTCGCCGCACAGCGTCACCGGAACATCGTGACGCTGCCCGGCATCGACGATCAACTTCAACGCCCGCAGGAACGGCGCCGACAAATCGTCGAAGCGGGTGGCGACACGCGCATTGCCCCGGTCGACGGCGTAGAAGAACTGGAAGAGGTCGTTCGAGCCGACGGACACGAAATCGAGCAATTCCATCAGTTCGTCGAGCTGGAACAAGAGCCCCGGCACCTCGATCATCGCGCCGACCTTCAGCCGGTTCGGCATGACATGGCCAAAGCGCGTCAGATGCTTGAACTCGCGGCGGATCATCTCGCGCGCCTGCCGCAGCTCCGTCACCTCCGTCACCATCGGGAACATGACGCGCAGTTCGCGCCCCGCGGCGGCCTTCAGCAGCGCCCGCAGCTGGGTGCGCATCAGGCCGGGACGATCGAGGGCAAGCCGCAGCGCCCGGTAGCCCAGCGCCGGGTTCTCCTCCGGCGACTGGCTGAGATAGGGCAGCAGCTTGTCGCCGCCGACATCCAGCGTGCGAAACGTCACCGGCCGGCCGTTGGCCGCATCGAGCACCGCCGAATAAAGCCGCTCCTGATCGCGAGCGCGCGGCATCGTCGAGGCCACCATGAACTGAAGTTCGGTGCGGAACAGGCCAATGCCTTCCGCCCCCGCCGCGTCGAGTTGCGGCAGGTCCACGAGAAGGCCGGCGTTCATCTGCAGGCTGATCGGCACGCCGTCCTTGGTCTCGGTCGGCACATCGCGCAGCGAATGATAGCGTTCCTGGCGCTTGGCCCGGAATGTCACCTTGTCGGAATAGAGCGCCTCGAGCTCCGGCCGCGGGCGCAGATGAACGCTGCCGTCCTCGCCGTCGACGATGATCGAATCGCGGTTCTCCGACATCGAGACCGCGCCCTTGACCTGACCAACGACCGGAATTCCCAGCGCCCGCGCCACGATGACGACATGGCTGGTCGCCGCGCCCTCTTCCAGCACCAGCCCGCGAATGTCATCCCGGCGATAGTCGAGCAGCTCCGCTGCGCCCATCGAACGCGCGACGATGATGGCGTCGGCATTCTCCGTGCCGGCGTGGTCATCGCGGCCGATCAACTGGCGCAGCAACCGGTTGGCGAGATCGTCGAAATCATGCAGCCGCTCGCGAATATACGGATCGGTCATGTGCATCATGCGGGCCCGCATGTCCGACTGCACCTTCTCGACCGCGGCTTCCGCGGTCAGTCCGTTGCGCACGGCCTCCTCCAGCCGGCGCACCCAGCCCCGGTCATGGGCGAACATGCGGTAGGCCTCCAGCACGGCCCGGTGCTCGCCCTCGCCCGCCACGTCCCGGCGCGACAGCATGTTCTCGATCGACACCCTGAGGATACCGAGCGCCTTGTCGAGACGTTCGACCTCCGCGTCCATGTCCTCGTTGAACAGGTTGGTGACGACCACCCGCGGCTCGTGCAGAACCACCTTGCCAAGGCCGATGCCGTCCGACAGGGCAACGCCATCGAAACTGACCGGCCGCGACAGATCGAGCGCGACGCCGGGACGCTGCAGGCCCTCCAGACTGCCGGCCGCGATCATCTCGGCAACGACCATTGCCACCGTCTCCAGCGCCTCGGACTCTTCGTCGCGATAGATCCGCGCGGATTTGTTCTGGACGACGAGCACGCCGAGGGTCCGCCCAGCCCGCAGGATCGGCACACCCAGGAAGGAGTGGAAGATCTCCTCCCCGGTTTCCGGCAGATAGGTGAAGGCCGGGTGTTTCTGCGCCTCGGACAGGTTCAGCGGCCGCGCCGTCGCCGCGATGGTGCCGACCAGTCCCTCGCCCAGCGTGAGTTGGGCGAGGTGGACGGCGCCCGGATTGAGACCCTCGGTGGCATAGAGCTCCAGGACGGCGTCGGCCCGCAGGACGTAAAGCGAGCAGACCTCGGCCACCATGTTCTGCGCGATCGAGCGGACAATCTGGTCGAGGCGCGCCTGTGCGTCGAGAGGCTCGGCCATGAGCTCCCGGATGCGGCGCATGAGGACGCGCGGACCTGACATGTCGCTTCTCAACAACGCGGACTTCCGTTTCACGAGTCGCTGCGGCGCCCTACCCGGGCCAATCCCGGTACGGCACGGCCTGTCTCTACAAGATCACATACTCAGCTTCACTGAGAAACCCACCGGAAGGACGACACCCCATCGCCCGGAAAAACATGTTGTGGCGCGCCTTTCGGCGACACGAGGGCTTCGCCTTACGACGTTAACCCTTGTCGAGACCATAGACCGAATGCAGGGCGCGAACCGCCAGCTCGGTGTAGTCCCCATCGATCAGGATCGAGATCTTGATCTCGGAGGTGGTGATGGCGCGAATGTTGACGCCACGGTCGGCCAGCGCCTTGAAGGCAGTGGCGGCGACGCCCGTATGGCTGCGCATGCCGACCCCGATGACCGAGACCTTGGTCAGCCCCTGTTCGCTCTGGATCGTGTCGTAGCGCATTTCGGCCTTGGCCTTGTCGAGCACGGCGGTGGCCTTGCCCAGATCGCCGGCCGGAACCGTGAAGGTCATGTCGGTCGAGGCGCCCGATTCCGAGATGTTCTGGACGATCATGTCGACATTGACGCCGGCCTCGGCGAGCGGCCCGAAGATCGCCGCCGCTACTCCCGGCTGGTCGGCGACCCGGCGCAGCGAGATCTGCGCTTCGTCCTTGGCATAGGCGATCCCTGTGACGACCTGCTGTTCCACGATTTCATCCTCGTCGCAAATGAGCGTTCCCGGCGGGTTGTCGAAATCGCCCATGCCGGGCGCGTCGGGGTCGTCGAAAGACGAACGCACGAAGGTGCGCACCTTGTGCACCATGGCGAGTTCGACGGAGCGGACCTGTAGCACCTTGGCGCCGAGCGAGGCCATCTCCAGCATCTCCTCGAAGGAGATGCGGGCCATGCGCCGCGCCTTCGGCTCGATCCGCGGATCGGTGGTGTAGACCCCGTCGACGTCGGTATAGATGTCGCAGCGGTCGGCGCCCAGCGCCGCGGCAACGGCCACGGCGGATGTATCCGAGCCGCCGCGGCCGAGCGTGGCGATGCGATTGTCGGGCGCGATCCCCTGAAAGCCGGCGATGACCGCCACCTGGTTTTCGTCGAACCGCCGAATGATGTCGGAGGCGTCGATCTCCTGGATGCGCGCCGCGCCATGAGCGCCGTCGGTCTGGATGGCGATCTGCCAGCCTTGCCAGGAGCGCGCGTTGACCCCCATCGCCTGAAGCGTGATCGCCAGGATTCCGGCGGTCACCTGTTCGCCCGATGCGACGACGGCATCGTATTCGCGCGCGTCGTGAATCGGCGAGGCCTCGCGGCACCAACCGACGAGTTCATTGGTCTTGCCGGCCATGGCCGAGACCACCACGGCGACGTCGTGACCAGAATCGACCTCGCGTTTGACATGCCGCGCGACGTTGCGGATGCGGTCGATGTCAGCGACGGAGGTTCCGCCGAATTTGAGGACGAGACGGGCCATGAAAACGGGTTCGATGTCTTTGGGGGACCGAGCCCTTGGGCCCGGTCGGTGGCGGGTGCGGCGAACGCTTGTCATAGCGCGTTCCCGAGATACCCGGTAAAGGGTCAAGCGGGGGTTCCCTAGCCGATGCGGCCCGCAACTGCAATCGGGGGTCGCCGTTTGAGACCTCGCTGGCGACGCGCGCGCTCTGCCACCGAAGGGCTTGGGGTCAACGTCGGGTTCGATCGCGCCTTATCCCCGCTTTCCTTGCCCCTCGGCCCGTATCGAACGCGAGAGCCACATAACGGGCGTTGCGGTAATGAACTTGCAGCCGCCAGCGCCGACGCAGGAAACGCTTGGCGATCATGGTGGCCCGCGCCGGCAAGGTGGCCGCATCGTCGAAGGGGACGATATGATGCAAGAGGACGATCCGGCCACCCGGTGCGATCGCCTGTTCGAGCGCCGACAGACAATGCCGCAATGCCTTCGGAGACAGGTAGTAAAGCACTTCCGAGACCACGATCAGATCGAATGGTCCTGTGGGCATCGCCTCCGGCAGCACGGCCTCGACGAAGGTCACGTTCTCTCGCCCGCTGTTGCGGCGCCGGGCGATGTCCAGGGCGGTCGCCGAACCGTCCGTCGCTGTCAGGCGCAGGCACCGGTCCGCCAATGCCGCCGTGGTTTCGCCATTGGCGCAGCCCAGCTCCAGCCCTCGGCCATAGCGGCGGGTTCCGCAGGCTCGCAGCAGGATGCCACGCTTGTAATGCTCGAACGGCGCCTCCGCATAGCGCCACGGGTCCGGATCGGACGCGAACAGCGCCTCGAATCCCGCGACGTCGATCACCTTCCGCATGGCTGCCAATAGATCTCTTCGGTTCCGGTCAGCCGTTCGATCGTGGCTGCGGTCAGTCGAAATCCTTGCGGGTCGTCGGCGATCAGATTCGTCGTCTGTGAGATATGCGCCGCCACGGCCGACCGCTTGGCCGCCTGATATGGCGTAATATCGAGGCGACATTCGACCATTTCGCCCGAGCGGGGCCGATCGCCGGCCGCGCCCAGTTCGTCCAGCCAGATCGCGTATTCGAGCTGCAACGGCCGCTGGCCCGCCAGCGCCGCCGTGACCAACCGCCAACCGTCCCGGTGATCGCGATGCGGATCGCGGCGCCACGGCAGAAGAACGAGGTCAGGCCGGAAATCACTGACGATTTCCACCACCTTGCTTTCGGCTTCGCGCCAAAGCGCGGTGCCCTCCGCTGGCATATCGGCGTCGCGCAAACGCAGGAAGCTGCGTGGATGGTCGGCGGCGCCGAGGCATTCCAGGGCATTCGACGCTTCGACTTCGCGCTGGGCGGCCAATCGCTCCCGAGACCATGTGGCGGAACCGGGGTGCGACGCGCCGCCGTCGGTGACGAAGATCGTGTGGGTCTGCCGTCCGCCCGCCGCGACGCTGGCGATCGCTCCGCCGCAGCCCAGCGACTCGTCGTCGGGATGCGGCGCGACGACGAGAACCCGCTCGGCCGCGAATGCCCGTGGTGGTCCTGGGTCGGTCATGCTCGGCCCCGCGAGCCCGGATGCCAGGTCCCGGCTGCCATTGCTTCGCCGAGGGAACGCAGCGCGCCATCCGGGTTCGGCTGTCGCAGATAGGTGCGAAGATCCCGGACCAGCCGTTCCAAAGGATGCGGCGCGTTGAACCCTGCGGCGCCAACGGCGCGCTCCGCCGTTTCCAACACCAGCAAGGCGTTGGCCTCGACCGCGGAACGCGCCGCGTTGGCATAGGCCAGAAGTGCCTTCGCGGGCCCCGCGTCGTCCGGCGCGCTCTCGGCGGCACCCCAGGCTTCGGCGGCCCGATCGATCCAGCCATAGCCCGACTCCACGGCGATTCCCATGCGCGCCAGACGATGCGACTGGTGGGGGTCGGCGGCCCGCCCGGTGCTCGTGAGATGCGCCAGGGCGGTATCCAGTACCGCATGCATTCCGCCGACATGCACGGCGGCGAAGCGGATCGCGCCGCCGCTGAACCATGGCTCGCGGATATAGTCGTCCGGTTGCCCGAGGGCGTGCTCGGCGTCGGCGGTGACCCCCGTCAGGTCGATAATGTGGCTTCCCGACGCCCGCATGCCGAGCGGTCGCCACCAGGACCGGTCGATCGACGCGGCGGCGAGCGGCGCCAGCATCATCTGGCGACCTGCCGCCGTCGGCGCCGTCACGATCGCCTGCGACAAGCCGTCGACGCCGGAGGCATAGTTCTTCTTGCCACTATAATGTCCCTTTTCGAGCCGCAGCGGATCGTCCGGCGCGTCGGTGTTCCAGACACCGAACAACTCCCCCTCCCGCGCCTTGGCGCGATACGCCGCCGCCTGTTCCGACGTCCCGTATCGATAGACCAGCTGCAACGCGTTGACGTGCCCCTCGAAAACCCGGCCGGTGCTGAGATCGCCGCGGCCGATCGCGGCCAGAAGCCGCAACAGCTGAGCGGTTTCGCCGGAGCCGACCGGCGGGCGGGTGGAATAGCCGCCCGACTCAAGCACCGCGAATGCCTCATGGGGAAATTCGCCGTCGCGGTCCCGCGCGGCGGCAAGGACGGCGAGGCGATCCGACAATTCCTCCAGTCGCGTCGCTTCGTACGGATCATGCCGCACGGGACGCGCTCCCGAAACCTTTGATCAATTCAGCAAGTTCGGCGATCGCTGCCCCGACCGGAACGGTCGGCGTGGCGTCGGGTTCGTCGGGGGCGAAGCGCTCGACCAGCCGCTCCGGCGACAGGAGCTGCCCGTCGCGATCATGAAGATCGGCCGGCAGGATGGAAAGACCCGTGGCGACGGTGGCAAGCGCCGCCGCGTCGTGGTTTGCAAGGGTCCGCAACAGGCGCCGTCGCCGTGCACGTTCGAGAATGGCCGTTGGAGCCTCCACCAGATGCGGATCGCCGGCTTTTGTCGCGGCGAGCCATTGCGTCAAACAGTCGGCCATACCGCCCACGGCACGACCGGACAGCCGGGCCGAAACCTCGACGACGACCTCCGGAGCGTGCCGCAGCTTGAAGCCGCTTGAACGGACGGTTGTCACGAAAGCAAGATCCTCCCTGCGACGCGATGCCGGCAGCCCGCCCACCCGATCATACACGTCGGCCCTGACCGCCAGGCTTCCGCCGGTATGATCCTGATGGCGGGGCCAGGGATCGTGCGGCAGCGGATCGACGATCGCAGTCAGCCGGTCGCTCAACATCGCAAATTCGTGCTGGTCGCGCGCGCGCCGCAGAAACGCCGGCCCCAACAGCGCTTCTTCCCTCACATTGCCGACGAGCCGCCCCCCCACGAGGGCGGCGCCCTCAAAAATCGCGGCCAGATTGGCATCGACCCAATTGGGCGCCGGCACAGCGTCGGCATCGGTCGTCAGCAGCACAGCCAGATCGCGCAGCGGGCAGAGCGCGCGGGCTGTTTCCATCGCGAGCCGCCGCGCCGTGCCGACATGCGCCTCCGCCGGGCCGAATTCCACGGTGATGGCATGTAGCTCGATGCCCGCATGCTTGTCGGCCTCGCGGCAGGCGGCCGCAAGCGAGTCGTCGCGACAATTGTTGAGGATCAGCACGACCGGGAGCCGATCACGGGTTCTTTCGCACCAGCTCTGGGTCGCCAGCGCGCGGATCAGACCCGGCAGCCGTCGCGCCTCGTCGCGCGCCGGAACGGCCACGATAGGCCGCAGATCGACGCCCGCCCGATCCCCGGCGAACGACGAGAAGAAAGGACGGGGCACGAAGGCGAGCGGATCGCCCCTCGCACCCGATGAGCGCGACGGCCGGCGGCTACCGACCGCGTCGGCCCTAATGGTTTTCTCTTCGCGCGACATAGTGATCTGCCATCGTGTCGGAACCGAGCCGAAACATCGAACCGCACCGCCGCGTTCCCCCGCCAATCCGGCCAAATCGTTACCCGACTTCCCAAACCACTCGCCCGCGCGGGCGTCGGTCGGCTCACCGGCTTGACTTTGGACCTTGCGGCGGAACATGCGCACGGACATCGGCAAGACGGACGAGGGTCGAATGAACACCAGCGGAAGCACGACGATCGACGCGGACGAAGTGGAGCGCTTCTCGCGCCTCGCCCAGGAATGGTGGAATCCGGCTGGCAAGTTCAAGCCGCTCCACAAGTTCAATCCCGTCCGGCTGGAATATATTCGCGAACAGCTGGCGATGAATTTCGACCGCGACGTGCGGAGCGCGCGCCCCTTCGAGGGGCTGTCGGTGCTCGATATCGGCTGCGGTGGGGGCCTTATCTGCGAGCCGATGGCAAGGCTCGGCGCCAGTGTCGTCGGCGCGGACGCGTCGGAAACCAATATCGAGGTGGCGAAGATCCATGCTGCCGAGAGCGGCCTTACGATCGACTATCGCGCGACCACCGCCGAGGCCATCGCTGAGGGCGGCGAGCGCTTCGACGTCGTTCTGGCTCTCGAAGTCGTCGAACACGTCGCCGATGTCAAGCTGTTTCTGACGTCCTGCGCGCGGATGGTGAAGCCCGGCGGCCTGTTGTTCGTCGCAACGATCAACCGGACGCTGAAGGCGCTCGGCTTCGCGATCGTCGGCGCCGAATATGTGCTTGGCTGGCTGCCCAGGGGCACCCACCAATACGCCAAGCTCGTGCGACCGGAAGAAATCGCGGCACCGGCCGAACGGGCCGGGCTGTCGATGATCGATGAGACGGGTGTCGTCTATCATCCGCTGGCCGACGCATGGCGACGGTCGCGCGATCTCGACGTCAATTACATGGTGCTGGCGCGGCGCCCGAGCGGCTGAAAGCCCGATCGGCGCCATCGAATAGATCCCCGTCACCGCAGCTTCGCATGAGCCTTTGACGAAAAACGGGGGATAATCGACCAAACTCGCGACAGGCAAGCTGCGCGCAAGCTTCCGACCGCATTGTCCGGTTGCGGGCGCGCGGTGCGTGCACAACCACAGACATCAAAATCTGACGGGAACCGGCACGTGTAGACGAGCGAATTTGGAGGGCGAGATGGTCGCGGCACAAACAGACAGCATACCCAACGAGGCGAGTTGTCCGATCCATCTGGAGATTCTGGCGCTGCTGCTGCGCTCGGACGGTCGGACCAAACAGGCTCTCATCCAGGAAATCCCCGGTCCATCGCGGGCCAGGCTGGCCTTTTTCTGCTATAATCGTGTCCATCTTCGATCACTGGCGTTCCAGGTCGCCGCGTTGTGCGAACTCCGCGATCTCCGGCTGATCGCCGGCACCAAGGGCGATCTCCTCTACAGCCAGGCGACCGAAGCCGGCCTGTTCGACGACAGCGACCCCGCTTCGCGCCGCAAGGGCGTGACCCTCGCCCGTACCGCGCGCGGCTGAGGAAGCAGGCCCGGCCGCGTCAGTTCTTGTCCTCGGGAAGCCCTGGCAGCGGAAACGCGGCAATACCCTCCTCGCGCAGACCCTTGACCTCCCGCGTCGAAGCCTCGCCATAGATCTGCCGATGCTCGCTCTCGCCATAATGAATGCGCCGCGCTTCCTCGGCGAATCTCGGCCCGACATAATCCGCCTTCGCCCGCAACTCGCGCGTCATCGCCTGCAGTTGGGCGATCGCCTTCGCCGCCTCGGCGTTGGCGAATTCCACGGCCGGCCGGGACGGTTCGACCGCGCCGCCGGTCGCGGCATCCGGAGCCTTCGTCTTTGCGCTCGTGGCGATCGCGGGCCGCATCAACGCCTTGGAAACGTCGCTGGAGCCGCAGATCGGACAGGCGAGCAAGCCGGCGTCCGCCTGCCGCTCGAAATCCTCGCCGGACCGGAACCAGCCGTCGAACGCATGGGCGGCGGGATGGCAGCGGAGCGCGAAGCTGATCACTCAGCCGCCTCGCTGGACCCGGTCCCGCGGATCGGCGCTGTTGCATCGCCGACGACGAAGTCGCGCGCGTTCCGCAGATTGGGAATTTTCGCCCGCGCCGCCGCGACCTCGGCGGTGTCGATCGTCGCGATGGCGATGCCCGGCTCGGCGCCGTCAATTTCGGCGATCACCCGGCCCCACGGGTCGACGATCAGCGAATGGCCAAAGGTCTCGCGACCGTCGTCATGGCGGCCGCCCTGCGCCGCGGCGACCATATAGGCGCCATTCTCGATCGCGCGGGCGCGCAAGAGGACGTGCCAATGCGCTTCGCCGGTCTGGCGCGTGAAGGCGGCCGGCGCCGTGAGGATCTCGGCACCGGCCAGCGCCTCCTGGCAAAACAGCTGTGGAAACCGCATGTCGTAGCAGATCGCGAAGCCAAGCCGCGCGACGCCATGGGGAAAGCTGAGATCGGCCAACGCCGCGCGCGTTCCCGGCCGATAGGTTCGCGATTCGCGCCAGCTCTCGCCATTGTCGAGATCGACGTCGAACATGTGGATCTTGTCGTAGGTGGCGACGCGGCTACCATCGGGCGCGAACAGAAGCGCCCGGTTGGCGACCTTGCCATCGCCCGCCGCGATGGCTGTCGAGCCGAGATGCAGGTAGACCGAATGTTCCCTGGCGAGCCGTTCGGCCGTGGCGACCAGGAGGTCGTCGTCCTCGGATCGAAGCCGTTTTATCAATTCGGCCCGGTCGCGATGGACCATGCCGGTCATTTCCGGTGACTGCAGATAGGACGCGCCCCCCGCCACGGCTTCGCGAACGAGCCCTTCGAGAGCTTCGGCATTGGCTTGCGGCTCGAGCCCGGAGCGCATCTGCAGGACGGCGGCGCGAAAGACGGTCATGGCGAATTCCCGGTGGTCAGCGACACCCTGTCATGCGGAAAGCAATGCGTCGAGTTTGCCGGCGCGCTCCAGCGCGTAGAGATCGTCGCAACCGCCGACATGGGTTTCGCCGATGAAGATCTGCGGAAAGGTCACTGTACCCTTCGCCCGCTGATACATTTCCTGGCGCAATTGCGGGGAGGAACTCGCGTCCTTCTCCTCGTAGATGAGACCCTTCTGGTCGAGCAATTGCTTGGCGCGCACGCAAAAGCCGCAGAACTGGCGAGTGTAGATGGTCACGTCCGGCATCGGATCACATTCCTGCTTATGAATCCGAGAGCATATGGCTTCACTCCATGCCGGCCGCAACCCTTGCGAAAGTCAGAACGTCGACATCCTTCGCGCCTGCCCGCTTTAGGGCCCGCGTCGCGCTCGCGGCGGTTGCACCGGTCGTGTAGACGTCGTCGACAAGCAGAACATGGCGTCCGTCGATCTCCTGTCGTCGCGCATCGATGACACGAAAGGCGCCGCGAACATTGTCCCGCCGCTGGCGGGATCCCAATCCGACCTGGCTGCGCGTCGGCTTCACCCGCCTGAGCGCCAGCGGCGCGAAGGCGATGTCGGCGTTGCGGGCGAGCAACCGCGCAATTTCGGCGGACTGGTTGAACCGGCGCCGCCAGAGCCGGCCCGCGTGCAGGGGAACCGGCACCACGACGTCGGCGTCGCCGAGAAGCTCAGCGCCCGAACGCGCCATCCATCCCGCCATCAGCGGCACCAGATCGGTGCGATCACCGTATTTCAGCGCCGTGACTAGGCGGGCGGCGAGATCCTGGTAGATCACCGCGGCCCGCAGCCGGGCGAAGGGCGGCGGATCGGCGATGGCCGCCGCCGAGAGGAATCCCGCCCCGAGATCGTAGCCGAAGGGCAGCCCCAAACCCTCGCAATAGGGCCGCTCGATGAAGCGCAGTTTCGCCCAGCAGGCCGGACAGACCGTGTCCACTCCCGTGATTGCCGCCTGACATCCCGGACAGACCGGCGGAAACAGCAGCCGGCCGATCGCCCCGCCGACGGCGCCGCGCTTGAATGGGCTCATTGCGTCGTCCTGCCCCCTCCCCGGCCCCGTGCCCCCGGTTGACTACCGCGGGCGGTCGGACCACCGCGACGACGGGAACCGTCCCTTGACGATACGCCACCCGCCGTCAGCTACAAGCACTGTCGCGGTCACATTCGATAGAGCGCCGAGAGATCATGCCAGACATTCAGGACCACCAGGTTTTCGATCGGGCTCTGCTCGACCGTCGGCGGCAGCGCTGGCTTGACGCCGAGCCGCGGGCGGGCGTCGGCTTTCTGCTGCGGGCGGTCGTCGACGAACTTGGCGAGCGGCTGTCGCTGGTCGAACGCCGTTTCGCGGTCGCCGTCGACCTCGGTGGCCACACCGGCGAAATGGCGGCGCGGCTTCGCGCTGGCGGTCAGACCGACCGCGTCGTGCGGATCGAGCGGCTGGCGGCTCTGCTAAAGGACGAGGAATTCGCCTGCGTCGGCGACGAGGAAGCCCTGCCGCTGGCCGACGACAGCGTCGATCTCATCATTTCCCCCCTGTCGCTGCATCTGACCAACGACACGCCGGGCACTCTCGTCCAGATCCGGCGGGTCCTCCGGCCGGATGGTCTCTTCCTTTGCGGTTTTCTCGGCGGCGAGACCTTGTCGGAGCTTCGGACCGCCCTTCTTTCGGCCGAGGCCGAGCTCCCCGGCGGCGTCTCGCCACGGGTCGCGCCGTTTACCGATGTGCGCGATGCCGGCGGCCTGCTGCAACGGGCCGGTTTTGCACTGCCGGTCGCCGATCAGGATCGGCTGACGGTGCGTTACGACATGCTGTTCGATCTGATGGCGGATTTGCGCGCCATGGGCATGGCCAACATGCTGGTCGAGCGGTCCCGTCGTTCGGCCTCGCGACGGTTGTTCTTGCGGGCGGCCGAGATTTACGCGGAGCGCTTTTCCGATCCCGACGGACGCATACGCGCCACTTTCGATATCGTCTACCTGTCCGGCTGGCGGCCGCATGACAGCCAGCAAAAGCCGCTCCGGCCGGGCAGCGCCCGAACCAGCCTCGCCGCGGTGCTGAAGGACCGATCGGACGATCTGGTCTGAGGGCGTGCGTTGTCTGGAAAGGGACGTCAGCGACGCCGGTGCCATAGCGGTCGCGCCGGGCGGATGTCAGAAAGTCAGAAGGCGGCGGCCACCGCCGCGAACAGGCCGTTCAGGTTCGTGCCGATCGCCGTCGCGCCGACGATGATCGCAAGCGAGATGATCCCGGCGATCAGCGCGTATTCGACGGCGGTCGCACCGCTGGGCTCGCGCCGAAGATCCATCGCGATCGAGAAGGCGCTTTCAAACCGACGGCACAGCAGCGGCCAGATCAGCATGCCCCCGTGCTCCCGCCGTCCGAAAATATCACGCAGGGTCGCGAACCGGATCGCTGAAGGACACTGCGCCGCACGGTGTAGCGGTTCGCGCCACCGATCGAACCGGTGGCCATCACGTCGATCTGCGGGGCGGCGGTGGAAACCACATAGTCGGCCCCTCGCTTGGCGGCCGGCGTGATGATCAGCGCCAGCGCCAGCGCGATCGACCCGAACAGGAACGTGGCCCGGAGCAGCCCGGTCCGGATTTCGACGATGGTGTCGGACGGACGGCGCCCGCCTTCCAATTCGTCATCAACCTCGAAGTCGCGCATGGTTTCCTCACAAAGCTGGCAAGCTCCCGAGAGCAATATGCGCGTCTACGGTGAAAAAGCTCTTAAGCGGCGCGGTGCGCCTTCACAGCTGCGCAGGGATTTCTTTCCCGCGCCTTCAGAGCAGATCGATCAGATGGGGGATCAAGGGCTCGTCGGCGGGCGGCATCGGGTAGTCGCGAAGCTGGGTCGCGCGGACCCATTTGAGCCGCTGCCCCTCACGCGGGACCGGGATGCCCTCGTAACGGCGACAGATGTAAAGCGGCATGAGCAGATGGAAGTCGTCGTAGGAATGGCTGGCAAAGGTCAGCGGCGCCAGACACGCCGCCTTCGTCATGATGCCCAGTTCCTCGCGCAGTTCGCGGATCAGCGTCGCCTCCGGCGTCTCGCCGGGCTCGACCTTGCCGCCGGGAAATTCCCACAACCCGGCGAGCGGCTTACCGGCCGGACGTTCGGCGATGAGCAGGCGTCCGTCGGCATCGATGAGCGCGCATGCGGCAACCAGCAGCAGGCGGCGTTCCGCCGAGATCATCGGGTTCCGCCCGGCGGGGCGCGATAGACGTAGCGATAGGCTTCCGTAAAGCCGAGTGAACGATACAGCGAAAGACCCGCCGCATTGTCCGCCTCGACCTGGACCCAGCCGGTCCTGGCTCCCTTGTGGACCGTGTAGCGCAGCGCCGTCGCGACGAGCTCCCGGCCGATACCCTTCTGGCGTGCACCCTGATGGACGGCGACGTCGAGAAGACCGGCGAGATCGGCGTCATGAATCGCCAGCGCCACCGCGATCGGCGATCCGGCGTCGTTCTCGCGAACGAACAAGCCCGTCGGCGGTCGGATCGCCTCCAATATGTCCGTCAGCCCCGCCCGCAAAGCCGACGGACGTTCGTGGACCAGAAGGCTGGCCTCGACATAGCGCGCCGTGTCGCGGATCGGAATCCGTTCGATCGAGGCGCTGAAATCGAGCTTGGTCAGGTCCGCCGTCATGACGATCGACTCGGCAAAGCGTTCCCACCCGTTCGCGTCGAGATAGTCCACCAGCTCGGGCGGAGCCAACGGCGACTGCCGGACGATGATCGGGCGACCGAATGCGGAGAATGCCTCACCAGCACGTTCGATGCGCTGCGCGATATCGCAATTGTCGGACGGATCGAGTGGATTGACCGAATTCAGGCGTTTGGCGGGAAACGAGGCCGTCAAGCGCACCGCCCAGGTGCCGTCGAACCCAGTGGAAGACGCCGGCCAGGCCCGGAAACCCGCGGCCTCGAGCCGCCGGACGACGGCGAGTTTGCGCATCTTCTCAGCTTCGGTAATCGCCATTGATCGCGACATATTCCTTGGTCAGATCGCAGCTATAGACCGTCCAACATCCAGCCCCGAGGCCGAGTTCGACCCGTATCGGGATTTCCGGCTTTCGCATCACGGCCGAGGCTTCGGCCTCCGAATAGTCGGGATCGCGGGCGCCGTCCACGGCGACCCGAACGCCGCCGAAATGGATCGCCAGACGGTCGCGGTCAGCCTCTTCGCCGGCCTTGCCGACGGCCATGACGACGCGGCCCCAATTGGCGTCCTCGCCGGCCACCGCGGTCTTGACCAGCGGTGAATTGGCGATCGCCAGCGCGATGCGCTTGGCGGCGGCGGCGCTGGTCGCGCCCTCGACGGTGACCTGAATCTCCTTGCGTGCGCCCTCGCCGTCGCGCGCGACTTGGCGCGCGAGATCGAGCATGAGATCGCCAAGCGCTTTCCGGAAGTCGGCGAGCCGGTCGTCGTCGGCGTCGGATATCTCGGGGCAACCGCGCCGCGCGGCGGCGCCCGTCGCGAAAAGAAGCAACGTGTCGGAGGTCGAGGTATCGCTGTCGACCGTCACCGAATTGAAGCTCGGCGCCACCCCCTCCGTCAGCATCGCCTGCAACGCCGGGGCGGCGATCGCGGCGTCGGTGGCGACGAAGGACAGCATCGTCGCCATATCCGGCGCGATCATGCCGGCGCCTTTGGCGATGCCGTTGATCGTCACCACGGTCCCCTCGATCGCTACCTGCCGGGTGGCAAGCTTGGGATAGGTGTCGGTGGTCATGATCGCGTCGGCGGCCTCGCGCCAGCGGTCGCCGGCGGCCTGTTTTGCCAGCCCGGCCAGGAGGCCGGTGAACTTACCGGCGTCGAGCGGCTCCCCGATAACCCCGGTGGAGGCCAGAAAGACCTCTCGCGGCGAAGCATCGACCGCCGCCGCAGCGGCGGCCGCAGTCATCTCCGTCGCCTCGCGTCCCTTCCTGCCGGTGAAGGCGTTGGCGTTGCCGGAGTTGACGACCAGCGCCCGGGCCACGCCGCCGCGCAAGCTCTCGCGGCAGAAATCCACCGGCGCCGACGGGCATTTCGACGTGGTGAAGACACCGGCGACCGCGGCCGGCCGATCGAACGTCATCAGGAGGACGTCGGTGCGGCCGGCATATTTGATGCCGGCGGCCGCCGTCGCGATCCGCACGCCCTCGATCGGAGGCAGCGCGGCGAAGGCGGTGGGAGCGAGCGGCGAAACGGTCGTCGTCATATCGTTACCGGGACAGGTCGGTTGCAAAGGGGTCGAAAGGCATTCGGTGGCGCCATGAAGCAATCGCCTCAAGAACCGGTCGCCGCGGCAGGCGGACTGGCTCGCCCCGAGGCCGTCCGCCGATCGCGGGTTCGGTCGCAACCGGCGATCGGCGAAACGCGTTTGGGGCGAGAACCGCTATTGCGCCGCCGGTTCCGTGGCCGGAGCGGCGCCCGGCTCCATGCTTTTTTCGATCGCCTCGACCTGGTCTTTCAGCTCCGGATCGACATATTCGACCGACAGCTCGGCACGGGCATCGCGCACCAGTTCCATATATTTCTCGCGCAGGACCACCTGGCGCACCTGATCCTTGATCTGCTCGAAGCTCGGCTTTTGCGCCTCGCGCTTTTCCTCGACCTTGATCACGTGCCAACCGAACTGGGTCTCGACGGGTTCCTTGGTATAGCTGCCGGGCTCCATCGCGAACGCGGCCTTCTCGAAGTCCGGCACCATCTGGCCGGGGCCGAAGAAGCCGAGATCGCCGCCTTCGGGGCCGGACGGGCCGGTCGATTTCTCCTTGGCGACAGCCTCGAAATCCGCGCCCTCGTCGAGCTGCTTGATGACCGCCTCGGCCTCTTCCCTGGTCTTCACCAGAATGTGGCGGGCGTGGACCTCCTGCTTGGCATCGACCGAGGCGATTTCCTTATCGTAGCGCGCCTTGAGTTCCTCCTCGGTTACCGCCCCGACGCCGTTCTTGGCGAAATAGGCATTGTGAAGCGCGCGTTCGCGCTGGAAGGCAATCTCGGTGGCGACGTCCGGCTCGTCCTGGAGCTTCGCCTTCTCGGCCGCCTGGGCAAGGGCCTTGATGTCGATCAGGGCGGACAGCAAGGCCAGCTTGCGCTGCTCGGGCGGCAGCTGGGCGAACTGCTGGCCGATCGCGCTGGCGGCGGCCATGAGGTCGCGCTCGGTGATCTCCTTGTCGCCGACCTTCGCGACAACGTCGGATTCGGCAGCGGCAACCGGCGCGGCGAGGGTCACTAGAGCAAGAGCGCTTGCTGCGAGCATCAGTCGTAAATCGAAGGTCATGGCAAAGACCGTCCTTTGCGGTTCAAGGGAAGACGAGCTCGAATAGCAAGCCGCGAGTTGCACTGCACAGCGGCTCCGCGCGAGCTTTCCATACGGCGCGGCGACCGTCGGCGGCCCGCCGTTGACATCGGTTTGGCCCCCTCTTATCTCTCGCGCGATCTGAAAGTCCAGCCGCCTTCCGCGAAGTTTGAGGGCTTCCGACATTCCAGCGACTGTCCGGAATCGGTGGTGGCGGCCGGCAAGCCGGTTGCGGCGACGGCGACTCACATACTTGGAAGGACCGGTTCATGGTCAGTTTTGGCGGGCTCGCCCGTAAGTTGCTGGGTTCGGCGAATGATAGGGTGGTGCGGCGCTTTCAGCCGAAGATCCAGCCCATCGCGGCCTTCGAGGATGAGTTTTCCCGTCTCACCGACGATGAGCTTCAGGCCAAGACAGAGGCGTTTCGCGCCGAGATCGCCGCGGGAAAAACCATCGACGACCTGCTGGCGCCGGCCTTCGCTGTCGTGCGCGAAGGCGCCAAGCGGGCGCTCGGCATGCGCCATTTCGACGTCCAGATGATCGGCGGCATGGTGCTGAACTCCGGCGCCATCGCCGAGATGAAGACCGGCGAGGGCAAGACCCTCGTGGCGACCCTTGCCGTCTATCTGAATGCCCTGGAAGGCAAGGGCGTCCACGTCGTCACCGTCAATGACTACCTGGCGTCGCGCGATGCCGAGTGGATGGGCCGGGTCTACCGCTTCCTCGGGCTGAGCGTTGGCACCATCGTTCACGGCATGTCTGACGAACAGCGCCGGGCGGCCTATGCCTGCGACGTGACCTACGCCACCAACAACGAACTCGGCTTCGACTATCTGCGCGACAACATGAAGTATGAGCGCGACCAGATGGTCCAGCGCGGCCATCACTTCGCCATCGTCGACGAGGTCGACTCGATCCTGATCGACGAAGCGCGCACACCGCTGATCATCTCCGGACCGCTCGACGACCGATCCGAGCTCTACAAGACCATCGACGCCTTCATCCCGCAGCTCGACAAGAGCGATTACGAGCTCGACGAAAAGCAGCGCACGGCGACCTTCACCGAGGAGGGCAACGAGAAGCTGGAGCGGTTGCTGGAAGCCGCCGGCCATCTCCAGGGCGAGTCGCTCTACGACATCGAGAACGTCGCGATCGTTCATCACGTCAACAATGCGCTGAAGGCGCATGCGCTCTTCCAGCGCGACAAGGACTATATCGTCCGCAACGACGAGATCGTCATCATCGACGAGTTCACCGGCCGCATGATGCCGGGCCGGCGTTATTCGGAAGGCCTGCACCAGGCGCTCGAGGCCAAGGAAGGCGTCACCGTCCAGCCCGAGAACCAGACGCTCGCCTCGATCACCTTCCAGAACTATTTCCGCATGTATAAAAAGCTGGCCGGCATGACCGGCACGGCGCAGACGGAAGCCGCCGAGTTCGGCGACATCTACGGTCTCGACGTGATCGAGATCCCGACCAATCTGCCGATCCAGCGCCTCGACGAGGACGACGAAGTCTACCGGACTTTCGAGGAGAAGTTCCGGGCGATCAGCCGCGAAATCCAGGACGCCGCCAAGCGCGGCCAGCCGACTTTGGTCGGCACGACGTCGATCGAGAAATCCGAGCTGCTCGCCGAACGGCTGCGCAAGGACGGGCTGAAGAACTTCCAGGTCCTCAACGCCCGCTATCACGAGCAGGAGGCCTATATCGTCGCCCAGGCCGGCGTGCCCGGCGCGGTGACGATCGCCACCAACATGGCCGGCCGCGGCACCGACATCCAGCTCGGCGGCAACGCCGACATGCGGATCGAGCGGGAACTCGCCGACATGCCCGACGGGCCGGAGCGCAAGGCCAAGGAGGACGCCATCCGGGCCGACGTCAAGCGTCTGAAGGACGAGGCGCTGGCGGCCGGCGGGCTTTATGTGCTGGCGACAGAGCGCCACGAAAGCCGGCGGATCGACAATCAGCTGCGCGGCCGCTCCGGACGCCAGGGCGATCCGGGCCGCTCGAAGTTCTATTTGTCGCTGCAGGACGACCTGATGCGCATCTTCGGGTCCGAGCGAATGGACTCGATGCTGACCAAGCTCGGCCTGAAGGAGGACGAGGCGATCGTCCATCCCTGGATCAACAAGGCGCTGGAGAAAGCGCAGAAGAAGGTCGAGGCGCGCAATTTCGACATTCGCAAGAACCTGCTGAAATACGACGACGTGATGAACGACCAGCGCCGCGTCATCTTCGAGCAGCGCATCGAACTGATGGACGCCGAGGATCTGGACGAGACCATCGCCGACATGCGTCACGAGACCGTCGAGGCGATGGTCGCCCGCCACATCCCCGAACGCGCCTATCCCGAGCAATGGTCGATCGCGGAATTGAAGGCCGACGCCCTTGAACTGCTGAACCTCGACCTGCGGGTCGCGGAATGGGCGGCGGAGGAAGGGATCGCCGAGGACGACATCCGCGAGCGTATCCGCGAAGCGGCCGACGCCGCCGCACGGGACAAGGGCGAGCGCTTCGGGCGGGATGTGATGACCTACGTCCAGCGCAATGTCGTTCTGCAGACCCTCGATGCGCTCTGGCGCGAGCATCTGGTCAATCTCGACCATCTGCGTTCGGTCGTCGGCTTCCGCGGCTACGCCCAGCGCGACCCGCTGAACGAGTACAAGTCGGAATCCTTCGAGCTATTCGAGGCGATGCTCGGCAATCTGCGCGAGCGCACGACCAAGCAGCTGGCCCGCGTCGAGCTGGTGCGCCCCGAAGAGGAGCGGCAGGCACCGCCGCTACCGCGGATGGAAGCCCATCACTTCGACGCGTCGACCGGCGTCGACGAGATCGGGGACGGAGCCAAGCGACTCACCGCGAACTTCACCCCGGCCGCGGCCGACGGCCTTCGCCGCGATCCGAACGACACCAGCAGTTGGGGTCAGGTCGGACGCAACGAGCCTTGTCCCTGCGGATCCGGCAAGAAGTTCAAGCACTGCCATGGCGCCCTGGTCTGAGGACGTCCCGTAACGCGCGGAACCAGAATAACGAAAGGCCGGGAAGGCCAATCCGAAAATCCGTGTCTACTTCAAAAAGCCGGAGAAGATCGAGCCGCCGGAGGACGCGCCGATCCGGTTGCCCTCGCGGTCGTATCCCTCGCGGCGATGCTGTTCGGCGGCATAGGCCTCGGCCGAGATCGGCTGGCCCGTACGATAGCTGAAATTGGCGGTTTCCGCGAACTCGCTCGGCGCCATCGACGCTGCGATCGTCTGCTCCTTGACCTCGTCGGCCGTCACTTTGGCCGCCACTTCCGGCGCCAGGTCGAAGTCCGGACAGGCGCCGGTGGGGGAGAGCCCCGCGACCGTGTCAGCGCTTTGGTCGAAGACGTAACGTCGATCGCAGACGCCGACATTCGGCTGGCGCCGGGTGATCTCGAAATGATCGGAACCCTTCTTCAGCATCTTCCAGAACTCGTAATGTTCGGAATTGCGATGCCGCGCCATGTTCTTCGGCGTCATCCGGAACGGGTAGGCCTGGATCTGGAAGGCGCGCTGTCCTCCTTCGAAGGAATGCCGGGCGAGCGCGAAAATCTCGGTGATCTGATCGTTGTCCATGGCGTAGCAGCCGGACGAATTGCAGGAGCCGTGGATCATCAGGAATGTGCCCGTGCGCCCGTTCGCCCGGTCATAGGCATTGGGAAAGCCCATATTCACCGCCAGATGGAACTTCGAGTTCGGGTTCAGTTGCGCCGGCGTCACCGTGTAGAAGCCTTCCGGTGCCTGCCGGTCGCCTTCCTGCTTCTTCGGACCGAGCTTCCCGGACCAGGCGCAGATCTCATAGGTCTTCAGCAGCGCGTAGGTGCCGTCGGTCTTCTGTTTCCAGACCTCGAGATCGGATTCCTCCTTGAACAGCCGGACCAGGATAGGCGAATTAACGCCCATGCCATTGGCCTTGATCGCCTTGACGAGCGCGGCCGGCAACGGCGCGTTGGCCGGCAGAAGATCGCTGTATTTACAAGCGGAAAGCGTGAAGAGCCCCAGCGCGAGCGCGGCGGCCGTCACGAGACGGCGGACGAACATCCCCTCATTCCCCATCGCATACGAGGATCACCGACGATCCTCGTCCCCATTCGGATCGCGGCCATCAAGGTGCCGCGCTATCCCTCAGTCCTTCACGATGGCGGCCCTGGCCAAGCCGGCCACGCCCATCGCGCACTTGATCCATTGTACCGCGCTCAGGGTAAAAAATCCCTAAACCGCGCGAGTTGATAGGCAGATCAACACCCGCTGTCCTAGGCGACGACCATGGCGGCAGTTTGGCAAATGCCGAAACGGAAGGATACCGGCGATCGCGGCGAAACCGCAACAGGCCTCAAAGATTCCGTCCGATCGCCAGGAACTTCTCCCGGCGCTGGCGCCGCAGCGCCTCGCCATCGAGGCTGGCAAGCTCCGCAAAGGCGCCCCGCACCTCATCCGCCGCCTTGTCGATCCCTTCCGCCGGCGAGCGATGAATGCCCCCGACGGGTTCCTCGACGATGGCGTCGATGACGCCGAAGCCCTTCAGGTCCTGCGCGGTGATCTTCATCGCCTGGGCGACGTCGCGCGCCCGCGTCGCGTCGCGCCAGAGGATCGAAGCGCCGGCCTCGGGCGAAATGACGGAGTAGATCGCGTGCTCAAGCATCAGCACGCGATTGGCCGTGGCGATGGCGATGGCGCCGCCCGATCCGCCCTCGCCGATCACCAGCGAGACCATCGGGACCTTGAGGTTGAGGCAGGCCTCCGTCGACCGCGCGATGGCCTCGGCCTGGCCGCGCTCTTCCGCGCCGATACCGGGATAGGCGCCCGCCGTATCGACGAGGGTGAGCACGGGAATCCCAAAACGCTCGGCGAGTTCCATGACGCGGACGGCCTTGCGGTACCCCTCGGGCCGGGCCATGCCAAAATTGTGCTTGAGACGGCTTTGCGTGTCCGAGCCCTTTTCCTGGCCGACGACCGCGATCGGCTGACCGTCGAGCCGGCCGAACCCGCTGATGATCGCGTAGTCCTCGGCGTAGAACCGGTCGCCGGCCAGCGGCACGAAATCGGTGACCAGCCGTTTGATGTAATCCAGGCAATGCGGCCGGTCGGGATGCCGGGCCACCTGCGTCTTCTGCCAGGGCGTCAGCTTGCGGTAGAGGTCGGCCAAGGCATCGCGCGAGCGCTTTTCGAGCCGCTGGATCTCGTCGGTAACGTCGACGGCGTCCTCGCCCCCCTCGATCTTCTTCAACTCGATGATCTGGCCTTCCAGATCCGCGACCGGTTTTTCGAAATCCAGATAATTGTGCATCGGTTACGCGGCGTCGGCCGTCCTTTGGATTTGGCGACCGGCAGGGCGGCCGGCGGGCCGCGAGGCAAGATCGACGGCGGCCGGACCGGCCACCCTCCGACGCCATCGGCTGAAGGTCTTCATGCGCGGCGGAAACTGGCTACACGCCGCCGCCTTGTCAAGGAACCCCGTATGGCGGCCTCAATCGCCGCTCAGCGCCGACAGCGGATGATGATCGGTCACGAGACGGATCAGGCGTTCTTCCAGGACATGGGTGTAGATCTGCGTCGTCGAAATATCGGCGTGACCGAGAAGTTCCTGTACCGCCCTCAGATCGGCGCCGTTCTGCAGGAGATGGCTGGCGAAGGCGTGCCGCAGGACGTGCGGCGACATCCGCCCGGCGGGAATGCCGGCCCGCACGGCAAGCGCTTTGAGGTCGCGCGCGAAAGCTTGCCGGGTCAAATGTCCGCTTTCCGAAAGCGCCGGGAAGAGCCATTGTCCGTCGTCGGCGACGCCGGCCGCCCGCATCGCCTCGGCAAATCGCGCCAAGGCTTCCCGCGCCGCCTCGCCGATCGGTACCATCCGCTCCTTGTCGCCCTTGCCACGCACGACGATCATCCGGTTTTTCGCGCGCAACACCGCCCGCGGCAGGCTGACGAGTTCGGAAACCCGCAGTCCGGTCGCGTAAAGCAGCTCGACCAGCGCGTACATCCGCGCCGCCCGCGCGATTCGGCGCGGCGAAGCATCCGGGTCTCGCGCCTCCTCGTCGGCCCGGCCGAGCAGCCGGTCGACTTCGTCCTCGCTCATGATTTTCGGCAGCGGCCGCTTTTTTCGCGCGCCCTCGATCGGCCCGGTGGGGTCGTCGCCACGGCGGCCTTCGGCATAGAGAAAACGGTAGAACTGGCGCAGCGCCGACAGCCGCCGCGAGCGGCTGCTCTCGGCAAAGCCGCGGGCACCGAGCCCCGCGACATAGGCGCGGATAGCATCCGTCTGCGCCGCTGTCAGCGAACCGCCCTGCCCGGCGATGAAGCTGGCCGCGTCCGCGAGATCGCGCCGGTAGGCGATGATGGTGTTGTCGGAAGCGCCCCGCTCCACCGCCATCATTTCGAGAAAGCTCTCGATGTCGGCCTCGTCGCGCCGCCCGGCCGAGCCGGCGGCGACGGGCGGGGCGAACGCCGCGCTCATCGGCGAAGGCTCTGCGTCGGCGCCCCCGGATCGAGCTGGGGCAACGGCACCTCCACCGTCATCTCGCGGCGGGTCGGTTCGACGAAGTAGACGAGCGCCGCCATGATGCCGTAGATGATGCCGGCGAGGATGAGAAGCGTCGTCAGGAGGCGAACGAGGGTCGGCATCGTGGTCTGGCGCACTCACTGCTGGGTCGGATCCCGTTGCGGCCATTCGCTTCTAGTGAGAATGGCGCGGGACGCAAGCGACGCGCCCGGTTCTGTTCCGGCATAACCGACGGTTTTTAAGATTTCCTGTCCTACGGCACGCGCCGGGGTACGGCACGGTAGCGAAAGGCGTCATGAGAAGCGAATTGTCCCCGGATGGAGCAGCGGCGATCCAGGACCGACTTGGCCATCGTTCGATCGCGCTCATCGGCCTGATGGGCGCTGGCAAGACGACGGTCGGCCGTCGGCTTGCCGCGTTGCTCGCGCTGCCCTTTCGCGATACCGACGTCGAGATCGAAGCGGCGTCGCGCATGACCATCCCCGAACTGTTCGAGGCCTATGGCGAGCCCGAGTTTCGTGCCCTGGAGGCGCGCGTCGTCGCTCGACTCGCCGCGGAGGGGCCGCAGGTGATCGCGACCGGCGGCGGCGCCTATCTGCATGCCGAGACGCGCGCCATGCTGAAGGACACGGCGATCACGGTCTGGCTCAAGGCCGATCTGGAAACGCTGATGGAGCGGGTGTCGCGCCGCTCCAACCGGCCGTTGCTGAAGACCGACGACCCGCGCGAGGTCATGCGCCGCCTCATGGACATTCGTTATCCGGTCTACGCCGAGGCCGACATCACCATTGGCACGCGCGACGTGAAGCGCGACATCATCGCGGCCGAGATTCTCGAAGCCTTGGACCGACATCTGGAGACGGAGAGTATTCGATGAAACCTGAAGCGGCCCATCAGGCGGATGACGACGCCGCGGCGCGCCGGCGCGTGGTGGTCGATCTGGGAATGCGCTCCTACGACATTTTGATCGGCCCCGGCCTGGTCGATGCGGCCGGCGAGGAGATTGCGCGCCGGCTGCCGGGCGTTCGTGCCGCGGTGGTCACCGACGAAACCGTCGCCGGCCTGCACCTCGATCGCCTGTCGATCGCATTGCGCGCCGCCGGCATCGACCATTCGACGGTCGTCCTGCCGGCTGGCGAGCCGACGAAATCCTTCGAGCATCTGACCCGGGTCGTCGACGCGGTGCTGGCGCAACGCCTGGAGCGCGACGACGCGGTCATCGCTCTCGGTGGCGGCGTGGTCGGCGATCTCGCGGGCTTTGCCAGCGCGATCGCGCGGCGCGGCATGCGCTTCGTTCAGATGCCGACGACCCTTCTCGCCCAGGTCGATTCGTCGGTCGGCGGCAAGACCGGCATCAACTCGCCGCGCGGCAAGAATCTGATCGGTGCGTTTCATCAGCCCGCCCTCGTCCTTGCCGACACCGCGCTGCTCGATACGTTGTCGCCGCGCGAATTCGCGGCCGGCTACGCCGAGATCGTCAAATACGGGCTGATCGATCGGCCGGAGTTCTTCGACTGGCTCGAGCGAAGTCGCGAGGCGATTTTCGCCGGCGGCCCCGAGCGGGCCGAGGCGATACGGCAAAGCTGCGAGGCCAAGGCCGCCGTGGTGGCGGTGGACGAACGCGAGCACGCCGGCCGCGCCCTGCTCAATCTCGGCCACACTTTCGGGCATGCGCTGGAAGCGGCTGTCGGCTATGATTCGCGCCGGCTCGTGCATGGCGAGGGGGTCGCGATCGGCATGACGCTCGCCTACCGGTTCTCGACCGAACTCGGTCTCTGCCCGGCCGCGGATGCCGGCCGTGGCGAAGCCCATCTTCGGGCCGCCGGCCTGCCGACCCGCATCGCGGAAATACCAGGCGGACCGCTGAGCACCGCGCAACTGATGACCGGCATCGCGCAGGACAAGAAGGTGAAGCGCGGCCACCTGACCTTCATCCTGACGCGAGGCATCGGCCAGGCCTTCGTCGAGTCCGATGTCGCGCCGGCCGCCGTCGAAGCCTTCCTCGACAGGGAGCTTGCCCGATGACCACCACCTTGTGGATCATGCTCGCCATCGTTCTGTTCCTGGTTTCGATCTCGGCGTTTTTTTCCGGCTCGGAAACCGCGCTGACCGCCGTGTCGCGGGCGCGGCTGATGAGCTTCGAGAAGAACGGCGACCAGCGCGCCGGGATCGTGCAGCGGCTGATCGAACAGAAGGACCGGTTGATCGGCGCCCTTTTGATCGGCAACAACCTCGTCAACATCCTCGCCTCGTCGCTGGCCACGACCGCCTTTCTCCAGCTCTTCGGTGAGGCCGGCGTCGTCTATGCGACCATCGCCATGACCATCATCGTCGTCATTTTCGGCGAGGTGCTGCCGAAATCGGCCGCGATTGCCCGGCCCGACGGGTTTTCGCTCGCCGTCGCCCGGCCGGTGTCGATGGTGGTCGCGCTGTTCGGGCCCTTGACCCGGATCGTCAACTGGATCGTCAGGCGCGTTCTGGCCATGTTCGGCGTCAGCCTGGAATCCGACGCCTCTCTGCTCACCGCGCATGAGGAGCTGCGCGGCGCCGTCGAAGTGCTCCACCGCGAGGGCTCACTCGTCAACGCCGACCGCAACCGGCTGGGCGGGCTCCTCGACCTGCACGAGCTCGAAGTCTCCGACGTGATGATCCATCGTACCGGAATGCGGCAGGTCAACGCCGACGACGGACCAGCCGAAATCGTCCGCCAGATCCTCGAAAGCCCTTACACCCGCTTGCCGGTCTGGCGTGGCCACTACGACAACATCGTCGGGGTCGTCCACGCCAAGGATCTGCTGCGCGCCCTGCATGAGGTCGACAACGATCCCGCCAGGGTGGATATCCTGAAGATCTGCGCCAAGCCGTGGTTCGTCCCCGAAACCACGACGCTGCAGGACCAGCTCAACGCATTCTTGCGCCGCAAGTCGCATTTCGCCATCGTCGTCGACGAGTATGGCGAGGTTGAAGGGCTGATCACCCTCGAAGACATTCTGGAAGAGATCGTCGGCAATATCGCCGACGAGCACGACATCGACATGCAAGGCGTGAAGATCGAGGCCGACGGCTCGGTCATCGTCGACGGGCAGGTGCCGATCCGCGACCTCAACCGGGCGCTGGACTGGAATCTTCCGGACGAGGAGGCGGTGACGATCGCCGGGCTGGTCATCCATGAGACCCAGACGATCCCGGAAGAGCGGCAGGCCTTCACCTTCTTCCACAAGCGCTTCACCGTTCTCAAGCGCGAGAAGAACCGGATCGCCAAGTTGCGCATCCGACCGGCGAACGTCCTGGTGCCGCCGAAAAAGCTGGGCGGTCACGCCTCCCCCGCCGGTGCCTCGGCGCCGCTGCCGGAGACCGATGGCGATTTCGACGACTATGAGGAGATGTTCGAGAGCGAACCCGGTGCCTCGTTGCACCAAGCCGATCGCCGCCCGCACCCGGAGGGGCCGGAAGACAGCGCCGGCCTACCGGCGTCGGACAGCGAGGAACCGAGCGAGCGAGCGAGCGACGCCCGAGGATCGCCATCTGCCGCCGGCGGCGACGAGAATCGACGTGATTGATCTTCCGCGCCGCAATCCACGTCATCGCGACCGAATCAGCGCCGCGTCGTCTCGCCGGGCGCCGAGGCCTCGATCGCCAGCGCATGCACGCCGGAGGCCAGTTGGTCCTTCAAAATCGCGTTGACCGCCCGGTGGCGTTCGACACGGCTCTGGCCGACGAAGGCCTCGCTCACCAGCCGGACGCGAAAATGCGTGCCCCCGGCGCCGTCGAAGGTCGCGTCAGCTCCATTTTCCGCGTGATGGTGGCCGGCGTGGAGATGGCTTTCGTCGATGACCGCCAGCGTCTCCGGCGCGAATGCCTCGGCCAGCTTCGTCTCGATCGTGGTCTTGATGTTCATGGACGTCTTCGTCTCCTGTGGGCGTTTTTGTCGCCGATCGGCCGCGCGAAGCTTGCGCGAAGCAGCCGGACCCCTTGAGTTTCCGGCTTTTTCCGTTCTGTCAATTCTTGTTCCTTCGGGTGTAGGGCACCATACTCCACGGCAATGAAGCTGGATTCGAAATATTTCGACGCGATCCGCGTCAAAGGCAAACGTGCCGCCGAGAAGCCGCGCGCGCCCGTATGCGCGTGGGAAGGGTGCGATGAGGCCGGCATCTACAAGGCGCCGATGGGTCGCGACCACGAGGGCCAGTACCTGCATTTCTGCGTCGACCACGTTCGGCAATACAACAAGTCCTACAACTATTTTTCCGGTCTCGACGACAAGGACATTCAGCGCCACCTGAAGGATTCGCTGACCGGCGGCCGTCCGACCTGGAAAATGGGCCACAACGGCGCGGCGCCCGGCGACGCCGCCAAGGCCGCGACCGCGACCCGCGCCCGGCGCTGGAACGGGCGAACGCGCGACCCCTTCAATATCTTCAACGGCGAAGACGCTCCGCCCCGGCCCGAAGCCCGCCGGCCGAAGGTGCGTTCCCTCGAGGCCAAGGCGCTCAAGACGCTGGATCTGAGCCAGCAGGCATCGGGCGAGGCCATTCGCGCGCGCTACAAGAACCTGGTCAAGCAACTGCATCCCGATGCCAATGGCGGCGATCGCGGCACCGAAGACCGGTTGCGTGAGGTGATTCAGGCCTACAAGCTTTTGAAACAATCCGGTTTTTGCTAGGCCATTCACGGCGAAGCCAACAGCTTCAGCCGTGACGCCGGTCGACAAGTCCGGCGGCGCAATCAAATTGTCCCTGGGAAGACCGTTCGGCGCCCGTGGCAGGGTATGGCAGAT
Source organism: Aurantimonas marianensis (assembly GCF_024195285.1). Lineage (GTDB taxonomy): Bacteria > Pseudomonadota > Alphaproteobacteria > Rhizobiales > Rhizobiaceae > Aurantimonas > Aurantimonas marianensis. The sequence continues at coordinate 28,525 of NZ_JALHBS010000109.1, forward strand.
TTGACAGGGTCCGCGGCGAATCGCCGAACGCATGCCGGACCGTTGGAGGTATGATGAGTGCAGCGGAACAGGAAGTGGCCGGCTTGCCGGACACCACGATCTCCGTCCGCGAAACCTTCGGTTTCGACAGCGACCTGACCGTCCCGGCCTATTCGACGAGCGACCTCCACGTCCCCGAGTTGGATCCCGACTACATCTTCGACAAGCCGACGACGCTGGCGATCCTGGCGGGTTTCGCCAAGAACCGCCGCGTGATGGTGTCGGGCTATCACGGCACCGGCAAATCGACGCATATCGAACAGGTGGCCGCGCGGCTTAACTGGCCCTGCGTGCGCGTCAATCTCGACAGTCATGTCAGCCGCATCGACCTGGTCGGCAAGGACGCGATCGTCGTGCGCGACGGCATGCAGGTCACCGAATTTCGCGACGGCATCCTGCCTTGGGCCTATCAGCACAATGTCGCGCTGGTCTTCGACGAATACGACGCCGGCCGCCCGGACGTGATGTTCGTCATCCAGCGCGTGCTGGAATCCTCCGGCCGCCTGACGCTGCTCGATCAAAGCCGCGTGGTGCGCCCGCACCCCGCCTTCCGGCTGTTCGCGACCGCCAACACGGTCGGCCTCGGCGATACGACCGGACTCTATCACGGCACCCAGCAGATCAACCAGGCGCAGATGGACCGCTGGTCGATCGTCACGACGCTGAACTACCTGCCGCACGACAACGAGGTCGGCATCGTCGTCTCCAAGGCGAAAAGTTACGATACCAAGGAGGGCCGTGAGACGGTCTCCAAGATGGTGCGCGTCGCCGACCTCACCCGCTCGGCCTTTGTCAATGGCGATCTGTCGACGGTGATGAGCCCGCGCACGGTGATCACCTGGGCCGAGAACGCCGAGATCTTCGGCGACCTCGGCTTCGCCGTCCGGCTGACCTTCCTCAACAAATGCGACGATCTGGAACGCGCGCTCGTCGCCGAATTCTACCAGCGCGCCTTCGGCGAGGAACTGCCCGAAAGCGCGGCGAATATCGTGTTGGACTGAGTGACGGACGGACGGACGGCCATGGCCCGCATCCCATAAGCCCGTCGACCGGGAGCCGGTCCGGCTCGCCGTCTGGGGACGCTTGCGCGCCGGAACGCCGAATAGTTTGGGCTGATGGGAAAAACAATCGAGAAAATGCGTGCCAATCCCAAAGGCGACTGGCACATTCGTGATGTGGAGAAGGCCTGCAGGGAAGCCGGTGTGGCGTGCATGAAACCCAGCAGGGGTTCGCACTGGAAGGTGGGAAACCCGGAAGGTGGCCGCCGCTACACCATTCCCGCCAGACGGCCTATAAAGATGGTGTATATCCAAGAGCTTGTAAAATTCCTGGATGAAATGGGAACGACATGAGCGCGAGACCCGAGTTGAGAACCGTGGATGGGATGCCATTCGATCCGGCATCCTACGAGATCGTCCTGCGGCCACTGACCGATGACGAAGGCGGAGGATGGCTCGCTACAATTCCTGCCCTGCCCGGCTGTATGGGCGACGGAGAGAGCGAGTTGGAGGCGATAGTCGACGTTCGATCGGCGGCTCTGGAATGGGCCGATGGCTGTGTTCAGGACGGCGAGTCGATACCATCACCGACGAGCGCCAACCTCGAAGCCGCCGAGTAAATCATGGCCCGCATCGGCGACAACCAGCGTCCCGCATCCCATAAGCCCGTCGACCGGGAGCCGTTTCGGCGCGCCGTCGCCGGATGCCTGCGCGCCATCGCCGGCGAACCCGATCTCGAAGTCACCTATGCTTCCGAGCGGCCGGGCCTCACCGGTGCGCGCGCGCGGCTGCCCGAATTGCCCAAACGCGCTACCCGGAACGATCTCGCCGTCACCCGGGGCCTTGCCGACGCGATGGCGCTGCGCAAGGCCCGGCACGATGCGCGTCTCCACACCAGCCTGGCGCCCGAGGGCAAGGCGGCGCGGGCCGTCTACGACGCCGTCGAGCAGGCCCGCTGCGAGGCGATCGGCGCCAAGGCCATGCAAGGCGTCGGCGACAATCTCGCCTCGATGCTCGAGGATAAATATTTCCGCTCCAACCTGACCGACGTGACCGACCGCGCCGAGGCGCCGATCGAGGATGCGGTCGCGCTGATGGTGCGCGAGAAGCTGACCGGCCGGCCGGTGCCCGAGAGCGCGCGGGCGCTGGTCGATGTCTGGCGCGACTTCGTCGACGGCAAGGCCGGTGAGAAATTCGACCGGCTGTCGCAGACGGTCGGCGACCAGGAGGATTTCGCCCGGGCCATGCGCGACATGCTCGTCTCGCTGGAGATGGCCGAAAAGCTCGGCGACGAGAACGAGAGCGAGGAAAGCGACGAGGACGAGGAGCAGGGCGACAACCAGACCCGCGATTCCGAGGACGGCGGCTCGGAGAAGGAAAGCGGCACCGACGAGGCAGAGTCGCAGGAAAGCGAGACCGAGGGCGAGAACCAGGACGCGGCGGAGGCCGAATCATCGGAGACCAGCGCCGAGGATCCGACCGACGACGACAGCCAGGACGCCGAGACCCCGGGCGATTCGCGGAGGCCGAACCAGCCGCTGAACAACCTCAGCATCGCCACCGACTACAAGGTGTTCTCCCAGGCCTTTGACGAAATCATCGGCGCCGAGGAGCTGTGCGACGAGGCCGAGCTCGACCGGTTGCGCTCGTTTCTCGACAAGCAGCTCGCGGCGCTCCAGGGCGTCGTCGGGCGGCTCGCCAATCGCCTGCAGCGCCGCCTGATGGCGCAGCAGAACCGGTCGTGGGATTTTGATCTTGAGGAAGGCTATCTCGACAGCGCCAGGCTGCACCGTCTGGTCATCGATCCGATGCAGCCGCTCTCCTACAAGATGGAGCGCGACACCGACTTCCGCGACACGATCGTCACGCTGCTGATCGACAATTCCGGTTCGATGCGCGGCCGGCCGATCACCGTCGCGGCGACCTGCGCCGACATCCTCGCCCGCACGCTGGAGCGCTGCGGCGTCAAGGTCGAGGTGCTCGGCTTCACCACCCGTGCGTGGAAGGGCGGCCAATCGCGCGAGGCGTGGCTGAAGGCGGGCAAGCCGGCCAAACCCGGTCGCCTGAACGACCTCAGGCACATCATCTACAAATCCGCCGATTCGCCCTGGCGCCGGGCGCGGCGCAATCTCGGTCTGATGATGCGCGAGGGGCTGCTTAAGGAGAATATCGACGGCGAGGCGCTGATCTGGGCGCATAACCGTCTCCTCGCCCGGCCCGAACAGCGGCGCATCCTGATGATGATCTCGGACGGAGCGCCGGTCGACGATTCCACCCTCTCGGTCAATCCCGGCAATTATCTGGAGCGGCATCTGCGCGCGGTGATCGAGCAGATCGAGACGCGCTCGCCGGTCGAGTTGCTTGCCATCGGCATCGGCCACGACGTCACCCGCTACTATCGCCGCGCCGTGACCATCGTCGACGCCGAGGAACTGGCCGGCGCGATGACCGAGCAGCTCGCCGATCTCTTTGAGGACGAAAGCCGAGGGCGCCAGCCCCTGCGCCGCAAGGTCGCGGCCGGCGGACGGCGTTGACGGCTCGATCGCAAGGCAGGGGGCGGGTTCTCGCCTCGCTTGTCCTGCTCGCGGCGCTGGCGACGTCCGGCCTGGCGACGGCGGCCGAATCGATCGACGTTTCGTCGAAGCCGATCGCCCGCTTCGGCAAGGATTCCGCCTCCGGTCGTTACGGCGATCTCGATTTCGTCGGCGGGTTTGAGTTCTGGTCGCGTGACGGCCGCCTCAAGGGCGTCTCGGCGATCCGCCTCCAGGGCGGCGGAGAGCGGTTTCTGTCGGTCACCGACACCGGCAACTGGTTCGCCGGCCGCATCGAGCGGGACGCCGCCGGACGGCCTACAGGCTTGGGTGATGCGGTGATCGCGCCGCTTCTCGGTCCCGACGGCCAGCCGATGCGCGGCAAGATCGCCGCCGACGCCGAATCGCTGTCCATCGACGGCGACCGCGTGTTCGTCGGCTTCGAGCGCGATCACCGGATCTATGTCTATGAAAATCCGCGCGCCCCCTTCGGCGAGGCGGCCCGTGAAATCCCCCTGCCCCTCCCCCGGCATGAACTCAGGACCAATCGCGGCATCGAGACGATCGCCACAGCCCCCGCGAGGACCCCGCTTGCCGGGGCGCGCGTCGCGATCGCGGAGCGGTCGATCGATACCGACGGCAATCTCTTCGCGGCGATCTTCGACGGTTCCCGTAACGGCGTGTTCAAAATCCGCAAGGACGCCGACTGGGACGCCTCCGACGGCGCCTTCCTGCCGGGCGGCGACCTTCTGCTGCTGGAGCGGCGCTATCGCGGCTTTTTCGGGGGTCTGGGCATTCGCATCCGGCGAATCGCCGGAACGAGCATCCGGCCCGGCGCGCTCGTCGACGGGCCGGTGATCATGGAAGCCGATCTGTCGAACGAGATCGACAACATGGAAGGGCTGGATGTCTGGATCGGCGAGGACGGCGACACCCGCCTCACCCTCGTTTCGGACGACAACGGCTCGATCTTCCAGCGCAATCTGCTCCTGGAGTTTCGTCTGGTCGACCGGCCGGCGCCGATCAACTGATCAGCCGCGCTCGTCCGGCATTCCTCAGGCCCGCGCGGCCCGGTACGGCAGGAACTGCTGCATGATGATCCGGTAGGGCACCAGCGCGAAGACGGCGATCAGCAGCTTGACCGACAGATCGCCGAGCCCCCAGGACACCCAGCGGGGGGCCTCCGCGGCAAGAACGCCGAGAAGCGGGGCGGTCTCCAGCGCGAAGGGCTCGTTCGGCCCGAGCAAAAGAAACATCGGCGCGAAGGCCACGGTGAAGAACACGAAGGTATCGAGCACCGATCCCGAGACCGACGAGGCCGCGGGCGCGCGCCACCAGCTTGCTCCGCGCAGCCGGTTGAAGACCGCGATATCGAGAAGCTGCGCCGCCAGAAACGCCGCGCCCGAGGCGATGGCGATGCGGAACAGGCGCTCGGCGGCGGTCGCGTAGCCGAGCAGGCCGAGATCGAACAGCAGCGGCGGGATGACGATCGAGCACAGCACCGCCATGGCGAAGCCGGCATAAACGGCGCGCCGCGCCACTTGCGGACCGTAACGCCGGTTGGTGAGATCGGTAACCAGGAAGGCGAAGGGATAGACGAAGGCGCCCCAGGTCAGAATATCGGCGAGCTGTAGCGACCCGAGCTGGACGAAGAGCGGAAACTGCACGGCGACATTCGCGGCGAGGACGATCGTCGTCATCGCCGCGACGGGCAGAAGATAGATGCGCATGGATTTCATTTTTTTAACCTGGGTAATGGAACCAGCGTGCCGGGCGCGAATCCGCGACCGACAAGGGGATATTGCGTGGCCCGGCCGCAATACGCGGCCGAAATCAGCCTCAGCTGGCGGCTGCGTCCGCTTCGGCGGCCTTCTTGGCGATCTGACGCTTGAGCAGACGGGCACGCTGCGACAGATCGCCTGCATCCGCCTTGAGCAGGAACGCGTCGAGACCGCCACGATGCTCGACCGAGCGTAGCGCGTAGGCCGAAACGCGCAGGCGGTAGCGCTGTCCGAGCGAATCGGAGATCAGCGTGACGTTGCACAGATTCGGCAGGAACTTGCGACGCGTCTTGTTGTTCGCGTGGCTGACATTGTTGCCGGACTGGACAGCCTTGCCAGTGAGTTCGCAGGCGCGTGACATCAAATCACCTTTCAGATTAACCTAACACCCGATCCGGGCGCGCCGCCGTAAAACGGCGCGATCATCGCTGTCGGGCAAGACCGGAAATTCGACCGGCTCTATAGGCCGCGCGAAGGAAAGCGTCAAGCCGTTACACCATTGCGGCACTGCCGTGCCCGGTCATAAAAGCGCGCCGATCGTAAGATCATGGCTCGTCGATGATCTTACTCGGCCCTGAAGGCGAACAGATGACACCCAGACAGCTCCTTCTCGGCGTCGCGATACTGGCCTCGGCCCATGCGGTCGGCCCGGCCGACGCCACGACCGATCGCCAGACGGTGACGACCCAATACGGCATGGCGGTCGTCGGCCTCAAGATCGGCAAGGCGTCCTTCGACACGGTGATCGACGGCGGCCGTTTTTCGGTCAAGGGCACCCTCTCCTCCGCCGGCCTCGGGAGTCTCGTCTCCGACACGGCCGGCACCAGCCGGGTTTCCGGCCGCGTGACCGGCAAGAGCTTTGCCCCTGAGAGCTACGGTCTCGACTATGCCAGCGACGACAAGCGCTGGAAAAGCGAGGTTGCCTTCAGCGGCGGACGCGTCACCGCGGCGAGCGTCAGCCCGAAGCGCGAGAAGCCGAAGCCGAGTTACGTGCCGGTCAAGCGGTCCCAACTCGCCGCCGTCGTCGATCCCTTGAGCGGTCTGATGATCAAGACGAGCGACGCCGCCTCGGTATGCAAGCGCACCCTGCCCTTCTATGATGGCTGGTCGCGGCTCGATTTGCGGCTCTCGTCGGCTGGCACGCGGCAGTATTCGATGCCCGGCTATGCCGGCCCGGCGACGGTCTGCAACGTCACCATCCGACCAGTCGGCGGCTATGACGCATCGTCGAAGGGTCTGAACTATCTGGCGAAGCAGACGATCCAGATCTGGTTCGCGCCGATCGCGCGCGAGGACGTCTTCGTGCCGGTCTATGCGCGCATTCCGACGAAGGTCGGATCGCTGACGCTGCAAGCAACCTCCGTGTCGGTGAAATGACCGTCGCGGCCCCGTTCCTGACCATTGCATTGACCGGATAACGCGCCGCCGCCCATAAGCACGCGTTGATACGGGTGGTGGGACGCGGGTTTGGGAACGGTTCTGGGCTTTTCGGCGGTGCTGATGTGGGCGCTGCTGGCGCTTTTGACGGCCCGCAGCGGCGCGGTTCCGCCGTTCCAGCTCGCCGCCATGACATTCGCGGTCGCCACCCTCGTCGGCCTCGCTGCGATGAAGGCCCGCGGAACCGGGATGCCGGTGTTCCGGCAACGACCCGCCGTCTGGATTCTCGGCGTCGGCGGGCTGTTCGGCTATCACGCGCTCTATTTCGCCGCCCTGCGCAATGCCCCGGCGGCCGAGGCGAGCCTGATCGCCTATCTCTGGCCGCTGTTCATCGTGCTCGGCTCGGCCATGCTGCCGGGCGAACGGCTGCGCTGGTTCCATGCCGCCGGCGCGCTGCTCGGCCTTGCCGGCGCGGCGCTGATCGTCACCGGCGGCGGCGCCATCGCCTTTTCACCCGACTCCCTCTTCGGTTACGCGCTCGCCGGGCTCTGCGCCCTCACCTGGTCGAGCTATTCGCTGCTGTCACGCCGCTTCGGCAGCGTTCCGAGCGATGTCGTCACCGGTTTTTGCGCGGCAACGGCGGTGCTCGCGCTGGTCGCTCACCTCATCTTCGAGGCGACCGTCTGGCCCCAGACCCCCGGCGAATGGCTGGCCGTCCTCCTGCTGGGGCTGATGCCGGTCGGCGGCGCCTTCTATGTCTGGGATCACGGCGTCAAGCACGGCAATATCCAGATCATCGGCGCGTCGAGCTATGCCGCGCCGCTCCTGTCGACACTGGTCCTGGTCGCGGCGGGGGAAGCGGCCATGACCGGCGCGATCGTCGCCGCCGCCGTGCTGATCACCCTCGGCGCCTGCCTCGCGGCGCTGCCGCTGTTTCGGCGCCTCCTCCGGCGGCGCGCGTAAGCCTCCGCCGGTCAGCCCTCGCCCGCTTCGCGCGGCGTTGGCCGCCAGTCCTTCGGCGCCATCTCGAATGATTTGAAGTCGAAGCCCGGCGCGACCGTACAGCCGACCAGCGTGTATTCGCCGAGGCTCGTCGCCGTCTGCCACCAGCCGGCGGGCACGACGAATTGCGGCGATTCATGCTCGCCGATATCCGGGCCGAGGCGACGGGACGACACATCATGACCGTCTTGCGAGACGGTGATCACCAGCGGCGCGCCGCCATACCAGTGCCAGACCTCGGCCGCATCCTTGACCCGGTGCCACGCGGACGTCTCGCCTTCCTCCAGCAGATAGTAGATCGCAGTCGAGCGGGCCCGGCCCTTGCCCTTCGCCGGTTCGTCGCGAAAGGTCTCGCGATACCAGCCGCCTTCGGGGTGCGGCTTCAGGTCGAGGGTCGTGACGATCTTCAGGGCGGCCGAACTCATCAGTACTGATCCCGCTTCTTGCGAATGGCGGCGAACACCGCGGCGGGGCTGGCGTCCTCCATGCCCATCGCCTGCATAAGCGCCGGTTCGTCGGCGCGCAGGAACGGGTTGGTCTGCTTCTCGCGCCCGAGCGAAACCGGCAGCGTCGGCTTGCCCTGCGCCAGCAGGGCCTCGACCTCGCTGACGCGCTCGCGCAGGGCCGGGTTCCGCGGATCGACATCGATGGCGCAGCGGGCGTTGGTGGCGGTGTATTCGTGGCCGCAATACAGCATCGTCTCGTCGGGCAGCGCCCTGAGCCGTTGCAGCGAATCCCACATCATCGCCGCGTCGCCCTCGAACAGCCGGCCGCAGCCGAGCGAAAACAGCGCGTCGGCGGCGAAGACCGCCTTGGCGTCCGGCAGATAATAGGAGATTTCACCCAGCGTATGCCCCGGTGTGTCGATCGCCTCCACGCGAATGCCGCCAAGTTCGAACGCGTCGCCGCCGGAGACCGTGCGATCGATGCCGGGAATCTTCGCCCGCTCCTTTTCCGGTCCGACGATTTCGAGTCCGAACCGCGCCTTCAATGCCTCGTTCGCCGCGACATGGTCGCCGTGATGATGCGTGGTCAGGATGTGGGTGAGATTCCAGCCGGCCTTTTCCAGTTCGGCGAGGATTGGCGCCTCCTCCGGCGCATCGATCGCAATCGTCGTGCCGCTGTCCTTTTCGTGAACGAGCACGCCGAAATTGTCGCCGCGGCAGACGAATTGGCGGATTTCGATTTCGGCCATGACAAACGTTTCCTCTTGTGAGTGCGTCGAAAAGCCGAGTTAGGGCGCTCGGGCGGCGTGTCAGCCGCCGAACCCGCCTGTTCTCCCCCTGCCGGCTGCCGAAGGGAGTTTCGACCAAGCTTGTGAACGTCCTATATGGAGCGTTCGATCCGTCGCGGCTGGAGCATCGGACTCAAAAGTGGAATCCGTGTTTGAATCGATCCGATGCGTAAGCCGAATGTTAGAGTGTCCTTCTTGCGCCCGAACGGGCGCGCGGCGCTCTCAGCGGCGAACAGGGAGCCGTCCACACTGACCACCAATGCCGACATCGTCGACCTTCGCGACTTCTACGCCTCGCCGCTCGGTCTTGCCGCCGCGCGCGCCGTATCGCTGGCCTTGACGCCGCTGTGGCGGCCGATCTCGGACGAACGGCTGGTCGGGCTCGGCTATGCCGTTCCCTATATCGACCGTTTCGCCGCCGACGCCGAGCGGGCATTCGCCTTCATGCCGGCCGCGCAAGGGGCGCAGAACTGGCCGATGGGCGCCGCGTCGCTGTCGGCGCTGGTCGGGGTCGAGGAGCTGCCGCTCGGCGACGCCTCGGTCGACCGGGTCCTCATCGTCCACGCGCTGGAATTCGCCGAAAGCCCCGAAGCCCTCCTCGCCGAAGTCTGGCGGGTGCTGGCGCCGGGCGGGCGCATCGTCATAGTCGCGCCGCACCGGCGCGGCATCTGGGCGCGCTTCGAGCACACGCCGTTCGGGTCGGGCCGTCCGTGGTCGCGCGGCCAGCTCACGCGGCTCCTGCGCGGCGCGATGTTCACGCCGTCCGCCTTTGCCGAGGCCCTGTTGTTTCCGCCGTTCCGCCGCCGCTCGCTGCTCGGCTTCGCCGCGCCGCTCGAACGCCTCGGCCGCGACCTCTGGCCGCTCTTCGCCGGCGTCGTCGTCATCGAGGCGACCAAACAGCTCTACCGGGGCGTTCCGGTCACCTCCACGGCCCGCGAACGCCGCCGTGTGGCCAAGCCAGTGCTGGTGCCGGCCGGTGCCGGGGCTCGGATGCAGGCGTAGCGTCAGCCGCGACGTCGTGCGGAACAGCCAAGAAGAGGGCGCTCGAACCCAACCTGCGGCGGTAGGGACGAATTCGATGGCGCTGAACGGGCCCTCGCCACACCGCGATCGCGTTTCCCCTCTCACCCCGGCGGCTGTACCAGCCATTCATGCGCCGGCTCGTTGTGGAACTTCCACGTCCGCTTCGGCCCAGCCATGACGTTGAGATAGTAAAGATCGTAGCCGTGCGTCGCCGCGCAAGGGTGATAGCCCTTCGGCACCAGCGTGACGTCGCCGTCCTCCACCACCATCGCCTCGTCGAGTTCGCGCGTGCCGTCGTCTCGCGCATCCGTATAGACGCGCTGGAAGGCAAAGCCCTGCGGCGGATCGAGCCGGTGATAGTAAGTTTCTTCGAGATAGGACTCGGCCGGCAGATTGTCGGTGTCGTGCTTGTGCGGCGGATAGGACGAGGTGTGCCCGCCCGGCGTGGTCAGCTCGACCACCAGCAGCGAATCCGCGCCCGGGTCGGTCTCGGGCAGGATGTTGGTGACGTGGCGGACATTGGTGCCTTGCCCGCGGGTTTCCTGGCCGAGCGAATCCGGCGCGATCAGCCGCGGTGGATGGGTGTCCGGCCGTCCCGGCGCCGAGCAGACGGCGAGTTCCACCGCGGTCTCGGCCGTCACCTGCCAGCGATCGCCGGCCGGGATATAGACCGACCAGGGCTTGCCCTCGAACGGGCTCATCCGCTCGCCGATCAGGCCGAAATCCTCGCCATCGCTCGCGACGGAGGCACGGCCCGAGACGAGGACCAAACAGACCTCGCGGTCGCCGGTACGCTCGGCGACGCTGGCGCCAGGCGAAAGCCGATACAGCTCGAAACCGACATAGGTCCAGCCGGCACTTTCGGGCGTGACGTGGATGACGCGGTCGTGGTCGCGTTTCGGTCTGACGCGCAGGTGGGACATCGGGGTCAGTTCCTTTCGCTGGACTCGGTGTCTTTCGCGGGCGCCCTCTCCCCAGGCGTCCCCATCTCGGCGCCGGCGGATTTGCTCGCCACCGCGGGATCGTAGGCAAGGAAGAACGACTAGATCGCCCAGCCGGCCGCCGCGCTGGTCATGATGCCCCAGAACGGCTCCTCGTTTGCCCATTCAAGCGCGGTCCAGGCGAGAAGCACGCCGGTGAGGCAAACGCGTATCCACAATGGCCGGTAGAAGGGATGGTCGGCCTCGCGTCTGCGCATTTCGTCGCTCCTTCGTCGCGGTCATCGATCCGGGTCCCGTCGCCGCTGCGAGACCGAATTTCCGGACCTTCTTCAACGCGGATTGTCTATTGCAATATCAGCAACTAGTCCTGCCAGACGATAGCGAATTTGTGGAGAGAGACGCATGCTGAGCTTCGGCCTTCTGGGATGCGGCCGCATCGGCCAGATCCACGGGCGCAATGTCCTCGCGCATCCGCAGGCGCGACTCGTGGCGGTGGCCGACGCGATGCCGCAGTCGGCCGAGAGCTTTGCGGCCGCGACCGGCTGCGAGGCCCGCCCGGCGGACGCGATCCTGACGGCCGGCGACATCGACGCCGTCATCATCGGCACACCGACCGACACCCATGCCGAATTGATCGAGGCGGCGGCCGCCGCCGGCAAGGCGGTGTTCTGCGAAAAGCCGGTCGACATCGACTCGCAGCGGATTCGCGAGGCGCTGGCGCGGATCGGCGATGCACCACTGATGATCGGCTTCAATCGCCGCTTCGACCCGCATTTCGGCTCGTTGAAGGCGCGGATCGACAATGGCGATATCGGCAATGTCGAGCTCGTCACGATCCTGTCGCGCGACCCCGGCCCACCGCCGGTCTCCTACATAAGGTCGTCGGGTGGCCTGTTCCGGGACATGATGATCCACGATTTCGATATGGCCCGGTTCCTGCTCGGCGAGGAAATCGCCGACGTCCACGCCGTCGGCTCCTGCCTCGTCGACAGCGCCGTCGGCGAGGCCGGCGACGTCGACACCGCCGCTGTGCTGCTCAAGACGGCGACGGGAAAGATCGCGCAGATCTCCAACTCGCGGCGCGCCACCTACGGATACGATCAGCGCATCGAGGTGCATGGCTCGAAGGGCCTGTTGAAGGCTGAGAACGTGCCTCAGACGACGGTCGTCCTTGCCAATCAGGCGGGGGTCACGGCCGATCCCGTCCAGAACTTCTTCCTGGAACGCTATGGCGAGGCCTATCGCCGCGAACTGGCCTATTTCATCGACGCCGTCACTGGCGGGAGAAAGCTTTCGCCCTCTGGCATGGACGGTTTGAAGGCCGGACTGCTGGCGGATGCCGCAACGAAGAGCCACACAACCGGCCGTTCCGTTAGCCTCGACGAGTTTGCCTGATCCGATATCGCGAAGGCTGGCGCATGCCCGTCCCGGGCCGGCTTGCCCCCGGCGCGTGCGTCACGCTCGAAGATCGGGCCGGAGATGGGATAACGGCGGGCCTTGACGCAAGACCGGTCGACAAGCATGCGAGTGGTCTCGTCGTCGCATCCAGAGTGCTTCGGCGCCGATGCGAATTGGCGCCGCTCTTTAGACGACGATTGTCAATCGCGGGGTAGATGATACGTTCGATCGGTAATCAACGCATATTATCGGCCGGCAAGTTGAACCAAAGATACAAGGCGCGCGTATCGATCCTCCGGTTCAAGCGCCGTCGAAGCCTTATGCCGGTACGAGATCATCGAACCGGGCACCGCAAGATCGCAACGCGCCAGGTGCCGATCCGATTGAGCCAACGGGGACACGTCAAATGGTGCGGCTGAACGCGCTCCCTATGGCTCCCGCCGCGAAAGACCGGTTGTTGCGGACGGCCCGTTCCATCCGCACCGACGGCGTTCCGGCCTACGCTCTGGCTCTGCTCGTCGCCGTCACCGCCGTTTTCGCCCAGATCGCGCTCGGAAACCTTGTCGAGGCGACAGTCCTATTGGCGCTGGTCGTTGTCGCGGTCCTCCTCGCCTCGATCGCGGCCGGGATCGGGCCGGGCCTGGCAGCCCTCGCCTTGTCCCTTGCCGGGCTATTCTTCTTCGGCGGAGCGCCGGCGAATGACGCCGGCGACGCCTCCCCCGTCGCGATCTTCGGTGTGCTCGGCGTCATCGTCGCGGCGTTGGGCGCAGCGCTGCGGCACGCCTTGGGGAAAATCGCGGCGACCCAGCAAGCGCTCGATGCGCGTGAGATGCACCTTCGCTCGATCCTCGACACGGTTCTCGACGCGACCGTCGTCATCGACAAGGAGGGCACGATCGTCTCGTTCAATGCCGCCGCGACACGCCAGTTCGGCTATAGCGAGGACGAGATCGTCGGCGAGAATGTCCGGGTCCTCATGCCCGAACCCTACCGCGGCGCCCATGACGGTTATCTGCAACGCTACCTGGAGACCGGGGAAAAGCGCATTATCGGCGTCGACCGCGTCGTGGTCGGACAGCGGAAGGATGGTTCCACCTTTCCCATGAAGCTGGCAGTCGGTGAGATGAGGATGGGCGGCGCGATCTTTTTCACCGGATTCATCCGCGATCTCACGGAGCGCGAGGAATCAGCGGCGCGGCTGCAGGAAATCCAGGGCGAGCTGGCAAGGCTTGGACGCCTCAGCGATCTCGGCGAAATGGCATCGACCCTCGCCCACGAACTCAACCAGCCGCTTTCGGCGATTTCCAACTATGCCCAGGGCTGCACCCGGCTGCTGCGCGACATGGACGACGCGCTGGCCGCGCGCATGCGCGAGGCCATGGAAGAGATGGTCCGACAATCGCTGCGAGCTGGTCAGATCATCCGGCATCTCAGGGAATTCGTCACCCGGGGGGAAACCGAGAAGACCCCCGAGAACATCCGCGCACTGGTCGAGGAAGCTGGCGCGCTCGCCCTGGTGGGTTCCCGGCAGCTGGGTATCCGATCGATTTTTGAATTCGTGCCGGGACCCGATACGGTCGTCGTGGACAAGGTTCAGGTGCAACAGGTGCTGGTCAACCTGATGCGCAATGCGATGGAAGCCATGCGCGACAGCGAGTCGCGGAAACTTCTGGTGCGTACGACATCGAACGGGCGCGGCGACGTCGTGGTGGAGGTCGCGGATACGGGGGCGGGAATTTCCGACGAGATCGCGGCGCGACTCTTTCAACCCTTCGTGACGTCGAAGTCCAACGGTATGGGCGTTGGCCTCGCCATCTCCAAGCGTATCGTGGAAGCCCATGGCGGCAGCATATCGGCGAGCGGCAACGACAGGGGTGGCGCCACTTTCCGTTTCACCCTGCCGTCGATGAAGGACGAGGCCTCGAATGGAGATCGGTGATTACACGGTTCACATCGTCGATGACGAAGAGGCGGTCCGAAAATCGCTCGCCTTCCTGCTGACCATGGCCGGCTTCACGGTGCGGGTGCATAGCTCGGCGACGAACTTCCTCACTGCGGCACCCGGCGTCGGCAAAGGCTGTCTGGTCACCGATCTGCGGATGCCGGACATGAGCGGCGTCGAACTGCTGCATCGTCTCAGGGAGAACCAGACCCTGATGCCGACGATCGTCATCACCGGCCATGGCGACGTGCCGATGGCGGTTGAAGCCATGAAGGCAGGCGCACGGGATTTCATCGAAAAGCCGTTCGAGGACGAGGTGCTTTTCGGCGCGATCCATCGCGCCGCCGCCGAACTGGAGCAACAGCGGGACGGGGCCGACGTCCAGGCGATTCAGGCCAGGGCGAATACGTTGACCGAACGCGAACGCCAGGTGCTTGGCGGCATCGCCAGGGGGCGTCCCAACAAGACCATCGCCTTCGATCTCGACATCAGCCCCCGCACCGTCGAG
>NZ_JALHBS010000011.1 GCF_024195285.1 Aurantimonas marianensis
TTCTCGATGTCGAGGTCTCGGCGCTGAAGGGCACCAATCTCGACAAGTTGCTCGACGCGATCCTGCTCCAGGCCGAAATTCTCGAACTGAAGGCAGATCCCACCCGCACCGCCGAAGGCACTGTCATCGAGGCGCAGCTCGACAAGGGCCGTGGCCCGGTGGCGACGGTTCTCGTGGAGACCGGCACCTTGAAGGTGGGCGACATCGTCGTGGCGGGCGACGAATGGGGCCGGGTGCGCGCGCTGGTCAACGACAAGGGCGAACAGCTGAAGGAAGCGCCGCCGTCGATGCCGGTCGAGGTGCTCGGCATGCAGGGCACGCCTTTGGCCGGCGATCGTTTCGCGGCCGTCGAAAACGAAGGCAAGGCCCGCGAGATCGCCGCATACCGCCAGCGCGTGTCGCGCGAGAAGCAGGTGGCCAAGAACGCCGGCCAGCGCGGTTCGCTCGAACAGATGATGTCGCAGCTGCAGGATACGGGGCTCAAGGAGTTCCCGCTCTTGATCAAGGGCGACGTCCAGGGCTCGGTCGAGGCGATCATGGGTGCCCTCGACAAGCTGGGAACCGAGGAAGTGCGGGCGCGGATCATTCATTCCGGCGCTGGCGCGATCACCGAGTCGGACGTGTCGCTTGCGGCCGCCTCGAATGCCGCGATCATCGGCTTCAACGTCCGCGCCAACAAGCAGGCACGCGAGGCGTCCGAGCGCGAAAGCACCGAAATCCGGTACTACAACATCATCTATGATCTCGTGGATGACGTGAAACAGGCGATGTCGGGCCTGCTCTCGCCGGAGCGGCGCGAGACCTTTCTCGGCAATGCCGAGATCCTCGAGGTGTTCAACATCACCAAGGTCGGCAAGGTCGCGGGTTGCCGCGTCACCGAAGGCAAGGTCGAGCGGGGCGCCGGTGTGCGGCTCATCCGCGACGACGTCGTCATTCACGAGGGCACGCTCAAGACGCTCAAGCGCTTCAAGGACGAGGTTCAGGAGGTCAATGCCGGGCAGGAGTGCGGCATGGCTTTCCAGAACTACGAGGACATCCGCCAGGGCGACGTCATCGAGTGTTTCCGCGTCGAGCACGTCGCGCGCTCGCTGTAGCGACACGCCGAGCGGCCGAGGCCGCTCCGACAGACCTTCCTTGTAATGACGAAAAGCCCGGCGGCAACGCCGGGCTTTCATCGGATGTGAGCGTTATTCATGGCCAGATCATCGAAATCGGGACCCTCGCAGCGCGCGCTGTCCGTCGGCGAAAAGGTTCGTCACGCCCTGACCGAGGTGCTGCAGCGCGGCGAGATCCGCGATCCGCTGCTGGAAAATGCCGTCATATCCGTCTCGGAAGTCCGCATGGCGTCGGATCTCAAGCTGGCGACGGCCTATGTCACCGTGCTCGGCCAGACCGACACCGAACCGTATGTCGCGGCGCTCAATCAGAACGCCCGGTTCATTCGCGGCCGCCTGACGCCGGCGCTCAAGCAGATGAAATACATGCCGGAAGTGCGGTTTCGCGCCGATACCTCCTTCGACAATTTCGCGCGCATCGACGCGCTGCTGAAATCGCCCGAG
>NZ_JALHBS010000110.1 GCF_024195285.1 Aurantimonas marianensis
CTCGTCCGCATGACGATCGTCGCCGATCTGGATGTCGAGCATGCGGCGGCAAGCGATCGGGGTGGGTCAAATTGATCTGACGCAAGGCGCGTGCCCCGACGGACAGCTAACGCTCACTGAAAAGGTCGGGCCTTGCCCGGCGCGTGGGATTGTCCCGGAGAGAACCGTGTTTTGGCGACGATTGGCCTGATTCTTGTCGTGGCGCCCGACCGTGATTTTCGCAGGTCGCTCGAATTCGCGCTCGAGGCGGAATTGTACGCGGTGGATTCGCACGCCCGGCTGACGACCGCCGTTGAATCGCCTCTCTTGGCACGGGCCGCTTGCGCGGTCGTCGATGAAAAGGCGGTTCGCGACCATGCCTATCAGTGGGACGCGCTCGACCGCCTGGGCAAGCCCGTGATTCTGCTGGTCGACAGGTTCAGGCCTCCGCTCAGCCGCGCCAGCCTGACGATCATGGCCAAGCCGCTGCTCGGCAACGCCCTGATCGAAAGGGTTGGAAGCATCACCGGCGAGCCGGGCGTCCATTGACAGCTACGTAATCCTACTTAGGACACAACCGAATTTCGCAGGCTGACGATCATCGCCATTGTTGTCTCCACCGGGGTCAGCAAAGGGGAACAACGATGCTCGCTTCCACAATCTCCCAGGCGCGCTCGCCGACGCACCCTTTCGGCGCCGGCCATCCGACTTTTCCATCCCCGTGCGACTCGCAGCGCCCGCAGCTCGTCGCTTTCCGTCAGGCAGGCGAGGAAATCTACGCGGCGGGGGATCCGGTCAAACATATCTACCGGGTCGAGTACGGCGCGGTCCGCGTCTTTCGCCTGCTGGCGGATGGCCGCCGGCAGATCAGCGCCTTTCACGTGGCCGGCGAGATTTTCGGCTTCGAGGCCCGTCTCGATCACGAGTTCTTCGCCGAAGCGATCAACGCCACCGGCATCCGCCCGCTTCGCCTGGCGGCGATCGAAGACGTCTCCCGCGACCTGTTCCCGGTAGCCCTGCAAAGCCTGACGGCTATGCAAAAGCATCTTCTGATTCTCTCGCGCCACGCCGCCATCGAACGGCTCGCGGCATTCCTCGTCGACATGGCCGAGCGACAGGGGGATTTGGATCAGATCCATCTGCCGATGTCGCGCATGGATATCGCGGACCATCTCGGCCTGACCATCGAGACCGTGTCGCGGACGTTCACGAGACTGAAGGAACTGGGGCTCATCCAGCTGCCCGATTCCCGCAATATCGAAATCCTGCGACGCAACGCGCTCAACGACATCGGCGAGTGACGGATCGGCGCCCCGCGCCGACAAGCGGTGGGCGGGCGCCGCCGCGCCACCCGCCCGGCAAGATGAACCGCGGGCAGGGCATCGCGCGAAATCGACGCCGGTCAAAAGAACGGGAGAGCGTCCGCGATGAATGCTGACTGGTGCTGCCGGACAGGATTGAACTGTCGACCTCTCCCTTACCAAGGGAGTGCTCTACCACTGAGCTACGGCAGCGTTGGGCGCTATCTCTCCGATTTCGGTTGACAGGTCAACAGACGGTTGCCGGAAAAGCGGTGTTGGCCGACCAAAGCCGCCGCCGCCCGCCCGCCAAACCGGGGCGGCCCGGCACCTTCATATTTTTCCAGGCCCTGCCGCCGAAAAGCTGGACAGCGTCCGGGAGCTTTTCTATAAGGCGCGAGCTTTCACCGGCTTGACGTTCCGCATTCGGGGCGTTTCGGCGAAACGGCGCCCAGGTAGCTCAGTTGGTAGAGCATGCGACTGAAAATCGCAGTGTCGGCGGTTCGATTCCGTCCCTGGGCACCATTAGCCTTTCCCATCCCTTCTCATGGCGTCTCACTGGTTGAGATAAATCAATGAGTTAGCTGGTTATGGCTGCTCATGATGACCCTCCGCATACCGTTGCAACGCATCAGTTTGTGGGTAACGATCCGGGTATTACCCATTACCCCGTAGGCCCGTTACCCATGCCGCTTTCCGACTTCGCCTGCAAGAACGCCAAACCCAAGGTCAAGCCGTATCGTCTCGCCGACGGCGACGGGCTCTATCTCCTCGTCCAAAAAAGCGGCTCTAAGCTCTGGCAATTGCGCTATCGCTACCTGGAGAAGGAAAATATTCTCTCCTTTGGCAAGTACCCGCTAGTGTCGCTTCTCGACGCGCGAGAGAGGCGTGACGATGCCAAGAGATTGCTGATCGCCGGCATCGACCCTTCCACCAAGCGCAAGGAGGAGAAGGCCACAGCTTTCACGGAAGCGCGCACCACGTTCGGCCTGATCGCCGAGGAATACGTCAAGCGGATGGAGGAACGGGACGCGGCGGCGGCCACAGTTACCAAAACCAAGTGGCTCCTCGAAGACCTGGCTAACCCGCTCGCCAAGCGTCCCATTAAAGAGATCACCTCGGCCGAAAGTCTCCAGTTCCTCCAGAAGATCGAGAAGAGTGGTCGACGGGAAACGGCTCGGCGTTTGCGCGGCGTGATCGGCAGTGTCTTTCGGCTGGCGATTGTTACTCTCCGCGCCGATACCGACCCCACCCTGGCCCTTCAAGGCGCTCTCCTGCCGCCGAAAACCATCGGCCGCGCCGCGATCACTGATGAAAGAAAATTCGGCCGGCTCCTTGTGGCGATTGATGAGTACGACGGCTGGCCGACCCTCAAAGCCGCTCTCCAGTTCCTCGCCCTCACCTGTGTTCGTCCCGGCGAGGTACGGGGCGCCGCCCGCGACGAGTTCGACCGAAAGAAGGCTGTCTGGCACATCCCGGCCGAGCGCATGAAGATGCGTGCTCCGCACGATGTGCCACTATCCAAGCAGGCGCTCCACGTCTTGCGAGAGGTCTGGCCGCTTTCCGAGAACGGCGACCTAGTCTTCCCCTCGATCCGTTCGAACAAGCGCCCGCTTTCGGAGAACGCCATGAATGCCGCGCTGAGGCGTATGGGTTACGGCAAGGACGAAGTGACCGCTCATGGCTTCCGGGTGACCGCCAGCACCATACTCAACGCCCGCAACTATGATCCTGACGTAATTGAGGCGGTGCTGGCGCACCAGGACAAGAACGCGATCCGGCGGACCTACAACCGCGCCACCTATTGGGAGCAGCGGGTGACGCTTATGCAGGAGTGGGGAAATTTGCTAGACGGGCTAAAGGCGGGCCGCGACGAATAGCCGAGCAAGAGCCCGGCGACCACCGTCGCCGCCCAGGCGCGGAGCGGCAGGTCTGGGACGGGCTGCGTAAAGCCGTGCCGCCACGCGGCGACAAGAAACGCGCCCCCGACGATGCCGAGG
>NZ_JALHBS010000111.1 GCF_024195285.1 Aurantimonas marianensis
GGTTCGTGAGCGAGGTGACGTAGGTCAGGATGCTCTGGCCCAGCCGCTCGACATTCGTCGGCGCGCGCCGGAACGGGGACGCCGAGAGGTCGGCGCCGAGCGCACCCGCCCCCTTGGCCGCCCAGAGGCCGAGGCCGTAGACCACGGCCCAGGGCTGTCCCGCGACCACGAGGGTCGCCAGCGCGAACGCGGCGAGCAGCCCCGCCGCGAGCCACAGCCGACGCGGAATGCGTCGCGTGCCGGGTGCCGCGAGCCAGAGCGCCGCCGTCGCGATCGCGGCTGATACGCCCCCGCGAATCTGCCGATGGCGAAGAACGGCAGCGCCAGCACGCCCACCGGGTTGCCGCTGCCGGCGTTGACCAGCGTCCCCGAGCCGCAGCCCAGCACCACCTGCATCGCCGCCCCCTCGCCGCCCCTCGCCGAATGCTTACGATGCCGGTCAGCAACGACAAGCTGCTTCGCGTAGTCCGGCTGTCCGCCGTCAGCACCTATGGCACAGACTTGAGGTCGTGATTTGAGGAGGGGGTGGGTCTCGTCGCAGTGCAAGGGCAGCCCGGGATGCGCCGGTAATAACGCTGTCATTACCAGGTCTGCTCATGCCATCCTTTGTTCAAGCCGGTGCTTGCGCTTAGGCCAATCGGGTAGGACGCGACTCAATAGTTCGAAGAACTCTGGGCCGTGGTGCGGCACCGCGATGTGGCAGAGCTCGTGCGTGATGACGTAGTCAATCGCGTCCATGGGCGCCTCGATCAGACGGCGATTGAGCAGAAGGCGCGATGCCGGTGACATAGAGCCCCACCGCTGCCGAAGTTGGCGCACGATCAATCCTTTGGGGCGGAAGTCATCGGGTGCAGGGAAGCGCAGAAGATTGAGCTCAAGGCGCTCGGCGAATTTCGTATGTGCCCGCTGCCGGTACCAAGCCTCGACCAGCTCGCGCGTGACCTCGGTTCGCTCGGGCCTGTGCGTTTGGACGACGATGAAGCCACGGACGAGCTTCACCGTCGCCTGGACGTGGGGCACTACTTTCAACCGATACTGGCGTCCGAGATAAAGATGGGTCTCGCCCGCCACATACTGGCGATCCGGCGTGCGTGGAAGGAACTGGATGAAATATCGCTGCTGACGCCGGATCCAGGCGGCGCGCTTGCGCACTTTGCCCTCGATCGCGGCCAGGGTGGCATCCTCAGGCGCAGCGACGACGACAGATGCATCGGGTTCAACGGCGATTTCCAGAGTCGTCCGATCACGGCGCACGATCGCGAAATTGATCCTGTGTTCACCGTATTGGACGCTGTGCCGCTCTGCCGTCATCCCGGAAACCGCGCCCGTGAGAGG
>NZ_JALHBS010000112.1 GCF_024195285.1 Aurantimonas marianensis
CCTCGACCGGCAATGCGATGCCACGTTCATCACGAAGGACGTCGAAGAAATAGTCGTCGATAGCGTTGCGCATCTTGTTCTGAGCGATGTCGTTGGACCAGACGTCAACGATGTGATGGGACTTGATGATATCGATGATCGTGAGCGCAATGGCGGCAACCTCATCCGCCTCGATCGGTTTGCCATCATCAGTCGCGAGCGCGCCTTCAAGGATCCCGAAAAATGCCTGCCCATCGTCGTTACCCTTGATCGCATCCGGCACCTCTCGCCCTCGGTCCTTGCGAGCGACCTTGCTTGCCAGATCGACCACCTTCTTGAGGTAATCGCGCTCGAAAATCCGTTTGGCCCGATAGTCGCGAATTGTTTCCTCCAACAGCTCCGAGAAGCTGCGGTAGAAGGTCGGGTCCTCGTCCATCTTTTCGGTGATGGTCCGCCGCGTTGCGCTGGCGATCCGGTCCGCCCTTGACGCCTCGGAGATACCCGTTTCCTCCACCACGGCCTTCAGCGCGTCCGGGTCGTTGATGTTGACCATCTCGATGATCGTCTCGGCCGGCATGGCAACGACATGGTCGTCGAGCAGCTTCTGGATCTTCGGCTCGAACTCCTTGACGTCGACGGTCTCCTGGTAACGCAGCTGAACTGAGCGCCGCAGTTCGGAAAACTGCTTCCAGTCCCGCTTCATGGCGTCGATCTTCGACTCGTCGAAGACGTCGAAGAGCTTGTCCGACGACAGCGAGATATGGAGGCAGCGGCTAAACACCTTCAGTCGTTCATAAAATTCCTGGCGGATCGCCTCATCGGCCAGGAACTGTTCGAACTGCTCCATGTCCTTCTTGTTTTTGACCGGCTTGAACAGGTCCCAGAGCTGATCGTGCAGCTGGGGTAGCTTCCGGATTTCCTCGCGCACGTCATGGACCGTGCCGGCCAGATCGGCGGCGTCGAAGCCCTCGAACGCGCTATAGGTCGTCAGCGCCGTGTCAAGTTCTCCGAGCAGCCCCTCATAGTCGATGATGAAGCCGAACTGCTTCTGGGTTGGGCCGTCTTCGTAGAGCCGGTTCACGCGGGCGATCGCCTGCAGAAGGTTATGCTCTCGCAGCGACTTGCAGACATAGAGCACGGTATTGCGCGGCGCATCGAACCCGGTCAGCAGCTTCGAAACGACGATGAGGATTTCCGGATCGCCCGAGCCCTTGAACGCGTCGATGATCTGCCGGGTGTATTCGTCTTCGGTCTTGTACCGTGCCATCATGCGCGCCCAGAAGCCGCGCACGAGGTCCTTCGATTCCTTGTCGACCTCCTCGTTACCCTCGTTATCATCGGGCGGCGAGATGACGATTTCGTTGGTGACGTGCCCGATCTCGTCGAGCACCTCCTTGAAGCGCACTGCAGCCGCCTTGGACGGCGCCACAAGCTGCGCCTTGAATCCAGTGCCTTGCCAGTGCTGGCGGAAATGCTCTGATATGTCGAAGGTCTTGGCCCGGATCGCCTGGCCGGTCTGCGACAGGGCGTCCATGCGCGAGAACTTGCGCTTCAGGTCGGCCTTCTGGCTATCGGTCAGGCCTTCGCTGATCTTGTCGAACCACTTGTCGATCACGCCGCAATTGACCTGCTGCTCGACAAGCCGTCCCTCATAGAGGAGCGGCACGACGGCTCCGTCAGCTACAGCCTCGTCGATCGCGTACTTGTGGATCAGGCCGCCAAAGGTCGAGAGCGTATTCTTCTCCTTCTTCAGGAGCGGCGTTCCAGTGAAACCGAGATAGCAGGCCTTTGGCAGCAGACGGCGCATCCGGGTGGCGAACTGGCTGTGGCCGCCATAGCGGCCCGTCTGCGAGCGATGGCTTTCATCGACCAGGACGAAAACGTTGGCGTCCTCATCGACATCCTCGGCGGCTTTGGCTGCCGTATCGAATTTGTTGATGATGGTCGTCACGAGCGGTGTCCGGTTCCGGATCAGATCGATCAGGTGCGCGCCGCTGGTCGCCCGTACGGGTTCCAGCTCGCAGGACTTGAACGTGTCCTTGATCTGCTTGTCGAGATCGTCGCGGTCGGTGACGATCAGAATGCGCGGATTGGGGATGGCCTTGTCGAGCGCGAGAGAGCGCCCCAGCATCACCATGGTCAGCGACTTGCCTGACCCCTGGGTGTGCCAGATCACACCACCCTTGCGGCGGCCATCCAGATTGGACTGGCGGACGCGTTCGACAGCCTTGCGGATCCCGAAAAACTGTTGGTGGCGTGCGACCTTTCGAGTGCCGCCATCGAAGACGGTGAAACGACGGATCAGGTCAAGCATTCGTTCTGGTCGACACAACGCGTGAATGGCGCGATCCTGCGCCGTAACAGCGCGCGGACCCTCGGCCGCCAGAGCCTCGAAATGGGCGCGCGCAAAGGCAAAGTCGCCCGAAAAAACTGCATCGGCCTCGGCCGCCGTCAGAGGCCGATTGGCCATCGGATCGATGGTCTCGTCCCGGTCTTCCTCGTCCCGCCACGTCTGCCAGAACTGCCGCTGTGTACCCACGGTGGCGTAGCGTGCCTCAACACGGTTCATCACGATGAGAAGCTGCGCGAAGTGGAACAGCTGTGGGATGTTGTCTTCGTTCTGATAGCCAATCAGCTGGCTACCGGCCTTCTTCAGGCTCTCGGTCGGCCGCTTGTTCTCGATCACGAGGAATGGAATGCCGTTCACATACGCGACGATATCGCACCGCTTGGTCTGGGGGCTGGCCGTGCGCTCGACGGAGAGCTCGGCTGTCACGTGATAGACGTTGTTCGCCGGCGTCTCCCAATCGACGTAGCGGAACGAATAGGACTTGGAGTCTCCCTGGATCGTCTTGGTGATGGTCGTGCCAAGGACGAGGGTGTCGTAGATATCCTGGTTGGTGCCCCGCAGGCCCTTCTGACGGTCGGGGGTGGGCTTCAGGCGCCGAATGGCTTCGTGCGCATCCTCGAGGTCGAAGGGATACTCCCGGCCGCGATGGGTGAACCTGTTGATTTTCAGAAGCTGGTCGGCAAGGACGTCGTCGAGCACAACGTTGCGCAAGCGGCCACCACGCTGGCGCACTGCTTCAGTCTGAGACAATGGCGTGAACCCCAGCGCCACAAGCAATTGAAGGGCGGGGATCTGAGATTGATGTTTCTCACGAGCGTCGAAACCACTGTCCACGTGCATTAGGCTCCCCAAACTTGGGCGGACGCCGCATCGAAGAAAGCAACGTCTAGTGCGGCCCGATCATCGCGCGAATGTGCCAATGCGGTTGCAGCGCCTCGGATCTGCTTGTTTCCAGGACTGTCTGGGTCGCCATAGAGGCCGATATAGACTTGTCCGATCTTGCCTCGCGCGATCTTTTTCAGAACGTGCTGGTCGTTGTCCGCAAGGCTGTGACCGAAAATGAAAAGCGCATCATTGCGCTGTGCCATTTGCGAGGAGAAGCTCTTGTAGGAATGGTGCAGGTACGCGCTGTGTTTAATCTTCGCGAGCTTCTGATTGCTTTTGCCCTCGGCCACGAAGAGCGGGAACTTGTTCGCACCCATTGCCTCTCGAGCCTGTTCAAGTAAGGGTTTTCCCGTATTCACCCATGTGTATTTCTGCAGTTCGGCACCCGCGTCGAACAGATGAAGTGCACCATGGAGGTAGTGGACCCGCTGCTCGTGTGCGCCGCTCTCCCCCATCCAGTTCACATATTCAGGTTCCGTATCTTCATCGCGGCCGAACCCGTCGTTGGCGGCCAGATCAATAGGGTCGTCGAACCCCATGTCGTCGTGCATAAGCGTCCAGTAGAGCAGAAGGTCGTAGTTCAGGGTGTAAACCTTGCCGTCCTTGTTCCCATCGCCGAGGAAATGCGACAGGAACCGGCGGCACGCCCAGAACTGTTCATCCGCGATTTCATTCGGGATGTTGGGGTGATTGTTTGCCACGGTCTGAATGAGGATGTCCCTCAGAGCTTCCGCATCGGCCGCCATCTGTTTTGCAGCGGTTGCCGCTGTGCTCGAATAGACGGAAACAATGCGCGATGCATCTTCCAGCAACTTAATGACGTGTTCAAAGTCGGTTGTCCCGACGGCCTTGAAGACATCAGGAAGCCTCGGGGCCGAGGAGAAGTCGGCCTGGTCGAAGAGTGAGCCGTACGTGAAGATCTTCGGGCGGCAGGCGATGCTGAACCCGTTGCCGAGCAGCAGGTGCCGCTTCTTGAACTGCGCCGAATGTTCAATCGCTTCATCGAAAGTGTGAAGATGGATCATGCCTTACCCCTTCGGCGGATACGGGTC
The DNA here is from genome assembly GCF_024195285.1 of Aurantimonas marianensis. GTDB lineage: Bacteria > Pseudomonadota > Alphaproteobacteria > Rhizobiales > Rhizobiaceae > Aurantimonas > Aurantimonas marianensis. Next base: position 4,267 of record NZ_JALHBS010000112.1, read on the forward strand.
TTTCCCGTAGGTGTTACGCTCACGGATTTTGCCGTCACGACCTTTGAGCAGTGCCTCGCCTTTCGTGTCGGCGGCCCGATGTTTTGAGTGCTTCCAAGCCTCGGCTTGCGTGTCCGTGACTTTGCTGGCCCGGTCGGCACCCTCGCGCTTCGATTCCCATTTCCCGTCAGGGCGTTGCTGGGTCCAGTAATTCTTCTCATCGGGCATCAGTTGTCTCCCTTGTTGGGTCGGAGGGGGATGTGGAATCCACTACCACCCGCCATTCGCCCGTCAGCAGCTTTTGCATAAGGCCACGTTTCTGGCGGGTGAGGGCTTCGATTTCCGCTTCGATGGCGGTGAGCTCAGCCTGCGATACTTGGACCACCTCGGCGATTGCGCCTTGTTCGGCTGGATCCATCGGCAGGTGCCGCTTCCCTTCAAGGAAGCGGCGATTGGTGATCGCGATGGTGTTCTTGGCACCTTTCTGCACCAGCGGGTGCAGGTAGTTGCGCACCGCGATAGGGGATTCGAACAGTGCTTCCAGGATTACGCCAAGCGCGTGGGTCGCGGGCGTAAACACCCCGTAGAGGGGCGAGACGATCACCTCGTGCGAGGTCTTGCTCTGCTTGATGATGCCGAGCGGGAAGTCTCCGGTCGGGCTCTTGGTGTAGACGATGTCGCCGGGCAGTACGCGGTTGTAGTGACCGGTTTCGGCGGCGGCAAAGGACCGGCCGAGGTGTTCGATTTGATTGATCAGGCCCTTGTGGACCGAGACAGAAAAGACTTCCTCCGCACCGGTGCCTTGGAGCCCGTGTTCGGTCAGCACCTCGCCCAGAGCGA
>NZ_JALHBS010000113.1 GCF_024195285.1 Aurantimonas marianensis
CCTCGCGCCATTCACCCGTGTGACCGGGCAGCCGCGTTCGCCCTGTGAACAGGTGAGTGCGCATCCAGATGCGACGCTGAAGGTTCGCCGCCCGTAGCGTCTCCAGCTTCTCGATGGCCTCGTCCCAGGCCCGCAGGATTTCGGCGATCTTGCGCTGCTCGGGAAGGTGCGGGAGCAGGACCGGGAATTGCTTCAACTGCTGTGAATTGAGAGTGGCAAGGCCTGTAGAGCTCTTCGCACAGGAAAGAAGGTAGTTCCGTCCTCTGCGAGACTGCAGCTGGAGCAGCAGGAACTCGGGCAATAGATCCGCTTTGTGCAGAGTTCGTACTACAAATATATGGTTCTGATGAACGCAGTCGGGGATTTGTCCTGCCCAAATGCATCCGCGACCGAGATTTTCCGGATTTCCGTTACCTTCGATCAGCAAAAGATCGCCCGATCTCAAATTAAATCGGTCAATCTGATTTATTGGAACTTCGATTTCTTTTATTTCGGACAAATCCACGAACCCGTCCTGAACGTTCGCGACGCGCAGATACGGTTTTCTAATAGATTTTCCTTGTCGGCTGGAGCTCTTGGAAAGGCCGGACCGAACTTCAGCAACACCTTGGAGCAAGACGCTACCCCAACCTGCAGGGGCTTTCATTTCTTCTCTCCCTTTGTCCGCCCCTTTGCGGCCTTCTCCATCTCCTCCAACTGGGCGATATCAGCCTCATCCGCTGCCAGCGCCTCGGCGGTGCGGCGATTGGTCTCAAAAACCTCGAACCGCTCGACGGCCAGCTTCTGCGCCACGTCCATCCGCAGCCGCCCGGCATGGGTCAGCACGTCGCGGTCGTTGAAGGACAGGAAGGCGTCGAGCTTGTCGGCCCATTCGGCCATGGAGACAGGGCGGCGGCGCCTGGCCTGATCCTCGGCATAGTCGAGGTACATCACGACGATGCGGCTGAGTTCCTCGACCTCCTCGGCCTTGAGATAGTTCTTGGCAGTGCCGACATCGCCCTTGCGCACGACCGAGCCTTTCCAACTGGTGAGGCCCATGTTGTGGGCAATCGCGTCGCTGCGGCTTTCGATCAGTTCGGCGGCCGTCTTGCCCGTGACCGCCCAGAGCATCTTGTTCTGGACCTTCTTGAAGAAAGCCTGCGCCTGCTCGGACGTCTTGTCGTAGTCGATGGCGGTCGTGTAGAGGTCGCGCACCTTCTGGTAGAAGCGTTTCTCCGAGGCGCGGATGTCCCGGATGCGGGCAAGCCATTCGTCGAAATAATCCCATTGCTCGGCCTGCTTCAGCCGGGCATCATCCATGGCGAAGCCCTTGACCAGGTATTCGCGCAGGACGGTGGTGGCCCAGCGGCGGAACTGGGTGCCCCTCGGGGAGCGGACGCGGTAGCCAACCGCGAGAATGGCGTCTAGATTGTAGACCTTCGTGCGGTAGGCCTTGCCGTCTGCCGCAGTTGTCAAGGAATCCTTGACAACTGACTCCGCCACCAGCTCTCCCTCGGACAGGATGTTGTTGGTGTGCAGGCTGACGTTCTGCTTGGAGGTATCGAACAGCTCGGCCATCTCCAACTGCGTCAGCCAGACCGTGCCGTCGATGGCGCGCAGGCCGATGGTCGCTGCGCCGTCGTCGGTGTTGTAAAGGATCAGTTCGCCCTCAGACATCGACGCCCAGCTCCTTCAGATAACCAGCCATGCGCCCGCGCACCTCGGCCAGCTCGGCCTCGATCGCGTTGATCTGCTTCTGCAGGCCGGCGACGTCGATTTCTTCCTCCGGCTCGGAGGTGTCGACGTAGCGGGGGATGTTGAGGTTGAAGTCGTTTTCGGCGATTTCCTCCGGGTTGGCGCGGTGGGAGTATTTCTCGATCTCCGCCCGCGAGGCATAGGTTTCGAGCACCTTGGTGATATGCGCCTCGTCCATCACGTTCTGGGTCTTGCCCGGCGTGAATTCCTTGCTGGCGTCGATGAACAGGACATCGCGCCGCGCCTCGTTAGCGCCGCCCTGTTCGCGGGAGCGGTCGAAGACCAGAATGGCCACCGGAATGCCCGTGGTCGTGAACAGGTTGGCGGGCAGCCCCACCACCGCGTCGAGCAGGTTCTCTTCGATCAGCGCTTGCCTGATCCGCCCTTCGGCTCCGCCCCGAAACACCACGCCATGCGGAACGATGACGGCCACCCGGCCGCTCTGGCGCTTGGCAATTTCGATCATGTGCGTGATGAAGCCGTAGTCACCCTTCGACTTGGGCGGGATGCCGCGCCAGTAGCGCTTGAACTGGTCGGTGTCCGCGTTTTCCGCACCCCATTTGTCGAGGCTGAACGGGGGATTTGCAACCACCACGTCGAACTTCATCAGATGGTCACCCTCGACCAGAGCGGGGCTGTTGAGCGTGTCGCACCACTCGATGCGCGCGGCGTCCTTCGCGTGGAGAAACATGTTCATCCGCGCCAGCGCCCATGTCGCGCCGTTCACTTCCTGGCCGTACAGGGCGAAGTTCTCGGACCCGACTTCCTCGGCCGCCCGAATCAGCAGCGATCCGGACCCACACGCGGGGTCGCAGATCGTATCGCCCGGCTTGGGGGCCGCCAGTTTCGCCAACAGGCGGGAGACGGCGGAGGGCGTGTAGAACTCGCCGGCCTTCTTGCCCGCATCCGAGGCAAACCGTGAGATCAGGTAAATGTAGCACTCACCGATGATGTCCTCGGTCACCCGCGAAGGCCGCAGGTCGAGCGCGGGCTTGGCGAAATCCTCCAGCACGTTCTTCAGGCGGCGATTGCGGTCCTTGACGCGCCCGAGATTGGCCTCGGAGTTGAAGTCGATATTGCGGAACACGCCTTCGAGCTTGGCGCGGTTGGTATCTTCGATCCGCTCCAGCGCGATGTTGATGCGCTCGCCGATATTAGGCTCGTTCCGCGCTTCATAGAGGTCGTAGAAGCTGGCACCTTCGGGGAGGACGAAACGCTCGCGCTCCAGCCTGCGGCGGATCCGGGCTTCATCCCCGCCATACTGCTTGCGGTAGGTTTCGAGGTGATCGTTCCAATGGTCAGAGATGTACTTCAGGAACAGCATCACAAGGATGTAGTCCTTGTACTGTCCGGCATCGACGACACCCCGGAAGGTGTCGCAAGCGGCCCAGGCCGTCTGGTTGACCTGTTGCTGGGTGAGTTGGTCGGTCATTTGGACGTCCTTTCCTGCCTCGTCTTGGGGCGCATCCTGCTCGCTCGCTCGACGAGGATCAGGCTCATCATCTTTCTTCGTATCGCGGCGGCGAGTTGGGATAATTCCCGCTCCCGCTCGGCCAGCGCATTGACCGCGACGATCTTTTCTTGAGTCTCGATGTCCGGGACATCGAGTTCCAGGTCATCAAGGCTGGATCGGGGGATCATCCGGATATTCGTGCCGCGTGCCGCGACGTCGAAGTGACGCTGTGCCGGAGGCTGATTGATCGCCCATGCCAGATACTCGGGCGTCACGACATCACGCTTCGGGCGCAGCACCATCAGGGGCAGCACGGCAAGGGCTGCCTCTCGCAGACGCTCATCCAAGGCGGACGCCGTGTTTCGTTCGCCCCGCGAGCGGAACACAACGTCACCGGCGCGCACGAAGTAGCGGTCTGCCAGGCCTTCCAACTGGACGCGCGTGAGGCGCTCTGGATCGACGAGGCCGCCGGGGGAAATGTCTCGCAACTGGATTGCGACCACGCCCCCGGCGGCCGTCGGCTCCAGTCGGCCGCGAGCGGTATATCCGGTGTGGATGGTGCAGGCGTCAGCGAGGCGCATCGAAAATTCCTCTGTAGATCTCGCTACAGAAGCTAGGTTTTCGCAAGCATGCTGTCAATCCCGTAAAATTGCTGTAGGATTCTCTACTGCATCCCAGGAAAATCAGACTCATACTTCCCGGGGCTGGCGAGCCCGCCCGCCGAGACGGAAGCCGCGTTTTGCGCCAGCTTGAGGCCTTGCCGATCGCCGCGTCAAACCAAACGGTCTCATGAAAAGTCGGGGCTGTTCAAAGAGGGGGTTCGGCTGACGCAGGAGCCGCCGCCGCATGAGGCGACGCACTGGACAGCGCAGGCCATAGCCAAGACAATCGGATTGGCTGTGTCGACCGTTCGGAAAATCTGGAAAGTGCACGGTCTTGCGCCTCACCGATGCTAGAGCGGTTTGAGCCAATTCGGAGTCGGATGTTTGCGATCTCGCGAAGGTCGTGATTCCCTGTTTGCAAAGGACAGGGAGACGAACTCATGGCGCGAGCTTACGGGGTAGACCTTCGCCAGCGGGTGATCGAAGCGATCGAAGCTGGCTTGTCGACACGGGCTGCGGCCCGCCGGTTTGCGATCGGCTTCTCGACGGCAGGGTCCTGGCATCGCGATTGGTGCCGGAAAGGGACGTTCGAGCCTGATCGCCAAGGTCAGCCCGAAGGCTCCAAACTCGACGCGCACGAAGCCTTCATCCTGGCGTTGATCGATACGGACGAAAAGGACATTTCGCTGGCCGAGATCGCCGAACGTTTGGAAGCCGACAAGGGCGTCAGCGCCTGTCAGTCGCTGATCTCCAGGTTTTTCAAGAAGCGCGGCATCACGTGGAAAAAAAGACTGCGCACGCCGCGGAGCAGCAGCGCGACGACGTCCTGGCCGCGCGTCGAGCCTGGTTCGAGGCGCAGCTCGATCTCGATCCAAGGAAGCTGGTCTTCATCGACGAAAGCGGCCTGAACACGAAGATGGCACGGCTTCGTGGCCGCTCCAAGCGTGGGGAACGCTGCCGGGCCGCCGTTCCACACGGCCATTGGAAGTCCACCACCTTCACCGCTGGTTTGCGGATCGACGGCATCGTCGCGCCGTGGCTTCTCGACGGCGCGATGGATGGCGAGGCTTTCCTTGTCTACGTTCAAAAGGTGCTGGCGCCGACGCTTTCGCCCGGCGACATCGTGGTGATGGATAACCTTCCCGCGCATAAGGTCGCCGGTGTCAGAGAGGCCATCGCGGCAGCCGGAGCGCAGCTTCGATACCTTCCGCCCTATTCGCCGGATTTCAACCCGATCGAGATGGCATTCGCCAAGATCAAGGCGTTCCTCAGAAAGCTGGCTGCCCGCACGATCCCTGGCTTGTTTGAGGCCGTGGCGCTGGCGCTCGACATCTTCAAGCCGGACGAATTCCGAAACCTTTTCGCCCATGCCGGATATGACCCGGATTAAGGTGAAACCGCTCTAGTTCTCTGGGCCATGAAGAACGGAAACACGAGATTTGGCGTTGCGCTGTAAAGAACGGCGCCACATGCCTGGGCATTTCTCTACCATTATCGCTTGGATTGGGCTTTGGCACTGTATGCGACGGGCCAAGTCCCGCTGCTTGGTTGCTTACTGCAGTTGAGGGGCCCGAAGCAGCATTCTTAATGGCGTGAACAGGCCCAAAACAGGACCTGCTCCTTCGCGGAGTGAGCGTAGGCTACTGGCTTCGCGAAGGCCAGAAACTGCCGGTCCGCAAGCGGCCCGTTCTCGTCGAGTAAGCAGCCAGACGGCAACGCGCCCGTTCCGGCCGTTCCGGGACGCCAGAGCGCTTCCCGGAAGCCGCCATACCAATACTCCACTCTATTCCTGGCCTTGCGGATGATCATTCTTGCCGCTTACATTTGTCCCCCAACGATTTGAGGTCGCGCGAACCGCGCCTTTCGCTATCATGCCAAGTGAAGGGGATAGGCGATGATCGGTGCGACGATATTCGGGGTGGCAAAGCGGCACCCCTTCTCCAAGCGTGAAACGTCTTGAGCTGAGCGCGCACGTAGATGACTGCCGACGAGATCATTGCGGAAGCGCTTGTTCCGGACACCCATAGCGTTCTCGTTCTGGGCAGCTTCGAAGAGCGCGTGACCGTCTATTCCCAGCAGGTACGTGCGCTCAATCTCGTTGACGCCATCCTGTCGCGTGGGTTGCTTCAGGACACCGGGAGCGTCGCGATCGTGGGTGGCGGTGCGGCCGGTATCACCGGGGCGGTCGCGCTTGCGCGTGCGGCGCCAGGCCTCAAGAAGCTCGACCTCTTCGAAAGCCGGTCGAATGTCCTCGAGCTGCAGCACCATAGCAGCCGCTATCTTCATCCCCATTTTTACGACTGGCCCAATGCCGGCTCGGACAATCCCGATGCCGGTCTGCCTCTGATGAACTGGACCGCCGGTCCCGCGGGAACGGTTGCCGCCACGCTTCGCGCGCAATTCGACGACGCACGCCGGTCCTCCATTCTGTCGTTCCAGCCCGATCTTGGCGTCACGGGCCTGAGCCCGAGCACCACCAGCACCGTGCGCGTGCTGGTCCCGGGCGCATCGCCATTGGGCAAGATCTACGACGTAGTGATCCTGGCGATCGGCTTTGGCCTCGAAGCCCATCTCGATGGCGACACGCCGTCCTACTGGCTTCCATCGCAGATGTCGGCCGCATTGCTCACGCCCCAGCCCGAGCCGCTCGTCTTCGTGTCGGGCAATGGCGATGGCGGACTCGTCGACTTTCTCATGGCCGCCTTCAACGCCATGGAACACCAGGCGATTTGCGAGCTCATCCTGGGTCTCGATTTCGGGCTGGCGGTCGCGGCCGTGCAGCTGATCGAACAGGAGGCCTGGGCGGACGGCGGTGGTGACCTTGATCTGCTCGCCCTCTATCGCGATCGCGTAAGCCCGCTCGTGCCGCAGCCGGTTTGGCAGACGATCATCGCGAACCTGCGCCCGCAAGCGCGCATCCACCTTCATACCCGCGATCCGCATCTCTTCCGGCGCGCGACCGCGTTGCATAATCGGCTTGCGGCCTTCCTCGTCATCGAGGCCGACCAGTCAACTGGACGGAATCTCATCACGGTCACCACCGCGACCGCCTTTGCCGGCCCGGTGCCCGTCACAGGCCCGATCACGCTGGAGGGTTCCGCGCCGTTCACGCCCTATCGGCGGTTCCTTCGGCTTGGCGCCGACTCCGCCCCCAATCTGGCGCCCTTCGATGCGACGCTGCTGGCCTTTCCAAACCGGGTGCGGGTGTCCGCGACCCAGCCGCGATCACCGCAACTGACGCTGGCGGCGCGTGTCCGGTTCGAGGCAGCGGCTGCCGAGGCGGCAGGCATGGCCGTTCCCCCTCCCTCGGCAGCCGCCGCGATCGCGGGTGTGGTCAATCACCTTTTCGTGCGCAGCCAGGGCGGCGAGATCGAGTGGCTGAGCCAGATCACGCCCGGCGAAGCCGAACGCTTTTGGGTAGATGGCCGACCGCTCGTGATCCATGCTGACCTATCGGCAGCCGATGCCGGCCCCCTGGTTGCCGCGCTTGCGCGCATCGGCGCGCATGTTCCAGATTTCGTCATTTATGCCCGCGACGTTCATGGCTGGCGCGCCGCGATGAGCAAGCTTTGCGCGCCGCGCGAATTGCCCGGCCCCGACCTCGCAGCGCCGTGCGTCGTCTATGACTGGAGCGATCCCCCGCCCCTCAATGCGCAGGCGTCGGTCGCGGCGCTGCCTCTGGCCAGCACGGTCCATGCGGCGCTCGATAGCGAAATGCTCCGCCAGCTCCGTGAGGCGCTGCACGACGTATTGGGCCCGGCGGCGGTCGAGATGGGCTGGCCGATCGAGCTGACTTTGAAGGGCCGACTGTGGGCGCAATGGGAGCTATGGCATGCAGCGCTACTCGCCGATGCTACGATGCGACGGCGGTTCCTGCTGCTATTGGCGACCGAGCAGGATCATGCCGAGCTCCGCGATGGCCTGCTTGTCCGGCTCGGCCCAAAGATCCTGCGGCCGTTCCTGACCAAGCCGGCACTCTTCGGCCTGACATTCGCGGTATGCTCGGGGCATGCACTCGAGCCGTCGGGCGGGCCGCCCGGCAATGTCGCGACACAAGGGATTACTGGCCATGCGTGCGGGGTCGGCTGGATCGGAGGTCGCGATCTTGGCGCCAGTTGCGCGATGCGCCAAACTTGGTCGACGGGCGTCGTTTTGCTGGCCCAGCTAAAGGACGCGTTTCAGCTTGTCGAAGGCGAGCTGCGGTTCGACCGTGCCGCGGGCGATCCGCCAAAGGTCGGAACAATCTCGCGCGGCGAGGAACCGCTTGTCATCGGAGCGGACGAGGTGTTCGTGACCGCCCTGGAAGCCGGCGAGCAGAGCGTGCAGGATTATTTGCAGTCGATCTTCAAATGGCGCTCAATGGCGGCGCGAGCGGGCCTGGAGGAGGAAACACATGGCTGAAGCGCCGGCATTCGCAAGTCTCCTGTTGGAGGCCGCACGGCGGATCGGCGCGCGCGTTGGTGACGCACCGACCGAACTGGTTGGCGGCAGGTTCAACTCCGAGGGACTCAGCGAGGCCGTATCGCGAGCGGCAATCACGCGCCACGACAATGACCTGCCCAATCTCGTGTGCGGTGCCCGGATTGACGATGTCCCGGTGCTGATCGGCGCACTGTCGGGAACGGCGCTGCGCGCCAGCGTCGAACCGCAGCTGCGCCGCTATCGCAACCAAGCGACAATCGCGCGCTCGTGGCTCGCCGCGGAAGCGCCCAACCTGCAATTGTTCCTGATCGGACCGCCCGGCGTGATCGGCAGAACGGAATGGCGGCAGCTTGCCGCCGAAATCGAGGCTGACGACCGCACATGCCGGAAACTGGTGTGGCTGTACCACCAGGCGCCGACCATTGAAGACGCCGAAATCTTCCTGAACCGGACATTCGTCGCTCGCCCTTGGCCGACGTCGCAACAACAAGTCCTGCTGGATACAGTCGCGAGCTATGCGCTGCCCGAAGGGTGGGAAGAGGCGGTGGACGACAAGGAGCTCGACTTTGACGGGCTGGTCGAGGCGCTGATCGAACTGGAAGCCAGGATATGAGCGACATCTTCCTGCGCAGCGTAGAGCTTTCCAACTTTCGTATCTATGGCGAACGCTATGCGTTCGAGTTCCCGGAAGGCCCTGGCGTGACCTTGGTTACCGGCGCCAACGGGCTGGGCAAGACGAGCTTCTTCGACGCCATCGAATGGGCACTGACCAACCAGGTCGGGCGCTTCTCGGACATCCCCAATGATGCCCGGCGCAAAGGCCCGAATCCGCTCACGCGCGTCGGCGCGCCGGAGAACAGCCATCGGGTCAGCCTCGCCTTTTCCGACGGTGCGCCCATCGATCGAGGGGCTGGTTTCCTGCCGCCGGACGGTTCGATCGCGCGTCTGCTTAAGCAGCCCGACTGGCCCGAGATCGGCAACCTCCATGGCTATCTGTCGATCACGCATTTCCTCGGCCAGGCCTCGACGCGGCGGTTTTCGCTGCGCGAGCCCAAGAGCCAATGGGAAGCGCTCAAGGGACCGGCCGGAGTCGATCGGATCAACGCGCTGCGCGAGCGCGTCAGCGGCCAGGGCGCGCGCCAAGCATTCACGCGCGCAATCCGCGACCGTGGACAGCGGCTCGACGCGGCGTCGGGCGTCCTGGATGCATGGCGCCTGCTCCTCGACGATCGCGACCGTCTCGCGCGGTTGTCGAACTCCGAGCGGTCCTTTTCGCCCGCGCAGGTGCTGGAAACGGTCGAGCGTCTCGCGCAGGAGTTCCTGCCGCTGGTCCCGGGCGCCCGCTGGATAACGGTCAAGGCGAGCGACGAAGCCGAAGGCGCTTTGAACCAGCTCGCCGCGTTGCTCGGCGATGGACGGCTTGCCAATGAAGCGGCGACGGCCCGGGCCGCCGAGCTCGAGCGCTTGTGCGGTGATTATGCTGCAGCGGGCGATCAGACGACGCAGAAATCGAGGCTGGCGAGAGAGATCACCGATCGCCGAGCCCGCCTGATCGAACAACTGGCGCAAGCTGAGATCAGCCTGGCGACCGCGGCCACTGCTCTATCGCGCAGCGAACAGCGGTCCGCGCAGATCCAGGGGCGCGCGGCGTCGCTAGCACGGGTTTCACGGGCGATGGAACAGCTGGAGCGCAGCACGGCATCGATCGACGAGAGCCAGCGGCAGCTCGGTACATCGCAACACGGCGCGGCGCGCGCAGAAGCCCGTCTGGCGACATGCCGGTCCGGCATCGATGCCGCCACCGCGCGGCGTGCCGAGAGGAAGAGGGTATCAGCTCAGCTCGAATCCGCAAAATTAAGGGCGCGATTGTCCGCTGCGCTGCGAACCGTGCGGACGGAAATTCAACGACTCAAGCCCTTGGCGGATGGTCTGGACGAGCCGGGACTGCGCGGCGCACGCTCCGATCTGACGGCGCAGACCAGAACGATCGGCGACGAGATCGTGCGCCTCACCACGGAATTGCGCAGCCATGATGCACGCGTCCAGACCTTCGCCGAGGCGGTTGCGCGGATTGCACATCAACTGACCCATGACGATCTGACCTGTCCGGTGTGCGCCTCGCCCTTCGCGCCTGGCGAGCTCAGGTCGCTGGCGCTTGCGAACGCCGCCGTCGACGCCGCGCCTGCGGCTGAACTCGGCGCTGCGCTGGCGGCCGCAAAGGTGCGACAGGACGAAATCAACCGTCAAATGGCCGTGCTCGACCGTGGCCTTGCGGACCATGCCCAACTCACAGCCGCCTTGACGGCTGAGCAGGACCGGGAGGCGGTCCTGGTGCAGCAGCTGGTCGTGGCCGGCGGTGCGGCCGACACTCATTATGACGACAGCGCGGTCATCACGCTTGGCGCCGGTCTGGACGCGCTGGACCGCGACATTTCGGAAGGTCCGTCCCAGGAGGCCTTGGATGCTGCGCTCGCCGAGGCGCAGGCTGCGATTGAGGCCGAGCGCGTCAAGCGGGTCAGTCTCGAGCGGACGCTGGCGAATGCGTCGTCGGATCGGGAAGCCGCGCGGTCATTGCTGTCCCAGCATCCGGAACTCTGGTCGGCCGCTGCCGGTCTTCTAGTCCCGCTCGCACAGGAGGAGACGACCGCACAGAGCGAGGCGCTTGCCATCGGCGAGCAGCTTCAGACCGATCAGAAGCAACTGGATGATGCGCGTATCGCGCGTGACGCCGTCGCGGCGGCGATCAATCGCGAAGACGCTAGTCTGGCGACGATCAATGGTGAACTCGACGCGTTGGCCGAGGGTCGCAAGGCGCTGGTCAATCGCTGGGGCCAGCTTGGCCAGACTGGGGATCCAGATAGCGCCCGCGTCGCTCAGTTTCGATCGCAGATTGCGGAGCGCCAGGCGCGCGCGGAACCGATCGCGGCCATGCATACCGATCTGATCAACGGTCTTCGCATCTGGCAGAACGACCAGCAGTTGCAGCAGCGCGAGCAGGCGATCGCAGCCACGATCTTCGAGAGGCAAGTGGCGAGCGAGGCGAAGGCGACCGAAGCGCTGCAGATGGCGGTTGCGCAATCCCAGGCGCAGCTCGACATCGCCCAGCGCGCGCGCGACCGGATGGAGGATGTCGGCACCAAGATGCAGGCACGCGCCGAGGAATTCGCCGAGGAGGTCCTCGAGCCGCTCAATGACACGATCCAGCGCTTCTCGCGCACGCTGATGACCTGGTCGGACGCCTCGATCATTTATCGCGCCGAGCACCATGCCACGCGCTCGGAACTGCGACCGGCGCTCATTCATACCGATGCCGATGGCGCAACGAGCCAATTGGAGATCAACCCGAACTATTTCTTCAGCGAGGGTCAGCTTTCTGCCCTGAGCGTCAGCGCGCTCCTCGCCGCCAGCACGACCTTCTCATGGTCGCGGTGGCGCGGCCTGTTGCTCGACGATCCGCTCCAGCATAATGATATCATCCATTCGAGCGCGTTCATGGATCTGCTGCGGCAGATGGTTCGCGAGCTGGGCTACCAGGTCATCCTGTCCACGCACGACAGCTCCGAAGCGGAATTTATGGCGCGCAAATGCCGCAGCGCCGGCATCCGTTTTGCGGTGCACGAATTGATGCCGAGAGGCGATGCCGGGCTCGTTTCGGCAGTCGCCTAGGGAGGACCGGACTTGGCGGACGAGGAGGAGACGCCATGGCTGCTGCCGAGCGAAATCCCCTTCGACGAGTTGAAGGGCCATGCGCTCGAGGAGTGCCTATTCTGGCTTCTCGACGGTATCGGCGCGCGTGACCTCGCTTGGCGCGT
>NZ_JALHBS010000114.1 GCF_024195285.1 Aurantimonas marianensis
CTCGAGGCGCGCTTCCACGCCCCGGATGCCGCTGGAGAGATTGTCCCGCGGCAATGGTGGGTGGAATGCAAAGGGCGGTCCGGCACGCTCGAGACCGAGGCGGTAAAGACCGCCTGCAACAATGTGGTCGCGGACCACAGTGTCGATTGCCTGGTCATCGCCACCAACACGACCTTCACTAACCCGACCCGCGACTGGGTCGAGACATGGCAGGAAAAATTCCCGAGACCCCAGATATTGCTGTGGGACCGGGCCGTCTTGGAGCGCATGCTCGCCCAGCAGCCCGCGACGGTGCTGCGATTGTTCGAAGGCGGGCTTAGTTCGGCCGGGCATCTCCGGGCAATTCGCGACCGCTTCTGGAATCTGATCGAGTACAGCTCGATCGAGCGCATCAAGCGGATCTGGAGCGAGCGCGACACGCTCGAGTTCGGCGTGATGGAGCGTTTTGCGCTGATCGCGAACGAGTTCGCGCACGGCAGCATCGACGAGCGACCCTGGGCCGGCGCCTGTACGGCAAAGGATGTTTTCGAGACATTTCAGTATGGCATGTTCAACCTAGTCTATTTGTACGCACGGGTCATGAAGACCGGGGTCGATCAGGGTCCGATGTAAAATCGCATGCAAAGTTGGCCCCCTGAGCGGGGATTTTCGCGGCCAAAACTAACCCCCTGCTGAGCTATTTTTACATTTCCGCCTTTCCGGCCTTTCGGGCCGTAGGGAGGGCGATGCGGGGGAATGATCGGCGTGGATTTAATAGGGCAGATACGGCGTGCGTTTCACGACCAAGGCCGGGGGATCAAGACGATCGCCCGGGAGTTTTCGGTGTCGCGGACGACGGTTCGCAAGGTTGTCCGCGGCGACGCGACTGAGTTCCGATACGAGCGTGGCGTTCAGCCGGCGCCGAAGCTTGGAGCGTTTGTCGAGGATCTGACGGCGATCCTGGAAGCGGAAGCGGCGCTTCCGCGTCGGGAACGACGCTCGACGCAACGCCTTTTCGAGGAACTGCGTGGTCGCGGCTATGAAGGGGCCCACGACAGCGTTCATCGGTTTGCCAGGACATGGCGGCAGGATCGCGCTCGTCTTCCGGCAAAAGCGTACGTGCCGATGAGCTTTGCGCCGGGCGAGGCCTACCAGTTCGACTGGAGCCACGAGACGATCACGCTTCAGGGGCTGCCGCTGATGGTAAAGGCTGCGCACATGCGCTTGTCGCACAGCCGGATGCCGTTCGTTCGCGCCTATTTCCGCGAGACGCAGGAGCTTGTCTTCGACGCCCACGACAAGGCTTTCGCCTTTTATGGCGGGATTTGCCGGCGTGGAATCTACGACAACATGAAGACGGCGGTGGAGACGATCTTCGTCGGCAAGGCCCGTCAGTACAACCGTCGCTTCCTTCAGATGTGCTCGCACCACCTGATCGAGCCGGTAGCCTGCACGCCGGCGGCGGGCTGGGAGAAGGGCCAGGTGGAGAACCAGGTCGGCAATCTGCGCGACCAGGTCTTCCGGCCCAAGCCGAAGGTGACGAGCCTTGAGGAGTTGAATGCCTGGCTGGAAGACCAGTGCATCGCCTACGCCAAGCGAACCCGTCATCCCGAGTTCAAGGATCGGACGATTTGGGAGGTCTTCCAGGAGGAAAGGCCTGCGCTGATGGAACTGCGATCGCCGTTCGACGGATTCGTCGAGAAGGCGGTGCGGGCCAGCACGACCTGCCTCGTCATGGCCGACCACAATCGCTACAGCGTCGGTGCCCGGGCCGCCGGACAGACGGTTCTGGTGCGCACCTACGCCGAGCGGGTCGTCGTTTTGTTCGAAGACCGGATCGTCGCCGATCATCCGCGCCAGTTCCGACGCGATCAGGTCGTCTATGATCCCTGGCACTATCTGCCGGTTCTTGTGAAGAAGCCGGGGGCGCTGCGCAACGGCGCGCCGTTCAAGGACTGGGACCTGCCACCCGCCCTGGCGCAGGTCCGCGCTGAGCTGAAGCGGCACGAAGATGGCGACCGTCAGTTCGTAAAGGTCCTCGGTGCCGTCCTCGACCATGGGCTGGAGGCCGTCGAGGCCGCCTGCACCGAGGCCGTCGAAGCCGGAATCTGCCATGGCGACGTGATCCTGACGATCCTTGCGCGCCAGCTCCAGCCGCCGCCGGTGGCCAGCATCGCGATTCCCGAGGCTCTGGTCCTGAAGGTGCCACCGTTGGCCGACTGCGCCCGCTACGACAGCATCAGGAGGGTGGCGTGATGGAGCGTCACGAGCTTCTGGAGGCGATGGACGAGTTGAAGCTTCACGGCATGCGCGCCAGCTTCGACGAGATCACCGGCAAGGGCCTGCAACGCCGCGACGAACTCTACCCTTTGCTCGCCAGCCTCCTGCAAGCCGAGCGTAACCATCGCCAGGCCCGTTCCATCGTCTACCGGATCGTCAGCGCCAAATTCCCCGTGCTGAAGGATCTCGACGCCTTCCACTTCGCCGACACGGCGATCGACGAAGGCAAGGTGCGCGAGATCGCCACCGGCGCGTTCCTGGAAGGTAAGCGCAACGCCATATTCATTGGCGGGACCGGTGCTGGGTCATACTGCTCACCTCGCTATGTCATTGAAACTGAATGATTGCTTGATCTGGATTTTGTGATGACGGACGCTTCCGGCAAGAAACGGCAGGCTTGCCGGCTGCGATCACTTCGACATCCGCTCGCCTGATAATCCATGGCGCGCCCTTACAATGCTGGTTGCCTGCCAAGATGCCGTCCCTGACCATTCGCCGTACCGACATCGCGCTGCAGCCGATAAGGCCAGCCGCTTCGTCAAGCGTGATCTCGCCCCGGGCGGCTCGCTCGCCCTCCTGATAAACCGCGATCGAATGCTGGCTGCGGAAGGTACAGACCCGGGATTGGGTCCAACCGTTGAGCCGTCCCGTCTTGAAGCCTTCCCGATTGAGAAGCGCCGCCATCGCCTTATCCGGCATGAGACGTGCCAAGGCTCTGATCAGATCCTCGGTGGCCGGCTCTGCGGCCCAACGATGGTGCCCTTTCTTATTCTTTTTGACGTTCAGCGCCGTGTGGTCGCCGCCTCGCCAGTGCAACAGCATCACGATCTGATCGCTTTCGACCCGGACGACGATCTCCTCGAGAACGGCCCGGAGAATCCGTTTGCGCGTTGCTGCGGTCGCACGAGGATGTTCCCATGCGATGGCCATATCGGCCCCCATGGTCATGAGGCTCTGCCGCTCGTCATCGCTGATTGCGTCTGGCTGGCGGCGCGACAATCCCTCCAGTTCGTCTTCGATTGTTTTGACTGTGGCGAGGGCTTCGTTCCAGCGCCGTTCGAGTTCGCCGGCCACCAGGCGGTTGTCGGGATCGACGGCATCATACTGACGCTGCATGTGTCAGGCGACACGGCAAACTGACCCCCTGGCGCCATGAGGAACTGCCCCCTCGATAGCCAGGAGGTCGGCATGGAA
>NZ_JALHBS010000115.1 GCF_024195285.1 Aurantimonas marianensis
CCTCTCATTCGCTGAACTCAGACGACCTGGAAGCCCGTCGCGAGGGGATCGCGGTCGTCGATGAAGATGGTGTTGAGACCCGTCATCCGCGCCCAGCCGGCCACCGACGGCACGATCGCCGGCAGGTCGCCGACCCGCGCGCTATCCTCGACACGGCCGCGAAACAGCGAGCCGATGATGCTTTCATGGACGAAGTCGTCGCCCGGCTTCAACTGGCCCCTGGCGGCCCATTGCGCCATCCTCGCCGAGGTGCCGGTGCCGCAGGGGCTGCGGTCGATCGCCTTGTCGCCGTAGAAGACCGCATTGCGGGCTGTCGCCTCCGGTCGGGTCGGCTCCCCGGTCCACAGGATATGGCTGAGACCGTTGATCTCCGGCTTTTCCGGATGGACGAAGGGGTAGGCGTCGTTCAGCGCCTGGCGGAGCGCGCCTGACATCTCCACGAGTTGCCCGGCCGAGAACGCCGCCATGTCGTGGAAATTCTCCTGGCGATCCACGATCGCGTAGAAATTACCGCCATAGGCGACGTCGACGGTGAGCCGGCCAAGATGCGGGCTTTTTACTTCCAATCCCTCGCGGAACAGGAAGGCCGGAACGTTCGTCAGTCGACCCTCGGCGACGTAACCGTCAGCCTCAGTATAGGTCGCGACGACGAGTCCGGCGGGCGTATCGAGCCGGACCACGCCCGGTTCGCGGGGACGGATGAGGCCGTTCTCAAGGCCCATCGTCACGGTGCCGATCGTGCCGTGGCCGCACATGGCGAGGCATCCGGATGTCTCGATGAAGAGGATCGCCGTATCGCAGTCCGGCCGCGTCGGGGGATAAAGGATCGCACCCGACATCATGTCGTGACCGCGCGGCTCGAACATCAGGCCGGTGCGGATCCAGTCGTAGTCGCGCAGGAAGTGGGCGCGCTTCTCGATCATCGTGTCCCCCACCAGCGTCGGCCCGCCGCCGGCGACGAGCCGGACCGGGTTGCCGCAGGTATGTCCGTCGATGCAGAAGAAGGTGTGACGTGCCATTGCTCGTTGCTCCTAGATGCGCGGCCTAGAACCGGTTGGGCCGGAACGGCGCGACGTCGATCGCGGTCCGGCGGCGGGCGACGAGGTCGGATACGAGGCGGCCCGTGGCGGCCGATTGCGTCAGGCCGAGATGGCCGTGCCCGAAGGCATAGAGAACCGACGGCGCACGGGGCGAGCGACCGATCACCGGCAGGGAATCGGGAAGCGACGGCCGATAGCCCATCCATTTTTCGCCGCCCGTCGTATCGAGCGCCGGCACGAAGGCCTTGGCCTTGGCCAGCATCACGTCGGCCCGATGCATGTTCGGTGGCAGGCGCAACCCGCCGAACTCGACCGCCCCGCCGACCCGGATGCCGGACGACAGCCGAGTCACCACGAAGCCGTGGCCGCCGAAGGTCAGATGGCGCCGGAGGTCGAACGCGCCCGACGGCAGCGTCGTGTTGTAGCCCCGCTCGGTATCGAGGGGGATCTTGTCGCCGACCGACGCGGCGAGGCTTTTCGACCACGCCCCAGCCGCGATCACGGCCTGTCTCGCGCGGATCGCCTGCCCGCCGGCACAGCGAAGGACGACGCCATCCTCGCCCGGCTCGATCGCCGCGACCTCGCGGGTGCGAAACGAAACGCCGCGTTCCCGCAACCTGTCGGCGAGCGCCACGGCAAAGTCATAGGGGTCGGTGACCGACTGCCACTCGGGCAGGAAAGTCCCATGCGAGAAGCGGCGGTCCAGCCCCGGCTGCAATTCGTCGATCATGTCTCTGCCGACATGCTCGAACCGGATGCCTTCCCGGCCGCGCGCGTCCCAGCCCGGGCGCGCGGCATCCCGTTCAGCCTCGCTCTCGTAGAGTTCGAGGGCGCCGTCGCTGACCAGCATGCGCGACAGCGACGCCTCCGCGACCTGACGCTGCATCTCACTCCGAGCAAGTTTCATGAGCGCGACCTGCGCCGCCATCGAGCGCGCCGCCGCTGCGGGAAAACTCGCCCGCCAGAACCGGAGAAGCCATGGCGCTATCGGCAACAGGTACCCCGGTCGGATCGTCAGCGGTCCGGCCGGATCGAGGAGCCAGCGGGGGGCCTTTCGCATGATGCCGGGCGAAGCCAGCGGCAACACGTCCGAATAGGCGAGCGCACCGGCATTGCCGCGGCTCGCGCCGCAGGCGACGCCTTCCCGATCGACGAGCATGACCGTCAGGCCATCCCGAACGAGCGCGTGGGCGATCGAAATGCCCACGATACCCGAGCCGACAATGGCGACATCGACCCTTTGATCTGGCGATGGATTCATCCGATACCGGCCTCAGGCGAAAGACGGAAGCTGAGGGCGGGTCGCCAAGGCGTCGGCGATCACCTTCTCCACCCGCTGGCGCTCGGCGCCCTGGAGCGGCTGACGCGGCAGGCGGACCCGGTCGTTCGATTGGATGGCGTGAACTTCCGCCAGCTTGACGTTCTGTACGAGATAGCGGGACACGTCGAGATCGAGCAACGGTCGGAACCAGCGATAGATGCCGAGCGCCTCATCCGCTCTGCCGTCCTTCATCAGGCGGTAGATCGCAACGGTTTCGCGAGGAAACGCGACCACGAGGCCGGCCACCCAGCCGACCGCTCCGACCGCCAATGCCTCGAAGGCCAGATTGTCGACACCGGTGAAGACGTCGTAGCGATCGCCGAGGCGGTTGATGATTTCGGTCGTGCGCCGGATGTCGTCGCTGGATTCCTTGATCGCGACGAAACGTTCGTCAGGCGCGAGATCCTCCATCATGTCCGGGGTGACGTCGACCTTGTAGGCGACCCGGTTGGAGTAGATCATCGCCGGAAGATCGCCCGCCTCGACCACCGCCCGCAGCGTATCGAGCGTCTCCCGGCGGTCGGTGAAATAGACGAGGCTCGGGACGATCATCAGCCCGTCGGCCCCGGATTTAGCGGCGGCCCTGGCGATGTCGCAGGATTCGGCAGTGGAAGCGGCGGCGACCGTCATCAGCACCGGCTTGCCTTTGGCGGTCGATTTCGCGATCCCGAGAAGCTCGAGTTTTTCGGCCAAGGTCAGCATCGGGCCTTCGCCGAGCGACCCGCAGACGATCAGGCCGTCACAACCGGCATCCATCTGAATGGCGAAGCAGCGCTCGTTCTCGGCGCGGTCGAGGCCGGCCTCTTCGCCGAACTTCGTCGTCACGGCGGGCATGACTCCAGACCACATCTCGATCTCCGGTTTTTTCAGGCTTCGGGCGGGCGGGGGTCAGCGGAGTTGACTCGGCGCCAGTCGGTACAAGCGTCCCGATCGTCCTGATTGCATTCTTCGACGGTCCACCGAAGAATGCGTAGGACGCCGACACAGCCGTGCCAAGATCAATTTCAGCGAAACCGGAAGATCGCACGATCCTCAACGTCGACGGGCTGCGCACACTCCCGGCCGTCGTCGCCGGGGCAGTGTGTGACCCGGCGGGGGCCTCGGCGGCTCGACGCACCGTGTCGCTTGGAAGAAAAACCGCCGACCTGGCGCGATTCCGGCGAGGCCGCCGGACGACAACCAGAATTCGAGGGTGCGGGGCGATCAAGACGATCGCCGCCGCACCCTTCGTCATCGGCTCCACGCGAGAATCTCGGGGTCGGGGCCCGGGAAGAATGCGGGCCCCTCACCGCATCAGGGAATCGGCACCTACTCCGCCGGAACCGCGCGGGCTCGGCTGCCCGACAGCCGGTCCGGCAACGCGAAGGCAACGGCGATGAAGACCAGCCCCAGCGCGATGCCGATCACATCGCCCGGCAAGCCCGTGACGAGCGCCGGATAGTCGGTGCCGGGTACGGCTCCGACGGTGGCCTTTCCGCCGGCGATCTCTTCCATCAGGAAGCTGCCTTCAAACCAGGGATAGGTCAGCATGAAGGCCGCCGCGCCGACCAGCCCGCCGCCGGCGAAGACCAGCCCGTCCCAGCGCCCGGTCGCGGCCGCGGCGAGCCCCGTGCCGGGGCAGAAGCCCGAAACCACCCAGCCGAGGCCGAGCAGGATGCCGCCGAGGAAGACCCCACCATAGGCGGCCTTTACCGACATGTTGCCGACCTCGACCAGCCCCGCCATCTGCCCGGCGAACATGAGCACCGAGGCGGTGCCAATCGCCAGCAGGATGGTCTTCATCAGGTGCAGCACACGCAAGCTCAGCATGCCGATGATCAGGTTTGGGCTGGTGGCGCCGGCGCGATCCAGAGCGAATCCGAAGGCGCCGCCGATCAAAAGGGCGAGAATGATGGTCATGTCAGACCTCCCGTGGATAGAGGAGCATGGCGGTCGGAATCGCCGCAAGGAAGGCGCCCGCCGCGAAGATGTAGCCGGAGACGGCAGACTGCATGATGCCGCTCATCATGTGCCCGGAGGTGCAGCCCCCCGCCAACCGGGCGCCGTAGAGCACCAGGAACCCGCCGAGGAAGGCGGCGACGAAGCGAAGCGCCGGTGTGTGCCCGAAATTGGCCAGCCAGACCTCGGGCATGAAGCGGTTCGCCTCGCGGAAGCTGCCGCGCAGCCAACCCGACACCGCCGCGCCGATCAGGATGGCGACGACGAAGACGAAGCCGTAGTTGAGCGGGTTGGCGACCGCCTGGGCATAACTTCCGCCGCTCTTGTCCAGATAGGCGTTGGGCGAGGCAAAGCCGGTCTTGCTGGCGACATCCTCGACCACGATCGAGGTGTCGACGGCGTTCCACAGAATCCCGTCGAGGATCACGAACTGGGTGGAGACGCCGATGGGCTTCACCAGCGCGACCGCCAGGAAGAATACCAGGCCCAGCAGCACGCCTCCTGTTTTCCATGACAGTGCCATCATGATCCTCCTATATTTGAATATTATAATACACGGATATGTGAATATAATACGCTGGACGCCCCATCGACTTGATCCATGTCAAATCCCGCGAAAGGCACCGCGCCTAGCTTCGACCGAAACCGTCGCACCAGCTCGCAGACGACGCGGATGATCCGAACGGGAGCCGATTCGATGGATCCGCAACTGCCCATCTTTGGATACATCCCGCGGCACGCCCGGCGCGCCGTGCTCCCCATCGAAAGGAGACCAGCATTATGAAATTCCGAGTAGCGGCCCTCATGGCCGCCGCGGTTCTCGCCGCCTTTCCTGCCTTTGCGGGCGAAATCGACAGCAGCGTCGATGCGCGCGCCCTGCCAAAGGGCAAGACAACGCCGCTCGGGCTCTACCTGACGCCCGAGGATGCGCACGAAGCCCTGACCGAGGAGCCAGGCATCGTCTTCATCGACGTTCGCGACCCGCTTGAAATCAACTTTGTCGGCAATGCCGAGGGGACGGACGCCAATGTCCCGCTCGCCTTCGCCACGCACGATTTCGACCCCAAGCGCGGCGGCTATGCGATGGCGCGCAATCCAGACTTCATCACCGGTGTCGACGCCGTGATGGCGCGCGAGGGGCGCGACAAGGACGATCCGGTCTTCGTGATGTGCCGCTCGGGCGGGCGGTCGGCGGCGGCGGCGGCGGCGCTTGCCAAAGCCGGCTACAGCAATGTCTGGAGCATCGTCGAGGGCTTCGAGGGTGATACCAACAAAAAGAACGGCCGGCGCGATGTGAACGGATGGCAGAACGCCGGGCTTCCCTGGTCCTACAAGCTCGATGCCGGAATGGCCTGGCAGCCGGAGAGAAAGAAACAATGAGCCGACACATGCGCGGCTGGCAAAGGACGTTCTGAGCAGACCGCCGCCAGGAGCCCGCACGGCAGGGCATCTCGGCGGCGGCCCCAAGGGAAGACGGCGCTTGACACCCACCAAGCCCGGGGCCTGCGACGGAAAGGCGAACCATGCGGACGGTCACGACACGATCGGGACACGACTGGCGACGACAGGATCTGATGCTTGGCATGCGCCGGTCGGCGTTCAGGCTGCTTGTCGGCGTTCTCGTCGTCCTTGCCCTCGTGCTCTCCGGCCTCGGCCACGGAACCGCGGCCGGGCCGATGGCCATGACAATCACCGGATGCGGCTGGTCGACGGTCGAGATGAGCGCACCGGCCGAGGATGAGACCGGCGGCTGTTTCCTCAGCGCTGCCGCCACAGATGGTCAGGCCGATGCCTGGCAAGTCCTTCTCGCGACCGCTGCGTGCCCTCAGCACGCGCCATGTGTGCATTTCTTCGTCGCTCCGGAGCGCCCGCTACTGCGAGCGCAAGAATCGAACCGGGTGATCGCAACGGTCTGCGACCCGCTCCGGGAACGGACGGAAAGCCCGCCCCACCACCCTCCGATCAGCTGATCTTTACGGACGGTCGGCGTCGATCGCGGCTCCCTGCCGCGACGCCGCCTTGCGATGCAGCCGCCCCGGCAGCGCCGGGTCTGCGCCGCGCCGGCCGTTCCTGTCGCAAATGCTGAATCCCGAAAAGAATTGGAGACAATGATGAGAACCCACAGATACTTCCTCCACTCGGCGGCACCGATCGCTGTGGCGATGATGCTCTTCGGCCTCGGTTCCACCCATGCGGAGCCGCTGGTCTACATACCGCTCGGCGAGGAAAATCAGATTCTGGCCATCGACGCGGCGAGGGACGCCGAGGTCGGACGCATTGCCGGAACCGAGGCCGTGCATGGGCTGGCTGGAACCCCGGACGGGCGTCTGCTGATCGCCGGAAGCCTCTCCGCCCGCCCGGCGGGAGAGGCGCCCGACAAACCTGCCGGCGTGTCCGAGGAGGACCACGAGGCGCACCACGGGATGTCGGAGAAGACCTCCGAGAAATCGTCCGAAGAGCTCGTCAGCACGGTTTCGATCATCGAGCGCGAAAGCGGCGAGATCCTGCGCAAGGTCGATGTGCCGGGCGCCGTGCATCACGTCGCGGTCAGCCCGGATGGGCGCTTCGCCGTGGTGACGCTGATCAACGCCGATGCGGTCTCGGTGATCGGGCTCGAGGACTTCGAACTGATCACCACGATAAAGACCGCGGCGACGCCGAACTACGCCATCTTCAGTCAGGATGGAAAGGCGCTGTTCGTCGGCAGTGCCGGCGCCGGCATCGTCAGCCGCATCGCCGTCGATGGCTGGACAGTGGGGCCGAAGGCCGCCACTGGCGCGAATCCCGGGCATCTGGTGATGGCCGCGGACGAAAGCGCCCTGTATGTCACCAATGACGGCGACGGCACGGTCAGCGAGATCGACCCGGAGACGATGACGGTCCGCCGCAACTTCGAGATGGGCGGAATGCTGCACGGCCTCGATTTGTCCGAGGACGGCAAGACGCTCTTCGCGGCGGTGCGGGAGACCGGCCGGATCGGCCGGGTCGACATCGACAGCGGCGCGGTAAGCTTCGCGGAGCTGGCGCCGGCGCCCTATCACCTGAGAACGATCCCGGGAACAGGCAAGATCTACGTCAGCAGCGCCGAGGAACCCAAGTTCTGGGTGCTGGACGTCAACGACCTGAGCACGATCAGCGAGGTGAAGGTCGAGGGCACGGCCCACCAGATGGTGATCGTCCCTTCGAGCTGACCAAACGATCAGCGTCCACGCCACGCGAAACGAGGAGGGCGGCTGGCCGCCGCCCTCCGCCTGTGGCACGCCACGTCGACAGGCATAGACACGTCGTCCAGATCGGATCGGCCCGCGGGGTGCCGATCTCTGCGCCGCACAATTCGATCATGCTTCGCGCCATTTCAGACACCGCGCCCAGCATGACACGCCATCATCCTGATTTTTAACGAAAAATTAAGGCTTCGGGCACGGCTGGCGTGACGCGGCCGCAGAACAGGGCTCGTCTCGCGAGAGAGCGCATTTCGCTTGATCCAGGTCAAAGCGTGCATCGCAGCATGGGAGCACCAACGGTCCGACGGGAGTCGCCGAAGATCATCGGCGGACCAACGCCTCTTCGCCGGCCTGTTGGCAGAAAGGAGCACAGGCAAGAACTGACCCGGCGCTTCAGCCAGGCGGCCGTGCTCGCGTTGGACCAAGGGCGATCCTCGCTGCCTGTTCGCGTGGGCAGACACGCGAACGATCCGCGAGGCGGCTCGGCGTCAAGTCCAGCGTCCTGTCGTCGAGCGACCAATCAGCCGGATGCCACCTCGGTCCGCTCCATATCCCCCACGGGGGTCTTGGGCGAGCCCTCGCCCCGCAGTGCCACATAGATCGCCGGGATGACCAGAACGGTCAGCACGGTGGATGACGCAAGCCCGAACAGCAGCGAGATCGCCAGCCCCTGGAAGATCGGGTCGGTCAGGATCACGCCCGCGCCGATCATGGCGGCGAGCGCGGTCAAGAGGATCGGCTTGAAGCGGATCGCGCCGGCTTCCAGGAGCACGTCGGCGAGCGGGCGATCCGGGTGGCGGGTATGGCGAACGAAATCGACCAGCAAAATGGAATTGCGCACGATGATGCCGGCGAGCGCGATGAAGCCGATCATCGAGGTCGCCGAGAACGGCGCGGCGAACAGCCAGTGGCCGAACATGATCCCGATGAAGGTGAGCGGAATTGGCGTCAGGATGACCAGCGGCAGCTTGAAGGAGCTGAACTGGGCGACGACGAGAATGTAGATGGCAAGAATCGCCACCATGAAGGCCGCGCCCATGTCCCGGAAGGTCACCCAGGTGACCTCCCATTCGCCGTCCCACAGAAGCGTCGGGCGGCTCTCGTCATCCGGCTGACCGTTGTAGGCGATAACCGGCTTGGGCAGGTCGCCCCAGTCGGCCTCTTCGATCGCGTCCTCCACGGCCAGCATGCCGTAGATCGGCGCTTCGAACATGCCGGCGAGTTCCGCCGTCACCATTTCCGCGGCCCGCCCGTTACGGCGAAACACCGGGAACGAGGCGGGCTCCCGCCTGATCGCCACGACGTCGCCCAGTTCCACGATGCCGCGCTCGCCCGGCAAGGCATTGGCGGGAACGGGCGTGGCGAGCGCTCGCTCATCGAGCCGCCGGTCGCCTTTTGCCAGCCCGATCCGGATCGGGATCGGCTGACGTCCCTCGCCGCGATGCGAATACCCCACCGTGTTGCCGGAGTAGAGCGCCCGGATCGTATCGTAGATATCGCCTTGCTCGACCCGATCATATTCGAGGTTGTCCTGGTCGATACTGGCGCGCGCGCGCGTGGCCCGGACACCGTAGGAATCATCGATATCGACAATGAACGGGACCGACGCGAAGATCTCGCGCACCTTCTGCGCCACGGCCCGGCGCGTTTGCGCATCGGGGCCATAGATCTCTGCTAGCAGCGTGGCGAGCACCGGCGGCCCGGGCGGCGGCTCCACCACCTTGACGCTCGTTCCCTCGGGCAGGTCGAGTCCGGCAAGACGGTTGCGAATGTCCAGGGCAACATCGTGGCTGGTCCGGTCGCGCTCGGCCTTGGGAAGAAGGTTTACCTGAACGTCGCCCATCTCCGCCGAGGCTCGCAGATAGTAGTGCCGGACCAGGCCGTTGAAGTTGAACGGCGCCGACGTCCCGGCATAGGTCTGAAAGGAGACGACCTCGGGGATCGGCGACATCCGCTCCACGATCGCTTGGAGCGCGCGATCGGTATCCTCGATCGTAGAGCCCTCCGGCAGGTCGACCACGACCTGGAGGTCGCTCTTGTTGTCGAAGGGCAGAAGCTTGACGGTGACGTCCTTGGTGTAAAACAGCGAAAGCGATGCCGCCGTCGCCACACCCACGATAACGAGAAACAGCCAGGACCGCGCCCGCGTCTTCAGGATCGGACGCGCGACCGCCATGTAGGAGCGGCCGAGACGTCCGATCGCGTCGTGATCGCCCTTCGAACCCCCGTGCCCACCCTTGCCGCCGAGCTTGAGCATCAGCCAGGGCGTCAGCATCACCGCGACGAAGAAGGAAAAAAGCATCGCCGCCGAGGCATTGGCGGGAATCGGGCTCATATAGGGACCCATCAGCCCGGAAACGAAGAGCATGGGCAAAAGCGCCGCCACCACCGTCAATGTCGCCACAATGGTCGGATTGCCGACCTCGGCCACAGCTTCGATCGCCGCTTCGGCGCGGCCGCGCCCGTCCTTCATCGCCCAATGGCGGGCGATGTTCTCGATGACCACGATGGCATCGTCGACCAGAATGCCGATCGAGAAGATCAGCGCGAAAAGACTGACGCGGTTGAGGGTGTAGCCCATCAGCCAGGAGGCGAAGAGCGTCAGCAGGATCGTCGTCGGAATCACGATGGCCACGACCATCGCCTCGCGCCAACCGATCGCAAAGGCTACCAGTACGACGATCGAGATCGTCGCCAAGCCCAGATGAAAGAGCAGCTCGTTGGCTTTTTCGTTGGCCGACTCGCCATAGTTGCGCGTGATCGTCATCTCGACATCCGCCGGGAAGATCTGTCCGCGCACCTGTTCCAGGCGATGGACGATTTCTTCCGCGATGACCACGGCGTTGGTTCCCGCCCGCTTGGCGATCGCCAGGGAAACCGCCGGCACGCGCTCCAGATCCTCCCTGCTCCTGCGCACCGCGGACACCCGCGTTTCGTTGGGGTCCGTGGCGAGCACCACATCTGCGACATCGCGCACATAGACCGGACGGCCGTCGCGGGCGGTGAGCAGGAGATTGCCGATCTCGGGAAGCGTCTGCAACGTCTGCCCGGCGACAAGCACCTCTTGCTGGCCGCCTTCGCGGATCAGTCCGGCCTGGAACGAGCGGTTGGCTCCCTGAATTTTTCCGGTGAGCTGCTGCAGCGTGATCCCGTAGAGCGACAGGCGCTCTGGGTCCGGCTCGATCCTGATCTCTTCGGGCTGCTGTCCGACGATGTAGGTAAGGCCGATATCGGGCAGCTTCGACAGTTCGACCTGGAGTTCGCGCGCGAGTCGGGTCAGACCGTTGGCCGTCCAGCGTTCGGCGGCTTCGGCGGTCGGCGTCAAGGTGACGACGGCAATGGCGACGTCGTCGATGCCGCGTCCGACGATGAGCGGCTCCGGGATGCCGACCGGGATGCGGTCTAGATTGGCGAAAACCTTGTCATGAACCCGCAGGATCGCCGCGTCCGCGCTGGTGCCGACCTCGAACCGCGCGGTGACAAGGGCGCCGTCGTCCTCCGTCTGGGAATAGACGTGCTCGACGCCGTTGATGCTCTTGACGATTGTTTCCAGCGGTTCGGTGACAAGCTTGACCGCATCTTCCGCCTTGAGCCCGTCCGCGCGCACACGAATGTCGACCATCGGCACCGAGATTTGAGGCTCTTCCTCGCGCGGCAGGGAAACCAGCGCGACCAACCCGAGCGCGAAGGCCGCGAGCAGGAAGAGCGGCGTCAGCGGCGAATTGATGAAGCTCTTGGTCAGACGACCGGCGATGCCGAGATTCATGGCAGCAGGATCCGGTCGCCCTCGCGCAGGCCGCTCAGGACCTCGACGCTTTCGCTTCCGTCCACCACGACCCTGTCGCCGAGGATAACAGCCACATCAAGCGGGTTCGGTTCGGCTGCCAGGCGGACATAATCCACGCCGTGCCGCGTGGTCACCGCTTCCGGCGGGATGGCAATGGCATCCCGGCGACCGACGGGAATCCAGACCAAGGTCCTTTCGCCGACAAAATAGTCGCCGAGCCCCTTCACCTCGACATCGGCCTGAACCTTGCCCTCGGTAATTTCCGGATAGACCTGAACCAGGCGGCCTTCGCGCAGTTCCGGCGGATGACCGTTGGCCGAGCGCGACACCATTCGTTGTCCGACCTTGACCGTGTCACCCTCGACGATCGACGCCGCGTGGCGTTCGGGCAGCGACAGCCGGAGGAAATATCCCCCGCCGGCGACACGGGCGACCGTTTCGCCGGCCATGATGACCGAGCCCTGCGTCACCGGAAGCGTCAGGATCCGACCCGATGCCGGCGCAAGAACCTCGCCTTCGCGGGAGGACTGCTCAATGACCGCACGGTCGGCCTCGGCGGCGGTGATCTGATTGGTCAGGACGTCGACTTGGGAACGGGCCTGGTCGACGCGCGACTGCGGCGCGATCCCGCGCTTCAACAATTGCTCCGCGCGGGTCAAATCGCTCCTTGCGTTGGCCATCTGCGATTGCAGCGCGCGGATCTGCGCGTCGGCGGCGTCGAGCTGGAGCGCGATCTTGTCGTCCACGACAAGCGCGATCTCCTCGCCCTTCTCGACCTGCGCGCCTTCATCGACCGAAACCTGCCGAAGCGTCCCGCCAATGCGGGCCCGGGCGGGCACCACGTCGCGGCTCTCGACCTGACCGAAGACGGCCTTCGTTTCCTCGATCGTCCGCGCGTGCACGACGAACTCCGCCGCGCCTGCGGCCGACCACGACATCACGGCGGCAAGGATCATGAACCCTCCGGACCGCAACGATTCCATGAAAGGTCTCCGCATCACAGGTTCTGGCTGACGGGCCGATCGAGCGGCCCGCCTCAGCCGTCAGGAAAAAGCGCAACCCGGCTTCACGCCGAGTTTTCTGAACACGATGGCGGCCGGGCAAAAGCCGGTGAACGCGGACTGGATCAGATTGAGGCCGACGAAGACCGTCAACAGATGCCAGTAGGGAGAAACATACAGGCCAAGCGCCACCGACAGCAGGACCATCAATCCCGCAAAAGACAATACCACACGATCGAGCGTCATCATCGTTTCCTTCGCGAACCGCCGGGCCGGGGCCGGCCCCTCGGGTATCCAAGAGCTTTCAACTGGGGTTGCATCTAACATTCAAATTCCTTAAATTCAATATCATGAATGTAGACGACTTGATCCAGGCCTCGGAAGAAGCGGCGGCTTTGATGGCCAGCCTGTCCCACCCTCAACGCTTGCTCGTGCTCTGCGCGCTGGCCGACGGGGAAAAGCCCGTTAGTCAATTGCGGGAGGAGCTCTCGATCGACCAGGTTCCGATGTCGCAGCAGCTCATGCGGCTGCGGGCCGACGGGCTGGTCGAGGCTCGGCGCGTCGGGACCACGGTCTATTACAAGATCGCGCGGCGCGAGCTGCTTCTGGTCATAGAAGCCTTGCAGAAGGCGTTCTGCCCGGACTCGGCTCTCCAGCCTGGCGGGGCGGGCCGCACACGCGGCAAGATCGAAGGAGCCAACGTGGCCAACGCGAGGTCTCGGCCGCTTCCCCGGCGATTGCGGACGAAGGCCTGATGACCCGCGAAACATTGGCGCTTTTTCTAGCGACGCCGCCGGGCGCTCGCTCGGCTGCCCGGCCCCGATCCTCGGCTATAGGGCTGCGTCTCGCGAACCCGGGCTCATCCGGCGCCTGAATCCGGCAGCGCCGATGTTTGCGCGGCATGCCTCAACCCACCTTGAATCTGGAAAGGAAGATAGCCAATGACGCTTACGCGACACAGCCCGTCCCGCGGCAAGGGAAGTCCCGACATCTGGGGCTTCTACGAGGAAGACACCGGCTCGATTCAGTATGTCTGCGCCGACCCGGCGACGCGCAAGGCGGCGTTGATCGACGTCGTGTTGAACTTCGACCCGAGCGAGGCGCAGACGTCGACCGACAGCGCCGACGAGATTCTCGCCCATGTGAAGCGGGAAGGTCTGGAGATCGAGTGGATCCTCGACACCCATCCCCATGCCGACCACATGATGGCCTCGGCCTATCTGAAGGAAAAACTCGGCGCTCCGACCGCGATCGGGGCGAAGGTCAAGGAAATCGCCTCGCTCTGGGAAGGCCTTTACAATTTGCCCGGTGGCTTCGATCCCGCGCGGGACATCGATGTCCTGTGGGAAGACGGAGCGAACTTCAAGATCGGTGAACTGGACGTGCGGGTGATGCTGTCGCCAGGCCATACGCTCGGCTCCATCACCTATGTCGTCGGCGACGCCGCCTTCGTGCACGACACGCTGATGTATCCCGACAAGGGCTCGTCGCGCGCCGACTTTCCCGGCGGCTCGGCCAAGGAGCTCTGGGACTCGATCCAGGCAATTCTCGCGCTTCCCGGCGACACGCGTCTGTTCGTCGGTCATGACTATGGCTCGGACGAGCGCGACGGGCCGGCATGGGAAGCGACGGTCGACGAGCACAAGCGCGGCAACGTCCACGTCAAGGATGGAACCTCGAAGAGCGAATTCGTCGAGACGCGCGAGAAGCGGGACCGCACGCTTCCGCTACCCGATCGCATGCTGCACGCGCTGCAGGTGAATTTGCGCGGCGGCCGGCTGCCGCCCGCCGAAGATGACGGGCACCACTATTTCAAGATTCCCGCCAACCGGTTTCAGGGAGGCAATTGATGGCCATGGGTATCAGAGACTTCATCGCCGCCGCCATGGCGACGGCAGGCTCGGTTTCGCCGCGCGAGGCGCACGGCGCAGACGCCGTCATCGTGGATGTGCGCGAGGCCGGAGAACTCGCGCAGACCGGCCGGGTCGCCGGGTCTGTCCACATCCCGCGCGGCTTTCTGGAAGCGCGCGCCGATCCCTCGGCCGAGACCGCCGAGACCTGCTTGACCATAGCGCTCGACACGAACCAGCCGGTCTATGTGCTGTGCGCCTCCGGCGCCCGCGCGGCCATGGCCGCCAAGACGCTCACCGACATGGGCTACACCGCCAGGAGCATCGAGGGCGGCCTCAAGGGCTGGCGCGAATGCGGTCTGCCGGTCGAGACGTCCTGATTCCCGTCCGACCACAATAAAAGAAACCGGAAGCGCGAGCCCAGGCGGCTCGCGCTCAGTTGCCGCCGAAAGCGCGTCCAATGGCTCTCGATCTCACCCAATATCTGCTCGGCGCCTTCTCGGGCTCGCTGGTCGGCTTCACACTCGGCCTGTTCGGCGGCGGCGGCTCGATTCTGGCGGTGCCGCTGCTGGTTTATCTCGTCGGCGTTCCCGGCGCGCATATGGCGATCGGCACCAGCGCCCTGGCGGTCGCCGTCAATGCCGGTGCCAATCTGGTCAGTCACGCCCGCCACGGCAATGTGAAATGGCGTTGCGCCGCGCTCTACAGCGGCGCCGGCGTCCTAGGTGCTCTCGGCGGGGCGGCCGTTGGGAAGGCCATCGACGGCCAGCAATTGCTGTTTCTTTTCGCCATCCTGATGCTCGTCGTCGGAGTCATGATGTTCCGCCGCCGCGGCAGTACGGGCGATGCCGGTGCCGAATGCAATCGCGAGAACGCACCGAAAGTGCTCGGCTTCGGCGCCGCCACCGGCGCATTCTCGGGCTTCTTCGGCATCGGCGGCGGCTTTCTGATCGTGCCGGGGCTGATCGCCTCGACCGGTATGCCGATCCTCAACGCGGTGGGCTCATCGCTCGTCGCCGTCGCCTCCTTCGGCCTGACGACTGCCTTGAGCTACGCCTTCTCCGGTTATGTGCTCTGGACGCTCGCCCTCGCCTTCATCGGTGGCGGAATCGCCGGCGGTTTGCTCGGCGCCATCGCCGCACGCGGGCTCGCGGAGAAGAAGGGCGCGCTGAATACGGCCTTCGCCGGACTGATCTTCGTCGTCGCCCTCTACATGCTCTACAAGAGCGCCGCCGCCTGGCTCGGCTAAGCGCCGCCCGGCCGCCTGAGCTGGACAAGGAGATCGCCCCATGTTCAAATCCGCCAATATCGGCAAGATCGACCGCATCCTGCGCATCGTTGCCGGTGTCGCCCTCGCACTTTATGCCGTCTACGGGCTGGCCTCTGCCTGGCAGTGGGTGGCTTTCGCCGTCGCGACGATCCTGATCCTCACCGCGCTGGTCCGCTTCTGCCCCGCTTACGCCCTGTTCGGCGCCAGCACCCGTGACGGTCGAAATTGACGCCCTGATATGAGCGGCATGATCGCGAGGCTGTTGCGGCCGACAAACCGGTATGACCGGAAGAGATCAGGCGATCTTGGCTGGGGCTTCTGGCACCATCTGCGTCCTCGCGCCGCTGGTCACGAATATCCGACCGCTTGATCGGGCCAGCCGCCGCTGGCGATCCTGCTTTCCGTTTTCGTTGCAAGAAGAGACACCTCATGGCCACGGTCCAGCTATCGTATTATTCCGACATCCTGTGCATCTGGGCCTATGTCGCTCAGCGCCGCCTCGAGGCGCTGGTGGAGAAGTTCGGCGCCGCCCTCGCGATCGAGTCGCGTTTCTGCCCCGTTTTTTCCGACGCCTGGGGCAAGATCGAGACGAACTGGAAACATCGTGGCGGCTTTGAGGGCTTCAACCGCCACATCAACGAGGTGGCGCGAAAGTTTCCCCATATCGAGGGTCACGAGCGCCTGTGGCTCCAAACCCGGCCGCGAAGCTCGGCGAGCGCGCATCTGTTCGTCAAGGCGGTCGAACTGGTCGAAGCCGACGCGAGCGGTGGCGAAGCCGAGCAACCGCCTTACTTCGACCGGCTTTCCACCCGCGTGAGCTGGGAACTGCGCCGCGCTTTCTTCGTGTCGGCGAAGGATGTTTCCGACTGGCGAATCCAGGAGGAGATCGCCGATCGTCTCGGCATCGACTACAGCGATGTCGACCGCAAGATCCGATCCTCCGAAGCGCTGGCGCGGCTTGCCGCCGACGACCAGATGAGCCGCAAGCACGGCGCCGAGGGCAGCCCGACCTTCCTCCTCAACGAAGGCCGGCAAAAGCTGTTCGGCAATGTCGGCTACCGGTTGCTCGAGGCGAATGTCCACGAGTTGTTCCACAATACCGCGGCGAACCAAGCCAGTTGGTGCTGAGGCGCGCCGCGTCGTCGTTCGGGCCGGGGTACAAGCACCATTTTTCCCATGCCGCCGCGGTCATGTTTCGGGGTTCCGCATGAAGGTATCCGAGGCTCGGCTGGCGCAAAAGGCGCGTCACCGGCTTGCGACGCTGATGAGAAGGGCACGGGCGGTGACGGTGACACCGACCGGAGGCCACAGCTACGACCGCACGCTCGCCCGCGTGCTCATCGACGGCCGCGACGTGGGCGCGATCCTAGTCATCGAGGGGCTTGCCACGGTCCGAATGGGGAGCCGGTCGACAAGGTGCTGAACGGCCTCGGCCGGGCACCGTTCAAACCGGTGTTGAGAAGCGCTCACCGGCACCCGAAACAGAGCGCATTTGAAGTTGCGCGCGGTGTCATTTGAAGTTGCGCGCTACATCTGTCACCCACGTCTCCGGGCTGTACCGAAGAAAATTGGCGGAGAGGGGGGGATTCGAACCCCCGATACGCTTGCACGTATGCCGCATTTCGAGTGCGGTGCATTCGACCACTCTGCCACCTCTCCGGCCGGAACCCCGGAAATCTCCAGGGTGTCTTCGCGAAAGACGCGGCGTCGACACGGAAACCGCATCGCTCATCCGCGCCCGCATTCTGTGAACCGAGGCATGGTCGGCGCCTGATCAGCGCGGGGCTCTCTTATCAAAGGCTTGGGCGCCGACACAAGAGCAAAGGCGTCGCCTTCGTCACTTCATGGCCCGCCGACGGTCTTCCTAACGAGTTCCCGAGCGGACGGCAGCAATAAAACGCCCCGCACGGTCGCGCGCCAGCACGGAAATCGAGGAAAAACGGGCACCGGTTCGGCCCGCATTCCGCGGCAATCGACCGGATCGATCCTGTTCGTGCCATCGGATCGAATGGATCGGAATTCACCGCGAACCGGTGCCCGGTGACGCTGGC
The DNA here is from genome assembly GCF_024195285.1 of Aurantimonas marianensis. Classification (GTDB taxonomy): domain Bacteria; phylum Pseudomonadota; class Alphaproteobacteria; order Rhizobiales; family Rhizobiaceae; genus Aurantimonas; species Aurantimonas marianensis. The sequence goes on from NZ_JALHBS010000115.1 coordinate 17,483, forward strand.
CGCGCGAAGAAGCGGGCCCTGCATCAGCGCCGGTTCTCGGAACGGTCCGCTCCCGCGTCGGCCTCGCCGGCCCCGCCGACAAGCGGCAGGTCAAAAAGCGCCTGCGCCGGTGGCCAGAGGATGTCGGGTCCGGGTGCGAGGAATTCCAGAAGCGCGCCGAGCAGCGCCCAGGCCGCCTCGTCGTGCTGCAGATGATGGCTGAGCAACCCGATCGGCTCGCCATCGCCGCCGCTATCGAGACGACGGTCGATTTCGGCGGCCAGAAGCCGGTCGGCCTCGGCCGGCGTCCGCCCCCTCGCCTCGCGCCAGTTCATCAGATCGAGATGGGTGTTCAGCCGGTGCAGCCCGGCCGACGCGGTGCGACCGAATGTGGACAACCCTGGCAGCCCCGCCTCGGCGAGCCGGGCCCTGACTCCCTCCCCGATCCGGTTCCAGGGCGGCACGAACGCCGGCAGGAAGCGACCGGGAAACAGACCGGCCAGCGCCGCCCGGCCCGCCGCCGCTTCGTCGAGCATGACGCCGATCGGCCGGTGATCGCCGAACTCGGACCGTTTTTGTCCCTCCGGCGCGTGGTTGGCGTGGCGCCAGCCGTGCAACAGGACGGCCACCGCCTCGTCACCGGATAGCGCCTCGGCCAGCCCGGCCTCGATGCCATCGGGGATCACCGCGAGCGCCAGCGGCACACCGGCGGCGCGGCGCAGCGCAAGCAGGCGCGTGAGCGGCTCGGTCGGCCGGCGCGCATCGTCGTCGCGCCACCAGAAAACGGTCATCCGGCCGGCGGCACGGGCGGCTTCCAGCGCCGCGCGGGCAAGCGGAAACAGGGTGGCGCTCACGCGGCGGCGCGCTCGGCCGCCTCGGTCAGCAGCCGCGCGACATGGTCGATGCCGGGCTCGGGCGAAAACTGCATGCGAACCTTTGCCTCGCCGGCCCGGCCGAGGCGATCGGCGAGTTGCGGATCGTCCATCAGCCGCGCCATCGCGGCGGCGAGCGCTTTCGGATCCCGTTCGGCGACGAGCAGTCCGGTCCGCCCGTCCTCGACCAGTTCCGGGATCGCCGAGACCCGCGTCGAGACGACCGGCAGGCGATGGGCCTGGGCTTCCATCAGGACGTTGGGCAGGCCGTCGCGATCGCCGGATTTGGCGATGCGGGACGGCAGCACGAACAGGTCGGCGTCCGCCAGCAGCTTGAAGACATGCTCGCGCTCGCGGCTGCCATGCCAGACGATGCGCTCGCCGATGCCGGCCTTGTCGGCCTGTGCCTGCAGCTTTGCCGTCAGCGGCCCGCCGCCGACATGCTCGAAGCTCCAGTCCCGGTCTTTCAGCCGGGCCAGCGCGCGGATCAGGTCGCCATAGCCCTTTTTTTCCACGGTGCGGCCGACCGAGACGATGCGAGACGGACCGCTTCGCCGGCGATCCCGGTCGACCGGCCGGATCTCGGAGAGGTCGAGGCCGTGATAGACGAGTTCGACCCCGCGCGGGTTCGCCGCTAGGGAGCGCAGATAGTCGAGATTGACCTTGGTGCAGGTGACCCCGAAAGCCGCCGAAGCGAGCTTTTCGGTCAGCTCCCACGGCTGGGTCGTCCAGATGTCCTTGGCGTGCGCCGAGAAAGACCAGCCCAGGCCGCGGATCGTTGCGGCGTAGCGGGCGACCGAGGCCGGGGTGTGGAGATAGTGGGTGTGAAGCCAGCCGATGTCGGCGGGCAGCTCGCGGGCGAGAACGCAGGCCTGGCCGAAACGGCGATAGCGGTTGGCGGTCGGATCACGCTCGAGATCGGCCTCGAACAGGCGCCGCGCCAAACCATAGCCCGGCTGACGCTCGGCGAAATCGCGGCCGGCGCGCACCCGCGGCGGATCGTCCTTGAGATATTCGGGAAGATAGAGAACGTCGGCGCGGATGCGGCGATGGACGGGATGAACCCGCGCTTCCGCCGGCTGGCGCAACGAGACGATCAGCTGCGCGACGCCGCGATCCTCGAGCCCGGCGATTTCCTGGGCGATGAAGGTCTCCGACAGCCGCGGATAGCCTTTGACCAGTGTGGCGATACGCAGCGGCATGGGATTGCTGATTCTCCGGTTCGCCGGCGACGACATCGGAACATCGCTCGCGGGAAGGGGCATCGCGGCATCTAGGCGAGAAACGGGGCCACCCGCAAGGCGGCGGGCGTCTCGCCGCCGCCGGTGGTCAAACCGTCATTTGACAAAACTTCGGCGCTCGAACCTTACTGGTCGCCACGACGCAACGAGGACGCATCGATGCACCGACCGACAGCGCGACGACGGTTTGGCTCGCGGAGCATCTTCGCGGCAGTGCTGGCCTTATCGAGCAGCGTAACGGCCGGCCTTGCCACCGCTGTTAATGTCGAGACCCCCGCCGCCGAACCGGCCTTCCTCGCCGCCAAGGTCACGGACGGGGGGCTGCCGCCGGTGACCGAGCGTCTGCCGCAAACACCGCTCGTCCTGCCGGTCGACAACGGGTGTCCGGCCGATCGACCTGGCGGCACACTGCGGATGCTCGGCGCCAGCGCCAAGGATACGCGAATCCTTCCGGTCTTCGGCTATGCGCGCCTGGTGGGTTACGACGAGAGCTACGAGATCGTACCTGATATCGCCGAGAGCTACACGGTCGAGGAAGGCCGCATCTTCACCTTCCACCTGAGACCGGGCATGAAATGGTCCGATGGCGCGCCATTCACCTCGGAGGATTTTCGCTATTTCTGGGAGGACATGGCGAAAAATCCGGACGTCGCCAAATTCGGCGTCCCGGCCGAGCTGCTGGTCGAGGGCGCGGAACCGGAGGTCACCTTTCCCGGTCCCTACGAGGTCCGCTATGCCTGGAAGCAGCCGAACCCGAACTTCCTCGCCTCGCTCGCCGCCGCGCTCCCCTTCGAGATCTTCCGGCCCGCCCACTACCTCAAGAAGTATCATGAGAAGTATGCCGACCCGGAAAAGCTCAAGGCCAAGATCGAAGCCGCCGGCCAGCGCAACTGGGCCGCGCTGCATTTCAAGAAGGACCGCAGCCACCGCAACGACAATCCCGACCTGCCGACGCTGCAGCCCTGGACTCTCGCCACCGAGCCGCCGGCCGAGCGGCTGACCTTCGAGCGCAATCCCTATTTCCACCGCGTCGACCTGAAGGGCCGGCAACTTCCCTATATCGATCGCGTCACCCTGACGATCTCCAATTCAAGCCTGATCCCGGCCAAGGTCGCCAACGGCGAGGCCGATCTCCAGGCGGCCTATCTCAGCTTTCCCAATTACCCGTTTCTGAAACGCGGCGAGAAGCGCAGCGGTTATGAAGTTCGACGCTGGGAATCGGGACGCGGCGCGCATGTCGCGCTCTACCCGAACCTCAACGTGACGGACCCGGTCTGGCGCGAGATCATCCGCGACGCCGACTTCCGCCGGGCCCTATCGCTCGCCATCAACCGGGCCGACATCAACAAGGCGATCTTCTATGGCCTCGCCGAGCCGGGCGCCAATACGGTGCTTCCGGGTTCCCCGCTGTTCGCCCCGGACCTGCGCACCCGCTGGACCGCCTACGACCCCGACAAGGCGAATTCGATTCTGGATAGCCTCGGCCTCAAGCGCGCGACCCGTCGCGGGCTACGGCACCTGCCGGATGGGCGCGAGATCCGCATCGTCGTCGAGACGGCGGGCGAAAGCAGCGAACAGTCCGACGTCCTGCAGCTCGTCCGCGACGATTGGCGCGAGATCGGCGTCGACCTTCTGATCCGCGAATCCCAGCGCGAAATCTTCCGCAACCGCATCAAGGCCGGCTCGACCCTGATGTCGGTCTGGACGGGGCTCGACAACGGCCTGCCGATCCCGGCCACGGACCCGGCGGAACTCGCCCCCTCGACGGCCGAACAGATGCAATGGCCCGGCTTCGGCATGTGGGTGGAAACCGGCGGCACCGGCGGCGAGGCGCCCGGGGACGGCCCGAATCTTGCCGGCATCCGCGAGCTCATCGAATTGCGCCAGGCGTGGATGCGAACGACCGACACCGCCGAGCGCGCGGCGATCTGGAACAAGATGCTGCGGATCACGGCCGATGAGGTCTACACGATCGGGATCGTCTCGGACGTCGATCAGATCGTTGTCGTTTCAGATAAACTACGGAACGTGCCGGAGCGGGGCGTCTACAACTACAATCCCGGGGCCTATTTCGGCATCTACCATCCCGACGGATTCTGGTTCGATTGCCCGTCGAATGTGGCCGCAGGTTCGCCCTCGTGATCCGCTACGTCGCCCGCCGTCTCGTCACCATGGCCTGGACACTGGTGGCGATCAGCGTTCTAGTCTTCATCATCATCCAGCTGCCGCCCGGCGACTATCTGACCAGCTACATCGCCGAGATCCAGGCGCAGGGGGAGAACGTTACCGCGGACAAGATCGCGTTCCTGCGCGAGCAGTACGGCTTGGACAAGCCGCTATGGCAGCAATATCTGGTCTGGGTGACCGGCCTCGTGCAGGGCGATCTCGGCTATTCCTTCGAATACAATCAGCCGGTCGCGGACGTCGTCGGCGACCGGATGCCGATGACGATCCTGCTCAATGTGGCGACGGTCATCTTCGTCTATCTCGTCTCGTTTCCGATCGGCCTTTATTCGGCAACCCATCAGTATAGCTGGGGCGACCACGGGCTCAGCGTCCTCGGCTTCCTGGGACTGGCGACGCCAAACTTCCTGCTGGCGCTCATTCTCCTCTATCTCGCCAATGTCTGGTTCGGCACGTCGATCGGCGGGTTGATGGACCCGCAATATATCGACGCCCCCTGGTCGCTGGCCAAGGCGGGCTCGGTGCTGTCGCATCTATGGGTGCCGGTGCTGGTGATCGGCACGGCGGGCACGGCCGGCATGATCCGGCGGCTTAGGGCCAATCTCCTCGACGAGCTCAACCGGCAATACGTCGTCACCGCCCGCGCCAAGGGACTGCCGGAGCGCCGGCTGCTGCTCAAATACCCGCTACGCATGGCGCTCAACCCGTTCATCGCCGATCTCGGCAGCCTGCTGCCGCAAATCGTCTCGGGCTCGGTGATCATTTCGGCGGTGATGTCGCTGCCGACGACCGGGCCGATGCTTCTCTCCTCGCTGCGCAGTCAGGACATGTATCTGGCCGGCTCGTTCCTGATGTTCCTGGCGCTCTTGACGGTGGTCGGCATGTTCGTCTCCGACATCCTGCTGGCGATCCTCGATCCGCGTATTCGCCTCGGCCGGAGTACGGCGCGATGAGCCCCACCCCCCATTTCGTCTCGCCCGAACCGTTCGATCCGGAGGCGACGGTGGCCGCGGGTTCGACCGTTTCTCGAGCCTATATGGAAGCCTCGCAGTCGAAGCTGATCTGGTGGCGCTTCCTGCGCCATCGCGTGGCGGTCGTCTCGCTCGCTTTCCTACTGTTCAGCTACGGCGCGATCGTCATCGTCGAGATGATCGCGCCTTACGAACTCCAGACCCGCAACACCGACTTCATCTTCGCGCCGCCGCAACCGCTGCATCTCATCCACGAAGGCCAGTTCGTCGGCCCGTTCGTCTACCCGCTCGACTACAATCTCAATCTGGAGACGCTGAAGCGCGAATACAGCGAAGACACCTCCCGGCCGCTGCCGCTGCGGTTCTTCTGCCAGGGCGACCCTTACGAATTCTGGGGCATGGTCAAGGCCCGTTTCCATTTCGTCTGCCCGCCCGAGGAGGGCACATTCTTCCTGATGGGAACCGACCGTCTCGGCCGCGACATGTTCTCGCGCATCTCCTACGGTGCACGCATCTCGCTGACCGTCGGCCTCGTCGGCGTGTCGCTGAGCTTTCTTCTGGGCATCAGCATCGGCGGGCTCGCCGGCTATTTCGGCGGCTGGGTCGACTCCGTCGTGCAGCGGACGACGGAAATCCTGCGGTCGATCCCGGAACTGCCGCTCTGGCTCGCCCTTTCCGCAGCGCTCCCGGTCACCTGGAGCCCCCTGCTGATCTATTTCGGCATCACCTTGATCCTGGCGCTGCTCGACTGGCCAGGTTTGGCGCGCGCGGTGCGCTCCAAGCTCTTCGCCCTGCGCGAGGAGGATTTCGTCGTCGCGGCCGAAATGCTGGGGGCGAGCCCGCGCCGGATCATCTTCCGGCACCTCCTGCCGAATTTCATGAGCCATCTGATCGCCTCGGCATCGCTGTCGATCCCGACGATGATCCTGGCCGAGACGGCCTTGAGCTTCCTCGGGCTGGGCCTGCGCCCGCCGATCACCAGTTGGGGCGTCCTGTTGTCGGAGGCGCAGAATATCGAGGCGGTGGCGCTTTACCCCTGGCTGCTGTTGCCGATGCTGCCGGTCGTCCTGACGGTGCTCGCTTTCAGCTTCGTCGGTGACGGGTTGCGGGACGCGGTCGACCCGCATCATTGAGCATCAGGTTGTTGCCGGCGACGCGGCGCGGCACGGGCTCCCCAGACGCGGCGTGAAGAGCTCCATACGCCGCTCGACGCCGTTGAGGGCATGGACGCCGACCGAATCCCAGCGTTCGGCCAAAAGCGCGGCGACCTCGGCGCTGGCGAGGACGCTGAGCTCCATCGTCTTGGTCAGTTTCTCGATGCGTTCGACCTCGGTGACGGTCGATCCGATCACGGTGAAGGCCAGGCGCTCGGGCACGCCGATGTTGCCGAAAACGACGTTGCCGATATTGAGACCGATGCCGAAATCCATCGTGTCGACGCCGCGTTCGCGCCGGACCGCATTGGCTTCGTCGCGCATTCGGAACGATTCCCCCACCGCCTCCAAGACCTTGACGCTGAGGGCCGCAACATCCGTCGCGTCCTCCAGCGGAAAGACGACCAGAACGGCGTCGCCGATGAAGGCGAGCACCTCGCCGCCGGCCCGGATCGCCGGACGCGCGGCGCATTCGAAATAGTCGTTGAGAAGCGTGAGGAAGGCTTGGCTTTCGAGGCTTCCGGTCAGACGCGTCGAGTCGCGCAGATCGGAATACCAGACCAGCGCCCTCGTGGTCGCGCCGTCGCCGAGGCGAATATTGCCGCTGAGCACGCTATGACCGGCCTGCCGTCCCAGATAGGTCTCGACGATGTTGGTGGTGATCCGCGACTGGATGATCGTTTTGGACACGAGGGCGAAAGTCTGCTGGATCGCCTGGAGGACGCCGAGGTCCTCGTCGGTGAAACCCGAGGAGCGGTCGCTCGCCCAGATCACGAAGATGCCGGCCTTCGGCATATCCATGAACGTGGTGGGTTGCGAAAATTCGGTCGAAAGGGCGATGTAGTCGGTGTAGCCCTCGGCCGCGAGTTCCTCGAATAACGGGAAGTCGAGAAGCTTGCCAGGTCCGGTCAAACGCCGCCGCAAGACGGGAAGGTCAGCTTCCAGCATGTAGCGCAAGGGGCTTCTCTGCCAGGCTTCGGTGTTGGATTCTTGATGATGGAAATGCTCCAGGACCGTATCCTGATCGCGGTGCCATTTGATCATTTCGGCTCGAAACAACGGATGCAGGGTCGGCCAGTTGAGGCGGGCGCGGGCGATCGGGATGCCGATGCCGCTCAGCCTGAGGCAAAGCTGATGGAAGAGCTCCTCCAGATTGGGATTGCCGAGTGCCTGGCGGATCAGCCATTCGTCGACCTGCTTTGCCAGCCCCATCTCAGCCGCCTTCCAGGATTCGCACGCCTTCGCCGATGTCGATGGTCAGGCCCGTACGCGCCACGATCGCTCCGGGAAAGGCTTTCCGCGCCGTGGTTGCCAGAGCCTCCAGCCATGCGTCGGTTCGCGATATATCATGGTGAAAGATAATGAGATTTGCCACGCCGGCCGCGCGGCAAAGCCGCACACCCTCCTGCCAGGTCGAGTGACCGAAGCCCTGGAACGTGGGAAATTCCTCGTCGGTATACATGCAATCGTAGATCATCAGATCCGAGCCGGCGATGAAGTCGCGGATTGCGACGTCCGGCTTGCCCGGCTCGTGCTCGGTATCGGTGATGTAGCAGAACGACCGTCCCGCATACTCGATTCGATACCCGACAGCGCCGTTTGGATGGTTGAGCCGGACCGTGCGCACACGAACGCCGCCGGCGAGATCAAGAACCTTTGGCGGGCGGAAGTCGCGATAGTCGATTCGCGCGGTGAACTGCTTCGGCGTTACCGGAAAATAGGGCGGGCGCATGAAGCGCTCGACCATGCTGCGGCAGCTGGTTTTGTCCAGGAAATGCCCGGCGTGAAGCCGCACCACGGCCTCTTCCGTATAGAGCGGCATCATGAACGGCAGGCCCATGATGTGGTCGAAGTGGCAGTGGGTGAAAAGGATGTCGAGGTCCCGCACGCCTTCGCAGCAGAGCTTGCGGCCACAGCCGACGACCCCCGTCCCCGCATCGAGCACCAGAACATGGTCGCCGCAGCGAACCTCGATACAGCTCGTATCGCTGCCGAAGCGGGTGTTGGCGGCGGCCGGCGCGGGAATGCTGCCGCGCGCACCCCAGATCGTCAGCTGGAAGCGGGTCAAGCCTCATTATCCCGCGACGCGGCCAGATTGCGCGCCCGGACGAGTTCCTCGTTGGAATGGGTCAGGCGTTCCGCCAGGGTGCGCATCACCTCGACCGCGATCTCCGGGAACTGGCGTAGAAGCTGCAAGAACGAATCCTTGCGTACCCTCAGTGCCGACACGTCGGTGCTGGCGGTCACCGTGGCCGTGCGCGGAGAATCGCAAAGAATCGATATCTCGCCCACGACATCTCCGGCTCCCAGTGTCGCGACCACATAGTCACCGGATGCCGTCTCCACCGAGACCTCCGCCTCACCCTCGACCAGTACATAGGCCGCGTCGCCCGGCTGCCCCTGCCGGACGAGAACCTGTCCGGCGCGGTAGGCGATCGAATCCGCCGTGAAGGCGATCAGCTTCAGGCGGCTCGGTTCGATGCCGGCGAAGATCGGGACCGACCGCAAAAGGTCCATTTCGGATTTCAGAAGCGTCACGTCGTCCCTCTGCCGGCAATCGTCTCAATCATCGCCTTACCCGTGTCCTCAGGCCGGCTCGTCGACCGCGCGACTGACCTGGCGCTGCGCGGTCGTCATCCGGCCGTCCCGAAATTCGACCGTCCGATCGAACAGTTCCGCATGTTCGGCATGACTCAAGACCCAGAAAATCGTCTGCCGTTCCGCACCGAGAGCCTCGCGCGATGCAAGGACGCGCTCAATTGTCGCCCGCTGGCTGTCCCCGTCAAGGGTGGAAATCGGCCGGTTAAGGACCAACAGGTCCGCGCGCTTGAGCAGCGCCCGGGCCAGCGCCAGCTTCTGCTGCTGGCCGGAGGACAGGCGCTTGGCGCCACTGCCCATGTCGAAATCAAGCCCGATCTCGAACACCACGTCGGACAGGCCGGTCTCGCGCAGCGTCTCCAGCAGCACTTCGTTGATCCGCGCCGAAGCTTCGGCGTAGCGGTCGACAACGCGGCCGAACAGGACGTTGTCCTGGAAGCTCGCCGCGTGGTTGACCGAATCGGGCGAATGGAGGGAGACGGCCTGGGCCAAGTCCGGATCGAGGCCTTCCCGGAACCGGTCCCGTCCGCGAAGGATCACCGCCTTGAGGTCCTCGTCGAGGAGGCCCATGCGATGGCGCGGTTCGATGTAGCCGAAGGCGAGTTCCTGCAGGGCATAGCGGTCCTCGTCCGACACCTGGCCGCCCCCGGCGACACGGCGGAGCGTCGAACGGTAGAGATCGACATCGTCGGGCGAGACAAGGTCGACACTGTCCATCAGCGGATTGTCGGGAGAAAGGTCCCCGAAGATCTCGATGAGGGTCTCGGCGATCTGACGGCCCATGTCGAACAGTGCCTGATCGAGCCCGGTTTGCCTGAGAACCGCTCGCACCTGCGGCCGCGCGGCAAGCGGGATTCCCCCGACCGCCGCCGGCAGGGCGATTCCGAAGACGAGATTTTCGAACAGCGTGGCGTAGTCGGAATAGCGCTCCGCGTGGAAAGACTCGAAATACTCCTCGTCGCCGCCATCCGCGAGTCGGCTGCGAAAGCGCTGCCGCGCCGCGAGGATGCGTTCGGCCACCTCGTCCGGCAGGTCCGCCGGCAGCCGGTTGCGCAGTCCGAGCCGCGCAATGTCGAGCCGCAGTCCGGCAATTTCCAGCACTTCGCCTAGACGCGGCGTCAGCGCCTCCGGGCCCTCGACGCCCGCCGCCTTGTAGTCGATCCAGTCGTCCCGGATATCGAGGTCGATATTGCCCGACTTTCGCGCTTCCTCGAGCCGGACCGCTTCCGCCCGTCCGCGCCGCTTTTCCCGGACAAGGGGGGCGTGGCGCAGGCCATAGACCAGCGCGTCGCGGACCGACATTCTGGCAAAGTAGGGGCCGGCCTCGGCGTAGGCGATACGGCGCCCAACGAAGGAATCAGGCAAGCTGTCCAACGAATGACCGTTGATGCTGATCCTTCCCCCGGCCGTGTCGACCAATCGGACCAACGCCTCGGCGAGATATTCGCCGCCGCCTCCGAACGGCCCGACGACGGCAAGCGTCTCGCCGGCGGAAATTCGCAGGCTCGTCGGCTCCAACAGGTCATTGCCCGCATCGTCGGCGATCCTCAAGCCGACGATCGAGATATCACCGTCGATGTGCGGCGGTTCGTCATAAGACACCGCATGCAATGTCGGCGAGAGCAGATTTCCGAGCGCGAATTGCTCGCGGATCTGCGAATATTTGGACTGAACGTCGACGCGGAACTGGTCCCAAGTGATCAGTTCCTTCAGCGGTCCGGGCAAATCCTTGTAGGCCGCGATCACCGCGACGAGCTGGCCGATGTCGAGCCGCCCGACAATGACGAAATAACCGCCGACGAGATAGAAGATGAAGGGCGTTATCTGGGCGAGGAAGTTGTTGACGAAGTTGGTGAGGAACTTCCACCGAAAGAAATCATAGCGAATCCAGAGGATCTTGCCGAGGCGGCTACCGAGCTCGGCGCGCTCCCAGTTGGATGTATCGTTGGTGCGAATGGAGGGAATGCTTTCGACGATCTCGCCGATCCGGCCGGACAAAAGCCGGGCGGTGAGTTGGCGGGCGCGGGCGAGGACGATGAGACGGCGGCGCATCTGAGGAATGAGGATAAGCTGGACGAGCACGACGGCGCCCGCGACCATGCCCAACCAGGTATTTTGCAGATAGATGAAGACGAGAGCCGTCAGCGCCTGACTGAGCAGGAGCGCCGGATCGGCGAACGCGCTCCCGCCGAAACCGCCGACGGGCTCGGTCTCGTCCTTGATCATCGACGCGATCTCGGGCCCGCGGATTTGCTTGAAGCGGCCGGTGGGAAACCGCAGCACCCGATCGACCAGTTGATAGCGCAGGCGGCGGAGCAGCCGCTCGCCAAGCTGACCCTTGTAGTTCGACAGATAGAACTTGAAGAGACCGTTGACGACGACGAAGAACAGGAACGTCAGGCTGAGACTGACGAGAACGCCGAACCGGTCGAATTCGACGCCGTCGAACAGGGCGACTGTCCCGCCGCCGAGAAAGTCCGGAACCGGCAGGATTACCTCGAAAATCGTTTCGGTCTCGCCCGGCTGCCATTCGCCCTGGATCGGACCGTTGACGATGCGCTTGGGCAGATCGAGCGTCAGATAATAGAACGGCAGCGAGATCAGCAGAACGAAGAACAGCCAGAGCTGTTGCCGGCGCGTGTGCCGCCAGACGTAGCGGAAGACGCTCTCGTCGAGGCCGTCGTGCGCGGCCATCTCAGCCTGCCTTTGGCGAAGCGGCAAATTCGGAGGTCAGGAAATCCAGATTGGCGGCGCGGATGAAATGATCCGGCCGCGCCTCCAGAAGTGGCCGTTCGATCCCCTTGACGACGTTGAACGGCTCCGGCCATTCGCGCCGGCCGGACTCGCCGGCCGAGGGAATACGGGCGAAGTCGAGCGGACGCGTGGGATCAGCGTGCGGCACCGCCTGCATGAGCATCTGCGTATAGGGATGCAGCGGCGCGCGAAACAATTCCCGGCGCGGCGCGAGTTCGACGATCTCGCCGTCACACATCACCGCAATCCGGTCGGCGACGTAATTCACGACCGCGAGATTATGGGAGATGAACAGATAGGTGAGCCCGCAAAGGCGCTGTAGATCCTTCAACAGGTTGAGAATCTGCGCCTGCACCGAAACGTCGAGGGCGGCCACCGGCTCGTCGCAAATGAGCAATTCGGGTTGCAATGCCAGGGCGCGCGCGATGCCGATCCGCTGGCGCTGGCCGCCGGAGAAGCTGTGCGGATAGCGATTGGCGTATTGTGGTTCCAGCCCGACCGCGGCCAGCAGCCGCTCGATCCGCCCCTGCTTCTCGGGTCCGCCGCTCTCGCGGTGGATCTCGAACGGTTCGGCCAGGATCGCGCCGACGGTCATACGCGGATCAAGCGAGGAGAACGGATCCTGGAAGACGTATTGCAGATGGTTTCGAACCCCGAAGAGTGCGGCCCGGTCGGCGTTGACGAGGTCGACAGGACCTGACTGGGCGTTGAACACCATCGAACCGGCATCCACCGTGACGGCGCGCATGATGGCGCGCGCGAGCGTGGTCTTGCCGGAGCCGGATTCGCCGACGAGGCCGAGACACTCGCCGCGGCGGACGGTCAGGGACACATCCTTCAGCGCATGCACACCACGCGGTGGCGCCCGGGAGAAGAGGCGTTTGTCGCCACGCCGCGAAAAGCTCTTGCTGAGCCCCTTGAGTTCAAGCAGCGTGTCGCCGCGCGTTCCCACCGATTCCCGTGTGAACAATGCCTCGGCATCGACCTTGATCTCTCGGATCGGCTTGAGGCGTGGCGCCTCGTCCCGATCGAGGTCGGGAACCGCCTTCATCAGCGAAATAAGGTAGGGGTGCTGCGGGCGCGCGAAAAGCGCCGCGGCGGAGCCCGACTCCATGACCTTGCCGTGGTGCATCACGACAACTTCCTCGGCGAGATTGGCGACCACGCCGAGATCGTGAGTGATCAAGAGGACGGCCATGCGGAGTTCCGCCTGCATGTCGCGCAGGAGCTTGAGAATTTGTGCCTGCAAGGTGACGTCGAGGGCGGTCGTCGGCTCGTCGGCGATCAGCAGCGCCGGCTTGCAGATCAGCGCCATCGCGATCATCGCCCGCTGGCGCAGGCCGCCCGACAATTCGAACGGATAGGATTTCAGCGCGCGCTCAGGCTCCGGAAACCGCACCAGCCGCAGCGTCTCGATCGTGCGTTCACGGGCTTCCGCGCCAGTACCGCGACCATGCACCTCAAGCACTTCGCCGATCTGGTCACCGAGCGTGTGGAGCGGCGAGAAGGAGGTCATCGGCTCCTGGAAGACGATGGAGATGGATTGGCCGCGGATCGCCCGGAAGCGAGAACTCCTCGGCGACAGCGCCGCAAGATCGACGACGCCCTGGAGAGGGTCGCGGAACAGGATATGGCCACCGGTGATCAAGGCGCCCTTTGGCAAGAGTCCAAGGATCGCCTGCGAGGTTACGGTCTTGCCGGAACCGGATTCCCCGACCAGCGCGACGGTCTGCCCGGCGCCGATCCTCATCGACAGGCCGTTGACCGCCCTCACCATGCCGGCCATCGAGCGGAACTCGACCGACAGGGATTCAATCGACAGAAGCGCGGAGGCGTCGCTCGGCACCGCATGCCGGCCATCCGACAGGGGCCGCTCCAGAACCGGTGCGTCGCTCGCCACGTCCATCCTCCTAGCCATTTCCGACACGTCCCCGGCGGGAGGCGGAGCGGCCGTTGAACCGATTGCACCACGATCCGGCAGACGAAGTCATGCGATTTCTCGACCGCATGACGCGCATCTACGGGGCGGTGCCGCGGTAATCATCGCCGTTGGCCAAGCGTCTCGATCATTCGTGCCGCATGCGCCGCGCCATCGAGATCGATCGACGGACGTCTGGCGGCCGGCCGCTCCAGAGCCTCGGCGATCGCCGCCGCCAACGTCGTCGCAGAGAGCTCGGACGCCTTGACGCGCGACAAGAGCCCCATGTCCCGCATGCGTTCCGAGCGGTGCCATTGCTCGGTCTCCTCGCCCTCGTCATAGGGCACCACGACGGCGGGCGCCTCGGCGCGCAGGAGATTCATCACCGTGTTGTAGCCGGCCTGCGAAATCGACAGGGCGCAGCCGTCGAGCAGTTCCTGGAAATTCGGCGCGAAGCGCGAAACGACGGTCCGCTCGTTCGCCATCGCGGACAATTCCTCAAAGCCCTCGGCGGGAAAGCGCGGCCCGGTGAAGAAACGCCAGACCCGGTCGGCAAGCCGCGTCGATGGACGGGCTGCCATCGCCGCCCGCATCAAATCGCCAGCGGCCGCGCCGCCGCCTGCCGAGACGATCACCTCCCCGTTCGGCGCTCCGCGAACCCGCTCGGCCGGCTCGGTCACATAGCCGGTATAGCCAATGAGATCGGCGAGTTCCTCCGCATGCGGATAGGTCTCCCCGAAGGCGAAAAGCGATGGGTCGGAATGGACGAGCACGGCGTCGAGATGCGCGCGCGCGATCGCCGCGCCCTTGGCTGCCCGTTCGGGATGCTTGGTCGCGACGAGGATGTCGCGGACCGAGGTGACGCATTTGACCCGCGGCTTGTCGCGGGCGGCGCGTTCGAGCAGCGGCAGGAGCTCGAAGCCGAAGCGCCAGCGCCCGAAGGGATACATCTCCAGAAGGACGATATCGGGCCGGATCTCGTCGTAAAGATGCAACAGCGCGTCCCGCCGCGCCGCGCGCCAGGCATCGGTCACCGGCTCGCCGTCGGCGTCGTAGAGCACCTTGAAATCGGCACCCTTCAGCTTGGTCGGCGGCAGTTGCACGACATCGGCGCCGGCGAAGGGCATTTCCTCAACAGGCATGCCGCCGAGCGCGACGGTCACCGCCATGCCACGCTTGGCCATGGCGTCGGCGAGAAGCTCACCGCGCCGCAGATGTCCGACACCCAGAAGATGCTGCACGTGAAAGAGAACCCGCATCAGATCATCTCTCGTAGCCGCACCGACCGGTTGCGCGTCGGCGTTTCTCCCAGCGCCTCACCAAGCGTCTTCGAGGCCACGGCGAGATCGTGGCGCGCGAGCATGCGCTGCCGAGCTGCACGGCCCATTCGTTCTCGCACGGTGGGATCGAGCAGACGTCGGACGTTATTGGCGAAGGCCGGCGCATCGCCTTCCGGCGCGATGAAACCGGTCTCGCCGTCCTCGACGACGCTTGGGACGCCGCCGCTGCGGCCGGCGACAACGGGCACGCCCGCGGCCTGCGCTTCGAGAAAGGCCATACTCCAGGCTTCCTTGATCGCCGGCCAGACATAGAGGTCGGCCGCGGCATAAAGGGCCGGCATCTCGGCGGCGTCGGCCGCGCCGTGAAAGGCGACACGGGAACCGAGCCCGGCGAAGGCCTCGCGCACCCGGTCCTCGGCCGGTCCGGCACCGACGATGACGAGATGAAACGCGGCATCGCCGAGCGCTTGCAGGGCCTTGGCGAGCAACTGGTACGAGGCGAGCTTCTGGTCCTGGCGCATCATCGCGACGGTGAGCAGCCAGGGACGATCGCCGGAGAGGCCGTGGCGCGCGGCAAGCCCCTCCCGCGCGGTCTTCCGGTTCGTCGCGGCCTCAACATAGGGCCGGGTATCGAGGAACGGTGCGAGGTCCAGATAGCGCGCCCCGTGCCGCATCCGCGGTAGAACGCACGGCCGGTCGGCCGGATTGAGACCGACGACGAGATCGGCCCGCGCGAGCGCCGCCAGGCTCGCTTCATAACCCCGGTGCCAGGCCCCGTCCTTGCGCTTGTCCGCAACGGACGCCTCGGCGACCACATAGGGAATGTCGAGTTCGGTTGCCAGGCGGGGCCCCAGCCAGTCCGGTGCCTTATGATAGAGATGGTAGGTGAACCAAAGGTCGATGGGCGCGTGGCGGTTGTTCCGACGCATGATGCGTTCGCCGATCCGCCTTCCGATCCGCTCGATGCGAGCCTGCCGCAGCGGGTCACCCCGATCGTAGCTGCGAAAACCGGAGGCGATCACGACATCGTGTCCGGCGAGCCGCAGCGCCTCAACGAGGCCGCGCGCCACCGTGCGGTCTCCGGATGGATGCGCATCGCGCGGCGATTTCATCGGTGCATAGAATGCGATCCTCATGCCATCCCGGCCTTGGAGATCGGACGCAGGCTCGCACGCTTCCAGTCGTAAGCGTCGACCCGCTTCGTCCGACCGGCGGCGATATACGCGTCCGCGCGCTCGCAAATGGTCTTCAGGCCGTCGAGAATGCCCGGAATCGCTGCGGATTTCGGCCGGGCCTGCCCCGGCAGCGCCCGGATGGCATCCGCCATCGCGGATGCCTCGTCGACGCGGTCGTCGAGCAGCATGGTCAAAAGGCCGAGTTCCTCGGCCTGGGAAGCGCGTATATATTGCTCGAGCCGCGGCTGCCGGCGCGGCACCACGACGGCCGGTTTGTCGAAGGACAGGATTTCGCAAAAGGTGTTGTAGCCGCCCATGGCGACGACGCCTTCGGCCCGCTCGAACAGCGGCTCGATACTCGCCGCGAAGGTGATCACGTCGACGCTGTCGAGCTTCGCCGCCCGGCGCTGGAAATCCGCCTGGAAGCCCGGCTCCATGAAGGGGCCGAGGACGATCTTGGCGCGAACACCGATCGCCGGATCGCTTTCGTAGGCGCGCAGAACCCAGTCGACCAGCATCGTCCCGTCGCCGCCACCGCCGGTGGTGACGAGGACAAAGGGTCGCTCGCCAATCCGGATGCGGTCGGGCAGCGCGCCCGACGGCTCGTCGGCCCTGTGCAGATAGCCGGTGAACACCGCCTTCTCGCGGACCCGATCCGACACGCCGATCCCCTCCAGCGGATCGCAGATCTCCGGCAGACCGTAGATCCAGATGTCGTCATAGAACTCCTCGAGAGCACCGAAGGCATCCTTGCGCGTCCACTCCTCGACCAGCCGGGAGGGCTCGTCCATGATATCGCGCAGGCCAAGGACGAGGCGCGCCCCGGTAGTCTTCAGATGGCGCAGCGAAGCCTCCACCTCGCCGCGCATGCCCAGCGGCTCCTTGTCCACCAGGAAGATATCCGGGTCGAAAATCTCGGCCGTCTTCTTGATGACGGCGCTGCGGATCTCGGTCAGATCCTCGATCGACAGGCCCGGATTGGAGGGGGCGTAATTGTCGGCGCCGAGCTTGACGACCCCCGGCACACGGATGAAATCCACCTGCGGCGGAAAGCTGAACGAGCCGACCACCGGAGAACCCGCGACAAGCAGGATGGCGATATCCGGACGGTGGGCGACCAGCGCCTGCGCGATGACCCGGCAGCGGCGCAGATGCCCCAGCCCATAGGTGTCGTGACTATAGATGAGGACGCGCGGAGGCCGGGCTTTCATGAAATACTCCTGGCGCTCGGGCCGTGCTCTCTGCACGCCACACTGGCGACTTTCCTTTTGGGGCGCAAGATCGCACTATCGTCGTCGCACCTCAGTTACAATGCGGCGCCGCCCGATTTGGGCCCAGGCCAACATGGGAAGGCGACAGACCGTTCACGAACGGGCTGCTTCGATCGCGGCATGAGCAAACGCGCCAAACTCGTTTCCCCTTTCGTGGGCCGTCGGACCGCCGGAGCGATCCCGGACCGGGTGCAGGAGGTCATCGCGGAGTTCGAGGCCGACAGCGAACGCCTGATCGGGTGGGTGCAGTTCGGCATCGGTGTTTTCATCACGCTCCTCTATTTCATCTCTCCGCGTCCGAGCGACGCGCTGATGCAACAGCCGGTGCCGGTCAGCCTGGCGATCTATCTCGCCTTCACCGCGCTGCGCCTGTTCCTGTCCTATCGGATCCGGTTGCCCGGCTGGTTTCTGGTCATCTCGATGCTGGTCGACATCGCGCTGCTGTACGGGCTTATCTGGTATTTTCACATCCAGTACGGCCAAAGCGCCGGCTTCTCCCTGCAGGCGCCCACGGTGATGTACGTCTTCATCTTCATCGCCATCCGCGCGTTGCGATTCGATCCGATCTGGGTGATCTCGATCGGCGCCATCGCCGCCCTCGGTTGGGTCGGCATGACGTTCTACGCCATAGACGCGGCGGGCATGCAGGCGATCACCCGCAGTTTCGTCGAGTATATCCAAAGCGATCGCATCCTGGTCGGCGCGGAAATCGACAAGATCGTCGCGATCCTCGTCCTGACCATCGTTCTGGCGCTGGCGCTGGCGCGCGCCAAGCGACTGCTCGCGGCGGCCGTTCTCGAGCATGTGGAACGCGAGGAAATCCGCCGCTTTCTTCCCGCCGACGTCGAGCGGGCCATCACCCAATCGCCGGTGGCGGTGGTGGCGGGCGACGCGGAGGAGCGGGACGCGGCGATCATCGTTCTCGACATTCGCGGGTTCACCAAATTCGTCGAGGCCAGCGAACCGAAGCGGGTGGTCGAAGCCCTGGTCGGCCTGCACGCGCTGATCGTTCCGATCATCCAGCGCCATGGCGGGATCGTCGACAAATATCTCGGCGACGGCCTGCTCGCGACCTTTGGGGCGACCTCCCACTCGCAGACGGCGGCGGCCGACGCGCTGCGCGCGCTCACGGAGATCATGGAGGTGTCGGCACACTGGTCGCGTGACATGGCCCAGGAACACGGTGACGGTTCGCTGCGGGTCAACGGCGCGGCCACCGCCGGCCCGGTGGTCTTCGCCGCGCTCGGCGACGAATTCCGGCTGGAATACACCGTCATCGGCGATGCCGTGAACCTCGCGGCGAAGCTGGAAAAACACAACAAGGTCGAGGCAACCTCCGCCCTGACCACCCAGGCGACATACGACCTGGCACGGATTCAGGGCTTTCCTGCTACAGAGAAGGCGACGCCACGCAGGAATTGCCAAGTCGCAGGCGTCGAAAAGCCGACAGACCTCGTTGTCCTCGCTGCTTGAACGAGGCAGCCGGTCAGGGCAGCTTCTGATCGAGCAGGATCACTTCGGAATAGAGATGGTCGATGTCACGGCCCCCGAGATCCGGCGAGCGGAACCAGCGGGGCAGGACGATCCGCTCGATGGTTCCAGGATCGTCCGCCGCCGCCATCCAGCGCGAATCCACCGCCAGCACACCCCTCTCGCCGGTCACGATCGCGTTGGCGATGGCCTGCGCGTTTGCCGAGAGAAAGGCCGGATCGCTGGCGTGCAAGATCTCGTGATAGGCGATGGCGTCGCCCTTCAGCTTGCGCTGCCAGACCAGCCACACGTCGCCGATGATCGCCTGATGCACATCGAAACCGGCATGATGGGCGAACATCATCCGCTGGGGCGGCGTCAGCCGTGTGCTGATCGCCACCAGATCGTGGACACAGGGCAGCGGCGCGGCGCGCGGCCGCGCAACGGGCCGGAACAGGCTGCGGGTATCGTCGAGAACCTCGAAACCCAGCGCGCGGATCTTGCGGCCGGTTGCCCGCCGGGCGGTCATCGTATGATAGGTCACGTCCGGCCTGGCCATACCGGCCTGGAGCAAGGCATCGCCGGTGCCACCCCCGCGATAATCGGCAAGCAGATACCAGGAGGAAAGATCGCAGAAGCGACGGGTTCGTCCGGCAATGTCCCGGTCGCTGTAGATGGTCGCCATGAAGCCGACGACGACGCCGCGATCCTCGACCAGCCAGCCCCGCTCGACCCCCTCCGGTCGCCAGGGATAGTCGAGAAGCAGCCGCCAGCGGTCGCGTGCAATCTTCGCGTTCATGTGGCCGTGCAAAAGCTCCACCACGGGCGCGATATCCGCCTCGTCGGCGGGCCGGACGACGACGCTCATCGTGATGTCGCCTTGGCGCCGGACCCGGCGTTTGCGAAGAGTAGGCCTATCCCGGTCCAACGCACCGCCGGGTGCGCCGCCAGCAGGCCCAGGATCTCGTCGAGAAACGCCCAGGTCTCGGCATCGTGATCGAGATGGTGGGTCAGAAGGCCGAAGGGCTCGTCGGGGTCGACCCGCCCGTAGCGGCGGTCGGCCAGTCGCTCCGCGCAGAGCCGAAGCAGTTTTTCGCGCCCGGCGAAACGCGCGCCGCCCTTCCAGGTGAGAAGGTCGAGATGGGCGTTGACCGCGACCACGCCCCCGGCGGCGCGGGCCGCCGAGCGCGGACCGAACACTGAAAGACCGATGAAATCATAGGCGGGTAGCGCTTCCTCGATCCGAGGCTCGATCCGATTCCAGGGCGGCACCATGACCGGGCGAAATCGCGGCCCGAAAGCAGCGGCCAAGCGCGCGCGGCCGGCGGCGAGTTCATCAAGGACGGCGGTGACCGGCCGGTCGCCACCGCATTCCACCGCGCGCTCGCCTGCTGTCGCATGGTTTTGGTGCGCGAAGCCATGCTGCAGCACGGTGACCAGCGGGTCGGACACAGCCGGAACCAGCGCATCGGACATGGGCGAAGGAACTACCGCCAGGGCGAGCGGCGCGCGATGACGGCGGGCCGCCGCGACAAGCCGTGCGAGCGCCGGAGTAGGCTGTGTCGCATCGTCGTCGCGCCACCACAGGTCAACGGTCCGGCCGTCGGCCGTCCACTGGTCCAATTCGCGTAAGAGATGGTCGACGCCCTGCATTACCGATGCTTTAGCCGGGCCGGACACGGCGGGCAATTCGGCGGGGCGATTGGCGCTGGCCGGATGCCGAGCGCGTCAGAATTTCTCCTCTTCTTCCGCGTCCTGTTCCTCGATCGGGATGTCCTTGCCGATCAGACGCTCCCCGTCCTTCTTGCCGCGAAAGGCATTGTCGGTCCGCTCCACGGCATTGCCGAGGACGTCACCATCGGTGCCGGGCGCTTGCGGCACTTGGGTGTTTTTGGGGTCCGGCATCGTTGTTCTCCTCGGTTCCTTGGCGCGGAAACCTGAATACTACCCGATCTGTTCCCTCTGGAAGCCCGATCGGCCTTGACGAGGCGGCTTTGGGCAGTTCGCTCATGACGACGAAAGCGCCCGACCCCGAGAGGAACGGACGCTCTGAACAACAGCTTGATGCGGAGAAATCTGATGGCGGCTCGGGCGCCGCCGTAACATCGGGAGGGAGGCATCCTGTTCCCCCTTCCCCCTCGTATTCCGACGGACCCCTACTTCCGTCAACCCCAGACCTATGCGGCCCTCATGCAGCGCTCGGTCGTGCCGGCGCGCCATCGCGTCAGATGATGTCGAGGCTGACCCGTGCGGTTCCGGACTGGATCATGCCGATCTTCGAGGCGGCTGCCCTGGACAGGTCGATGACCCGACCGCCGGCATAGGGACCGCGATCGTTGATACGCACGACGACGGACTTGCCGTTGCGCTGGTTCGTGACCCGGACCTTGGTGCCGAAAGGCAGCGTCTTGTGCGCCGCCGTCATCGAGTTCATGTTGAATTTTTCGCCGTTGGCGGTGGTGCGGCCGTGAAAGCGTTTGCCGTAATAGGAGGCCGCACCCGAAGCGGCTTTATGGGCACCATGCGCGGCGACCGGCGCGACGCTGACGGTGTATCCGGTAACCAGCGTGCTGGCGAAGAGCGCGGCGGCGAGCGCGGCCTTGGGCAGAAGCTTCATGACAAGTCCTAATATTGCGTTGCGACATTCGCGACGCCGGCCTTGTCGATAATTGCTGTGACGAAAAATTGAGCGGACCCCGGCAGCAATGGGGTCATTCCGTGATCACGGAACTTTTTTCGATTTGACCGCAACCCCCGGTCAACGCTGAGACAGCTCGGGGGATCGGCCTCATGAATGTGGCAATGACGGCCCGAACCGGTCACATTCGGCGCCGATTCCGCGCCGGATCGCCACCGGCTGTCGCCTTTCAAAGCGAAAGCATCGGCGTGCGGCCGCTGTCTTCGAGCTCCCATTGCGCCGTCCAAGCATATTCGGCGCGCGACAGGACCAGGTAATTCCGCTCGCCGGTATAGATCGCGCGCTTCGACGGCAGCGGCCGAAGACGGATTTTACGTTTCCGCAGCGGGCTTTCGCCGACACGCGCCAGGAGCCCGAGCATGCGGGGGTAAAATTCGCGCGGCGCCGGATGCGAGATCCCGGATGCGACGAGCTGGTGCAGGGTCGAACCGTCCTTCAGCCGCATTTCGCCACGGGTCGCGAGGTGGATTTCGCCCGACACCACGGTGACGTCGCCGCGATGGGCTTCGTGGCGTTCGGCGATGAGGCGCAGGAAGCGCTTCCATTCCTCCCGGTGGGCGCGGCTTTGCCACTGATCGCGCAGATCGTCCTCCAGCGCGCGAATCCTCGGCACGATGTCGGCGACCGCCTCCACCCAGCTGAGCCGTGGTCCCAACGCCGGAACGCTCGACATCAACAGGATGCGCTCGCCATCGGGCGTCGCGCCCATCGCACGTTGGAACCCGGACCAGCCGGCGTCACCCATCACCCGGTCGGGGCGCCGTTCGCTCCGGAGATCGGGGGCGAGGATGGACAGGCCCGGATAGCGCACGGCGACCCCCAGCGTCCGTCCGCTTCTATCGAACGCGATGTCGGGCATGGCACCATCATGCGCCGCGAGCTGGAACAGGAGAAACATCTCCCGCGCCACCTCGAACAGGCCGCGCCCGACCGGACTGTCAAGCAGCGGCTCGGGGTGACTGCCCCAGCCGTCGAAAATGTCGTGATCGTCCCACATCATCACCGATGGAATGCGTGCCGCCAACCTCCGCATCGCCGGCCGGGCGAAGGTGGTCAGATAGCGACGGAAATAAAAACGCCGGACGGCCTCGCGCGCGTCGTCGGTGAAGGCAATGTCCGCCCGCTGCCGCTTTGGCCGTTCGGACCAGCGCCGAACCACCTCGTGCGCTTCCAGCACATCGTCGGCATAGAGTTGATCGCCGCCCTGCAACATCAACGCGAAGGGCGCGCGCGCATGTTCTTCGACGAGGCGGCTCCACATCGCGTCGCGCTCGCCGACGTCGCGATCCAGATCGCCGTTCTCCTGGCCGTTGCATGAGACATAGGCGATCCGAACGCTCGGCTCGTCGGGCGGAGCGATCTCGAACCGCTCGCCGCCCAGTCGGTAGGATGTCGGCTGGCCCGCCGGCAAGGAGAAATCGTAGCGCCAGACCACGACGCCGCAAAGTGTGGCGATCCGCCGGGCTTTTATTGCCGCGCCCTCTTCGCCAACGTTCAGCGACGGCGGCTCGTGACTCTCTGGCCGCACGACGAGGGCGGCCAGACGGTTGCGATGACCATCGCCGCCGCGCGCATAGAGAATCGGCCCGATCCGGTCGATGGCCGGATCATCCTTGCTCTGTTCAACGATCATCGATCCCTGCCCGGATTGTCGTCAAACGCCCGCGCATCTGCCGCTCGGGAGAGCGGCGGCGGCGTTGCGTCCGGATATAGGTCTATTGGGCGAGGGTTCCGCCCACTGCGGACGCCGGCTCGTTCGCGGCCGCGAGAGAGGTCTCAGTCGCGGACTTGGCCGAGACACCCCGCACTGCGTCCTCGTTCGATAACCTTGCCGACTTCCCTTGCGGGACAGCGGCGGCGGCGGCCGCCTGCGCCTCGGCCGGCTCTGGGGTGGGATGTTCGGCGGTCAAGCCCTGCCAGAGCGCCAGAAACTGACTGTCTTCCGGCGTTCGCGCCTCTTCCTCTGCGACCGCGGCCACTTGCGTCCCCGCGTCCATCTTCGGCGTCGGGTTCCGCCGAATCCGGTCGATGGCTCCGGAGGCGCCCGCGCCGCGGATTTCCGCCTGGGAGGCCATCCTCACGTCGGGACGACGCCGGCGCGATACCTTTTCGTAAAACGCGTTGCCGCCGGCAATCGCCTTATAGTTCATGTTGTTATAGGGAAAACTCAGCCCGGCCGTATGAAAGAACTTGGCGTTCTCGACGCCGCCGTGCCGCTTGCCGGAGAGAACCTCGGCGGCCGTCTGCATGGCGAGTTCCTTGCCGGCGCCCATCTGCCGGGTCATCACCCCGGGGGCGAATTGGCGCGGCTGGCCGACGACGGCGCAGACATCACCGGGATAGCGATCCGACTCCACCCGGTTCATCACCACGGTGCCGACCGCCAGCATCCCATCAGGACTGGAGCGGTTGGATTCGAAATACATCGCCCGCGCCAGACACTCCTGGCTTGGCCCGTAGCTCATCGGCTTGATCACATCCTCGATTTCCGGCGTTCCCACGCAGGCGGCGAGAACGAAGGGTAGCAGGATGGCGGACACGCTCGCGGGGCGGCGGAAAGATCGGATGCTCGTCATCCCGCATCCGTGATGGGAGAAAATGTCCGGAAATTGGGCCGGCGGCGCGTTGACGCCCGATCGCGCTCGTTTTCACCGCCGGTGTGGCAGAGTCGCCGCATAGGTCTCGCTCCCCCGAAGCGAAACACGGCCCCCGCGATCAGACGCGGCGCTCGACCATCATCTTCTTGATTTCGGCGATCGCCTTGGCTGGGTTCAGCCCTTTCGGACAGGTCTGGGTGCAGTTCATGATCGTGTGGCACCGATACAGCTTGAACGGATCCTCCAGATCGTCGAGCCGCTCGCCGGTCGCCTCGTCGCGGGAATCGATCAGCCAGCGATAGGCCTGTAGCAGAACAGCCGGTCCGAGATAGCGCTCGCCGTTCCACCAATAGGAAGGGCACGAGGTCTGGCAGCAGAAGCACAGGATGCACTCATAGAGACCGTCGAGCTTCTCGCGATCCGCATGGCTCTGGCGCCACTCCTTCTCGGGCTCCGGCGTCTCGGTCTTCAGCCAGGGCTCGATCGAGCGAAGCTGGGCGTAGGGCACCGTCAGATCCGGGATCAGATCCTTGACCACCGGCATGTGCGGCAGCGGATAGACCTTCACCGGTCCGGCGATCTCGTCCATCCCCTTGGTGCAGGCGAGCGTGTTCGAGCCATCGATGTTCATGGCGCAGGAACCGCAGATGCCTTCGCGGCAGGAGCGGCGCAGCGTCAGGGTGGAATCGACCCGGTTCTTGATCCACAGCAGCGCGTCGAGGACCATCGGTCCGCAATCGTCGGTATCGACATAGAAGGTGTCGGTGCGCGGATTGGCCCCGTCATCCGGCGACCAGCGGTAGATCTTGAATTCGCGGACGTTCGCCGCCCCTGCCGGTTTGTCCCAGACCTTGCCCTCGTTGATCGTGGAGTTCTTCGGAAGGGCGAGTTCGACCATGATGCTTTATCCGGTGCCGGTTGGATTGGCCGCAACATAAAGCGTGCGCTGCAAAACACCAGAGACGAAACAGCGCGGTCGCGGCTCGAATCGTTTGAATGTCCGGGTTTTACGGTTTTATTCCAGCCCTGGGCGCTCAACCGACTTATGATCGGGAGGTTTCCTGAGAATCGCCCGCGCTGTCCTCGCTATCCCCCTCCTCACGCCGCCGCTGCTCGATGGCGGCGCGAACCTCGCCAATGACCGAGGATCGCGCCAAGCCGGCTTCCGCGGCCTGGTGCGCCGCCGTTTCCAGTGTCGGCGCGACCGTCACGGGGATGCCGGCGCGTTGGAGAGCTAAAACGCCTTCGTCGGCCTCCTCCGCGAGATGACCGCCCGTCACGTCCCGAATATACACCGCCAGGACGCGCCCCGGATAGCGGCGGGCCGCTTCGGCGTAGATGACGGCGTCGCGCTGACCGGAATCGCCGATCAACACGAACGACAATCGTGGATGGGCCGATATGATGCGCTCGATCATTTTCAGCTTGTGGTCGTCGTGGCCGCCCGTCAACCATTTGGTGGCGTCGAGACCGAAATCCTTCAGAAGCATCGGACCGAGCGGAATGTCGTGCAGCACCATGAAGCGCTCGAACAGATCGAACAGATTCCACGGGCTGGACGAGACGTAGAAGATCGGATTGGTTTGCGGGCCGGCCTCGCCCTCGGCGAGCGCGCGGTAGAGGTGCGTGACGCCGGGAAAGGCGGTCCGGCTCCGGGCCGAGTTCGCCGCCACCGTCCGCCAGTGTTTCAGAAAATTCGTGGCACCGGTCTTAACGATGGTGTCGTCGATATCGGAAATCACGCCGAACCGGGCTTTCGGCGAAACGACACGGATTTCCGCCTTCGCTCCCAGCGGCCGCAAATCGTAATACGGGGCATGGATGAGAATCAGTTCGACAGGGAGCCAAGGGGCCGCCTCGCTCCGGGCGGGATGTTCGATGGTGAGGTCGAAATATCCCTCCTCGTCGGTCGTCACCTCGCCGGTCACGCCGCCTGCCGAATAGGCAATTCGCGCGCCCCTGATCTCGTCGGTCTCGTAACGCTTGAGACTGAGCCACACATTGCCGAGGATCGATTCGGTGTGTTCGGCCGAGATTACGCCCTGATCCTCGATGACCCGGCCCCGCAGCCACAACCCATCCGGCGTTTGAAACCCACGATAGGCCAGAAGTATCGGCGTTCCCAGAAGGCCGGTCGCCCGCTTCGCATGGAAGCGGGCTCGATCCCATAGACCTTCGGCACGGTGAACGATCGAGTGAAATTTGTCGTGAGCCATCGGCGGAACGATAGGGCCGCGTCACGGCGCGGCGAGGAAAAATTTTGCTGGCGGACGACGGGCCGGTCGCTCGGCAACCGGCCAACTCTGTTGCGAGGACTATTTGGCGGGTGCGGGCGCCTCCGCCGAAGGGACGAGCTTGCCGGTCCTGCAGGCGTCCGACGTCGTGTTGAGGAAGGCGAAAATCGTCTTCTGGTCGGCTGCGCCGACGCGGCGGTCCTTCAACATGCGGTCGGCTACCGGCGGCGCCACCACGCTGGCGATCAGATAATCGCGTTGCGGATCCGACAGTTCGCTCATCGCTTCACTCGCGAGGCATTTGCAGGCGGCCGGCGTCATCTCTTTCATCTGCACGCCGCAGAGTCCGGCGATCAATTCGATCTGATCGTCGCCGCTGACGCGCGGCAGCTCGAATTTCTCGCCGACCTCGTTCGACGGCATGGCGCGGGGCTCGCTGTCCGCCCTGTTTGCCCCGGTGGCCGACGTCGCCGAGCCGGCCGGCGAACCGGTGGCCGTCGCATCGCTCGCCTCGCCGCCCGAAGCGGCAGGATACTCGGGCGTCTCCGTCGCGGCGGGGTCGGCCGGCGTCTGTATGCCTTGCGCGTTTTCGCTCGCGCCGACCTCGGCCGTTCCGTTGCTTTGGGTCTTCGGCAGCCCGGTCTCGGATTGCGCCCCGGCCGGCGCTGCCAAAAGAGCGAGCGCGGCAATTGCCGCGAGACCGGCGCCTGTGGATCGAATCATGCAGTTCCTCCGAAATGACTGAATGTCGGCCGCTCAAGCGGGCCGGTCACCGGTGCCCGCCGACACACTTAGCACGCCGATCGTAATGCGGCAGTCGGGATAGCGTGGCATCCCGCGAGATTGCGCGACGCGAAAAGCCGTCGAGGCCTGACATCGGAGCGAGCGATCAACCGGCTTTGCGCTTCACGGCCGGTTCCACAGCCGGCATGAGATCGGTGTTGGACTCGATCCGCAGCATCCTGACGTCCCGAACAGAGGGTGCAAACCAGTCAAATTCTTCGGTGAGATCCTGAATTGTCAGGACGCAGGACACCTCGTTGACGGTGTCGTCCCCGAATTAGGTGTTCCTTGCTGCCAGTCGAACCCGTGCTTTCCAAGAAACGCCCGGACCTCGTTGTCAGCATTGTTCCAGGAAGATCCTGGATAGACCTCTTTCTGTTCGTGCCGAGGTCGAAGACGATGGCGTACATCGAACCCTGTCTCCCGCTGCTGTGCCCGATCCGAGTCATCGAAACCTCCATCAACGGGAGAATGGAGCGTCCCGCTTTCGCGATCAATACACCCGCGTCTTTGGCTCGATGTAGTCGATCTCGTTCGACAGCGTATAGGCATGCACCGGCCGGTCCTCGAGCGTCACGGTCCTTGCGCCGGTATCGCAGAAGGACAGCGTGTGCTTCATCCAGTTCACGTCGTCGCGGTCGGGAAAATCCTCGCGCGCATGGGCGCCGCGCGATTCCGTGCGGTTGCGCGCCGAATCCATCGTCACCACGGCCTGGGCGATCAGATTGTCGTATTCGAGCGTCTCGACGAGGTCGGTGTTCCAGATCAACGAGCGGTCAGTCACCCGTACGTCTTGCGAAGCAGACCAGACGGCGTGGATATTCTGGTGGCCTTCCTCGAGAACCTCGCCGGTGCGGAAGACCGCGCAGTTCGACTGCATGGTCTGCTGCATCCGGTCGCGGAGCTCGGCGGTCGGCGTCGAACCTGCGGCATGGCGGAACCGGTCGAGGCGGGCGATCGCCTTGTCGCTGGCATCGGCGGGCAGCGGCGCATGGCCCTCGCCGGACGTGACCGTCTCGGCGCAGCGCAGCCCCGCGGCACGGCCGAAGACGACGAGATCTATCAGCGAATTGGAGCCGAGCCGATTGGCGCCGTGGACGGAGACGCAGGCCGCCTCGCCCACCGCCATCAGTCCCGGCACCACCGTATCCGGATCACCGTCCTTCTTGGTCAGCACCTCGCCGTGATAATTCGTCGGGATGCCGCCCATGTTGTAATGAACCGTCGGCAGCACCGGGATCGGCTCGCGGGTGACGTCGACGCCGGCGAAGATCTTCGCCGATTCCGAAATGCCGGGAAGCCGTTCGTGCAATACGGCCGGATCGAGATGGTCGAGATGCAGGAAGATGTGATCCTTCTGCTTGCCAACGCCGCGTCCCTCGCGAATTTCCAGCGTCATTGCGCGGCTGACCACGTCGCGCGACGCCAGATCCTTGGCCGACGGCGCATAGCGCTCCATGAAGCGCTCGCCCTCCGAATTGGTGAGATAGCCGCCCTCGCCGCGCGAGCCCTCGGTGATCAGGCAGCCCGCGCCGTAGATGCCGGTCGGATGGAATTGCACGAACTCCATGTCCTGGAGCGGCAGCCCCGCCCGGAGCACCATCGCGTTGCCGTCGCCGGTACAGGTGTGGGCGGAGGTCGCCGAAAAATAGGCCCGGCCGTAGCCGCCGGTGGCCAGGATCGTCTTCTTGGCGCGAAAGCGATGCAACGTGCCGTCGTCGAGGCAAAGCGCGATCACGCCCCGGCAGGCACCCTCCTCATCCATGATCAGGTCGATGGCGAAATATTCGATGAAAAACTCGGTGGAATGGCGCAGCGACTGGCCATAGAGCGTATGCAGCATCGCGTGGCCGGTCCGGTCGGCGGCGGCACAGGTGCGCTGGGCAGGCGGCCCCTGACCGAAATCGGTGGTCATGCCGCCGAAGGGCCGCTGGTATATCTTGCCATCCTCGGTCCGTGAGAACGGCACGCCGAAATGCTCCAGCTCGTAAACCGCCGCCGGCGCCTCGCGCACCAGATATTCGATGGCATCCTGGTCGCCCAGCCAGTCCGACCCCTTGACGGTGTCGTACATGTGCCAGCGCCAGTCGTCCTTGCCCATGTTGCCCAGCGAGGCGGCGACGCCGCCCTGCGCGGCGACGGTATGGGAGCGGGTCGGGAACACCTTGGTAATGCAGGCGGTCTTGAGCCCGGCCTGCGCGGCGCCCAGCGTCGCGCGAAGTCCCGCGCCGCCGGCTCCGACGACGACGACGTCGAAGGTGTGGTCGGTGATCGGATAGGCCTTGCCGTTCTGGGCCGGGGCGCTGCGATGCGGCTGCCCGGCTCCGTTGCCGGTTCCATTCGATGCCATGGTCAGACTCCGAAGCTCATCTTGACGATCGCGAACAGGCTCGCGCCGGCGATGGCGACCGCGAAAAACGTATTGAGAATCACGAGGATCACTTTCATCCCGCCGTGCACGTAATCTTCGATGATCACCTGCATGCCGAGCCGCATGTGGATCGCCGCCGACACCGTCACCAGCGCCATGGCGATACCGACCAACGGATTGGCGAAGGCGGCGCGCACGTCCGCATAGCTCTCGTTGTGGAGGGCGATGACGAGGATCACGAAGAAGCTGATCAGAAACAGGTTGGCGACAGCGGTCAGCCGCTGCTGCCAGAAGTGCTCGGTGCCACTGGTCGCCGAACCAAGGCCGCGCACCCGGCGCAACGGTGTTCTCATGTCGGTCATGGCGCGCTCCCTCAACCGAAGATCAAAATGGCGATCCAAAGGATCAGCGTGACGGCCAGCGAGGCCACCAGCGTCGCCTGGGCCAGACGGGTCGAGGTTTCCTTGCCCAACCCTCGCCCGGTATCCCAGATCAAGTGCCGAATGCCGCCGAACATGTGATGGAGCAGCGCCCAAGTGTAGCCGAACAAGATCAGCTGCCCGATGATCGAGCCGAAGAAGGCGGACGCGTATGAGAATGCCTCCGGACCGCCGGCCGCGGCGACCAGCCACCAGACGAAGAACAGCGTGCCCACGTAAAGCGCGCTGCCGGTGATTCGATGCAGAATCGACATCGCCATGGTGGGGCGGAATTTGTAGATGCTGAGATGCGGCGAGAGGGGCCGCGTGGATGGGGCGTCGGACATCGGTGCTCTCTCGTCCTTGAATTTCCCTTGCGCCATGCAGCATATAGGCACCGGGCC
Organism: Aurantimonas marianensis; assembly: GCF_024195285.1. Lineage (GTDB taxonomy): Bacteria > Pseudomonadota > Alphaproteobacteria > Rhizobiales > Rhizobiaceae > Aurantimonas > Aurantimonas marianensis. The sequence goes on from NZ_JALHBS010000115.1 coordinate 47,856, forward strand.
CGTATCGCACAGCGCGGTCGGATGCCTCCTTAAAAGGCTTATCGCAACTGCGAAAGCAAGCCTTTCGCGTTGCAGTAGGGGCGGCAAGGCTGGCTTAATCGATTAGGCGCGGCAAGAAGGCGCGGCAACCTCGGCCGACACCTGCCCCGCGCCCCTGCAAGTTTCGAATCACTTCGGCGAGGGTTCGCGGTCGATGAAGCGGATGACATAGCTCGACCAGTCCGCCGGATCGGCGATCTTTTCATAAAGCCGGCGTCCATTGCCGGGATTTCGCGGCGAATGCAGCACCAGCTTCGACCAGCCGCGACCGTCGGCTTCATCGGCGAGAAGATCGATCATCGCCTTGGCGATGCCTTTGCGGCGATGGCGGTGATCCACGTAAATATGATCGGCGAGCCCGGAGCGCATGCCCGTCCACACGTCCGGAATGTCATAGAAGAGGACGAAGCCGACGAGTTCGCCGTCGAGCCGCGCGCCCAGCAATTCCGCCGTCCGGTCCTGCAGTAGTTGCTCCGCGTAATAGGTGTCCGGGGACCCCGGCGCCCCGCGAAAGAGCGATTGGTTGTAGGCCGAGATCAGCGGTGCCAAATCGCGCGCGTCGCTGAGGCGCAGGCGCCTGATCTCGATGTCGGGGGTCGGCGTCTCCATAGGCAAAAGCCTTTCACGCCTGCGGGAGCCGGCGTCAAGACCCCCAAGGCGGGATCTTCTCGGCTGAGGTCATCCGACGGCATCGGACCGCCGCCGCCTAAAAAATGCCGCAAGGTCGCCAGCCCAAACCGGACCATAAACCCCTATGCTACTGTTTTCATGAATAAATCTCTAGTTGCAATGCCGGATCAATACTACACGCGACTTAAGAGATCCGTTAACTCAAGCCGGCTACGGTTATCCCACCCAACGGCGCTGGCCGCTTTCGCCCTTACCACTATCTCATCGGTCGCTCCCGAAGAGACCGTCTTTCAAATATGAGCCGACATGAGCGAAGCAGACATTCTGGCCTGGTGCGTGCCTCTCGCTCTGGCGGCGATCTCGGGGGTCTTCCTCGTCCTCGGTGTCACCGTTCCCGGCGGGGTCTCATGGGGCATCGCCTACGCGCTGGCGGCCATCGCCTACACGACGGCGATCTTTCCGGGCGGGGACTACGGCGTCGCGAAAGCGATCCTCGAAGACTCGCTGTTCCTGTTCGCCATGGCGGCGATGGCGCGCGGCATATCCGAGCGGTTCCAGCGCCGTCCGCGCGACTTCGCCGCCTTGGCCGTGGTCGCGCTGACGCTTCTCGTCGCCGGACTCGCTCTGGTCTTCTACGACAGCGTTCCGGCCGAAATTGCCGCCGTGCAGACCGGGTGCGCCGCCTTCGCCCTCTTCGCCGCTACGCAGATGTGGGGCAACCTGCAAAAGCCGGTCAACCGGGCATTGTTCGCACTCGCCCTGTTGCTGGCGGCAAACCTGCTGGCTCAGAATGTCATTTTCCTCGTCGATCCGTCTCCGCAACTGACGACCGCCGATTGGCGCCTGTCGAGCTGGGCGTTTTTCTTCCAGCTCGGGGGCATCGCATTCGGTCTGCTGTTCGCCTTTACCGCGCTCATCGCCATCGGTCTCGATGCCGTCGAGCGCTACCGCGTCTCCTCCGAGACCGATCTTCTGTCCGGCCTTCTCAATCGCCGCGGTTTCGAGCTGCAACTGCGTGCCGCCACCGAGCGCCGGGGAGCCGAAGGTGCGCTCGTCCTGATCGACGTCGACTACTTCAAAGCGGTGAACGACCGCAACGGCCACGCAGCCGGCGACATGGTGATCGCCGGCCTGGGGGCGCTTCTCGGTCTGTTCGCGGACCGCCTCGGCTTTGCCGGACGTATGGGCGGCGAGGAGTTCGCGATCTTCGTCGAAGGCGCCGACACATCGGCGGGCGCGGCGAAAGCCCTCGAAATCCGCGAGGCGCTGAAGGGTGTCGCCTGGCCGCTGCCGCTGGCCGGTATTCAGATTACCGCCAGCTTCGGCGTCGCCGCCGCCAGGCCGGGCGAGAGCTTCGAGGCCGCCTACCGGCGGGCGGACGATCGGCTCTACCAGGCAAAGCAAGCCGGCCGGGACTGCGTCATCGCGGCCGAGGCAGCCGCTGAAACCAAGCAATCGGACGAAGCGGGATCAATCTCGATGGTCGCCTGATCCCGTTCGCCCGCCGCCGGGGGGGTCGCTATTTCCAGGTCCTGATGTCGACGAAGCGGCCGGCGATCGCCGCCGCCGCCGCCATCGCCGGCGACACCAGATGGGTGCGCCCCTTGGAGCCCTGACGGCCCTCGAAATTGCGGTTCGAGGTCGAGGCGCATCGCTCGTGCGGCTTCAGCCGGTCCTCGTTCATGCCGAGGCACATGGAGCAGCCGGGCTCGCGCCATTCGAAGCCGGCAGCCATGAAGATCCGGTCGAGCCCTTCTTCTTCCGCCTGCGCCTTCACCAGCCCCGAGCCGGGGACGATCATCCCGGAGACGCCCGCCGCCATACGGCGCCCCTCGACCACCTGGGCGACGGCCCGCAGATCCTCGATCCGGCCGTTGGTGCAGGAGCCGATGAAGATCTTGTCCACCGCGATGTCGGTGATCTTCGTGCCGGGAGTCAGCCCCATGTATTCCAAAGCGCGCTGCTTCGATTTCCGCTTGTTCTCGTCCGGGATGGCCGCCGGGTCGGGTACGACGCCCTCGACCGAGACGACGTCCTCGGGCGAGGAGCCCCACGAGACGACCGGCGGCAAGTTGGCCGCATCGAGCCGCACCACCTTGTCGTAATGGGCGTCCGCGTCCGATGTCAGCGACCGCCAATAGGCAACCGCCATGTCGAATGCCTCGCCCTTGGGCGCGCGTGGCTTGTCCTTGATATAGGCGAAAGTGGTCTCGTCCGGCGCGATCAGCCCGGCCCGCGCGCCGGCCTCGATCGACATGTTGCAGATCGTCATCCGCCCTTCCATCGACAGGGCGCGGATCGCCTCGCCGGCATATTCGATGACATAGCCGGTGCCGCCCGCCGTGCCGATTTCGCCGATGATCGCCAGGATGATGTCCTTGGCGGTGACGCCGTCGGGAAGCTGGCCGTTCACCTCGACCAGCATGTTCTTCGCCTTCGACTGGATCAGCGTCTGGGTGGCCAGCACATGCTCGACCTCCGAGGTGCCGATGCCGTGCGCCAGCGCGCCGAAGGCGCCGTGGGTGGAGGTGTGGCTGTCGCCGCAGACGATGGTCATGCCCGGCAGGGTGAAACCCTGTTCGGGACCGATGATGTGGACGATGCCCTGCCGCCGGTCGACCTCGTTGAAATACTCGATGCCGAAATCGGCGGCGTTCCTCGCCAGCGCCTCGACCTGGATGCGGCTCTCCTCGTTGGCGATGCCATGCGAGCGATCCGTGGTCGGTACGTTGTGATCGACGACAGCAAGCGTTTTTTCCGGCTGGCGCACCTTGCGGCCGGCGAGCCGCAGACCCTCGAAAGCCTGTGGGCTCGTCACCTCATGGACGAGATGGCGATCGATATAGATCAGGCAGGTGCCACCCTCCTGTTCCTCGACCAGATGTTCGTCCCAGATCTTGTCATAAACGGTGCGAGGTTTGGCTTCGGCGTTGCTCATGGCTCTGTCCTTTTCCGACGGCTCTCGGACCACCGGCGGTCGAATGGGCGAAAGGATGGATCGCGCGCGCCTCAGGGGCGCTCGTCGGCCGCGCTACCTGCCATCGGCGGCGATCAGCCGGTAGAAGAAACGGCCGGGCAGACGCACATGATCGGAGAGCCCGGCGAAGCCCTCGCTGGTCGGCAGATGCGCCCGCGCTTTCCGATTCCGGATTCTCGTCATGCACACGAAATAGCAATTGCCGACGCAAGTGACAATCGGCGCGTTCGCCTGCGGCGCGCCTATCCGGAAACCACCAAATCCTCGATGAATCGCGGTGTATGCCGCGCCTCGAAGTCGGCCTCGCGCACCAACCCGTCGAAGTGCCGGGTCAGTTCCATCACCTGCCGACGCTCGCGAAAGGCGAGATAGAAGCGGCCGACATAGACCGCCGCCTGCAACGGGCCGAAGATCGTCACCGGGGCGGAGAACACCTTCTTGCGGTCGAACAGATACAGCCGGAGCGAAGGATAGAGCTCCTCGGTCAAACGGGCCAAACGCTCGAGCTGCGCTCGCCTTTCCTCCGGCGTCAGGCCGCGCCAGTAGCCCTCGCCGGCCGCGAAACTCTCCAGCGCATCGATCGGCATGGCGATCTCGTAGTCGGTGTCGGGCGCCCGGAGATAGGCGAGGCGGTCGCGCATGTCGGCGATCGCCTGGTCGGAGGTGCGGCCGAGAAAGTCACCATACTCGAAATGCAGCACGGCCTCGGATTTCAGCATGTCCGGCAGGGTCGCCGGAACGTGGCGGATCTTGTAGCCGCGCGCCTCCTCGTGCCAGCGATAGATCGACTTGTCGGACGGGGCGCGCGCCGCTTCCTCGATGCGCATCGCCACCTGCAGAACGTCAGCGCTGCGCTCGCGCCGGTCGGTCAATCCCAGCAGCCAGTCGCAGGAGACGCCGAGCGCGCTGGCGCATTCGGCCGCGAATTGCGCGTTCGGCAGGCGCCCGTCGTCGGAGGACAGGATCAGCGAGACGGTCGAGCGATCGGCGCCGGTCGCCCGAGCCAGCCCGCTCTTGGACAGGGCCGCCGAGGTCATTGCGGCGTTCAATCGCTCTCGGAAAAGCCGGGATCTTTGTCGTTTATCCATAACTGATGATTTTTATCACTATACGAGTAGAATATCTACATTCGTGAATCAAAACATGAGAATTCACGGAATTCCCGCGAGGGGCTGAAAAGCCTATGGTCGTGACATCTGCTTCCAGGGCGCCGGCTTTCCAGCCCGCCTCCCAAGCCGGTGCCGGCGCTCTGGACTTCGAAAAACATGCGAATCCGACCATCGATGCGGCGCATCGTGGCAGAAGGATTCGTTCAGACGCATGGAGATCACCCGATGGAAACCCGCGTGCGGAGCCTTGTGAAAGCCGCGTCCTGGCAGCTCTTGGGCCTCGTGACGATGTCGATCCTGGGGTTTCTGTTTACCGGCTCGCTCACCTCCGGTGGCGCGCTCGCCGCCGCATCGGGCCTGCTCGGCTTCTTCACCTATCTCGCGCATGAACGGGCGTGGGCCGGCATTCGATGGGGCTGGATTTCGGCAACCGGCACGATCCACGAGCCGACCAGCGCCGAACGATAACGTCGCCGCCGAGCAGTGCTGCCCCCTGGTATGGAGGCTGGTCGCGATCCTGGGCCAAAACGCAAGAAAGCGGCCCCGGGGGCCGCTTTCTGAAATTCCTTCCGACTGAAAGGTCGGCTTATTCGGCGGCGTCCTTGGCCGCCTGCTTCTCGGCCTTGGCCTTGTCCCGCTCCGCGACGGCGATCTGGCGGGCGTCGTCGTTCAGCTTGCGGGCGCGCACATTGGTCGCCTCGACGATGCGGGCCGACTTGCCCCGGCGATCGCGCAGATAATAGAGCTTAGCCCGCCGCACCTTGCCGCGCCGCACGACCTCGACCGAGTCGAGCTGCGGCGAATAGAGCGGAAAGACGCGCTCGACGCCTTCGCCATAGGAGATCTTGCGGACGGTGAAGTTTTCCTGAAGGCCGGAGCCGGAACGCGCGATGCAGACCCCTTCATAGGCCTGGACGCGGGTGCGCGTGCCCTCGGTGACCTTGACGTTGACGCGCAACGTATCACCGGCGGAGAATTCGGGAATGGTACGGATCGCGTTGATCCGTTCGGCCTCGGCGGCCTCGAGTTCGGAGATGATGTTCATGGCATAGCCTCAATTCGTTTCATGCCGGAAAAGTCAGTCTCAGCCGACATGGCCGCGGGTACGGTCAAGTTATTCTGAGGAAATCGGTGTCGCCCATACACCGCTTTGCCGCCATTGTCACTATCTCACGTCGACTTGCGACACGACTTTTGCGGGACCAGGGCGCCAACGGCATTCGCGGCAGTTCGGTTTATGCCCGAACGGTGCCGTGGAGTCGATCAAGCAACGTCAGTCGGAGAGCAAATCCGGTCGTCGCGCGTGGGTAATCCGTTGCGCCTCGGCCTGCCGCCAGCGTTCGACCGCCCCGTGGTCGCCCGACGTCAGGACGTCGGGAATCGTGCGCCCCTCCCATTCCGCAGGCCGGGTATAGTGGGGATGTTCGAGCAGGCCCGTTTCGAAGCTTTCCGTCTCACCCGATCGGGCGTTGCCCATGACGCCGGGCAGCAACCGGACCACGGCGTCGAGCAGCACCATCGCGGCGACTTCACCGCCGGAGAGGATGTAATCGCCGATCGAGACCTCGACGAGGCCGCGCGCCTCGATGACCCGTTCGTCGACCCCCTCGAAGCGCCCGCAGACGATCACGGCGCCCACGCCCGCCGCGAGTTCGCGCACCCGCGCCTGCGTCAGCGGCTTGCCGCGCGGGCTCATCAGCAGCCGGGGACGCGGGTCGCCCGCCGGCGAGGCCGAGTCGACCGCTGCCGCCAAAACATCGGCCCGCATCACCATACCGGCGCCACCGCCCGACGGGGTGTCGTCGACCATGCGGTGGCGACCGACGCCGAAGTCGCGAATCTGCACCGTCTCCAGCGCGAAATCGCCGCGTTCCAGCGCCTTGCCGGCCAGCGAGACGCCGAGCGGTCCGGGAAACATCTCCGGATGGAGCGTCAGGACAGAGGCGCGGAAGCTCATGACAGGCTCAGGCGAGTGGTTCGCTCTTGGCGACCTCGATGATCTTCAGCTCGCGGCCGAGTATCTCGACCTTGCTCAGCGCCGCCCGCCAGGCGGCAATGTGGTCGGATTTGCCATGCCGGGCGAGATCATCCCGGCTCTCCCACTCCTCGTAAATCCGCACCAGACCCGGCTCGCTCAGATCCTCGGCGAAAGAATAGACGATGCATCCCGTCTCAGCGCGGGTCGCGGCGATGGTGGCCTTGGCCGTTTCACGCAAAGCTTCGAGATCGGTGGGATGAAGACGCTGGGTTCCGGCGACGATGATCATGGAGCGGTCCTTACAGTAGCGGGCGGGACCAAATCCCTGCCGCAGGTAAACAAGGAATTGGTTACGCGCCGCAAGGCGCGGAGTAAACCGACGGGGATGACGCCGGAGCCGGGCGTCAGTCCTGGTCAGCCGTTGGCTCGCTCACATCTTCGGGCTCGTCGGTGTCCGCCTCGGCAAGCCCGGCGGCGAAAGGTTCGACGATGATCACGCCACGCTCCGCGTCGATCTCAGGAACCGCGGCCTCGGAAAACGGGATCATCACGGTCGGGCCTTCCGGCGGCTTGATCTCGACAATGTCGCCGGCGCCGAAATCATGGAACGCCACGACCGTGCCGACGACCGCGCCCGACCCCGTCTCCACCGCGAGGCCGACAAGGTCGTCGAGGTAGAATTCGTCCGATTCCTCGGGCTCCGGCAAGGCGGACCGGTCGACGAAAAGTTCCCGGCCGTTCAGTCGCTCGGCATGGTTGCGATCCTCAACCTCGACAAAGCGAACCACGACGACGTTCTTCTGCCGGCGCGCGCTCTTAACCGTGTAGCGGTTGCCCTCCGTGTCGAAGAGTGGCCCGTAGGCGCCAAGATCGGTCGGATCTTCCGTAAAGGACCGCACCCGGCATTCGCCCTTGAGCCCATGTGCGCCGCCGACGACGCCGAGGAGGACGGGATTTTCCGGTTTCGATGACACTGGCGGCACGGGGCTTCACATCCATTGGCGCCTGACGCGCCGAATTCGACAACGCTCTCCACGACCACGGCAACCGGATACGCAATCAGGCGCCCAAACTACCGAGTCCGTGCGAGCGATGCATCCGGTAGCAGGTTCAGGCCATCGACGAAACGTCGCTGGCCTCAAGCATCGCCGGCCAGGTCCACGTCCTCAGTCGTCTTGCCGCGGCGATCGAGGCCGGCTTCCAGGTAATGAAGGCGTTTCGACTCGTACATCCGGGCGTCGGCGCGCTTGATCGTGTCCTCCAACCGCTCGCTCGGCATCGCCGTCGCCATGCCGAGCGAAAAGGAAAGCGCGGTACCGGAATAGAACTGATTGTTGACCTCGACCAGATCCTGAATCGCGATCATCATCTCGCGCCCCTCGGCTTCCGAACTCGCGGGCATCAGAACGATGAACTCGTCTCCCCCGATCCGGGCGGCGTGGCAGGGTTTCGCGACCGCTTCGTTCAGCACTTCGCCAGCCCGTCGAAGCAGCGCGTCTCCGGCCGCGTGTCCCAGACTGTCGTTGATGGACTTCAGCCCGTTGAGATCGACGACGACGACGCTCACCGGACCGGGGCCCTTGCGTTCCAGCCGGTTCAACTCGTCCACGAAGAACGACCGATTGTAGAGTTTCGTCAGGACATCATGCTTGCCGAGATATTCCAGATAGGCCTCGGCCTTCTTGCGCGCGGTAATGTCCGTCAACGCCACCTGCACCAGCGACCAGTCGGCCTCGCGCCCCGGAAACACGGAAAACTGCATGTGGACGTGAAGTTCCTCACCGTCGAGGGCGTAGTTGACGACCTCGCGCTGTTGAAACAGCTTGCCGTTCCACAGGTCGATGAGCTGCTCGCGGAAATACTGCTCCATGCCGTCCCGGAAGACCTCGTCGAGACGGC
>NZ_JALHBS010000116.1 GCF_024195285.1 Aurantimonas marianensis
GAAGTGCGGCAACGCATGAAGCTTACCGGTACTAATCGCTCGATCGGCTTGATCATTCTCATTCGTCAATGTTCACCAATCCCGAGGGGGTTGGGAACATTGGTCTTGTTTGTTGGCCTCAATCGCCGGCGCGGAGATCCGTCCGCTTGGCTACGGGCTGACGCCCGCCGCTCCAGTCGGAGCGGGGCTGTCCTCGCGATACGCCGCTCACGCGGCACGCTCGGACGGCGCTCGATCGTCAAGGTCGGGCCCCAGGCAAACCAACACGCTTACCTCTCATGAAAATCTGCAAATCCAGCACTTCAACACCTGGCTCCGTCCGAGCGACGTCCCAACAGGGGCGACAGCTTACGCACGGCAGTCAGAGGCCGACCGGCCGACGCGCCTGATGGCGCGAAAGCCAAGCCCGCGGATGCGGGCGCCGGCGGTTGGGGCCCCCCAAAAAAGACCTTCTTCTCACGCTTTGCGATTTGCCGACCTGGTGGTTCTAGCGGGGCGGCCGCACCCGATCCCATTCCGAACTCGGCCGTGAAACGCCCCAGCGCCCATGATACTTCGTCTCAAGACGCGGGAAAGTCGGTCGCCGCCAGGTCTGCAAATCGCAAAGCTTCTCCATCTTCACAAAAAACCAGCCATATCAAAACGCCCCTCGCGCCCAAAAGCCGAGGGGCGTCTTGCGTTCGAACCGGCGCCACGCCTGCGCGCCGGCGCTCCGCGTTCGAATGCCCCCCGGCCCCGCCCCCAAGCCGCATCACTCCGTCCCGCACGGCCACCCCGGCGGATGCAACAAACCAGCAGGTAGCCGCGTGTTCGCATCGCCGCAGGCAATGGCGATCTGACCTTGCTCCAGACCGACCGCAGCCGACAAATCGACCCCCTCCAGTCGGGTCAAAAACAAATAGGCGCCACTGAAGTCGATAGGGCCCGATATGACGGCCTCGCTGAAATCGGCGCGGGCGAGATTGGCGAGGGGGTATACCGTGCCGGTCAGATCCGCCCCAACGAAAATCGCGCGACCCAGTTCGGCCTTCTCGAAACTGCTCCCGCTGAGGTCGGAATCCCGGAAGTCCGCCCGCTGGAGTTCCGCGCCATGGAACGCGGCGCCGCGCGCGGATAGCTGGGAGAGGTCCGTCCGATAACCTTCCACCTTGGTGAAATTGGCCTTGTCGGCAACAGCGCCGGCGAGCGATGCACGCACGAGTGCAGCCTTTTCAAGGTTCGCCGATACGAGCCTGGCGTTCCGCAGGTCGGTCTGGGTGAAATCGGTCTTCTGCAGGTTGGCGCCTTCCAGATTGGCGCTGGACAGAACCAGATTGCTGCGGTCGCAGCCGCTCCAGTCGATCCCCGCCTTCGGCGAGGCGGTGCATTTGGCCGCTCGCGCCACCGCCGTCGCGCCGACGACGATCGCGGCGGCCAGGAACAGTGCCGACGCGGCGGATCTGACGAGGGCGCCGGCGTCGGGGGTCGTCGGCATTACACGACCCGCTTGTCGGCCGTTTCGAAGCCAAGCATCGGTCTCGTCTTTCATCTCATACCTCGACGGATGGTCCAGCTGCCACGATGGATGCCGTCTTGGGACTATCATCCCCATCGCGAGCGGAAGCAATCGCGACGCTGCGATGTCGCCGGCGCGGACGCCGCGTCGTTCGAAACGGCCCGGTTGTCCGGTCCCGCGGGCCGAAGACCGCGCGATCATACCGGGGTTCCCGATCCAGCTGTTTCGGGTGGCGAAGCGCTTCGCTCGTGCTAGCTTCACCGCCGAGCGGCCGCCACCGGCCGGGCGAGTTTACGATCAAGGGAGCTTGAGATGCTTGACATCAACAAGCCGACGAAGACCACGCAACGCAGTGTCGTGGTGCAAGGCGCGCTCGATCTCGATCAGCCGATGCTCGGCCCGGTCGAGAATTGGGGGGACGCTCACCGCCAATACCGCGCCGGGCTCTTCTTCAAGGGGCAGATGGCACAGGAGGTCAAACTGTTTGACTCGCTAAATCCATTCCCGGGAGACCGGGCAGAGCAGCGGAACCACTTCGGCCGATGGCCTGTAGCTGCCGTTCGATCGGCCAATCCGACACCGTGCCACCGTGGTGAAAGCCGGCATTCATTTTCGCATTTAGCAATATCAACCGCCCGGTGGCGAGAACGAGACATATACCGCTGCTTCGTCATCGCCTGGGGGCGCGTTGACCAAGCAGATCATCTCGGCACCTTTGGCGCCCGTTTCGCGCCAAGATGCCAGTCGGTTCAGGAATCTTGGTCACGGTGAGCAGTAGTGCGTCGTTCCGATCGGCCCTTTCCATCGCCGACCAGGAATTGCGCGAACAAGAGCGCCCCGATGGGTGGGAAGACGCAGGATTCTGTCATGAAGACCAATGCGCCGATTAGAGTGCAAGGAACTGCGTTGTTCGAAAGGCGACGATAGAAGACGCGGCAGCGAACGAGCCCGAACGATGGTCAGGACCACAAGCTCTCCTTTGCGATCCGCCGACCTCACAGGCGGCAACGCGCGAGATGGTCGGACCAGTTTCACGGTGGCAAGCGGGGTCAGGGCCGCGGGCTTGGGTATATTCGGTCTGGCCCTGCTCGCGGCGGTCGCGATTGCCAACGGCGAGACCGCGACACGCATAGCCGAACGCGCCATCGCCAGCCTGCTCGTGGCAACCGACAAGCTCTCTGCCCGCGGCCACCTTCCGGATGCGGAACTGCAGTCGAAATTCAATCTCATCGCCGCGCGGCATTTCGATCGCAACGCCATGGCGCGGGCGGCACTCGGGACGCAACTTCCGGCCGAAGCGCGCGCCAACTGGAGCGGCTACCGCCGGGCCTACGATGCCTTTCTCGCCAAAAGTTTCGTTCGCGGCGTCCGCGATGCCGGTGCCGCGGTGTCGGCCGTCAAGGGCGCGCGAATCGGACCGAGCGCCTCCCCCGTCGTGGCTTCCGAGAGTCGGACCAGAGGCCGCCGCGCCGACATATTCTGGCTGATGTGCCGCGATAATCCGCGGCGCGGTTGCGATGTCGAGGTTGATGGTATCCGGGCCTCGGCGCGCCAGCGTGCCACCTTCGTCCGCATCATCGCCGACGGTAGCTTTGCCAGGCTCCTCGACGAACTCTCGTCCGGGCGGATCGTGGACCGGCTGCTTTGAGCGGCGAGGCGATCCGGGCCGAGGCGTTGGTCAAGACCTTTCGCGACCGCAAGGCGCGCGCCCTCGACGGACTGGACATCGCCGTCCAGCGCGGCGACATGACTGCCATCGTCGGACCGAGCGGCAGCGGCAAGTCGACCCTTCTTTATGCGCTGTCCGGCTTGACCGAGGTCGACTCAGGTCGAATCGCGATCCTTGGCGAGCGACCGGCGGACGCGGCTGACTGGACGAATCTTCGCGCGCGCCGCATCGGTCTCGTCTTTCAAGAGGACTGGCTGCTGCCGACCTTGACTGCGGCCGAGAATATCGAACTGCCGATGCTCGGTCTCGGGGCGAGCAGCGCCGAGCGACAGTCGCGGGTGCGCGGCCTGCTGGACGCCGTCAAGGCCGAAGGCTTCGGCGACCATTGGCCTGCCGGCCTCTCGGGCGGCGAGCGGCAGCGCATTGCGGTTGCACGCGGCCTTGCCAATCGACCGGAGATACTGCTTGCGGACGAGCCGACGGGTGAGCTCGACAGCGTCAATTCGCGCGCCATCATCGACCTTCTGGTCCGGCTTCGCGCCGAGGCGGGGCTCACCGTCCTGATTGTCACCCATGACGAGACCGTGGCGGCCGCCTGCCAGCGACGTTTCCAGGTGATCGACGGGAGAGGGCGCTATGTGTCGTGAAGGCCTCACGGGAGGTGGCCGGTGAACCTGTCCTCACTCGCGCTCCGAAACCTGACCGCCCGCAAGGGGCGGACGGCGGCGACGATCGCCGGCGTCCTTCTGTCGGTCGCCTCCTTCGTGGCGCTGGTGGGTCTGGCGCGAGGCATCGAACAGTCGCTGCTCGCCGCCCTCGAGGCGCGTCAGACCGATGTAATCGTTACCGAGGCCGGCGCTCTCGACCTGATCTCGTCGATCGTCCCGGAAACGCTCGCCGATGATCTCGCGCGAGCGCCGGGCGTCGTCGCGACGGCGCCGGAAATGAGCCGGGTGACGACACTCGGCAGCGGTGAGTCGGCGATCGTCGTCGCCTGGCCGGTCGGTAGCTACCCGTGGCGCTCGCTCGACATGATCGCCGGGCGCTTGCCGGGCGCCCAGGATGGACGGTCCGCTGTCATCGGCACCAGCCTCGCCGAGCGCCTTGGGGCGGGCGTCGGCGACCGTCTGGAAGTATTCCAGGCGGAATTCGCCGTTGTCGGGATCGCCGGCTCCGCCTCCGTGTTGACCCGCAATCTCGTCTTCATCCCGCTGCCGGTCGCCCAGACGCTGATGTTCCGCGAGGGCCAGGCGACATCGATCAACGTCCGTCTCGATCAGGAGGCCAGTCCGCAGGAGCGCCAGCGGCTGGCGCTGGACCTGAAGGCGGCCTTTCCCAATTATGCCGTCGAGGAGACCGAGAATCTGGTCGACAGCCACACCTTCGCACGCATCGCTGACGTGGTCTCGACCACCATCTCGATCATCGCGCTGGCGACCGCCGTCCTCGCCATCCTCAACACCATGACGATGGCCGTAAACGAACGGCGGGGCGAAATTGCCATCATGAGCGCCGTCGGCTGGCCAAGACGAAGGATCGTGGCAAGCATAGTGCTGGAAGGCGTTGTCCTTGCCGCGCTCGGCGGTGTGCTTGGCTCCGCCGTGGGCGTTGCCGCGGCTCGTCTGGTGTCGGCACTCCCGGTCGTCGCCGGGCTTGTCGTGCCGGAGATCAACCTGGCGCTCGTCACTCTTGCGGCACTGGTTTCGCTCGCCATCGGCCTTGTCGGATCGCTGCTGCCGGCGCTGCGGGCGGCGAGTTCTCCGCCGGCCGACGTTTTGCGCGGCCGATAGCCGGTTCAGCCGCCAAAGCCCCGGCGCATCCGCCGGGCAAGGTAACGGGCGACGGTGTCGGCATAGCCATAGCCAAACAGTTCGAGCCGGCCATGCCCGGCCACTTCCCGGCCGGCGAGGTGGCCCGACGCCGTCACGGCGCCCTCCCAAATCGCCGAAGCGCCATAGACTGGAATTTCCTGATCGCGCCGCACCGGGACGACGTCGATCACGCCGTCTTCGGCGGGCAGCAAGACCCGACGCGCAACCGGATAGCGGGCGCCGCTTCGGTGGCTGGTCCAGTAGCCATGCGGCGCCGGCGCGAAGCCGCCCGGCGTCAGCCGCGCCGACCGCTTGTCGAAACGGACGACGAAGCCGTTGCCGAGCGGGCCGGCGCCGACCGTGTAGCCGCGCTGGATGAGGAAGTCGGTGCCGTCCTCGAGCGTCAGACCCAGCCAGTCCCAGCCCGAAAGCTGGATGCCGTCGTGCCCCCGCACCAGCAGCCAGCGATCGAGCGCGCCCCACTGGCGGTCGATCCAGGCATGTCCGTTGACTTGTCGGCCCCCAATCTCCCCGGATACGGCCAGGCGCGGGCAGCAGATGTAGCGATAGGGCGAAGCCACCGCCGGATCGAGGCGACCGCCATCCTCGTCCATCCACGGCCGTTGCGGTTCGAGCCGCAGCCGGGCGGCGCCATTTGCCCCCGTGGGCAGCGCAAGTTCGAACCCGCCATCCGTTGCGGCGAAGGCAAAGCCGTCCCAGTGGATCGCGAACGTGTCGGTCCCGAGCCAGGCGCCGTCGGCGCGGGTGTCGATGCCACCTTCGCTTGCCGAACTTTCGACATCCGCCAAATGGCGCCGCAGCACAACGGACGCCAGGGCTGGCGCGTAGTTGGCTTGCGCTACGGTCCGCGCCCATGCCCTGTGCACCGCCGCGACTGCCGGCGTAATGCGGCTGACGACATGGGGCGTCGTCGCGCCGTCGAGGATATGCAGCAGCAGCATGTGCGCCGGTTCCGGAGCCGCGCGCGCAACGCCATTGATGACGAAGAAAGCGGCCATGAAATGGACCGCCGGCGCGTCGTCGCCCGCGACATGCCCCTGCACGAACCACCATTGCAGTTCGGCCCCGGCGACGGGCAACAGATTCGGCACGCTCCCACTGGCGTTGAGGTCGAAAGATGTCGGCATCAGTCCTCTGATCCGGCGTCCTCCGCATCAGGCACCAGCTTGTCGCCGGGCGCAAGTTCCGGGCGGGCCAATGCTTGTTCGTCGACGGATTTCGCCAGCATCGTGTTCTGGGACATGATGCCAAAGGGAAAGTGGGAGGAACAATGGCGACCGCCGATCTGATCGCCGATCACGGTTATCTGGTGGCCGCCCTGATCGGCCTGCCCGGCGCGGCGCTGGCCATCGTCCTCGCCGGGCGCCTGAGGTGGAGCATTGTCGTGGCCGGGCTGGTCGGTATGGTCCTTGCGCCGCCGGTGATCCTGTTCGACGCGACGTACTGGACGCCGACGAGGATCGGCGGCGGTATGTGGGGTTCCGAGGACATCCTCGTCAGCTTCAGCCTCGGCGCCGGCGTCTGGTTCGCGGCCATTGTGCCTTGGCGCGGGCGGCTGCTCCTTTCCGCCGCTTGGGGGCCTGCGCTCCGGCGCCTTGCGGCCATCGCCACGCTGACCACGCTGACCGCTATCGTGGTCCACACCGTCGGTGCGTCGAATACGGGAACACTGGTGATCGTGATGGCGGCGACGGCCGTGGTCCTCGGCGCATGGCGACCAGTCCGACTGCGCTACGCGGCGGCAGCACTCCTGCTTTATCCGCCATACTACGTTCTGGTTCTCTTTGCCGCCGCCGCCTTGGTGCCGGGATTCTTCTCGATATGGAACGGACCCGAGCTGAGCGGCGTGCGCATCGCCGGCCTGCCCATCGAGGAAATCGTCTTCGTGGCCGCCTTTTCGGTGAGCTTTCCGCTGATCATGGCGACCGTTCTCGACGCGGACTGCGGCTGACGATGGGCGAACTCCTCGATCACGGTGATCTGGTCGCCGCGCTCATCGGCCTGCCGGGTGGCGGGCTCCCATCGTGCTCGCAGGCCGGCATCGCCGCAGTGCCGTTGCCGCCGGGCTGATCAGGCATTGGACCGGATCCGCCCTTGTTCGCATCCGGGATGATCCTGGAGACGACCGCCCTGCGAATATGACGGGGCAGGTAACCGCGCGGTTCTGGAACCGGCTGTTTCGAGTGGCGAAGCGCTTCGCTCGTGCTAGCTTCACCGCCGAGCGGCCGCCACCGGCCGGGCGATTTCACTACCAAGGGGAGCGTTAGATGCTTGACATCACCAATCCGGACAAGGCCGCGCAACGCAGCGTCGTCGTCCAGGGCTTCACCAACAGCGTGCTCGACCCCGACCAGCCTATGCTCGGCCCGGTCGAGAACGGCGGAACGATCATCGCCAACACCGCGCCGGGCTGCTGGGGCCCGATGATCACGCCGCGGCTGCGCGGCGGCCATGAGGTAACCCAGCCGGTCGAGATCTTGGGCGCGGAACCGGGCGACGGCGTCATCATCCGCATCCGTGACATCAGCGTGACCTCGATCGCGACCGCGTCCGGCCACGACAGTTCGCCGGAAGGCTTTTGCCTGGGCGATCCTTATGTCGCCGCGCGCTGCCCGACCTGCGACACGCTCTGGCCCGAGACCCATGTCGAGGGGATCGGCGGCGACGCGGTCAAATGCGATGCCTGCGGCAACACGGTGAAGCCCTTCGAGATCGTGCATGGCTATACTGTGGTGTTCGACGAAACGCGTCATGTCGGGGTGACGATGCCCAAGCAGGCGGCCGAGACCATCGCCCGCGACGCCCATCATTATGCGGCGCTGCCGGATCAGTCGGTGCAGCACCCGATCCTGACCTATGCGCCTTCGGACATGCCGGCGGTGATGGTGCGCATGCGCCCCTTCCTCGGGCAATTGGGCACGACGCCGTCGATGCCGCTGCCCGATTCCCACAATGCCGGCGATTTCGGCGCCTTCCTCGTCGGCGCCCCGCATGAATACGCCATCACCGCCGAACAATTGGCCGAACACAAGACCGACGGGCACATGGACATCGACGCGGTGCGCCCCGGCGCGGTGCTGGTCGCGCCGGTCAAGGTGAAGGGCGCTGGCGTCTATATGGGCGACATGCATGCCGCCCAGGGCGACGGCGAGATCGCCGGCCACACGATGGATGTCTCTGGCAGCGTCACGCTGCAGGTCGAGGTGCTGAAAGACTATCCGATCGATGGACCGGTGTTGTTCCCGCTGCTCGAGGATCTGCCACCGCTGGCCCGGCCCTTCTCGGAAGCCGAGCGCGCCAAGGCAGAGCGGCTGGCCAAGACCTGGAAAATCAAACAGCTCGAGAGCTCGGCACCGATTTCGGTGATCGGCACGGCGCCGACATTGAATGAAGCGATCGAGAACGGGCTGGAGCGGGCGGCCAAGCTCCTGGACATGTCCGTGCCGGAGGTGCGCAATCGCGCGACGATCAACGGAGCGATCGAGATCGGCCGCGCGCCGGGGGTGATCCAGGTGACCTTCCTGGCGCCGCTGGACCGGCTCGACAAGGTCGGGCTGGGCGATATCGCGCGGGCGCAATACGATCTGTGACAGATCTGGCTGGCGCGGGCGATCGCGGCCCGCGCCGGGCGGGGCCGGACAAACGCACAAAATTGCAGGAAAATGGCGGAGAGAGAGGGATTCGAACCCTCGAGACGGTTTCCCGCCTACACACTTTCCAGGCGTGCGCCTTCGACCACTCGGCCACCTCTCCGTGCTTTCGAACTGAAAAGCGGGAGGTTGCATCCCGCTCTCGTCGCCTCCCCGCAACGACATCCCTCTCCGGAATTCATCCGCGCCGAACGGACCGGCGAAGCGAAACGCCGGGGGTCGATGCCCTGTCTCGAACAGCCGCGGACTATAGCCAGAACGCTCCGCGGTTCAACCCGCGAATTCAGCAAACTTCCGGGATGCTCCCAAGGGCGCTACATTGCCGCCGACGGGGGCAATCCCCACATGGTATCGGAGTAGGTGATGGCGGTCCCGCGGCCGTTCCGATCTTCGCGCGGGCAGAGGGCGGAGCGGTGGTCCGACGGGTCGCCAAATGACAGGATGGGAGCGACAGGATCATGCGGTTTTTGGTGCGTCTGATCGGCAGCCTCCTGCTGGCCATCGCCGTCGTGTTCGCCGTCGGCGACATCGCCCGCTCGCTCGCCGATCAAGTCACGCATCTGGTGAGCGTGAGGGAGGCGCTGGCGATGATGGGCGGGAGCCTGGAGCCGTCCGGTGTCCAGAGCGCGACGGTGGCCGCCATGCTCGCCGAGATCGGCCGCTGGTCGGTTTCGATCACCGCCGGTGTCGCGGGTCTGGTCCTGCTCTTCGCCGGACGCGAGCGCAAGAGGCGTCGCCGCCTGGTCCGCTGAGGCCTGTCCGCTGGTGCCCCTGGGCGCCGAACAAGGAGTAATTCATGTATATTCTCGATATGTTTTCCAAGAAGATGAAGCTGCCGGGACACGAAGAGGCGCTGCCGGGACGGGCCGAGCCGATCGACACCGCCGAGACCCATTTCGTCAACGGCCACCCATTGAAGCCGCCCTTCCCGGATGGCCTGGAGACGGCGATCTTCGGCATGGGCTGCTTCTGGGGCGTCGAGCGCAAGTTCTGGCAGCTTCCCGGCGTTCATGTGACCGCCGCGGGCTATTCGGGCGGTGCGACGCCCAACCCGACCTATCAGGAAGTCTGCACCGGCCAGACCGGCCAGAACGAGGTGGTGCTGGTCGTCTTCGACCCGGCGGTGATCACCTACGAGCGTCTGCTTGCGACCTTCTGGGAAGGCCACGACCCGACGCAGGGCATGCGCCAGGGTAACGACATGGGCACCCAGTATCGCTCGGCGATCTATACATCCTCGCAGGCGCAGGCCGACGCCGCCGAGGCTTCGAAGTTGGCCTATCAACAGGCGCTCGCCAAGGCCGGCCACAAGGGTACGATCACGACCGAGATCGAACCGGCGAGCGAATTCTATTACGCCGAGGCCTATCACCAGCAATATCTCGCCAAGAACCCCAGCGGCTACTGCGGCGTCGGCGGCACCGGAATCTCCTGTCCGATCGGACTGAAGACCGAGGCGGCGGAATAGCGATCGCCGCGCCGGCGGGTCTTGCCCGAGGTGCCGGCGGGATTCCCGGCGCGCGCGTTCGTAGCCGAAGGCGCGGATTTCAGATGATTCTCGCCGCGCCCCGTGCCAGTCTCCCGGCAGGCGCGGCCCGCGTCGCAGCCCGCGACATCCCGCCGGCGGCAATCCGGTGGTTTTTCAGACCCATCATCTGCAACAGGGATCGGACAATCCATGAAACAGTTCCTGGCCGGACTTCTCGCCACTTCCATCCTCTCGGTCACCGCGGCGTCGGCCGCCGAATTCGCGCCGGCGATCCTCTACGACCTCGGCGGCAAGTTCGACAAATCCTTCAATGAGGCCGCCTATAACGGCGCCGAGAAATACAAGGCCGACACCGGCACCGAGTATCGCGAGTTCGAGATCGTCAACGACGCCCAGCGCGAGCAGGCGCTGCGGCGCTTCGCCCGGGACGGGGCGAGCCCGATCATCTCCGTCGGCTTCGCCCAGGCCGCCGCGCTGGAAGCGGTGGCGAAGGAATATCCCGACACGAAATTCGCCATCATCGACGCCGTCGTCGACGCCCCGAACGTGCGGTCGATCCTGTTCAAGGAAGAAGAGGGATCGTATCTGGTCGGCATTCTCGCGGCGATGAAGTCCGAGACCGATACGGTCGGCTTCGTCGGCGGCATGGATATTCCGCTGATCTCGAAATTCGCCTGTGGCTACAAGGGCGGCGTCAAATCGGTTTCGGCCGACGCCAAGGTCATCGAGAACATGACCGGCAGCACCGGCGCGGCCTGGAACGACCCGGTGCGCGGCGGCGAGCTGACCAAGGCGCAGATCGACCAGGGGGCCGACGTGATCTTCCACGCGGCAGGCGGCACCGGGATCGGCGTGTTGCAGGCGGCCGCCGACGCCGGCAAATACGGTATCGGCGTCGATTCCAACCAGAACGGCCTGTTTCCCGGCAACGTGCTGACATCGATGGTCAAGCGCGTCGACAACGCCGTCTATTCGACCTTCGAGGACGCGGCGAAGGATCAGTGGACGGCCGGCACCATCACCTTGGGGCTGGAACAGGACGGGGTCGGCTACGCCATGGACGAGCACAATGCCGAGCTGGTCACCGAGGAGATGAAGGCGGCGGCCGAGGAGGCCAAGGCCAAGATCATCGCGGGCGAGATCGCGGTTCATGATTACTCGACAGATTCGGCTTGCCCTTACTGACGTAGCTTGCAACATCACCTTCGCCGAGGCGCCCTTTCGGGGGCGCCTTTTTTCTGCGGTGCCCGGCATATCGCGCCGGCCGGGTGCGATGCCGCCAGGCACGGGCTCAAGCTCTTTCTGTCTGACGATCCCGGTGTTATCGGGGCGCGGAACAGCGCGCTGGAGTGATGCGGCATGGCCGAAAAAGTGATCTTCGATACCGATCCGGGACAGGACGACGCCGTCGCGATCCTGACCGCGCTGGCCTCGCCGGACGAGATCGACATCCTCGGCATCGTCACGATCGCCGGCAACATCCCGATCCATCACACCACCCGCAACGCCCTGCGGCTTCTGGAACTTACCGATCGCACCGACGTGCCGGTCCACGCCGGATGCGCGCGGCCGCTGCTGCGCAATCTGGTCACCGCCGAGCACGTCCACGGCCCGACCGGGCTCGACGGACCGGACCTGCCGGAGCCGACGCTGACCGCCCGGGATGCCCACGGCGTCGACTTCCTGATCGAGACGATCCGCGCGCATCCCTCCGGAACGATCCGCCTCCTGGCGCTCGGGCCGCTCACCAATGTCGGGTTGGCCATGACCAAGGCGCCGGACATCGCGGCGCGGCTGAAGGACATCGTCCTGATGGGCGGCGGCTGTTTCGAGGCCGGCAACATCACGCCGGCAGCCGAGTTCAACATCTTCGTCGATCCGGAGGCGGCGGCGATCGTCTTTGCCAGCGGCGCGGCGATCACGGTCCTGCCGCTCGACGTGACCCATCAGATGCGCTCGACCCGGTCGCGGATTGCCGCCTTCGGCGATCTCGGCAACCGCTCCGGCGCGGCGGTGGCGGCGATGCTCGGCTTTTCGGAGCGGTTCGACGTCGAGAAATACGGCTGGGAGGGCGCGCCGCTGCACGATCCGTGCGTCACCGCCTTCGTGCTGCAGCCGGATATCTTCACCGGACGGTCGGTCAATGTGGCGATCGAGACCGCCAGCCCGCTGACGCGGGGGATGACGGTCTGCGATTACTGGGGCGTCACCGACCGGCCGAAAAACGCCGTCTGGGTGCGCTCCGGCGATTCCGAGGCGTATTTTTCGCTGCTTACCGAACGGATCGCCCGGCTGCCGTAGGGGGACCACGGCGCGCGACATCGCCCGCGCCGCTCGCGCGGCCGGCACTGGCATTTCCCCGACAATGGCTTCGCCTCCTTCCGCTTCGCTTCGTTTCCCTTGTCCCGCCCGTAAGCTCCTCGGCATTCGCCTCGTCGCTGGCGGGACCCTGGTCGCCGCCTTCCCTCGCGATGCTCGGGAGAGGCGGCGGGACGCCGGAGGCGAACCCTCCGACTGTTTTAAGTCAATACGGTCCGCCTCCGGCATCCCGCGCGGTGTCTGAGCAACCCTTCGACACGCAAACCCCGCCTTTCTCATGGGCTTGCGCGCGCTGCCGGATCTTCACGCCCCTGGCGGGGGCGTTCAAGTGGACCCAGACCACGGACCCCTCATCAGTGGGGGACGGTCCGGCGGGAGCAAAGGGCCGTCCGGGCCGGGGCTTCTCCGGAAGAAGCCCCGTCGCGGACACCGCACCGCCAGGGATTTCTCCCCTTGGCCCAACGAACGATCCCGGTGATCATTCGCGCCCGTTCCGTGGGCCGGCGGTGAGGGGAGTATGCGGGAGGGGGAAAGAGGGGGGGAGAAGTTTTTTAGGGGGCGGCCGGCTTTTCGGAAGTTGCGCGGACTCGTTATCCCGGTGGAAGCTTCGGGCGCGGGCATCCAAACCGCGTCATCCCGGCCTTGAGCCGGGACCCATGCCGCGACGTTTATCCCCATCCTGTCCGTCAACGGATTGGCAGCTCGAGCGGCTTGGCATGGATCCCCGCCCGACGGGCGAGGATGACGACTGTGTTGGACGATTTCGCCAATTATCGAAGCCTGAGGATGACGCACGGCACAGCGGCTTGGCGCCTTCTCGCCCCTTGTGGGAGAGAAAGCCTTTTCGCGCCCTTATGTAGCAAACGCACCAAGCGTTTTCTGCCGGCGCGGTCCTACAGAAAGGACCGCGCTATGAGCGCAGCGAAATTGATAGCGAACACGGTGGCCCTTGCCGGGCTATCCGTCGCCTATCTTGGTCTGTTCCCGCCAGTAGCCTTCAGGAACCCCATCTGGAGTATCGGCCTCGCCTATCTCGGCGAAGGACGGCCCGCTCCATCGTGCGTAGCAGCGAACATCATACCGGGTGCCAAGGTAGTCGACATATTCGACAGCGGCGTAGAGCCAGAACCCGCTTCCGGAATTTATAGCGTCCATTTCGGCAGCGGACCATTCGATCCAGACCTTTTCCTTGGTTGTGGCAATGTCGTTCGGACGGACAGGAGCCTCAAACCGAACGTCTTGCGGGTAAGCAACATCGCGAGAGAGATCGCTTGCGGTGGAGTGGCCATATCTGACCCGCTTTATGATGGCAGCGGTTCGCCCAAAATTCTCAAGCGATATTACGGCAAGAGTCCTGCGGGAGGGCACCCTTCTGGGAGCGATGCGGGCGATTTCGGGCAACTTTGCAAGGTAGACGTATGGGATGTCGGCGCGCAGCGTAAGCCGAGCCTGTTCACTGGTGATGAGCGTTGTTCGGCGCGCTTCGTCGACGGCACCCTCTGCCGCACGGGCGGCCACGCCAGTGTCAACGGCGGCTTGTCGTGTGTAGAGAAGCGTCCGGTAAATCAGGTAGACACCAAATGCCGTGAGAACGGCCATGAACCACGTGGCATACACGACTTGCACCGTGCTACGCGCCATGCTTCGCTGGGCGTCGAGATCGGCTTTGGCAAAATACTGTTCGCCATTTTCGGCATTGTCGGCGGATTCTCGGGGTACCTGATCGCTGGTTCCGGAGTTCCCGAAACCGTGCGCACCCGGCGCAATGGGTGGGACGATGCGTGGCGAGTGGCTTTGGGCTTCGCGATAGGTGCTGGGAGCGTCTTGGTCGCCGTTACGCAGATCGTCGGTTAGCCAGATGGCTGATACGAGCACGATGATCACAAATGCGGCGCCTGTCGCCGCGCCCATGAAAAGTCGCACGATCCGCCCCATCGTTAATCTAGCCTGATCGTTTCAGACCCGATCGCCTCATAGCACGCTGCCATGAACGCTGCCGTGAACTTGCCCCGCGACAGCTTGTTGCGGACGTTCACTTCCTTTTCCTCGACACCGATCGCCGCCAGTTTCTCAACAAGCTGGGCATAGGTCACGCCCTTTCGCTTCAACTCAGCCTTGAGGATGTTCGCCACGCGGGCTTCCCAATCGGTTCGTTCAACCATCACGTATCGCCTTCGCATAAAAAAGTAACGCAAGCGATACGTATGCCCTTGTCAGCGGTACGTAAATGTACTATATCCATTGCATAGGTAATGGAACGAGAAATCGGCTCTACGTTGCGTGTTGGTGTGAAGACACTGCGAATCAATCTCCCACGAAACGCTGATTCTTGATGATTTGACGCTCAGTAATGCGGCGGCTTGGTGATCTCGGGCTTGGGAGTCGCGACCTCTTCCAGGGCATCGAAGCGCTGGCCGAGCGATTTGAGCGTGCGCTGCATCCGCTCGATCGTCTCGAAGGCGCGGCGCAGTTCCTCCGAGAGTTCCTCGATGGTCTGGGCCTGATGCGCCGCCATGATCTCCAGATCCTGCACGCGCTCGCTGATCTCCGCCTGTTTCTCGCTCATGCCGCGATCTCCGCAAGTTTGGCCCGCAACCGGCCCGCGATCGGCGTCGGCCGCCGCGTCGCCCGGTCGACATAGACATGGACGAAGAAGCCCTCGGCCGCCGCAATCTCCGCCTCGCCGCGAAACAGGCCGACCGCGTACCGCACTGATGACTGTCCCAGCTTCGCAACCCGAATGCCCGCCGTCACCGGGTCGGGAAAGGCGAGTTCGCCATGATAGCGGCAGCCGGTCTCCACGACGAGGCCGATTTGCGCGCCGGCATGGATGTCGAGCAGGCCGTTTTCGATCAGCCAGCCATTCACCGCCGTATCGAACAGCGCATAATGGACGACATTGTTCATATGGCCATAGACGTCGTTGTCGGCCCAGCGCGTGGTGAGCGGCAGGAAGGCGCGGTAGGCGCCGCGCTCGCCGGGCTCGCGGCGCCCTGCCGCCTTCATGTCGGTCGAAGCGGTCATGTCTCTCCTCGGGTCGTCTGTCGAAGGTCGCCCTGCGCGGTTTCGTCGCTCTTCCATACAAGGCATCGTTTTATCGCGAAACCGGTTCCCACTTGTCGAACCGATGCTGTAGGCTCCAGGCACTAGTGGTCTGATTTCGACATTTGCATCCCGCTTGGAGCACCCTGGCAAGCAAATGTCGAAATCAAAGAACCACTAGCAACTTTATGACTCTTGTGGATTTTTCCAATTTGACATTTGATTTCGAGTCCGCCGCACGTGGGTATCAAATGCCAAATTCAATCCACTAGCGGCCAGTCCAGAGTGAGCGCATGCCCGATCCGGCGATCGAACTGATCGACATCGACAAGAGCTTCGGCGCCGTCCGGGCGAACAAGAAGATCAACCTCACCGTCGCGCGCGGCACGATCCACGGCATCATCGGCGAGAATGGCGCCGGCAAGTCGACGCTGATGTCGATCCTCTACGGTTTCTACCAGGCCGATTCCGGCGAAATCCGCGTCGGCGGGAAGACGGTCGAGATCGCCGATCCGAACGCGGCGATCGCCGCCGGCATCGGCATGGTCCATCAGCATTTCATGTTGGTCGAGAACTTCACCGTCGTCGAAAACGTCATGCTCGGCGCCGAACAATCGCCGCTGCTGGCCTCCGGCATCGCCAGGGTGCGGGCCGAACTGAAGCGTCTCGAAGAAGACCACTCGCTCGATGTCGATCCGGATGCGGTCGTGGAAGAACTTCCCGTCGGCCGGCAGCAGCGGGTGGAAATCCTCAAGGCGCTCTATCGCGGCGCCGACATCCTGATCCTCGACGAGCCGACCGGCGTGTTGACGCCGGCCGAGGCCGATCACCTCTTCGCCGTGCTGAAACAGCTGCGCGACCAGGGCAAGACGATCATCCTGATCACCCACAAGCTGCGCGAGATCATGGCGATCACCGACGCAGTGTCGGTGATGCGGCAGGGCGAGATGGTGGCGACGAAGACGACGGCCGAGACCGCGGTCGGTGAACTCGCCGAACTGATGGTCGGCCGGCGCGTGCTCCTGACCGTCGACAAGGACGACGCCGCACCGAAGGACGTCAAGCTGAAGGTCGACGGGCTGACGGTGCGCGACCGGCGCGGCGTCGTCATGGTCGACAACGTCTCCTTTTCCGTGCGGGCAGGGGAGATCGTCGGCATCGCCGGGGTGGCCGGCAACGGCCAGTCGGAACTGCTGGAAGCGCTCGCCGGAATCCGCAAGGCCGAAGCCGGGCGCATCGAGATGCTCGGTCGGACGATCGATCCGACCGTCGAGGCCGACCCCGCCGCGATCCGGGGCATCGGCTGCGCCCATGTGCCGGAGGACCGGCACAATACTGGTCTCGTCCTGGCCTTCGAGGAGAACGAAAACACCATTCTCGGCTATCAGCGCGATCCCGGCTTTCAAAAGGGCTGGTTGCTCGATCTCGACGCCATGCGCCGGGACGCGGCGAAGAAGATTGCCGCCTACGACATCCGCCCGCCGGACTGCCGGTTGAAGACCGCGAGCTTTTCCGGCGGCAACCAGCAGAAGATCGTGCTGGCGCGGGAGATGGAGCGCGATCCCGACCTGCTGTTGATCGGTCAGCCGACGCGCGGCGTCGATGTCGGGGCGATCGAGTTCATCCACCGGCGCATCATCGAGATGCGCGATGCCGGCAAGGCGATCCTGCTCGTCTCGGTCGAACTCGACGAGATCCGGGCGCTGTCCGACCGGGTGCTGGTGATGTTTTCCGGCCGCATCGTCGGCGAACGCAGCCCGGACGCGGACGAGGGCGAGCTGGGCCTGTTGATGGCGGGTGTGGAACAACAGGAGGCCGCGGAGTGAACCCTGCCCGCGTTTCTCTCGTCACCTTGGGCGTCGAGGATGTCGCTCGCGCCGTCGCCTTCTATGAGGCGCTCGGGTGGCAAAAAGCGCCGCAGAGCGTGGAATCCACGGCCTTCATGGTCGGCGAGGCGATCGTCTTGGCGCTGTGGCAGCGGAGCGAGATGATCGCCGATGGCGGCGAGGGCGATCTGCCGGCCGGTTCCGGTTCGGCCGGCCTGGCTGTGAATTTTCAGTCCGAGGAAGCGGTCCTGGAGGCCTATGAGAAGGCGGTCGCGGCGGGAGCGCGGGCGGTCAAACCGCCGGCAAAGGTGTTCTGGGGCGGCTTCTCCGGCAATTTCCGCGACCCGGACGGTCATTTGTGGGAGCTTGCCCATAACCCGTTCTTCAAGCTCGATGCGCGCGGCCATCTCGACCTTCTGACGAGCGGAGATCAGTCGCCCCGATGAGTCGCCCCTACGCCAAGCTGCCCGGCTGGATCGACTACGGGCTCATTCCGCTGGTCAATCTGATCGTCGCCTTCGCCGTCGCCGGCCTCGTCGTCCTCATCGTCGGCGAAAGCCCGGTCGAGGCGGCGGCGCTGATGATCCGCGGCGCCTTCGGCTATGGCGAGGGGATCGGCTTCACGCTCTATTACGCCACCAGCTTCATCTTCACCGGCCTCGCCGTCGCCGTCGCCTTCCATGCCGGGCTGTTCAATATCGGCGGCGAGGGCCAGGCCTATGTCGGCGGGCTGGGCGTCGCGACCGTGGCGCTCTCCCTCGGCGGCATCCTGCCCTGGTGGCTGAACCTGCCGCTCGCCGTCTGCCTGTCCTTCGCCTTCGGCGCGGCCTGGGCGTTCATTCCCGCCTGGCTGCAGGCGCGGCGCGGCAGCCACATCGTCATCACGACGATCATGTTCAACTTCATCGCCGCCGCGCTGATGGTCTATCTGCTCGTCAACGTCCTGAAGCCGGCGGGAACCATGGCGCCGGAAACCCGCACCTTCGAGGCCGGCGCGCAACTGCCGAAGCTGCGCGGCCTGTTCGACCTCTTCGGCGTCTCGCTCGGCGGCGCGCCGCTCAACGTCTCGCTGTTCGTCGCGCTTTTCGCCGCGTTGCTGGTCTGGGTGCTGATCTGGCGAACGCGGCTCGGCTACGAAATCCGCACGCTCGGCTTTTCGCCGCGCGCGGCGCGCTATGCCGGCATGTCGGAGACGCGGCTGATCGTCGTCGCCATGGCGATTTCCGGCGGCCTCGCCGGGTTGATGGCGCTCAATCCGGTGATGGGCGACCAGTACCGGCTCTTGATCGACTTTCCCGGCGGCGCCGGCTTCGTCGGCATCGCCGTCGCGCTGATGGGCCGGGGCCACCCGGTCGGCATCGTCGTCGCGGCGCTCTTGTTCGGCGTGCTCTATCAGGGCGGGGCGGAGCTGTCCTTCGACATGCCCACCATCTCACGCGACATGATCGTCATCATCCAAGGGCTGGTCATCCTGTTCGCCGGGGCGCTGGAGAACATGTTCCGGCCGGGGGTCGGCGCCGCCTATCAATGGGTGCGCATGCGTACCGGCGAGCCGGCCGGGGTCGACGTGGAGGAGGCGCGGTGATGGATTTCGGCGCCTGGATCAACGTCATCGATTCCACCATCCGCCTGTCGACGCCGCTGCTCTTCGCCGCGCTGGCGGGGCTTTATTCGGAGCGCTCCGGCATTTTCGACATCAGCCTGGAAGGCAAGATGCTGATCGCCGCCTTCGCCTCCGCCTCGGCCGCCGCCGTGTGGGGTTCGGCGTTTCTCGGGCTCTTCGTCGGCATCCTCGCGGCGGTCGGCTTCTCGCTCGTCCACGGGCTTGCCTCGATCACCTATCGCGGCAACCAGATCGTCTCGGGCGTCGCCATCAACTTCATCGCCGCCGGGCTGACGATCATTCTCGGCCAGAGCTGGTTCGGCCAGGGCGGGCGCACGCCGAGCCTGTTCGGCGGCGGGCGGTTCGAGGCGATCGACCTGCCGGGCGCGGCGGCGATGCGGGACGTGCCGGTCGTCGGGCGGATCTACGCCGACATTCTCTCCGGCCACACGCTGCTCGTCTATGTCGCCTTCGCGATGGTGCCGATCACCTGGTGGGTGATGTTCCGCACGCGCTTTGGCCTGCGGCTTCGGGCCGTCGGCGAAAACCCGGCGGCGGTCGACACCGCCGGCATCTCGGTCGCCTGGCTGCGCTACCGGGCGGTGATCATCTGCGGCATCCTGACGGGTCTCGCCGGCAGCTATCTGGCGGTGGCGCAGGCGGCGGGCTTTACCCGCGACATGACCGCCGGCAAGGGTTACATCGCGCTGGCCGCGCTGATCTTCGCCAACTGGAAGCCGGTGCCGGTGATGTTCGCCTGCCTGCTGTTCGGCTTTCTCGACGCGATCTCGATCCGCATCCAGGGCGTGCAGCTGCCGGTCATCGGCGAGATCTCGGCGCAGTTCGTCTCGGCGCTGCCCTATATTCTCACCGTGGTGCTGCTCGCCGGCTTCGTCGGCAAGGCGACCCCGCCCAAGGCGGGCGGCGTGCCTTATGTGAAGGAACGATAGACGATGGCGGACGACCTCTTCGCCCTGGCGAAGTCCGCCATGCGGCGCGCCCACGCTCCCTATTCCCGGTTTCCGGTCGGAGCGGCGCTCAGGACGACCGACGGGCGCATCTTTTCCGGCTGCAATGTGGAAATCGTCAGCTTTCCCGAAGGCTGGTGCGCCGAGACCACCGCCATCGGCCATCTGGTGATGGATGGCGGCGGGCGCATTGCCGAGATCGCCGTCGTCGCTAAAAAGCTGCCGCTGTGCAGCCCCTGCGGCGGCTGCCGGCAGCGGATCGCCGAATTCGCCTCGCCCGAGACCAAGGTGCATCTCTGCGACATCGACGGCGGCGTCCAGGAGACGGTGACCATGGGCGAACTCCTGCCGCGTGCCTTCGCGACGGACAACCTGTCGTGACGCCGGCCGCCGCCTTCCTGCGCGCGCGGCTCGGCGCGCGGCGCCCGGTCGCGGCGATGGTGCTCGGCTCCGGCCTCGGCGCGCTGGTCGACGCGGTCGAGGACGCCGTGCGCGTTTCCTTCGCCGACATTCCCGGATTTCCGGTCAGCGGCGTCACCGGTCATGCCGGGGAGGTGGTTGCCGGACGGCTCGGCGGCCGCGACGTCCTGATCCTCTCGGGCCGCGTCCATTACTACGAGACGGGCGACGCGGCGGTGATGCGGCCGGTGATCGCGGCGGTGCGCGATCTCGGGGTCAAGACGCTCTTCCTGACCAATTCCGCCGGATCGGTGCGCGAGGACATCCCGCCGGGGTCGGTGATGATCATCGAGGACCACATCGGCTTTTCCGGCCGCAATCCGCTGATCGGCGAAGCGTCCGACGCCCGTTTCGTCGGCATGACCAGCGCCTACGATGCCGAGCTGCGGCGCCGGCTCGCGGAAGCGGCGAAGGCCAGCGGCGAGAAGCTGTTCGGCGGCGTCTATCTGTGGTTCTCCGGCCCGTCCTTCGAAACGCCGGCGGAAATCCGCATGGCCCGCATTCTCGGCGCCGACGCGGTCGGCATGTCGACCGTGCCGGAGACGATCCTCGCCCGGTTTTTCGGCCTCAAGGTGCTGGCCGCCTCGGTCGTGACCAATTACGGTGCGGGGATGACCGGGGCCGAGCTCTCCCACGCGGAGACCAAGGAGATGGCGCCGAAGGGCGGCGCGCGGCTGGCCCGCATTGTCCGTGAAATGCTCGAGAACGGAGGCTTCGATGGATGAGACCGCGCGGCGCCGGCGGGCGTCGGATCTGATCGCCTGTCTCGATCTCACCAATCTCGACGAAGACTGCAGCGAGGCCGACGTCGCGGCGCTATGCGAGCGGGCCGCGACGCCCGCCGGGCCGACGGCGGCGATCTGCATCTGGCCGCGCTTCGTCGCCTTCGCCAAAGCCCGCCTCGATCCCCGCATCAAGATCGCGACGGTGGTGAATTTCCCTGAGGGCGGCGACGATATCGCGGCGACGGTGAAGGAGACCGAACAGGCGGTCGCCGACGGCGCCGACGAGATCGACATGGTGATCGCCTATCGCCGGCTTCCGGCCGATCCCGCCTTCGTCGAGGAACAAATTCGAGCCGTGAAGGCCGCCTGCGGCGCGGCGCGGCTGAAGACGATCCTGGAAACCGGCGAGCTCAAGGCGGCCGAGACGATCTGGCAGGCCGCCCATGCGGCGCTCAAGGGTGGCGCGGATTTCCTGAAGACCTCAACCGGCAAGGTCGCCGAGAACGCGACGCCGGCGTCGGCGCGGCTGTTGCTCGAGGCGATCGCGGAGGCCGGCGGCCATGTCGGTTTCAAGCCGGCGGGCGGCATCAAGCGTTTCGAGGACGCCGACGGTTACTACCAGCTTGCCGAGGCGATCTGCGGGACCGGCTACGCGACGCCCGCGCGCTTTCGGATCGGCGCTTCCAGCGTTCTCGGCGATCTCCTGGCCGTTGCGGCCGGCGCGGCGCGGGCCGGTGCCAAGGCCGGATACTGATGCGGCTGCCGCAGGAGATCATCCGGGCCAAGCGCGACGGCGAAACGCTCGACGCGGCCGACATCAAGGCGTTCATCGACGGTTTTGCAGGCGAGCGCGTCACCGAGGGCCAGGTCGCGGCCTTCGCCATGGCGGTGTTCTTTCGCGGCATGAGCCAGGATGAGACCGTGGCGCTGACCGAGGCGATGCTCCACTCCGGCGATGTCCTCGACTGGGCCGGCCTCGACCGGCCGGTGGTCGACAAGCATTCGACCGGCGGCGTCGGCGACAATGTCTCGCTGATGCTGGCGCCGATCGTGGCCGCCTGCGGCGCCGCCGTGCCGATGATCTCCGGTCGCGGGCTCGGCCACACCGGCGGCACGCTCGACAAGATGGAGGCGATCCCCGGCTATTCGGTGACGCCCGATAACGCCACTTTCCGCCGGACCGTGTGCGATATCGGCTGCGCCATCATCGGGCAGACCGGGCGACTGGCGCCGGCGGACGGCCGCTTCTACGCGATCCGCGACGTGACGGCGACGGTCGAATCGATCCCGCTGATCACCGCCTCGATCCTGTCGAAGAAGCTCGCCGAGGGGCTCGACGGCCTGGTGCTCGACGTGAAATCGGGGTCCGGCGCCTTCATGGTGTCGCATGAGGATGCGCGGGCCCTGGCCGCGAGCCTCGTCGCGGTCGCCAACGGCGCGGGCCTCAGGACGACCGCCTTGCTGACGCGCATGGACGAGTCGCTGGCATCGGCCGCCGGCAATGCCGTCGAAATCCGCAATGCCGTCCGCTTCCTCACCGGGGCGCAGCGCGATGTGGCGCTCGAAGAGGTGACGCTGGCGCTCGCGGCCGAAATGCTGCTCTCGGCCCGTCTCGCGCCGGATCTCATCGAAGGGCGGAAACAGGCCGACGCCGCGCTTGGCGACGGGCGGGCGGCCGAGACTTTTGCCAAAATGGTCGCGGCGCTGGGCGGCCCCTCCGACTTCGTCGAGCGGATGGAGGATTATCTGCCGGCCGCGCCGATCATTCGGGAGATCGTGGCGGACGAGGACGGTTTTGTCGCGACGGTCGACGCGCGCCGGCTCGGCCTGGCCGTGGTCGAACTCGGCGGCGGGCGGACCCGGCCGCAGGATGCCGTCGACCATGCTGTCGGCTTCAGTGATCTGGCGCTGATCGGCCGCAGGCTGATGCGCGGCGAGAGGCTGGCCCGCGTGCATGCCCGTGACGAAGCGACGGCCGAGAGGGCGGCGGCCGCGCTCCGCGAGGCCTACGGGCTGTCCGGCGAAGCGATCGAGCGTGACGCCTCGGCCGTCCTGGAACGCTTCGGCTGAGGTGGGTAGCCAATTCCGGAGGCTCGCAGCGATGGACCGCTGTTAGCGCTCGACGGTCCTCGGACATCCGTTCCAGCAGGGTCTAAACCAAACGGCGTCCCGGCATCTTCTTTAGACCCTAATGGAACGGCCGAGCCGCTTTCACTGGACTTGTTCCGCTGGACTGCGCCCCAGCGTTATTTCTCAACTTACGGACTTCCGTCCCGTGTTATGAACCGCGCCCGCTCGAGCAACTCGTCGAAGGTTACGATGTCGATGGAGCGGGTCTCTCGGCGGAACAACTCGAACGTGTCTTGCAGCACCTGCGCAGTCCGTGGGTTGCTCGCCGCTTCAAATTCCCCACGCGAGCCGATCACGAGGATCGTCTTTGCGTTGCGTGTTCGAGCCTCCAGCCGACGAGCGCCGTCGCGAGCGAAGTGCTCACCGCTGCCCGCGAAGGCCAGCCACTCCGCCTTCTGCTCAAGTATCTGCGACACCGCGCCAATGAACTCGGCGCTGAACGCCCGCGTTCCCGCACGACTTCCCCCGCCGCCCTGCCTCGCCCGGAAGATCGGCGTGTCGGGTCGCTTAATCTCCACAATCACGGTGTAGTCTGTAAAGCTCATAAGAAAGTCGACCACGGGCTTGTTGCGGTTGTCTGTGCCGCCGCCAGAGACCGTCATCTCACGGTCGAAGGTACCCATGACGCGGTAGTCGAGCCCGTAGCCGAAGACCCATGGCTCGCGCTCGAAGAAGTCCTGCCACTCCCGCTCGGACCAAAACCCGTTTTCAATTTGCCGTTCGAACGCCTCCAGCGCTTGCCGCCGCCCGAGCAGGATATTGACCTCCTCGGTTGAGAGCGATCCCTGCAGTGCCCCCAAGAACGCCTCGCGGTCTTCGCCGCTCATCGTCCGGATGCGCTCCACGATCCCGCGGTCGGCGGCATCGATGATCGCCTTGCGGCCGGTCCCGGTTGAGATGTCCTCAATGTCGAAACGATCCTCGTTCGACAGATCGATGAACGCGATCCGGTCGAGAAAGGCCAGCAGGCGTCGGAACTCATCGCTCCGAAAGGTGAAGGTGTGTTCCTCTTGGCCCTGATACCAATCTCCCTTTCGGGACTGGAAGCTCTGGATAGTGAGGCGGCGCACTGCCTTCTCGTCCTGCGTGACCACGGCTGTCACCTGTGTCTTGCGCTTTTCGCCCGACAGACGCAGGCAAAGTGCGCCCTCCACCTCGCCAAGGTGGAGGATGTCGGAGCCTTCTATGACCATTCGCACGTTGCGCAGCCGTTCCGCAGTATGGGCGCCGTAGGTGAAGACTTTGGAGATGTAGGTCTTGGCCGCTTGGCGCAGGCGGAAGAAATTATATTCCTCACTCATGACTGGATTGTGCGGAGCATCGAGGGCGTTGACAAGTGGCCGCCTCGGCCGAGAAGCCCTGCGAAGGGCGCTTTCGCCCTCCTACGGCAGCTTGCTCCCACAGCAGACCACCACCGTTCGCCGGCCTGCCTCCCCCCGATCACTACTGGCTCAGCGTCAGGCGGCCGTCCGCGATCTCGAATTTCGACAGGCGGCTCAGAAAGCTCATGCCGAGCAAGGTCACCGGCAGGGTGCCGTCGCGGGTGACCAGCGCCTCGACGTCGCGCAGCTCGATCGGCCCGAGCTGGAGACGGTCGATCCGGGCGAGCGCCGCCCTGGTCTCGCCATTGGCGGTCTGCACCGTGTGGCGATAGTCGGTCCTCGCCGGCACGATGCCGAGTTGCCGCGCGGTGGCCTCGTCGATCGCGACGAAGGTCGCGCCGGTGTCGACCAGCACCGGAACCGGCCGGCCGTTCATCCGCGCGTCGGCGCGAAAGTGGCCGCTCCGGTCGGCGCGCAGCAGCGCGACGCGGCCGGAGGGGCGGGTCTCGACCGCCGCGTCGATGATCTTGGGGGGCGCGTCGATCGTCTCGACCTGTCCGGTGAGCATGCGCGCGCGATATTCCTCGAAGGCCGACGGGGCCGCGAGCGCCACCATCGACGACAGGACGAGGACAATCACGAATTTCTGCATCGGCCGATCCGCGCGCCGTTTCGGAAAACCGGACCAGCGTAGCGCATCGCCGTTAACGTCCGCGAAAGGGCTTGGTGGCGGCGGGCGGATTTCGTCGGCGCGGTTGCGAAAGCGTTAACGCCCCGCCGGCCCGGAAGCCGGCGGTGGCCATGCGGATGGGCCGGCTATTTGGTGCCGTACATCCGGTCGCCGGCATCGCCGAGGCCGGGAACGATATAGCCCTTGTCGTTGAGATGGCTGTCGATCGCCGCGGTGAACACCGGAATATCCGGGTGCGCGGCGCAAAACCGCGCGACGCCCTCGGGCGCGGCGAGAAGGCAGAGGAAGCGGATGTTGCGGGCGCCGCGCTCCTTCAGCTTGTCCATCGCCGCGATGGCGGAATTGGCGGTCGCCAGCATCGGATCGACGACGATCACCAGCCGGTCGGCCAGATCGTCCGGCGCCTTGAAGTAATATTCGACCGGCTGCAGCGTCTCATGGTCGCGATAAAGGCCGATATGGGCGACGCGGGCGGCCGGCACGAGGTCCAGCATGCCTTCCAGGAGGCCGTTGCCGGCCCTGAGGATGGAGGCGAAGACCAGCTTCTTGCCTTCCAGCACCGGCGCGTCCATCGCCTCCATGGGCGTTTCGATGCGGATGGTGGTGAGGTCGAGATGGCGCGTCACCGCGTAGCATAGCAGCGTCGAGATCTCGCGGAGCAGCCGGCGAAAGCTCGCCGTCGACGTCTCCTTCTTGCGCATGATGGTGAGCTTGTGTTGGACCAGCGGGTGGTCGATGACGGTGACGCCGTCCATGGGGCCTCGCTTTCTGCCTGCGGATCGTCCGATGCTCTAATGCCTCGACGGCGGCGCGCCAAGCGAAATGGCGTCGCGCACCAGCCTGTCGAGAAGCCGCTGGCGGGTCGCCGGATCGACGAAGGCGGCCTCGATGGCGTTGCGGGTCAAGGCGAGCAGCCCGGCCCGGCCGATCCCGGCGTCTGCGGCGAAGCGGTATTCGGCGGCAAGATCGGTGGCGAAGAAGGGCGGATCGTCGGCGTTCAGCGTCACCTTGACGCCGGCCTCGACCAGGCGGCGAAGCGGGTGCGCGGCGGCGTCGGGAAAGATGCCGAGCGCCAGATTAGAGCCGGGACAGACTTCCAGCACGATACCGTCCGCCGCGATCCGCCGGACGAGATCATCGTCCTCGATCGCGCGGACGCCGTGACCGATGCGTTGCGGTTTCAGCGCCGCGATCGTGTCACGCACGCTGTCCGCACCGCGCAATTCGCCGGCATGGGCGGTCAGGCCGAGGCCGGCATCGCGAGCGATGTCGAAGGCTTTGGCGAAGTCGCGCGGCGCGAAGCTGCGCTCGTCACCGGCGAGGCCAAAGCCGGTCAGAAGCGGCTCCGACATCGCGCCGGCGACGGCAAAGCGCGCGGCGGCTTCGACCCGCCCGGCGCCCAGATGCCGGACGCCGACGACGATCATCCGGGCTTCGATGCCGGTGGCATGGCGGGCGCGGCGGACCCCTTCGGCAAGGCCCGCGAGATAGGCTTGCGGCGCGGTTCCTCCCGCCTCGGCGTGATCGGGCGAGATGAAGAACTCGGCATGGATCGTCCCGGCGTCCGCGAGCCGCGTCAGATGATCCTCGGCGAGCCGGGCGAAATCGTCCGCGCTCTGAAAAACCGTCGAGGCGCGATCGTAGGCGGCGAGAAAGCTGGTGAAGTCGTGCCAGACATAGGCGCCGTCGCGGATGATGCCGCCGAGATCGATGCCGTTCCGTTCGGCCAGTTCCAGGACCAGCGCCGGATCGGCGGCGCCCTCGATATGGCAGTGCAATTCCGCCATCGGTACCGTGCCGCCGCGACCGGCGCGCGCGACCGCCGGGGACGTGTCCTGGTTCACAGGAAGCTGGTTCCGTGGCGGCCGGCGGAGAGGCCGAGATGGGCGGCGACGCTTTCGCCGATATCGGCGAAGGTCTCGCGATGGCCGATGCCGCCGGGCGCGACGTCGGGGCCGAAGACCAAGACGGGCACGTTCTCACGGGTGTGGTCGGAGCCGCGCCAGGTCGGATCGCAGCCATGATCGGCGGTGAGAACCGCAATATCGCCCGGCCGGAGCCTGGCCTCCAGCTCCGGCAGGTGCGCGTCGAAGGCCTCCAGCGCGGCGGCATAGCCGGCGACGTCGCGGCGGTGGCCGTAGAGCATGTCGAAATCGACGAAATTGGCGAAGATCAAATCGCCGTCCTTTGCATCGTCCAGCGCGCAGAGCATGGCATCGAACAGCGCATCGTTGCCATCGCCCTTGCGCACTTCGGAAATTCCTTGATGGGCGAAAATGTCGCCGATCTTGCCGATGGCGATCACCCGTCGGCCGGCATCGACGGCGCGGTCGAGCAGCGTCGGTTCCGGCGGCGGCACGGAATAGTCGCGTCGGTTGGCGGTGCGGCGGAAGTCTTGTGCCGTCTCGCCGACGAAGGGCCGGGCGATGACCCGGCCGATATTCAACGGATCGACATGCCGGCGCGCGATGGCGCAGAGGTCGTAGAGACGCTCCAGGCCGAAATGGGTCTCGTGCGCTGCGATCTGCAGGACGCTGTCGGTGGAGGTATAGAAGATCGGCTTGCCGGTCCGCACGCTCTCCTCGCCGAGTTCGGCGATGATCTCGGTGCCCGAGGCGTGGCACTGGCCGAGGACGCCGGGAATCTGGCTGTCGTCGACGATCTGCTGGATGAGGGAGGCCGGGAAGGCGGGGATCTCCCGCGGGAAATAGCCCCAGTCGAAGAGCACCGGTACGCCGGCGATTTCCCAATGGCCGGACGGCGTGTCCTTGCCGTTCGAGACTTCGCCGGCCGAACCCCAGAGGCCGGC
Organism: Aurantimonas marianensis; assembly: GCF_024195285.1. GTDB lineage: Bacteria > Pseudomonadota > Alphaproteobacteria > Rhizobiales > Rhizobiaceae > Aurantimonas > Aurantimonas marianensis. The sequence goes on from NZ_JALHBS010000116.1 coordinate 28,030, forward strand.
GACGCCATCGGTCGATGACCGAGCGGCGGCGCGGTAGAGGCCGAACCGGCGCAAATTGGGAAGGGCGAGGGGACCAGACCGCAGGCCGTCCCGATCGGCCTCGCCGCGCTCCGCCGCCGCCAGGATATGGCCGAACGTATCAGCCCCCGCGTCGCCGAAACTCGCCGCATCGCGCGCGCCGCCGATGCCGAAGGAATCGAGAACCATGAGAATCGCGCGCGCCAAAGGCCTGTCTCCGCTGCGGTGGATTTGCGTCAATCCCCGCGTGCCGAAGATAGTTCGTCGGGCTCGATTGGACAGGGGCGCCGAAGCGCCCCTTTCGGACCGAAGGCCGGTCTTGCGTCCTTCGCGATACGGCGACTAGCGCGCCGCGGCCTCGCTCGCCATCGCCTGACGGATGGCGTATTGCTGGTTCGCCTGCTGGAAGCTTTCCGTATCGTCGCCGATCGTCACGGTCGGCTCGCATTTCGGCGCGCAGGCGTAGGTGACCCGGCTCGCCTGGCGATAGACGCGCACCGTGTTGTTCTCGAAGGTCTGCACCGCGACCTGTTCATCGAGGATCATTTCGCCGGCCTGGTCGAGAATGACGATATTGGTAATGCCATAACTGCGCCCGGTCAGGACGAGGCGTTCCGAGCTCAGCACCTCGACATCGACGAGGGCCGGATTGCCGACGATGACCGTCGCGGCGGGGCGGTCGATTTCGATGATTCGGGCATGATCGACCGCGACGCCGAGCGTCGGGCCCTGATCGCCCGCACGCGCTCCGACGGACGCAAGCCCGAGGATCATAAAGGGCAACACGAGGCGGAGAAGGCGATTCATGAGACGGGTCCCGGTTCCGCGAATGTCAATCAGCCTGATCTATAAGGCGAGGCGGTAAACGTAGGATTAACCGGGTTTTATTGGTGTTTATTATCCATTCCGCATGGGAATGCATATAATGAAAAATCAACCAAAAACCTTAAGCCGATTGCAACAGGCGAGGCGTAGTTTCGCCCAATCCGATCGGCGGAAACAGTCGACGGGCGTGCTGTAATCGGGTTTCAAGGAGTTCCCATGTCCAAGCATTTCATGCGCTTCATCAAGGATGAATCCGGCGCCACCGCGATCGAGTACGGCCTCATTGCCGCTCTGATCGGTACCGCCATCATCGTCGCCGTCACCACGGTCGGCACCAATCTGTCGGCGACGTTCACGTCGATCGGAACAGCCGTCACCAAAAAGAACTGACGCGTGGCGAATGCCTAAGTCGGTTATCAAGCGCAAAAGACGGGAAACGTTGTTTCCTGTCTTTTTCGTATGGAGCCGAGGCGGTTAAAGCCGCCTTGACGGGAATGGATCGACAGTCATCGGCCTTTGCGGGCTGGCGCTGTCTTTGAGGTGGACGGGAGCCACGAAGCCGCGATGCTGAATCTCGCTATCCTGATCATCTTTCCATTCGCCATGGTCTACGCGGCCTGTTCCGATCTCGTCTCGATGACAATCGCAAATCGCATTTCGATCGCGCTCGTCGTCAGTTTCCCGGTACTCGCCCTGGCGATGGGCATGCCGCTCGGCGACATCAGCCTGCATTTCGGCGTCGGGCTGCTGACTCTCCTAGTCACATTCGGCCTCTTCGCGGCCGGCTGGATCGGCGGCGGCGACGCGAAGCTGATGGCCGCTACGGCGCTGTGGTTCGGTCCATCAACCGAGCTTGTGGAATACCTCCTGCTCGGATCGGTCTTCGGCGGACTTCTGACGATCGGCCTTATCCTCTCGCGCGGCATGCTGGCGCCCGTCACCGGCGTCGACTTCATCGACCGGCTTCTGGATCGCGACACCGGTATTCCCTACGGCATTGCCCTCGGGGCGGCCGGCCTCACCGTCTATTCCAACAGCGGCTGGATGGACACCGCTCTCAACGGCCTTGCCCGCTCCCCCTTCTGACGGGCCTGAATGTCGGCGGGTGCCGCATCGTCAGGGTTCGTTAACCATACATTGAGGGTTTGTCGGCGATAACCGACGTGAACAGCCGCAAGCAAGCGGCCCGGTTTGCGGGAGTTGTCCGATGAGTCTAGCGCGCATTGCAGTCGTGGCGGTCGCCCTTGTCGCGGCTGCCGGCGCCGGCTTCGTTGCCCTCAACCTGTCGCAGCCGGAACCTTCCGAACCGGTGATCATCACCGCCGCTCCGGCCGAACCGCCGATCAAGCTCGTCGACGTGCTGGTTACCACCACCGATCTCGCCATGGGCGCGTCCGTCGAGGCCGTTCTCGACTGGCAGAAATGGCCGGAGGACGGGATCGGCCCGACCCTGATCCTCAAGAGCGATCGCCCCGAAGCGATCGCGGAACTCAAGGGCTCGATCGCCCGTCAGTCCTTCTTCGCGGGCGAACCGGTGCGCGAAGCCAAGCTTATCCGTGCCGACCGCGGCTTCATGTCGGCGATTCTGCCGGCGGGCAAGCGCGCCGTCGCGGTGCAGATCGCGGCGGACACTTCCGCCGGCGGCTTTGTGCTTCCCAACGACCATGTCGACATCATCATGACGCGCCGAACCGCCAATTCCGACGGGCGCGGCGAGCAGGTGATCACGGAAACGGTGCTGCGCAATCTGCGCGTCCTCGCGATCGACCAGACGATCGAGGACAAGGACGGCGAGAAGGTTGTCGTCGGCTCGACCGCGACCCTCGAGGTCGATCCCGACCAGGCCGAAGCGCTGACCGCCGCCCAACAGATCGCCGACCGGCTGGTGCTGTCGCTGCGCTCCCTGGCCGACTCGGTGCCGGGTTCACCCGGCTATGCCGCCTTCCTGCTGGCCCAGGAGAATTCCCAGCGCGGCAAGATCAAGGTCGTGCGCTACGGCCAGTCCACCGACATCACAACGTCCAAATGACAGGCAGGTCGATGAGTCCTCGTAACCGATCCAAGATGGCGCGCGCCCTGCTTCGCCAAGCTGTCGCGGGCCTCGCCGCCCTCTCGACCGTGCTGACGCCGGTGCTGTCGACCGGGCCGGCGGCGGCCGAGCAAACGGTTGTCAATGTCCGGCAGGGAGCGCAGACCATCAATCTCGGTCTCAACAAGACCAAGGTCATCGTCCTTGCGGCGGACGCGCACGACATCCTCGTCGCCAATCCGGCGGTGGCCGACGCGGTGACCCGGGACGCGCGCCGCATCTATATCTTCGGCAAGCAGATCGGACAGACCAACATCGTCGTCTTCGATCGCCAGAACCGCCAGATCGCCTCGATCGACCTGAAGATCGAGCGCGACATCAGCGGCCTGGAGGCTTCGATCCGCAAATATGTGCCGTCCTCCGACGTCACGATCGAAATGCTCAACGACAATGTCGTTCTGACCGGCATGGTGCAGACGCCCCAGGACGCGGCCAAGGTGGAACGGCTGGCGCGGATCTTCGTCACCGGCGGCGAGGGAACGACTGGCCAGTATATCCAGTCGGCGACCGCGACCGGCGGCGCGGGCGGCGGCAACAGCGACGTCGCCTTCGCCCAGGAGGACCGCCGCCAGAGCCAGATCGTCAATCTCTTGCAGATCCAGGGCGAGGATCAGGTGACGCTCAAGGTGACCGTCGCCGAAGTGCAGCGCTCGGTCGTCAAGCAGCTCGGATTCAACGGCAGCGCGTCGGACGGCATTTCCTATGCCAACATCGACAATCCCTTTGGCCTGGGCAAGTCGATCAGCGACACCTTCGCGAAGGCCACCGGCAGCATCGGCGGCTTCGACATCACCAGCCAGGTCAACGCCATGGAGCAGGCCGGCGTCATGCGCACGCTGGCCGAGCCCAGCCTAACCGCGATTTCCGGCGAAAAGGCCAGTTTCAAGGTCGGCGGCGAGTTCGTCATTCCTCAAGGAAAATCAGAGACGCCCGAGACGCGGACGCCCATCCTCAACGCGGCCGGCAATATCGTCGGCTACGACACGACCCCCGCCTCGGTCGAATACGAGACCGCGAAGATCGATTACGGCATCGGCCTCGACTTTACACCGGTCGTGCTCTCGGCCGGTCGTATCAGCCTGAAGATCCGTACCAGCGTGTCGGAGCCGACCTTCGAGAGCCCGTTCAGCTTTCCGGGAGGGGTCGCGCCGGCCGTCACGCCTCCCGGTATCCGCAAGCGGCTCGCCGACACCACGGTCGAACTTCCCTCGGGCGGCTCACTGGTCATCGCCGGTCTCGTTCGGGATGAGGTCCGGCAAGTGATCTCCGGAACCCCCGGCCTTTCCAAGATCCCCATCCTCGGCACCCTGTTCCGCAGCCGCGACTTCCAGCGTTACGAGACCGAACTCGTCGTCATCGTGACGCCGTATCTGGTGCGGCCGGTCGCGCGCCAGGCGCTCGCCCGGCCCGACGACGGCCTCGGCATCTCGAGCGACGGCGCCGGCAACTTCCTCGGCCGCGTCAACCGCGTCTACGGCCATATGGAAACCAAGCTGCCCCCAGGCCGGTATCACGGCGTCGTCGGCTTCATCTACAAATGACCGGTTCGAGGAGATCGAAGATGAAAGACCTTTTCGAATCCGCGGGCGCCGAGCCCCGACGGCTCTCGCGGCGGCGCGGCGGCACAGTCCTCGCGCTCGGCGCGCTGCTGGTTGCCGGCGGATGCGCCAATGTCCAGCATGTCGAGGTCGGCGCCATCCCGGACGACTACCGCACGCGCCATCCGATCGTCGTCTCGGAAGCGCAGACGGCGGTCGATATCCCGGTCGTCGCCTCCGACGGGCGCCTGTCCTATGCCGATCGCGGCCGCGTCGAGGATTTCGCCGACCGGTTCCGCGCCTCCGGCGCCGACACGATCCAGGTGCTGCTGCCGACGGGATCGGCCAATCAATACGCCGCCGACCGGCTCTCCGGCGGCATCGTCAAGGCCTTGCGCGGCCGCAAGATCGCCCGCGACCGGATTTTCGTCCAGCCCTACTCGGCGGCGGGAGCGAGCGGCCCGGCGCCGATCCGCCTCGCCTATTCGTCGCTGGTCGCCAAGACCGGCCCCTGCGGGCGCTGGCCGGCGGATCTCGCCGATACGAGCGAGAACAAGAACTACTTCAACTTCGGTTGCGCCAGCCAGCAGAATCTCGCCGCCCAGATCGCCGATCCGCGCGATCTTCTGTCGCCGCGCGGCATGGACTCGAGCGACGCCGAGCGGCGGACCACGATTCTCGAGAAATATCGCAAGGGCGAGCGGACGATGGCGCAGCCGAACGACACGGAGGCTGACTACCAATGGTGAGCGCGGAGACGATCAAGGAAGATGTGTCGTTCGGCGTGCCGGACGAGGCAGTGGATGCGAGCGCCGGGCTGGACAAGGTCCGGCCGATGCCGCGCATCTCGATCCAGGCCTTCTGCGAAACCGACGGGGTTTCCAAGCCGATCGAAAAGGCCGGCTCGGATCGCCGCATGGCGAAAACCCATCTTCGCGTCAACATGGGCGGCATCCGCGCGGCGACCGAGCATTTTTCCGGCGCGCCGACCCCCAATCTGGTGCTGCTCGAATCGAAGCTCCCGCCGGACGAGCTCATCGCCGAACTCGAGGCATTGTCGGAGGTCTGCGACCCTGGCTCGAAGGTGGTCATCATCGGCCACTACAACGATGTCGCACTCTACCGCGATCTGGTGCGCCGGGGCATTTCGGAGTATCTCGTCGCGCCGATCTCGATCGCCGACGTCATGACCGTGATCGGCGGGCTGTTCACCGCTCCCGACGCCGAGCCGCTCGGCCGCTCGATCGCCTTCGTCGGCGCCAAGGGCGGCGTCGGGTCCTCGACCATCGCCCACAACGTCGCCTGGTCGATCTCCGAGCTGTTCTCGAACGATGTGGTGCTCGCCGATCTGGATCTGCCGTTCGGCACGGCGAACATCAATTTCGATCAGGACCCGGCCCAGGGTATCGCGGAAGCGGTATTTTCCGCCGAACGGATGGACGACGTCCTGCTCGACCGGCTGCTGTCCAAATGCGCCGAACACCTGTCCCTGCTGGCGGCCCCATCCGTCCTCGACCGAACCTACGACTTTTCCGCCGATGCCTTCACCGCGCTGATCGAAACGGCCCAGCGCGGCGCCCCCGTCGTCGCGCTCGACGTGCCGCATGTGTGGAGCGACTGGACCCGAAGCGTCCTGGCGGAGGCCGATCAGGTGGTCATCACCGCGACACCGGACCTCGCCAATCTGCGCAATGCCAAAAATCTCGTCGACATGCTGAAAAAGCTGCGGCCGAACGATCGTGCCCCGCATCTCATCCTGAACCAGCTGGCGATCCCCAAGCGGCCCGAAATTTCGCCCGACGAATTCTCCGAGCCGCTCGGCCTCGAGCCGCTCGCCCGGATCGTGTTCGACCCGCTGGCGTTCGGCAGTGCCGCCAACAACGGTCAGATGATCGCCGAGGTCGACGCCAAGCACGCCGCCGTGGAGGCATTCCATCAGATCGCTCACGTCCTGACCGGGCGCGGCGAACCCAAGCGGTCGAAAAAATCGGGCCTGTTGGACCTTCTTCGTCGCAAACAGGCGTAGCCGAACCACTTTCGGGAGCAGCATCATCATGTTTGGAAAGCGCGGGAACGACAAGCCTTTCAGCGGCACGGCCACCTTGCCATCGCCGCCGAAGTCGGTCGCGCCATCGGCCGAGTATGCCCGGCCGGCCGAACCGACCGCAAATGCGAAGGAGCCGCCGGCCAGGGCACCCGCCGAGGCGCCTCGACCTGTCGAGCGTGCCCCGATGGCACGATCCGACAATTATTACGAGCGCAAGACCCAGGTCTTTGCGGCGCTGATCGATACGATCGACCTTTCGCAGCTCGCCAAGCTGGATGTCGAGAGCGCCCGCGAGGAAATCCGGGACATCGTCAACGACATCGTCTCGATCAAGAATTTCGCGATGTCGATCGCCGAGCAGGAGGATCTGCTCAGCGACATCTGCAACGATGTGCTGGGCTACGGACCGCTGGAGCCGCTGCTCGCCCGCGACGACATCTCCGACATCATGGTCAATGGCGCGCGCCAAACCTTCATCGAGGGCGCGGGCAAGGTGCAGCAGACCAATGTGCGGTTTCGCGACACGCAACAGCTCCTGAACATCTGTCAGAGGATCGTCAGCCAGGTTGGCCGACGTGTCGACGAAACCTCGCCGATCTGCGACGCGCGCCTGCCCGACGGCTCCCGCGTCAACGTCATCGCGCCGCCGCTGGCGATCGACGGCGCCGCCCTGACGATCCGCAAGTTCAAGAAGGACAAGCTGACGCTCGACCAGCTGGTCAGCTTCGGCGCGATTTCGCCGGAGGGCGCCCAGATCCTTCAGATCATCGGCCGGGTACGCTGCAACGTCGTCATCTCCGG
>NZ_JALHBS010000117.1 GCF_024195285.1 Aurantimonas marianensis
GAAGTGCGGCAACGCATGAAGCTTACCGGTACTAATCGCTCGATCGGCTTGATCATTCTCATTCGTCAATGTTCACCGGCCCCCATGACCCCAAAAAGTTGTAGACTTTTTGGATCAGGCTCATGGGCAAAGAAAAAACCGGGGTGAACATTGTCTCTTTCTCAGCTTCAGTCGCCAGCGGGCCCATCCGGGCCCTCGGCTCTCCCGCCATCAGGCGCGTCGGCCAATCCCCCGGCAAAAAAGGGGCGGCCTCTGACTGCCGTGCGCCTGGCTACGGGCCCTAAGGCCCGCCGTTGCAGTCGCGCGCCTCCGCGTCGGAGACGCTCCGGCATCTCCGCCTCAAATCGGTTCTCGATTTGCAAGACGGCTCCGATGACTGATCCTAGCGATAGGCGGCCCATGGCCGCGCGCTCGGACGGCGCCTCCTTCGGCAACGAAGCTCGGGCTACGAGACAAACCAACACACTTACTCTCAATTCCCTGCAGATCCAGCGCCTCATCAATACGGACCTCCAGGCCGGCTCATCGTGCCGGCTCGGATGCCGCGATTGAAATCATAAGCTCCGTCCGAGCCCGCTGCCGCAGGCAGCCCATGGCGAGGACAGCCCCGCTCCGACCGGAGCGGCGGGCCGTCCGGCCCGTAGCCAAGCGGACGGATGTCCGCGCCGGCGATTGAGGCCCCAAAAAAAACACCTCCCAGCTTCTCACGCTTTGCGATTTGCCGACCTGGTGGTTCTAGCGGGGCGGCCGCACCCGATCCCATTCCGAACTCGGCCGTGAAACGCCCCAGCGCCCATGATACTTCGTCTCAAGACGCGGGAAAGTCGGTCGCCGCCAGGTCTGCAAATCGCAAAGCTTCTCCATCTTCACAAAAAACCAGCCATACCAAAACGCCCCTCGCGCCCAAAAGCCGAGGGGCGTCTTGCGTTCGAACCGGCGCCACGCCTGCGCGCCGGCGCTCCGCGTTCGAATGCCCCCGGCCCCGCCCCCAAGCCGCATCACTCCGTCCCGCACGGCCACCCCGGCGGATGCAACAAACCAGCAGGTAGCCGCGTACAAGGGGCGTCAAGAGCGGGCCAACCGTTACGCCATCCTGCCCGAGCCGTTACGTGACGTGTCTGCATCATGGCAGACCCTGCGGGGGCTGGCCGCATCCAGCAAAACCGGCTGATCGCCATTGTCGGGCGGGGTTCATGGCCCATATGGGGCCTCGGCACGCGGTCGAGGCGCTGCTCGCAAGCCGGTCCGAAATCGGCTGAGTATCCGGCGAGGGTTTTATGGACCAGACGCTATCTGTTCTTCTCATTGTCGCCGGATCCGCCCTGGTCGTGGTGACCATCGTCGACGCCATTGGCGGCTTCTTTCGGATCGGCGCCAGCGCGGGAATTTTGACCCGCCCCTTCGAGGATCTCGTCAGTCGGGTGGTCTTGTGGTGGGTTCGGCGTTCCCGGAATCGCAACCAGCTGAATTTACTGGGTGCCTACTGTGTCGCGACGCGAACCGTCGTCAGCGTGACGATGCTGTGGCTCGGCTGGAGCCTGCTCTACGTCTCGTCCGAAGAGGCCGCTGTCATCGCATCGTCCGGGGCGATCGCAAGCACGCTGGAGCGGTTCTATTTTGCTGGCTATGTCGTATCCACCCTGGGTCTGGGAGACATCAAGCCGGGCAACGACACCTGGCGCATGGTGACGACATTCGCCTCGCTCTCCGGTTTCCTGTTCCTGACCTTCGTGGTCAGTTTCATGGTGACGATCGCCAGCCAGATATCCCAGCGACGGTCGGTAGCGATGGCCATCATATCGGCTGGCGATGGTCCCTACGCCGTGCTTGAGCGCTATCGCAGCGGCGACATCGTGGATCTTGGTCCGCTCGTCAGCCTGCTCGCGCTGCCGGTCATCACGTCAGCCGAGGCCAGTACCAATCTGCCGCTCCTCCACCGCTTTCACACGTCGGACACGCTGGCCTCCTATGCGGTGGCAATCGCCCGGCTGAATGAGACATTGACGATCCTGGAACATGGCTGCAAGTCCGATCCGGATCCCCAGATCGCGCTGCTGCGACACGGGATCGACATGATCGCCGACTCGCTGCCGGGTCAATGGCGCGACGACGCGGTAGCCGCGCCGCCCGCACTGACGCCGCTCCGTGCCTCGGGATTCATCTGCGCGTCCGATGACGCGTTTGCCGATGCGATGGTGGAGGCGCGTGTGCGGTATCGTCGCAACAGGCTGAAGAACATGGTGGAGACCCTCGGCTTTTCCTGGGACCGGGACGTCTATCGGAACGCTGGAGACAGCGTCCTGCCGTAACGGTTTGCGGCTGGGTGATCCGCTCCCGCGAAACTGCGGCATTTTTAACCCGGCTTCGCCATCGTGCGGGAAATAGTCGAGCGGCGCGGCGGACACATCCGACTGGCCGACAGGCCGGTTGTTGCGCGGTTCGTGGTCGAACTGCGTGTCACCGTAGTCATCGCGTAATGCATCGCTCGAGCCGGCCCCTCGGCCAGCGCGAGCTCCGGCGGAAAACCACTTCTTGGACGCGGGCCACGTCCAGCCTCCTGGTCCGAATCCGGCCATTCGCCTGCTCGTACGCCTCCCGCTCGGCTGGATTGGCTCCGTCGTTGACAGCCGTGCAGCGATTAATTTCGACTTTCGTAGAGCAAAAATAGATTCATTGACAAAACGAAAAACTAATGCGAGCAATTTTCTCGATGTCTCAGGGGTGAGGGGTCTTGATGGGGAATGCCGAGACGCCTGAGGCGGCCACGGGCGCGCAATTGCTCACACGGGCACTGTCCGCGGCTGGGGTCCGGACGCTCTTCAGCCTGTCCGGCAACCAGATCATGCCGATTTACGATGCGTGTCTCAGTGCCGGTATCCGAATCGTCCATGTCCGCCACGAAGCCGCGGCGGTCTACATGGCCGAGGCCCATGCCCAACTGACCGGCGAAGTCGGCGTAGCGCTCGTAACCGCCGCGCCGGGCTTTGCCAACGCCCTGTCGCCACTCTTTTCGGCGCGGCTTTCCGAAAGTCCGATCCTGCTCCTGAGCGGCGATTCCCCGCTTTCACAGGATGGCATGGGCGCCTTTCAGGAGCTTGGCCAGACCGAGATATCCGCACCCCTCGTCAAGGCGAGTTCCAGGCCGCAACGGGCAAGCGAACTCGCCACCGCGGTCGCCCAGGCGATACGCATGGCCAGATCCGGCCGGCCCGGCCCGGTCCATATGGCGCTGGCGTTCGACGTCCTCTGCGCTGAAGTGACGTCTCCCTCGATCCCCGCGTCCGAGGCTTTCGAACCGGTACCGTTGTCGCTGTGCGACGAAGCGGCCGACCATATCGGCGGATTGATCGCGCGCGCCGAACGGCCGGTGATCGTGACCGGCCCGGCGCACAATCGAAGCCGCGCCGACGGATTGACCGATCGCCTGGAAAGCGTCTTGAACGTGCCCGTGGTCTGTATGGAGAGCCCGCGTGGACTGCGTGACCCGTCGCTCGGCGCTTTTGCCGAGATCATAGCCGAGGCCGATCTCGTGGTGCTGCTTGGAAAGGCGGCCGACTTCACCACCGGGTTTCTTGGCAAGGGGTTCGGCGCGGCGGACGCGAAATTCGTGATCGTGGATCCCGATACCGGCTATCTGGACAGAGCGCGGGCCGCCTGCGGCGGGCGTCTTGCGTTTCTCGCCCGTGCCGACGTCGCGGCGGCGGCCGCCGCGCTCGTTGCCAGGGGCCGCGCCAGTTCCAGCCATCGCTGGCTGGCCGCGGTCAGGGAGGCGGTCGGCTGGCGCGGCGAGCGGGTCGCGGGCGACGGCGCGATTCACCCGGCCGCGCTCTGCGACGAGGTCAATCGTCTCATCGAGCGGGCGGACGAGGCGATCCTGGTCTGCGACGGCGGCGAATTCGGGCAATGGGCGCAGGCTTTCTGCACCGCTAAACGGCGCATCATCAACGGCCCCTCCGGCGCGATCGGCGGCGGCCTGTGTTACGCGGTGGCGGCCAAGATCGCCTATCCCGAAGCGACGGTGGTCGTGCTTATGGGCGATGGGACGGCCGGCTTCCATTTCGTCGAATTCGAGACCGCCGCTCGCGAGGGCGCCGACATCGTCGCTGTTATCGGCAACGACAGCCGCTGGAACGCCGAGCATCAGATCCAGTTGCGCGATTACGGGGCCGATCGGCTGATCGGCTGCGAACTCTCCGATCGAGCGCGTTACGACCGCGCGGCGTCCGGATTCGGTTGCCATGGCGAATATGTCGAGACCGCCGAGGAATTGTCCGCTGCGCTCGAACGCGCCGCGGCGTGTTCCCGGCCGACCTGCGTCAACGTGATCATCGACAGTCTGGCCGCGCCGGTCTTCTTGCGCGGCGCGGCGTCAGCGGTGACGGCGCACTGAACCGTGGCCAATATCGAGGAGGATATGAAGACCACCATGCCGGGCGAGAGCGTAGAACGAACCATCAAGGTACGCGTCTGGCGCGGCAAGGACGACGGCCGTTTCGAGAGCTACGAGATTCCGGCGCGGGAAAATCAGACCGTTCTGGACGTCGTCACCGAGGTTCAACGCTACCACGAACCGGCGCTTGCCTATCGCTTCGCCTGCCGCGTCGGCGTTTGCGGTTCCTGCGCCATGACCGTCAACGGACGGCCGCGTTGGACGTGCCGGACCCATGTGAAGCGGGTCGTCGAAAACGGCGAAATGACGATCGAGCCGATGCGCAACATGCCCCGCATCAAGGATCTCGTTTGCGACATGAGCGAGTTCTTCGACAAATGGCATCGGGCCGGCGGAAAGTTCAAGGGCAAGCTGACGCGTCACGAGAAGGTGGCGGCGGTCGATCCGCGGGATCGCAAGCGCAAGAATGCCGATGCCGGCATCGAATGCATCAATTGCGGCGTTTGCTATGCCGCCTGCGATGTCGTTTCCTGGAACGAGGACTATGTCGGACCGGCCGCGCTGAACCGGGCGTGGACGCTGCTCAATGACGAGCGCCATGCCGCGCCGCGCGAGGTTCTTGCGATGGCGACGGCGGACGGGGGCTGTTCGTCCTGCCATACCCAGGGCAGTTGCGTGAAGCACTGTCCCGTCGGCATCAGTCCGACGCGCAGCATCGCCGGCATCAAGCGGATGAGCCTGCTCGATCTGTTGAACTGGAGGGAGCGTTGACCGAGGCACGCCTCTTCGCGCTACAGCGGATCACCGCGATGATCCTGGGTCCGCTCGTCGTCGTTCACCTCGCCGTTATCCTTTACGCCGTGCGTGGCGGATTGACCGCCCAGGAAATTCTCGCGCGCACCTCCGCGAACGCCTTGTGGCCGCTGTTCTATCTTGTGTTCGTCGTCAGCGTCGCGATCCACGCGCCGATCGGTTTGCGCAATATTCTGCGGGAGTGGACCGCACTTCCCACCCGCGCCATCGACGCCTCCATGGTCGTCTTTGCCTTGTTGCTGGGGTTGCTCGGGGCACGGGCTGTCTACGCGGTGGCGGGGTGGGGCGCATGAGGTCTTCGCCGCGCGGACACCGGAGCTATGTCGCTTTTCTCGGACATCGCCTGTCCGGGCTGGCGCTCGCGATCTTCCTGCCGGTCCATTTCCTCGCGCTTGGCCTCGCCCTCGAAGCCGGGCGGTCCTTCGAGGATTTCATGGCCTTCGCCGATATGCCGCTGGTCAAGGTCGCCGAATGGGGGCTCGTCATGTTGCTGGCGATCCACCTGTTCTTCGGCGCCCGGCTGCTCGTCGTGGAGCTTCTTCCCTGGCGCGAGGAAGCCGGTGACCGCCCGGCGTTGATCGGCTGGGGCGCGGGCGGCGCCGTCGTCGTCGGATTGATCTTTCTGATGGGGGCGTTCTGAAGTCATGCGGACCGAACGAATGAAGACCGACATTCTGATCCTGGGAACCGGGGGAGCGGGTCTGTTCGCGGCGTTGCACGCCAAGCAGGCCAATCCCGATCTCGATGTCACCCTCGTCGTCAAGGGTTTGGTCGGCAAGTGCGGTTGCACGCGGATGGTGCAAGGTGGCTACAACGTCGCGCTGGCGGAAGGCGACAGCGTCGAGCGTCATTTCATGGATTCCATCCGCGGCGGCAAATGGCTGCCCCGCCAGGATCTCGCCTGGCGGCTCTGCACCGGCGCCGTCGAGCGCATCCGCGAGCTGGAGAACGAGGTCGGCTGTTTTTTCGATCGCAATCCCGACGGCACGCTCCACCAGAAGGCGTTCGCCGGGCAAACCTTCGATCGCACGGTCCACAAATCGGATCTGACGGGCATCGAGATCATCAACCGGTTGATGGAGCAGGTGTGGAACCTGGGTGTCGACAAGCTCGAGGAGCATCGGGCCATCGAACTTATTCCCGCCGCGGACGGCAGCGGCATAGCGGGCGTGCTCCTGATCGACATGCGCGCGGGCGTCTATCGCTTCGTTCAGGCCAAGGCGGTGCTTCTGGCGACCGGCGCCGGTCCGACCATGTATCTTTATCACACGCCTTCCGCCGACAAGACCTGCGACGGCCTCGCCATGGCGCTACGCTACGGCCTGAAGCTGCGCGACATGGAGATGGTCCAGTTCCATCCGACCGGCCTGCTCGGCGGGCTGCGCACGCGCATGACCGGCACGGTGCTGGAGGAGGGGCTGCGCGGGGCCGGCGGCTATCTGCTGAACGGCGATGGCGAACGGTTCATGACGCGCTACGACCCGCGCGGGGAGCGCGCCACGCGCGACGTCGTCAGCCGGGGCATCTATGCCGAGATGCGGGCCGGGCGCACCAGCCCGATGAACGGGGCGTTCATCACCATGAGCCACCTCGGCCCTGAATTTGTCGCCAAGACCTTTCCGGGGATGGTCAAGCGCTGTGCCGACTGCGGTTTCGATCTGGCCGGCGGGCGCGTCGAGATCGTGCCGACCGCTCATTACCTGATGGGGGGCGTGGAATTCGAGATCGACTGTTCGACCGCCTCGCCGGGGTTGTTCGCGGCCGGGGAGGATTGCGGCGGCGTGCATGGGGCCAACCGGCTCGGCGGCAATGGCGTCGCCAACTCGACCGTCTTCGGCGGCATTGCCGGCGACAGCATGGCCGAATGGGTCCGCCGGGGCGCGCCATGGCGCGATCCTGACGAGACGGTGATCGAGGCCGGCATCGCGCGCGCCGAAACGCCGTTCGGGCTGAAGACCGGCAACCTCTTCGAGCTGCGTGAACGGCTGTCGCACACCATGTGGGACGATGTCGGCGTCATGCGCACGGCAGAGGGTATCGCGCGTGGTCAGCAAAAGCTCGATGACCATTTCGCCGAGCTACGGACGACCGGCCTGAGCGACGGCGAGCGAGCCTTCAACCTGACGTGGCACGATTGGCTCAATATGGACAGCCTGACGACGATTTCGGGCGTCATCGCGACCGCCGCCCAGGCCCGAAAGGACAGTCGTGGCGCGCATTTTCGCGAGGACTTCCCGGAAACCGGCGATCTGGAGACGACCGCCTACACGCAGATTTCGCTCGATGGGGATCGGCTCGAGACCGAGATGGTGCCCGTCGAATTCAGCATCGTGAAGCCGGGCCAGTCGCTCCTGGCAGACGATCTCGCCGATGCGACGGCGGCCGCTTGAGGAGGAACGCGTGGTGATAGAAAATGCCAGGATCGAGGAAGCCGCCTACCAGATCATGCACAACGCGGCGATCGATATTCCGCAGGATTACCTGACCGGAATCAAGGGCATGATCGATCTCGAACAAGGCGATCTGTCGGCCTTCGTGCTCCAGTCGATGGTGGAAAATTGGGAGGCGGCCACCGAGGACCGTCGCCCGATGTGTGCCGACACCGGTTTGCCGCGCTATTACGTGAAGGTCGGCAACGAGGCGCGCATCGACGAAGGTTTCGTCGGCGCCGAGCGGTCGTTGCGCTCGGCCACGGCGCGCGCCACCCATGATGTGCCCTTGCGCCCGAACCGGGTCCACCCGCTCTGGCGCACCGAGCACAACAACAATGTCGGGATCAATTCGCCGGAGATCGAATGGAGCTTCGAGCCCGGCGCCGACTGGATCGACATCACCACGGTTCACAAGGGCGGGCTGTTCGGCACCGATTACCGGATGCTGTTTCCCGGCGACGGCATCGACGGGATCAAGCGCTTCTTTCTCGATACGCTGATCGCCTTCGGCAAGCGCGGCCTGGCGTGCCAGCCGGCGATCGTCGGGGTCGGCGTCGGCGGGTCGAAGGACACCTGTATGCAATTGGGCAAGCAGGCCGCCTGCCTGCGGACGGTTGGCGATCGCAACCCGGATCCCGAGATCGCCGCGCTCGAACGCGAACTCAAGGACATCGGCAACAAGATCGGCATGGGCGCGATGGGCTTCGTCGGCTCGTCCATGGTCGTCGATTGCCATGTCGAGGTTGGCTTCACCCATACGGGCGGGATGCCGGTTTCGATTCACACCTTCTGCCTCAGTTCGCGCCGGGCGACCGCGCGTGTCCACGCCGACGGATCGATCGAATACCGCACCGATCCACAATGGTTCACCCCCTATATGCGAAGGGAGACGGTCGGATGGGATTCCCAAGCCGCAATCTCAAGCAATTCCGCTTGAAGCTTCCCGCCCAGGCGGACGACATCGCGCAGCTCGAGCCTGGCTCCATCGTTTTCCTGGACGGCATCGTCTACACGGCGCGGGAGGGGGTCTATAAGCGCATCCTTCAGGATGGCGAGACGCTGCCCTTCGACCTGTCCGCCGTCAGCAACGTCAATTTCCACTGTTCGCCGGCCGCCGCGCCCGACGGAAGCGGCTCCTATCGGATCGGCGGCGTCACCGCCACGGCCAGCTTCCGGTTCTCCCAATGGATGCCGCAATGGCTGGAGACGACCGGAACCAAAATCATCATCGGCAAGGGCGGGATGCCGGCGGAGGACTACGCGAACATTCTCGTGCCCCACGGCGCCGTCTACCTGACGACGGTCGGCTACGGCACGGGGGCGCTTCTGGGACGCGGCATCAAACGGGTCAAGGATGTCGTCTGGCTGGACGACCTCGGCATCGCCC
>NZ_JALHBS010000118.1 GCF_024195285.1 Aurantimonas marianensis
TGTGGCTGTTCGAGGTCGAGAATTTCGGCCCCTTCATCGTCGATAGCGACCTGAAGGGCAATTCCCTGTTCGCCCAGCACGGCGCCGAGGCCGACAAGGGCCTGGCGGCGCTT
Source organism: Aurantimonas marianensis (assembly GCF_024195285.1). Classification (GTDB taxonomy): domain Bacteria; phylum Pseudomonadota; class Alphaproteobacteria; order Rhizobiales; family Rhizobiaceae; genus Aurantimonas; species Aurantimonas marianensis. The sequence continues at coordinate 114 of NZ_JALHBS010000118.1, forward strand.
TACGAAGGCTTGCGGCCGCCGGCGCTTCATCGCTATGGCGAGACCGACGATCGCAAGCGGGAGGTCATCTAGGTCATCACCGGCGTCCGGTCGGGCGCAATGAATTCGCCGCAATGGAGGTTGCGACGAGTGAGCCGGCGGGCGTCGGTTCGAGACGTAAACAGGAATGGGAGGAAGACATGAAAGCCAAAACCTTTGGATTGATAATCGGGGCGCTGACGATCTCGGCAACGCCGGCCTTGGCCGAGTATCCGGAACGTCCGGTCCGGTTGGTGATCCCCTATGGCTCGGGCGGCGCCACGGATCTTTCCGCGCGCGCGCTCAGCACCGCACTCACGCCGCGGATCGACCAGCCGCTCGTTCTGGTCAACCGCGCCGGCGCCGGGGGCGCCACGGGCTCCGCCGCGGTCGCCAATGCCGATGGTGACGGGTACACCATGCTCGCCGCGCGCGTCGGTTCGCACACGGTGAATCCGGCGATGAAGGCAACCCTGCCCTATACGCTCGACGATTTCCGTTTTGTCGGTGTCTACGAGATCAATCCCGTCGTCTGCGCCGTGTCGTCCAACTCCGACATCAAGTCGATGGAAGACCTCGTCCAGCGGGTCAAGGACGAGCCGGGAACGGTGACGTTCAGCTCGTCGGGCGTTGGCAGCCTGCTGCATCTGGCGGGAGTGATGGTCCTCGATTCCTTCGGCATCGAAAGCCCGTTGGAGCAGGCGATCCATCTGCCGATGGGCGGCGGCGGCGAGGCGGCCACCGCGGTGCTGCAGGGCACGGCCACCTTCGTCTGCACCAACTCCTCCGCCTTGGCGAGTTTCGTTGCCAACGGCCAGCTCAAACCGATCCTGGTGACGACGGCCGAGCCGGTCAAAGGCTTCGACGCGCCCTCGGCGGCCTCGCTCGGCCATGAGGAACTGGAGGAGCTCGTCGGCTGGACGGGCATTGCCGGCCCCGCCGATCTGTCCGACGAAGCCGCGAAAAAGTGGGGCGAGTGGCTCGTCCTCGCCACCCAGGACGAAGGCTTCCTGAAGTTCATGGACCAGGCCGGCTCGCAAGTCAGGCTGATGTCTCCAGAAGAGTCCGTTGCCTTCGTCAACAAGCAGTATGAAACCTTCCGCAAACTGGTCGACGATCTCGACATGCGGGTCGAATAAAGCCCCGTCGGACGCCGCGTGCCGGCTTTTTGCCGGCACGCCGTTTTCTTGGGAGGAGGGGCTTGATGTTGCCGCGCCGGGTTGAACGCAATATCGCTTTCTTTACGATCGGCTTCGCGCTGATCCTGCTCGTGGTCGTGATCCCCTATGGAATCGTCACACCACGCAACGTGCGCTTGCCCGTTCTGTCGCCCCTGTTTTGGCCGGTCATTCTCGGCGGCGCGCTGCTGCTCTGCGGCGTTCTGCTGGCGATCCGGGCGCATTTTTCATCCGAGGACGAGCAGGTCGAACGCGAACAGGTGACGTTCGGGCGGCCGGAGGCGCTGCGCCTGGCGGCTTTGCTGATCCTGATCGTCGCCTACTATCTCGCGATCCCCTTTCTCGGCATGGTCTGGGCATCGGTGGCGGCGTTCCTGGCGATGACGCTGATCACCGGCACGAAGTGGCGCGTTCACCGGTTCATCTGGGCTCTGGTGCTTCCGCTCGCGCTTTACGCCTTCTTCAGTCACGTCGCCGGCGTGCCCATTCCGCAAGGCCAACTGGTGAGGCTTCCATGAGTTTTATGGATTCTCTGGCGGCCGGCTTCGCGCTGGTTGCACAGTGGGAGAGCTTCGCGTCTCTGGCGATCGGCGTGGCGATCGGCGTGGTCGCGGGCGCGATACCCGGCATGTCGGCGACCATGGCGGTCGCGCTGGCGCTGCCTTTCACCTTCTCGATGCAGCCGATCTTCGGAATCCTGCTGCTGCTGGGCGTCTACAAGGGCGGGATTTTCGGCGGGTCGATTCCAGCGATCCTCATTCGCACGCCGGGTACTCCCGCTTCATCCGCCACGGTGCTCGACGGTTATCCGCTGGCGGAAAAAGGCCAGGCCGGCAAGGCGCTCAACATGGCGCTGTACGCTTCCTGCATCGCCGATCTCGTATCCAATCTGGCGCTCATTCTCTTTGCCGGCTGGCTCGCGTCCTTCGCTTTGAATTTCGGCCCGCCGGAGTTTTTCACCCTGATCGTGTTCTCCTTGACGATCATCGCCGGTGTCTCCGGCGACAGCCTTCTCAAAGGCTTGATGGGGGCGATTTTGGGCCTGCTTCTCGCAACCGTCGGCCTCGATCTGGTCTATGGCACCGACCGGTTCGTCTTCGGGTCCCCCGACCTGATGGGCGGACTGAATTTCATCGCCGTGCTCATCGGATTGTTCGCCTTGCCCGAGATTTTCTCGTTCGTCCGGCGCCCGGACGAGATCGGAGGACATGTCCGTAAGGTGGGAGACGACCATGTGTCGCTCGCAGAACTCCGCCGATGCCTCAAATCGATCCTGCGCGGCGGCGCGATCGGCGTTTTCCTGGGGTCGATTCCGGGCATCGGCGCCGCCCCGTCGGCGTTTCTGTCCTACTCCGAAGCCCGGCGGAATTCTCCGAACAGGGAAAACTTCGGGAAGGGCGAACTCGAGGGTGTCGCCGCCGCGGAAGCCGGCAACAACGGCGTCGCAGGCGCCACGCTGATCCCCTTGCTGGCGCTTGGCGTGCCGGGTGATGTGATCACCGCGATCATCATCGGGGCCTTCATGGTCCATGGTCTGCAGCCAGGTCCGATGATGTTCGCCAACAACACCAGCATCATCTACGCCCTGTTCATCGGCTTGGTGATGAGCTCGTTTCTCCTGTTCGTCATCGGCGCCGCCGCGATCCGCGGCTTCCGCTACATCGCCGACATCCCGCGATCGCTGTTGTTCCCCGGTGTCCTCGTGCTCTGCGTCTATGGCGTCTACGCCGTCAACAATTCGGTGTTCGACGTCGCGGTCATGTTCGTCATGGGCGTTGTCGGTTACGTCATGCTGCTGTTCCGCGTTCCGCCGGCGCCCTTCGTGATCGCTTTCATCCTCGGGCCTTTGCTGGAGAACAATTTCCGGCAATCGCTGCTCATGTCGCAGGGCTCGGCGGATATCTTCCTGCGTGGCCCGATTACGTGGCTTTTCTGGGCTTTCACGGCGCTCGCCCTGGGACTGATATTGAAGGGCATCGTCACGCAGGCCCGCGAAAGACGGAAAAAACCGCCGCTGACCGTCAAGCACCCGGTGCAATAGCAATGCGGGTTCCGTCTTGTTCGAAGCGCGGCGCGCAATGCCGGCGCCCTTTTCGGCCGGTCCCGTCACTGCCCCGGCCAAGCGCCGTTGACCTCGATCACCGTATCCGCCGATGACCCTCTTTTCTGACTTAACGTCAACGCAATTCGCCCTGCTGATGGGCATCTTTCTTCTGGGTGGAATGATCAAGGGAGCCTTGGGGTTCGGCCTGCCGCTGGCGACAATGGCGGTGCTGCCATTGGTCGTGCCGGTGGAATTGGCGCTGGCAATCAACGCGGTCATGCTGCCCTTCACCAACGTCACCCAGTTCGTCCAGGCGCGGCGTATGCGGGAAACTTTGATCCGGTTCCGTTATTTGATTGGCGGTGTCGTCCTCGGCGTTCCGCTCGGCGCCGGCTTCGTCACTGCGGTCAATGACGACGTCCTGATGGTGGGCCTCGGCCTGTTCGTCATCTTGTTCAGCACGATCACCGCCTTCAAGCCACGCGTCATGGTTCCGGCCGCCGGGGGAGGCGCGGTCAGCGCCGGGGTCGGGGTGGTGGCGGGGATCATCGGGGCGCTTACGGCCGCCAACGGCCCCATCTTCGTGATGTATCTCGTTGGGCTGAGGGTCGATCGCGGGCTGTTTCTTTCCGCGCTCGGTCTGCTTTTCGTCGTCTCGGGCGTTCTGATCACGGGTTCCTTCTGGTTCGTCGGGATGATGGATATCCATCGCCTCTCGCTTGCGGTCTTGTGTGTACCGGCGGCAATCGCCGGTATGCAGCTCGGCGGCGCCATCGGCAGGCGCGTTTCGGCGGAGCGTTTCCAGCTGGTGGTTTTGGGCGTGCTGTGTGTTTTGGGCGTCAATCTGGTCTTGCAGGGCGTAAGAGGTCTATGAGCGGGCGCTGAAGGGGAACGCCAGCGGCAAAGGCCGGAGAAACGGTGTGGACGTAAAGACGCTTTATAATTTCATCGCGGTTGTCGATCACGGTAGCTTCGCCGGCGCCGCCGAAGCGCTCGGCATTTCCATTTCGGGCATCAGCGTTCAAATGCGGAACCTGGAGCAGAATATCGGTGTTCTGCTGTTCGATCGCAGCCGGCGTCCGCCGGTCCTGACGTCCGAAGGTTACGCGTTTGCCTTGCGCGCGCGCGACGTCATCGTTGCCTGGGAGCAACTCAGCGAAAGTCTCAAGCGGCCGGCCAATAGGGGGGTCTTGAAGATTGGGGCCGTGCATACCGCCGTCGCCGGCCTCCTGCCTGCCGCGCTGCTGAGGCTGCGTCAGACAGTGCCGGAGTTGAGCATTCGACTGACCACCGGCCTCACCCACGATCTGGAGGCGGCGGTTCGCGGCGGCCGGGTCGATGTCGCCATCGTGACGGAGCCCGACACGTTGCCCGCGGACGCGCGATTTCAGATGTTCTGCGAAGAGCGCCTGGTGGTGATCGCGCATGAATCGGCTTCTGGCAGCACCTTCCGCGAACTCCTGGAGCAAAATCCCTATGTTCGCTTCAGTCGGCACGCCCGCGTGGCCAATCTTGTCGAAGCCAAGCTCGACCAATGCGAGATCGAGGTCGACTCGCACATGGAGGTGGACAGTCTGGAAGGCGTCATCTCGCTGGTCGCGACGGGCCTCGGGGTTTCGGTCGTGCCCGAGCGACTTGGCTCGAGGACCTTCCCGCCCACTGTCAATGTCCACCAGTTGGGTACGACGCCCGCGGTGCGGCGGCTCGGGCTGCTGAGCCTTGTCGGAAACGCCCGGCAGCGGTTTTCCGACCAGCTGTTCGAGGCGCTTTCGCAGGTGGCGAGTTCGTCCGCCGCCAGACCGGGTTAAGGGCCGGCGCGCTGAAGGTCCGGGCTCGGCCCGAACCATGGACCGCGGGGTGGTTTCAACGCTCTGATTGCGGCCGGTGACCGCGACGGGTCCTGATCCTGAGGCGCCATGATGCCCGTCGCCGACGGTGACCGCTCACCCGGCAGAGGCGACCCCTTGGTCCTGTTGCGAAGCAATCGTTTTCGCAGCCGCGACGGTGCTGCGTGGCGTGACGTCCGCGCCAATGATCAGGCCGAAGTTCGGGTTCGAGCGGGCTTCGCCGCCACCAGCATCGGCGTGAAAACGACCGCGAAACCAAGCAGCGCGACGCTCCAGCCGGCGCCTGAGAGCGTCAGGAGCGGCATTGCGAAATCCGGCGCAAGCGCCGCAGCGACGCGCGCGAGGGCCGCGATCAGCATGGCCGCGTAGAGAATGAGCGTTGCGGGCGAGGCCTTGAGCGCTCGCCCGGAATGGCCAAGGCTCGCCCGTGTCATCATCGCCAGCGTCATCGTGCCGATCGCGCCCACCGTCCAACTGTGGGTCACGGCGCTCGCCGGCACCACGCCCGGCCAGGCGACGCTGGCGGCGAGCAGCAGGAATCCCACCGGAACGAACCCATAGGCGATGTGCATGATGGCGAGGATCGGCTCACGCCAGGTCGGCGCGCCACGCCACCTTAACAGACGGATGACGAGCAGGGCGGCTGCCAGAAGCGCCAGGGCGGCGGTGACGAGCAATGCCGGGGCAACGACCCAGGCCATCAGCGCGACCATTGTCGTGCCGATGGCCAGGGCATCGGGGCGGCCGAACGGCAGGGGCAGGGGCTTTTCGCGCTTCACCAGCCAGTTGCGCGTGAAGCTGGGCGTGACCCGTCCGCCGATCAGCGTGATCAGTGCGATCAGCGCGGCGATCGAAAGGCGGAGCGCGAGGTCGGTCGGCGCCTGGCTCAGTGTCTGCACATGAAACAGTATGTTTCCAACGAGCAGCGCCGCCACCAGCACCAGCACACGCAGGTTCCGCCAGTTGCTGCCGGCGACGATTTCGCGGGCGGCGAAACCGATGACCGCGACCAGAAACAGGACATCCATTACGGCGGCTACTGCCAGACCAATATGATCGGCACCGAGTATGGCGAGGCGACCGAGCACCCAGATCACGACCAGAAACAGGAGCGGTGCGCCCTTGACAGGGAAGCGTCCCGTCCAGTTGGGGATGGCGGTGAACAAGAACCCGCAGATGACGGCGGCGGCATAACCGAAGATCAATTCGTGCGCGTGCCAGCCGACGTCGCCATAGGCATTCGAAAGCTGGATCGAGCCGCCATATGCGAGCAGCCACAGTGGCACGGCCGCGCCGCCCCACAGGGACGCCAGCAGGAAGAACGGGCGGAAACCGTAACTGAGAAGCGGCGGCGTCGACATGGGGCGGCTTTCGTCAAGATCTCAGGTAAATCAACGGGTCGGCGCCGAAGAGCCAGAGATGGCCGCCGGCGAGAAACCAGACATAGAACGCCAGCCCGACGAGGATTGCGGCAAGCGTCGGCCTGTCTACGGCAAGACGTGCCCGGCCGGCCAGCACCGCGGCGAATGGCAGGATCGAGGTGTGCGCAGCCAAGCTGGTCCACCGATCGAGGCCGAGCCGCGATTTCGCCCGCTTGTCGGCGAGGCCTAAGCCCGCGGCGGCATAGAGCGCGAGGCCACCGAACAACGCGACCGATACCACATCGCCATTTACAGCCACATGCGACAACGCCCAGAGCACGAAACCCCACAGCACCGGATGGCGGGTGACCGCCACGATGCCGGGCCGGGACAGGTCGAACCCGCGGTCCCGGAACGACACCGACAAGGGATTCGACTGCGACAGCCCGGCGACGACGAGAGTGAGGGCTAGCGGCATGACCACCAGCGGAACCGCACCCAGTTCGGGCGTCAACGGCCATAAGGAGAGCGTCGGAGCATTGCGCGCCGCCGCAATCAGCCAGACGAGAAGAAGAATGGAGATCAGGGAGTAGAGGGCCAGATAGGCGCCGCGCCCGAGCATATGGACGGCCAAGCCCCGAACCCGCGGCGCCGCGGGGACGACATGGGCGGTCATGAACAAGACATAGGCGAGCGCGAACTGAACCACTGCCGACAGCTTAGAGCAGAATATACATCGCCAAGGCCAGACTGACCGCCCCCCAGACGCACATATTGATGAAGGACCGGAACAGGCCTCCATCCTCCTCGACGCTGATGCCGCATTTGCGGAGCATGAGGTTGCCTGGAAACAGGAACACGTCCAGCAGCATTTCTAGAAATCTCATTGCTACGTCCTCTTTTTCACGACGCAAGCGGCACGGGGCTCGGTGGCATGTCGCCCATCGCGCGAGCGCGTTGCCTTCGCGGAGCAGGCGGCTTCGTCCCGCCCGTGACGCCGTGGGTGGCTCAAAAAGATGCGCGTTTGATCCATCTTTTCTGACAATATTGCGCTGCGACGATTAAAGCAATACCGTCTATGCACCTTTTGGGAGAGTTTTCCGTGCGCCTGACCCTCTATACGGACTATGCCTTGCGGCTGTTGATGTATCTGGCGCTGAAGCCGGATGCGCTGGCCACCATTCAGGAGGTCGCCGAAGCGTACGGAATCTCGCGCAACCATCTGATGAAGATCGCTCAGGAGCTCGGCCGTGGCGGTTTCGTCGAAACCGTCAGGGGACGGGGCGGGGGCCTCCGGCTCAAGGCCGATCCGGCCGATATCGTCGTCGGCGACGTGGTTAGGGCGACGGAGGATGATTTCCGCATCGTCGAGTGCTTCGATCCGACCCGCAATCGCTGCGTCATCACCGGTCCGTGCCGCTTGCGTGGCGCGCTCGCCGAGGCGCTCGACGCCTATCTCGCGGTCCTCGATCGCTTCACCCTCGCCGACCTCGTGATCGTGCGCACGCCGCTTCAGGACATCCTCGGGCTTCCGGCCGGCCCGGGCGTGGTGGCGCTCGCAGACGGAGGGCCGGCTTAGCGGGCGGCATCGCTGGTTTGGTGCCGCTGGCTTGGCGCTTTTCCGGATGCCTCTTCAGCGCGACGGCATTGTTGTGGGCCGTGTCCTTCGCAGCGTAGACGAGGATCACGTCGTCCTGGCCGCACCAGTCCCGCAAGGCGTCGCGCGGTGCCACCTCGGCCCACTCTTCGAGCTTCAAGCCATCCTTGGAGATCCCGCGCGGCCACAGCCGAGCGATCAGGACGCGCTGACCGTTCGACTGGCCCGGCGGGTCACGGCCCGCCGCAGCCAGAGGCGGGTCACCTACGCGTCTCGGGCCGGGTGATCTGGCCTTTTCCGGTGACGATCACGTCCATGGGGATGTCGTGGGGCTGCGGATAGATCGTCGCGATCCGCATCGTCGGCAGCCCGACGCCGATCACCAACGGTTTTCGCGGCTGCGCCGCCAGGGTGCGGTCATAGAAGCCGCCGCCATAGCCGAGGCGATAGCACTGGGCGTCGAAGCCGACCACCGGCGACAGCACCACGTCGGGCGTGAGTTCCTCGCCATCGGCCGGGATCGGGATATTCCACACGCCGCGTTCCATCCGCCCGTCCGGCGTCCACGCGCGGAAGACCAGCGGTTGCGCCTTGGCCACCACGACGGGCAGGGCAACGCGGAGGCCGCGTTCATGCAAGGAACGCATCCAGGGCAAAAGGTTGAGTTCGCCGCGGATCGGCCAATACAGGCTGACGACAAGTCCGGGCCGAACATCGACCAGTTTGTCGAGCTCGGCGGCGACCTCGTCCGCGACGCGGGCGCGCTCATCGACGGCGGTCGCAAGGCGCATCGCGATCAGCCGTTCGCGCTCGGCCTTGCGCCAGCGGGCGAGGTCGGCCGTGGCCGCCCCGTCGCCGGCGGCGAAGCCCGCCGGGGTCTCCCGCAACTCATGGGCAAAACAGGGCGGCGAGGCGAATGCGCCCGGCTGATCATCATTTTCGGTCATGTCCATCCTTCCTTACGAATCAGGTCTTTTGGCGATGCCCGGCGGGTTGTTGGAGGCACGGTGCTTCGAGCAAGATAGCACCCCGCCGCCGGCGTGCAGGTTTTTAGACGTCGTCGACCAAGTCGAGGGCAGGCTGATTGTCGCTCGACGCGAACAGCGAGATGTCGAGGGGGATCGAGCCGTGGCTCGTGGCAAGGCTCACGAGCTTTCCGGAGGCCAGATCCCGCCGGCACATCGATTGCGGAATCCACCCCAGTCCGACGCCGTTTCGTATGAGTTCGAGAACGCCCAAGGTGAAAGCCGACTCGACCCGGGTCCAGGCTCCGTCCTGCAGGAAGGGCTCGTTGAGTCCGGTTCGTTCGATCAGGCGGCCGAAGTGACTCGTGTGCGGATAGCCGATGAGTGGCGGTGACTCTCGTGCGGCCTTACCCTCGAAAAGATAGCGTAGCGAACCGCTTACGACCGGGATCAGCGTATCGCGCATCCAGATACGTCGTTCGATCGACGCATCGAACGGCAGGGGCGGAAAAGCGCGCGCCTCGTAGCACAGGAGAAGATCGGCTTCGCCGTGCAGGAAAAGGGAAATACAGTCCTCGCGGTTCATCGTTCTAAGGCGCACGGCGAGGTCGGGACTGCTGTCCCGGAAGCAGGCCAGGAGCGCGGCGAATACATCCGTGGCGAGCGCATGCTGAGTGGCGAGAACCAGGTTGCTCGACCGTTTGCCCTGCGCAATAATTTGGCCGCGCAGACGCGCCAATCGTTTGAGAACCGCCCGGATTTCGGCTTCGTTCTCCGTCAGGCTGGCACTGAGCACGATGCTGTTGGCCTTGCGCTCGAGCAAGGGAATACCGACCCAGTCCTCCAGCGCCCGGATCCGTCGCGAAAAGGCCGGCTGGGTAACGTTGCGCCGCGCCGCCGCCCGACTGAGGGATTTCTCCTCCAGCAGAGCCAATGCGTCTTCGAGAAGTTTCACGTCCATTCGGCTCTACCCATACCGTCAGTATGAGTAGGCAAGAATATCGGCATTATCAATCCGACCTGAGCGCAGCTATCGGTTCTTGAAGATCGAATTCCGAGGGTAGCCTTCCATGATGGTGAGCGAGACGTCGAGCGCAGTCCACAGTGCCATGGGGCAACGCTGCGACGCGTTGGCCCGGACTCTACAGACGTTCCCCAGGCGCGCGCTGGGACATTTTCCGACCCCGCTGGAGCCGATGGACCGCCTGAGCGAACATCTCGGCGGGCCCCGCATCTGGGTAAAGCGTGACGATTGCACCGGGCTCTCCACGGGCGGCAACAAGACGCGCAAGCTTGAGTTTCTCATGGCCGACGCGCTGGAGAAGCAGGCGGACTGCGTCATCACGCAGGGGGCCACGCAGTCTAATCATGCGCGCCAGACCGCAGCCGCGGCGGCAAAGCTCGGCCTCGCTTGCCACATCCTGCTTGAGGATCGGACCGGCTCGAACGACCGGCAGTACAATTTGAACGGCAACGTTCTGCTCGATCGGCTCCACGGAGCAAGCGTCGCCATGCGCCCGGGGGGCGCCGACATGGCGGCGGAAATGGAGGCGCTGGCCGTCGAGCTGAGGGCGAACGGGCGCAAGCCCTATGTCATTCCCGGCGGGGGATCGAACCCTGTTGGCGCGTTGGGTTATGTCGCCGCGGCCGAAGAATTGATGCGCCAGGCGGATCAGATCGGATTTGCGATCGATGCGATCGTCCACGCGACCGGGAGCTCGGGGACGCAGGCCGGACTGGTCGCCGGCCTCGCGGCCCTGGAATCGGACGTCGACCTCCTGGGTATCGGCGTGCGCGCACCGCGGGAAAAGCAGGAAGGCATGGTCTATGACCTGGCCTGCCGAACGATGGAACACCTCGGCGCGGGCTTCGCGATCGAGCGCGAGCGGGTGCGCGCCAACTGCGACTATGTCGGGCCGGGATACGGTCTGCCCACGGACGGGATGCGCGAGGCGGTCAAACTCCTCGCTCGGTTGGAGGGCCTGCTCTTCGATCCGGTCTATTCCGGCAAGGGGCTCGACGGGCTCATCGACCTCGTCGGCAAGGGTCGGTTCGATGGCGCGCGCAACGTCGTGTTTCTGCACACCGGGGGCAGTGCCGCCCTGTTCGGCTACCCGGAGACATTCGGTCTCGACGATCCTCAATCCTGAACAGCAAGGGAGTTCACCATGCGATACACATCTATCATTGTCGCCGCGGCCTTAGCCGCGGGCTCGGCCCTGCCGGCCGCGGCGCAGGACCTGACTGGAAAGCTCGCCAAGATCGCCGAGGCGGGCGAGATCGTGATCGGACATCGGGAGAGCTCGGTGCCGTTCGCCTATCTGGACGAGAACCAGAAGCCGATCGGATATTCCATCGACCTGTGCATGAAAATCGTCGAGACGGTCGAAGAGACCGTCGGCAAGGACATCGAGGTACGGTACGTCCCGGTCAATCCGAAAACCCGCATCGCGCTGATGGCCAACGGCACCATCGATCTCGAATGCGGTTCGACCACGAACAACCTCACCCGCCAGGAGCAGGTCGAGTATCTGCCGACCACCTTCATCACCGGCACCAAGATTCTGACGCGCAAGGATTCGGGAATCCAGTCGGTGGACGATCTGGATGGCAAGGCCATCGCGCTCGCCCAAGGCACGACGAATGAGCGCGCCGTCAAGGCGGCGGTCGAGGAGAAAGGGCTCGATGTCAAGATTCTCCCGGTGCGCGACCACGCCGAAGGAATGCTGGCGCTGGAAACCGACCGGGTGGACGCTTATTCGACCGACCACATCCTCCTTTTTGGACTTATCTCGAACTCGAAGAATCCCGATGACTTCGCCGTGGTCGGAGACTTCCTCTCCTTCGATCCATACGCGATCATGGTGCCGCGCGACGACAGCGCCTTCGAACTCGTCGGCAAGAAAGCCCTCGCCGCATTGTTCCGGTCCGGCGAAATCGATGCGATCTACGAGAAGTGGTTCGGACCGATGGGCGTGGAGCAGACCGACCTGTTGACGGCGGCGTTCCAGATACAGGCGCTGCCTGAATAAGCAGCGCTAGCGCCGCCATCGCGTCCATCACCAGCGGGACGATCCGAAGATGAACTACAACTG
>NZ_JALHBS010000119.1 GCF_024195285.1 Aurantimonas marianensis
TCCGTGAAGGCGGCCGCACCGTCGGCGCCGGCATCGTCGCCTCGATCGTCGAGTAAGATACGACTAAGGCGGGCGCGTTGCGGCACGATCGAGTGTGACGCGCCCGCTGCTTTGCCCGCAGGGGCGAACGGGGCATGCCTCGCGCCACATTGGCTGCTTTGAGAAGACAAGCGCTCGGAAAGCGCCGCCGCGCCGGTGGTCTCCGACGAGAGGACGAATGAAATGAACGGCCAGAATATCCGTATCCGCCTCAAGGCGTTCGATCACCGGGTTCTCGATGCGTCGACCCGGGAGATCGTGTCGACCGCCAAGCGTACCGGCGCGAACGTGCGCGGTCCGATCCCGCTGCCAACGCGGATCGAAAAGTTCACCGTCAACCGCTCGCCGCACATCGACAAGAAGTCGCGCGAGCAGTTCGAAATGCGCACCCACAAGCGGCTCCTCGACATCGTCGATCCGACGCCGCAGACGGTCGACGCGCTCATGAAACTCGACCTCGCCGCTGGCGTGGACGTCGAGATCAAGCTCTGATCCGAGCACGGGAAGGATAACGCCCATGCGTTCAGGTGTGATAGCCCAGAAGGTCGGCATGACCCGCGTCTACAATGACGTCGGCGAGCATGTTCCGGTTACCGTTCTGAAGGTCGAAAACCTCCAGGTCGTGGCTCAGCGGACCAAGGAAAAGAACGGCTACACCGCCGTTCAGGTCGGCGCTGGCCTCGCCAAGGTCAAGAATACGTCGAAGCCGATGCGCGGCGTGTTCGCCCAGGCTTCGGTGGAGCCGAAGCGCAAGCTCGTCGAGTTTCGCGTCTCGGACGACAACATGATCGATGTCGGTGCCGAGATCACGGCCGAGCATTTCGTGGCCGGGCAGATGGTCGACGTGACCGGACCCTCGATCGGTAAGGGTTTTGCCGGCGCGATGAAGCGTCATAATTTCGGCGGCCTGCGCGCCACCCACGGCGTCTCGGTCTCGCATCGCTCGCACGGTTCGACCGGTCAGCGTCAGGATCCGGGCAAGGTCTTCAAAAACAAGAAGATGGCCGGGCACATGGGGCAGGTTCGCGTCACGACGCAGAACCTCGAAGTGGTCCGCACCGATCTCGACAAGGGCCTGATCCTGATCCGCGGCGCGGTTCCAGGTTCCAAGGGCGGCTGGATCGAAATTCGCGATGCCATCAAGGCCTCGCTGCCCGACAACGCGCCGAAGCCGGCCGCGCTGCGTTCGGCCGCCAACGATGGCGCCGCCGCGGAACCCGCGGACGCTTCCGAGGGAGCGGAATAATGGACATTACGATCAAGAGCCTCGACGGCAAGGACGCCGGCACGGTTACGCTGGCGGACGAGATCTTCGGCCTCGAGCCACGCGAGGACATCCTGCAGCGGATGGTCCGCTGGCAGTTGGCCAAGCGCCAGCAGGGCACGCATCAGACGCTCGGCCGCGCCGAGATCGCGCGCACCGGCGCCAAGCTGTACCGCCAGAAGGGCACCGGACGGGCGCGTCACGGCTCGGCGCGTGCGCCGCAGTTCCGCGGCGGCGGCAAGGCCCATGGTCCGACTTCGCGCAGCCATGCTCATGACCTTCCCAAGAAGGTTCGGGCGCTGGCTCTCAAGCATGCGCTTTCGGCCAAGGCGAAATCGGGCGGCCTCATCGTCGTTGACGAGCTGAAGTCGTCGGAAGCCAAGACCAAGGCGATGATCAAGCGCTTCGCCGGTCTCGGCCTGGCCAACGCGCTGATCATCGATGGTGCCGAGCTGGACACGAATTTTTCGCGTTCGGCCCGCAACATTCCGCATATCGACGTGCTGCCGATCCAGGGCATCAACGTCTACGACATTCTCCGCCGCCAGACGCTGGTTCTGTCGAAGGCTGCGATCGAAGCTCTGGAGGAGCGGTTCAAGTGAGCGATCTTCGTCATTACGACGTCATCACGAGTCCGGTGATCACCGAGAAGTCGACGCTTCTTTCGGAGTCCAACCAGGTTGTCTTCAACGTGCCGCGTACCGCGACCAAGCCGGATATCAAGGCGGCTGTCGAGGCGCTGTTCGGCGTGAAGGTCACGGCCGTCAACACGCTGGTCCGCAAGGGCAAGGTCAAGCGCTTCCGCGGTCGTATCGGCCGCCAGAGCGATCAGAAAAAAGCCGTCGTCACGCTGGCCGAAGGCCAGTCCATCGACGTCTCGACCGGTCTTTGATCGGGACCGGAGGAGCTTAGGCAATGGCATTAAAGAATTTCAAACCGAACACGCCGAGCCAGCGCCAGCTGGTCATCGTCGATCGCTCGGGTCTGTGGAAGGGCAAGCCTGTCAAGCAGCTCACCCAGGGGCTGACTCAAAAGGGCGGACGCAACAACACCGGTCGGGTGACGGCGCGCTACCAGGGTGGCGGTCACAAGCGTACCTACCGCGTGATCGACTTCAAGCGCCGCAAGCTCGACATGTGGGCGACGGTCGAGCGGATCGAGTATGATCCGAACCGCACCGCGTTCATCGCGCTGGTCAAGTATGAGGACGGGCAGGTCGCCTACATCCTGGCGCCGCAGCGGCTTGCGGCGGGCGACAAGGTCATCGCCGGGCTCTCGGGCGTCGACGTCAAGCCGGGCAATGCGATGCCGCTGTCGGCGATGCCGGTCGGGACGATCGTCCACAATGTCGAGATGAAGCCGGAAAAGGGTGGTCAGATCGCTCGCTCCGCCGGGTCCTACGCTCAGCTGGTCGGTCGCGATGCCGGTCTTGCGATCCTTCGCCTGAACTCCGGCGAGCAGCGGCTGGTGCCGTCGTCGTGTTTTGCCACGGTCGGCGCGGTGTCGAACCCGGATCATTCGAACATCAATCTCGGCAAGGCCGGTCGTTCGCGCTGGCTGGGTCGTCGTCCGCATGTTCGCGGTGTTGCGATGAATCCGGTGGACCACCCGCATGGCGGCGGTGAAGGCCGGACTTCCGGTGGCCGCCATCCGGTGTCGCCCTGGGGCAAGCCGACGAAGGGCAAGCGGACCCGCCAGAACAAGGCGACCGACAAGTTCATCATGCGCTCGCGTCATCAGCGTAAGAAGTAAGAGGATTTTTTCATGACACGTTCCGTCTGGAAGGGTCCGTTCGTCGATGGCTACCTTCTCAAGAAAGCCGAGAAGGGGCGCGCGAGCGGCCGCAACGATGTGATCAAGATCTGGAGCCGTCGGTCGACGATCCTGCCGCAGTTCGTCGGCCAGACCTTCGGCGTCTACAACGGCTCCAAGCACATCCCGGTTTCGGTCAACGAGGACATGGTCGGGCACAAGTTCGGCGAATTTGCTCCGACACGGACCTATTATGGCCACGGCGCCGACAAGAAGGCGAAGAGGAAATAACGATGGGCAAGGCCAAAGCCGAGCGTCGGCTGAAGGATAACGAGGCGAAGGCTGTTGCCCGGACGATCCGTGTCAGCCCGCAGAAGCTCAACCTCGTCGCGCAACTGATCCGTGGCAAGAAGGTGGACGCCGCGCTGGCGGACTTGACCTTCTCGCGCAAGCGGATCGCCGAGACGGTGAAAAAGACGCTGGAAAGCGCCATCGCCAATGCCGAGAACAATCATGATCTCGACGTCGATTCGCTGATCGTTGCCGAAGCCTATGTGGGCAAGTCGATCACGATGAAGCGTTTCCATGCCCGCGGTCGCGGCCGGGCGAGCCGGGTCGAGAAGCCGTTCTCGCATCTGACGATCGTCGTGCGCGAGATCGCCGAACTCGAGGAGGCCGCGTAATGGGTCAGAAAATCAATCCGACCGGCTTTCGGCTCGGCATCAACCGCACCTGGGATTCGCGTTGGTTCGCCAACACCGGCGAATATGGCCAGTTGCTGCACGAGGATCTGAAGATCCGCCGCTATCTGCTCGAAGAGCTGAAGCAGGCCGCGGTCTCCAAGATCGTCATCGAGCGTCCGCACAAGAAGTGCCGGATCACGATCCACTCGGCGCGTCCGGGCATCGTCATCGGCAAGAAGGGCGCGGATATCGAGAAGCTTCGCAAGAAGCTGGCCTCGATGACCAACGCCGAGACGCACATCAACATCGTCGTGGTGCGCAAGCCCGAGACGGACGCGACCCTGGTCGCGCAGTCGATCGCCCAGCAGCTGGAGCGCCGCGTGGCGTTCCGCCGCGCCATGAAGCGTGCTGTCCAGTCCGCGATGCGCCTCGGCGCCGAGGGCATCCGCATCAATTGCGGCGGCCGTCTCGGCGGCGCGGAGATCGCGCGGACGGAGTGGTATCGCGAAGGCCGTGTGCCGTTGCACACGCTGCGCGCCGACATCGACTATGGCACCGCCGAGGCGAAGACTGCCTACGGTATTTGCGGCGTCAAGGTCTGGATCTTCAAGGGCGAGATTCTCGAGCACGATCCGATGGCGTCCGAACGCCGGCAGATCGAGGGCGACAGTCAAGGTGGCGGTCGTCGCCGGGAACACGCCTGAGCGTTCAGAATTCGGAGTGAACTAAGATGCTGCAGCCAAAGCGCACTAAGTACCGGAAGGCGTTCAAGGGACGCATTCATGGTACCGCAAAGGGCGGAACCGGCCTCAACTTCGGTGCCTTCGGCCTGAAGGCGATGGAACCGGAGCGGGTGACCGCTCGCCAGATCGAGGCGGCCCGCCGCGCGATCACCCGACAGATGAAGCGCCAGGGGCGCGTGTGGATCCGGATCTTTCCGGATCTGCCGGTAACCTCGAAGCCGACCGAAGTCCGCATGGGTAAGGGTAAGGGCTCCGTCGACTATTGGGCGGCGCGTGTTCATCCGGGCCGTGTGGTCTTCGAGATCGACGGGGTCGATGAAGTGACTGCCCGCGAGGCGCTTCGCCTCGGCGCGGCAAAACTGCCGATCCGCACGCGCTTTATCCAGCGCATTGCCGAGTAAGGAGAGTTTGAAGTGAAAGCTTCCGACGTCAAAGCGATGACCCAGGACGAACTCACCGATGAGCTCGGCAAGCTGAAGAAGGAGCAGTTCAACCTGCGCTTCCAGCGTGCCACGGGTCAGCTCGAGAATACCGCCCGCGTGCGCCAAGTGCGCCGCGATATCGCGCGAATCAAGACGATTTCTCGCCATAAGGCGGGCGAGGCCAAGGCCTGAGGACGGAACTATGCCGAAACGCATCCTGCAGGGGACTGTGGTCTCCGACAAGAACGAAAAGACGGTGGTCGTGCTGGTGGAGCGTCGCTTCACCCATCCGCTGTTCAAGAAGACCGTGCGCCGGTCGAAGAAGTACAAGGCGCACGACGAGAACAATCAGTGCAAGGTCGGCGATATGGTCTCCATCGAGGAGACCCGGCCGATCTCGAAGGACAAGAGCTGGATCGTCGTTTCGAACGGCGTGGCAGCAGCCAGTTGATGGATTGGCCGGGACAGTGCGGTTCGGCACGTCCCGGCAGCAAGTTTTGAAGGCGGCCTGACATGATTCAGATGCAAACAAACCTCGACGTCGCGGATAATTCCGGCGCCCGTCGTGTCATGTGCATCAAGGTGCTGGGCGGCTCGAAGCGGAAATATGCCTCGGTGGGCGACATCATTGTCGTTTCCGTCAAGGAGGCCATTCCGCGCGGCCGCGTGAAAAAGGGCGATGTGATGAAGGCCGTGGTGGTGCGTACCGCCAAGGACATCCGCCGCGCTGACGGCTCGGTCATCCGGTTCGACCGGAACGCCGCCGTCATCATCGACAACAAGAAAGAGCCGCTTGGCACGCGTATCTTCGGACCGGTTCCGCGCGAGCTTCGCGCCAAGAGCCACATGAAGATCGTCTCCCTGGCCCCCGAAGTTCTTTAAGAGGAGGCGGACGATGCAGAAGATCCGCAAGGGCGACAATGTCGTCGTGCTCGCCGGCAAGGACAAGGGCCGGTCGGGTGAAGTGATTCAGATGATGCCGAAAGAGGGGCGGGCACTGGTACGCGGGGTCAATATGATCAAGCGCCATCAACGCCAGTCCGCTTCCCAGGAAGCCGGTATCATCACAAAGGAAGCCCCGATCCAATTGTCGAACATCGCGGTCGCCGATCCGAAGGACGGCAAGGCGACGCGCGTGGGCTTCAAGACCCTCGACGACGGCACGAAGGTGCGTGTCGCGAAGCGCTCGGGAGAGCAGATCAATGGCTGATACGGAAACCGCTTACGTGCCGCGTCTCAAGCGCGTCTATCGCGAAGAGGTCCGCAAGGCGATGCAGGAACAGTTCTCGTACAAGAACGAGATGCAGGTTCCCCGCGTCGACAAGATCGTGATCAACATGGGTGTCGGTGAGGCCACCGCCGATTCCAAGAAGCCGACGGTGGCGGCCGAGGATCTGGCAAGGATCGCCGGTCAGAAGCCGGTCATCACGCACGCCCGCAACTCGATCGCCGGATTCAAGGTCCGCGAGGGCATGCCGATCGGCGCGAAGGTCACGCTTCGCAAGGATAAAATGTATGAGTTCATGGATCGGCTGGTCCAGATCGCGCTGCCGCGCGTTCGCGACTTCCGCGGCCTGAACCCGAAGAGCTTTGACGGTCGCGGCAATTTCGCGATGGGCGTCAAGGAGCACATCGTGTTCCCCGAGATCAACTACGACAAGGTCGATCAGATGTGGGGCATGGACATCATCGTCTGTACGACGGCGAAGACCGACGAGGAAGCCCGAGCGCTGTTGAAGGCGTTCAACTTCCCCTTCCGCCAGTAACGGCAGACGAGCAAAGGACGAGACAATGGCCAAAAAGGGCATGATCGAGCAGAACAACCGGCGCATGAAGCTGGTGGCGAAATATGCCGCCAAGCGCGCCGCTCTGAAGGCGATCACCAAGAATGCCGACGCTCCCATGGAGGAGCGTTTTCAGGCGCAGCTCCAGCTCGCGGAACTTCCGCGCAACGGCTCGAAGGTACGTATCCGCAATCGCTGCGAAGTGACGGGCCGTCCGCGCGCCTATTATCGCAAGCTGAAGATGAGCCGCATCGCGCTCCGGGAACTCGGCAACAATGGCCAGATCCCCGGTATCGTGAAGTCGAGCTGGTAAGGAGGTAGCGACATGTCACTGTCTGATCCGCTCGGCGATATGCTGACCCGCATCCGTAACGCGATCATGCGCAACAAGACGACGGTCTCCACGCCGGCGTCGAAACTGCGCGGCCGAGTCCTCGATGTCCTGAAGGACGAGGGCTACATTCGTGGCTACACCCAGACCGAGTTCGAGAACGGCAAGTCCGACTTCGAAATCGAGTTGAAATATTACGACAACGGCCCGGTCATTCGCGAGATCGCTCGCGTTTCCAAGCCTGGTCGTCGGGTCTACGTTTCGGCGAAGACCATCCCGCAGGTCGCCAATGGTCTCGGCATCTCCGTTCTTTCGACTCCGAAAGGCGTGATGGCCGATCACAGTGCCCGCGAACAGAATGTCGGCGGCGAGGTGCTCTGCCGCGTCTTCTGACGCGGCAGCCTCAACCCGCAACGAACGGACAGGGTATCGAAATGTCTCGTATTGGTAAGAAGCCGGTCGCCGTGCCCGAGGGCGTCACCGCCTCCGTCGAGGGGCAGACGGTCAAGGCTAAGGGACCGAAGGGCGAACTGTCCTACGTCGTCAATGAAGAAGTGCTGGTCAAGATGGAGGACGGCGCGGTTGCCGTCGATCCGCGCGACAATTCCAAGGATGCGCGCTCCAAATGGGGCATGTCGCGGACGATGATCGCGAACATCCTCAACGGCGTGAAGACCGGCTTTGAAAAGAAGCTCGAAATCAACGGCGTCGGTTATCGCGCTTCGTTGCAGGGCAAGAATCTGCAGTTGGCTCTGGGCTTTTCGCATGACGTGCTCTATCCGGTGCCGGAAGGCATCCAGATTGTCGTGCCCAAGCCGACGGAAATCGTCATCTCGGGTATCGACCGGCAAAAGGTCGGCCAGGTCGCGGCTGAAATCCGAGGCTATCGCGGCCCAGAGCCCTACAAGGGCAAGGGCGTGAAATACGCGAACGAGACGATCGTTCGCAAAGAAGGCAAGAAGAAGTAGGGCTCGTTATGGCTACCTTGAAGGCAAACCTGCGACGCCGGGCTTCGCGCATCCGTCGCTCGCTGAAGAAGGTGGCGAACGGTCGTCCGCGGCTGTCCGTCCACCGCTCTTCGAAGCACATCTACGCGCAGATCATCGACGACGCGGCGGGCCGTACGCTCGCTTCGGCTTCCACGCTCGAGCCGTCACTGCGTTCGGAACTGAAGACCGGTGCCGATACCGCCGCGGCTGCGGCGGTCGGCAAGCTCGTCGCCGATCGTGCAAAGGAAGCGGGGGTGACCGACGTCGTGTTCGATCGCGGCTCGTTCATCTACCACGGCCGCGTGAAGGCGCTGGCCGATTCGGCGCGCGAGGGCGGCCTCAACTTCTGAGGCCTGCTCGGTCCGTCCGGACGTTTTCGTTGGGGTGGATCATATGACCGTTCGGCGGTCGCTCGATGCGGCCGTCTTTTCAAAAGACGCCTCCGGAAAAGAACAAGGAACAGGATATGGCGCCTCGTAACGACAGACGTGACGACCGCGATGACGGTTTCGTCGACAAGCTCGTCCACATCAACCGCGTCGCCAAGGTGGTGAAGGGCGGCCGCAGATTCGGTTTCGCCGCGCTCGTCGTCGTCGGCGATCTGAAGGGCCGGGTCGGCTTCGGCCACGGCAAGGCGCGCGAAGTGCCGGAAGCCATCCGCAAGGCGACGGAAGCCGCCAAGCGCGATTTGATCTTCGTGCCCTTGCGCGACGCCCGTACGCTGCACCATGACGTCACCGGCCGCCACGGCGCCGGCAAGGTCATCCTGCGCGCCGCCGAGGCCGGTACCGGCATCATCGCCGGTGGCCCGATGCGCGCCGTCTTCGAAGCGGTCGGCATGCACGACGTGGTTGCCAAGTCGCTCGGATCGTCGAACCCCTACAACATGGTTCGCGCCACCTTCGACGGCCTGAAGAACGCCACGCATCCCAAGGACGTCGCATCCCGCCGGGGTATCAAATATTCGACCCTTCAGGCCCGCCGCCGGGAAGTCATCGGCGCTCAGGCGTCCGAAGATTGATTGGAAGCGAGAACCTCAACCGAGGGTCTCGCGCTTTGACTGAAGGAGCCAATCGATGGCCGAAAAGAAATCCCCCGCGAAGGGCAAAGCCACCACGGTCACGGTCGAGCAGACCGGCAGCCCGGTCCGCCGCCCTGGTGCTCAGCGCCAGACGCTGGTCGGTCTTGGTCTGAACAAGATGCACCGTCGCCGCACGCTGGAGGATACTCCCGCGGTGCGCGGCATGATCGCCAAGGTCGCTCACCTCGTGCGTGTGGTCGAAGAGGCTTGACGAGCGCCGCGGAGCGAGGAGCTCGCGCGGTCGAGGAGCCCAACCCCCCTTTGCCAGAACCTCGACCGCACGCATCGCATCGCGTTGACGGGGTCGATGTTCCAGGAGAAACAAGATGAAACTCAACGAGATTTCCGACAAGGAAGGCGCCACTCATTCGCGCCAGCGCGTGGGTCGCGGAATCGGCTCGGGACGCGGCAAGACCGGCGGTCGCGGCGTCAAGGGGCAGAAGTCCCGGTCGGGCGTGGCCATCAACGGGTTCGAGGGCGGTCAGATGCCGCTCTTCCGGCGTCTGCCGAAGCGCGGCTTCACGAATATTTTTGCCAAGAGCTTCAACGTGGTCTCGGTCGGCCGGATCCAGCAGGCGATCGACGCCGGCAAACTGGATGCCAAGGGCACGATCGATCTCGCCGCGCTGAAGGCGGCGGGCCTGGTGCGCCGTTCCAAGGACGGCATCCGCCTTCTGGGAGACGGCGAACTTTCCGCGAAGGTTTCGATCACGGTCGACGGCGCGTCGAAGTCGGCGGTTGAAAAGGTCGAGAAGGCGGGTGGGTCGGTGACGACGGCGGGTGCGCAGGCTTAATCGCCCTTCTTGCACACGCCTTCCTCGCCGTTTATCTCTCGTGCTTTCTCGGGGGAGAGATTTGCTCTACCCGCTCACGTGAGGCGGAACGCGAGTCACCGTCCTTCTGCTGACCCACGGGACAACCCGGAGACAAGTTCGACATGGCATCGGCTGCGGAACAACTCGCCGCTAACTTGAATTTCTCGGCCTTCGCCAAGGCCGAGGATCTCAAGAAGCGCATCTGGTTCACCCTTGGTGCACTGCTTGTCTATCGCCTCGGGACCTATATCCCGATGCCGGGCATCAATCCGGACGCGTTGGCGCAGGCGTTTCAGCAGCAGTCGACCGGTATTTTGGGCATGTTCAACATGTTCTCCGGCGGCGCCGTCGGGCGCATGGCGATCTTTGCCCTCGGCATCATGCCGTATATCTCCGCCTCGATCATCATTCAGCTGATGACGTCGGTCATTCCGTCGTTGGAGCAGCTGAAGAAGGAAGGCGAGCAGGGCCGCAAAATCATCAACCAGTACACGCGCTACGGTACCGTGCTGCTGGCGACCGTGCAGGCCTACGGCATCGCCGTTGGATTGCAGACCCAACCGGGGATCGTGGTCGACCCCGGCACATTCTTCCAGATTTCAGCTGTCATCACGCTGGTCGGCGGCACCATGTTCCTGATGTGGCTTGGTGAGCAGATTACCGCGCGCGGCATCGGCAACGGTATTTCGTTGATCATCTTTGCCGGTATCGTCGCCAATCTCCCGTCTGCGATCGCCAACCTCCTGGAACTCGGGCGAACCGGCGCGCTGTCGACGGCAATCATTCTTCTGGTGATCCTGGTCGCGGTTGTATCGATCGCGGTGATCGTGTTCTTCGAGCGGGCGCAGCGCCGGCTGCTGATCCAGTATCCGAAGCGCCAGGTCGGCAATCGCATGTTTCAGGGCGACACGTCGCACCTGCCATTGAAGCTGAACACCGCGGGCGTCATTCCGCCGATCTTCGCGTCGTCGCTGCTTCTGCTGCCGGTGACGATGGCGAATTTTTCCGACACGTCGACTCTGCCCGGCTGGGCGACGGCCATCGTCGCCTCCCTCGGCAACGGCCAGCCGCTGCACATGTTTCTCTATGGCAGTCTGATCGCCTTCTTCGCGTTCTTCTATACGGCGGTCGTCTTCAATCCGAAGGACACGGCCGACAATCTGAAGAAGCATGGCGGTTTCGTCCCAGGCATTCGGCCGGGTGAACGAACAGCGGAATACATCGATTACGTGCTGACGCGCATCACGGTCGTCGGAGCCATCTATCTCGTTCTTATCTGTCTTCTACCCGAGTTTTTGATTACGACCGTAGGTGTCCCGTTCTATCTCGGTGGTACGTCCTTGCTGATCGTGGTCAGTGTCACGATGGATACGGTCGCTCAGGTGCAGGGGCATCTTCTGGCGCACCAGTACGAGGGCCTCGTCAAGAAGTCGAAGCTCAGGGGTGGGAGACGGGGAGCCAGATGAGACTCATACTGCTCGGGCCACCGGGAGCCGGGAAGGGCACCCAGGCGCAGAGGTTGATCGAGCGGCACGGGATTCCGCAGCTTTCGACCGGGGACATGTTGCGGGCGGCCGTGGCCGCCCAGAGCGAAATCGGCCGCAAGGCGAAAGCCGTCATGGATGCCGGAAATCTGGTGTCGGACGATATCGTCAACGCGATCGTGTCCGAACGGATCGATCAGGATGACTGCGCCAAGGGGTTCATTCTCGACGGATATCCGCGCACGCTGAATCAGGCGGACGCGGTCGAGGCAATGCTTGAGGACAAGGGGCTCCGGCTTGACCACGTCATTGAGATCAAGGTCGATGACGACATTCTCGTGAGGCGGGTTTCGGGGCGTTTTTCCTGCGCCAGCTGCGGAACGGTCTATCACGACGAAGACAGGCAGCCGAAGGTCGCGGGGGTCTGCGACGTCTGCGGGTCGACCGAGTTCAAGCGCCGTCCGGACGACAACGCGGAAACCATGCGGACACGCCTTCGCTCCTACTACAGGGATACGTCGCCACTCGTCGGCTACTATCACTGCAAGGGGACATTGCGCAGGGTCGACGGCATGCAACCGATCGATGTCGTGACCGATAGTATCGAGGCCATTCTCAGCGCCGAAACCGCGTCAGGCGGGTATCGCGCTGGACAAGCGGGCGGTTGACTTGTCGAGCCCCGTTGCTCTATAGCCTGCGCCTATTCGCGAATCCTTTGCGATCGGCGCAGGCCTTCGTTTGAGGGCCAGCTTCGGTCGTTTTCGGCCGTAGGGCTCTCATCTTGCATGAGACGGGCTCCCTGCCCATCTAAATCTAGGAGTATCGACGTGGCCCGTATCGCTGGCGTCAACATCCCGAGCAACAAGCGCGTCGTCATCGCGCTGCAGTACATCCATGGCATCGGTTCGACCTTTGCCAAGGAAATCGTGCAGAAAGTCAATCTCGGCGATGAGCGCCGGGTCAATGACCTGACCGACGGTGAAGTGCTGCAGATCCGCGAGATCATCGACCGCGACTACCAGGTCGAGGGCGATCTGCGCCGCGAGACAGCGATGAACATCAAGCGTCTGATGGACCTCGGCTGCTATCGCGGCCTGCGGCATCGTCGCAGCCTGCCGGTTCGCGGTCAGCGGACCCACACCAACGCCCGCACCCGCAAGGGCCCGGCGAAGGCGATCGCAGGCAAGAAGAAGTAATTTTACGCGGTGCGCCCTTCGGGCGCGCTGTTGGTGTAGCCGCCGGCATTACGGCGGTGTGGATATCAAACAGGACTTATCAAATGGCCAAGGAAGCACAGCGCGTTCGTCGCCGCGAGCGCAAGAACATCACGTCGGGCGTTGCCCATGTGAGTTCGACCTTCAACAACACGTTGATCACGATCACCGACGCGCAGGGCAATGCGATTGCCTGGTCCTCGGCGGGCGCACAGGGCTTCAAGGGCTCGCGCAAGTCGACGCCGTTCGCCGCGCAGGTCGCCGCCGAAGACGCTGCCAAGAAGGCGCAAGAGCACGGCATGCGGACGCTCGAGGTCGAGGTTTGCGGGCCGGGTTCCGGGCGTGAGTCGGCATTGCGAGCGCTGCAGGCAGCCGGCTTCACGATCACGTCGATCCGGGACGTGACGCCTATCCCGCATAACGGCGTGCGTCCGCGCAAGAAGCGCCGCGTTTGATGCTTTCCGCCGCATCCTTCCGGGTGCGGCGTGCGGCCGACAGGAGGGGTTTCACCCTCCGTTATCAGACCTATCGCCACGATTGGATGGTGGCGAGGAAACTGAAAGGCATCCGTCATGATTGCTAGCAACTGGCAAGATCTTACCAAGCCCAACCAGGTGGTGTTCAAGAGCGGCGGCAGCCGCGTCAAGGCATCGCTGACGGCAGAGCCGCTCGAGCGTGGCTTCGGGCTTACGCTCGGCAACGCCCTGCGCCGCGTCCTGCTCTCGTCGCTCCAGGGAGCGGCGATTACGGCGGTTCAGATCGACGGCGTATTGCACGAGTTTTCGTCGATTCCGGGCGTTCGGGAGGATGTCACCGACATCGTTCTCAACGTGAAGGAAATCTGCATCGGCATGCAGGGCGAAGGGCCGAAGCGCATGGTCGTGCGCAAGCAGGGCCCTGGCGTGGTTCGCGCCGGCGACATCCAGACCGTGGGCGATATCGAGGTTCTTAATCCCGAGCATGAGATCTGCACCCTTGATGAGGGCGCGGAGATCCGCATGGAGTTCACGGTCAATACCGGCAAGGGCTACGTCCCGGCCGACCAGAACCGGGCGGAAGATGCGCCGATCGGCCTGATCCCGGTGGATTCGCTGTTTTCACCGGTCAAGAAGGTGTCCTACAAGGTCGAAGCCACCCGCGAGGGGCAGGATCTCAACAAGGACAAGCTGACCATGCAGATCGAGACGGATGGCTCGATCACCGGCGAAGATGCGGTGGCCTATGCCGCGCGTATCCTTCAGGATCAGCTTTCTGTCTTCGTCAACTTCGAGGAGCCGCAGCGCGATCAGCGCGGCGCGGCCGGGGCCGCCGACGAGCAGATGGCCGAGCTGGCGTTCAATCCGGCGCTGCTGAAGAAGGTCGATGAACTCGAGCTGTCGGTACGGTCGGCCAATTGCCTGAAAAACGACAACATCGTCTATATCGGTGACCTGATCCAGAAGACCGAGGCGGAGATGCTGCGTACGCCGAATTTCGGCCGTAAGTCGCTGAACGAGATCAAGGAAGTGCTTGCCTCGATGGGGCTGCATCTCGGTATGGAAGTCACCGACTGGCCACCGGAAAACATTGACGACCTGGCCAAGCGCTACGAAGACCAGTACTAAGACGGCGCGCTCCCGACCGCGGATGCGGTCGGGAGCCAATACAATGATTCAAAGGAACGGCGGCCTGTCGCTTCGACGGCAGGGACGCAAAGATCCCGACCTCCGACGTCAAGGCGTCGGCATATTTCTCCGAGGAAAACCCCATGCGTCACGCCAAGCGCGGCCGGAAACTCAACCGTACCGCCAGTCACCGTAAAGCGATGTTCGCCAACATGTCGGCATCATTGATCATGCACGAGCAGATCGTCACGACCCTGCCGAAGGCGAAGGAGCTTCGCCCGATCATCGAGAAGATGATCACGCTGGGCAAGCGCGGCGATCTTCATGCCCGTCGCCAGGCACTGTCGAAGGTTCGGGACGGCTCTGTCGTCGCCAAGCTGTTCGATACGCTGGCAACTCGATATGCCGATCGCAACGGCGGCTATACCCGCGTTCTGAAGGCTGGTTTCCGCCGGGGCGACAATGCTCCGCTGGCGGTCATCGAATTCGTCGATCGCGATCCAGAGGCCCGTGGCGCGATCGATCGCGAGCGGCTGGAGGCCGAAGGCGAGCAGGAAGACGCCGCCTGATCGTCGGATCGACGCCATGACAGGATGATGAAGGGGCCCACGCGGCTCCTTTTTCTTGTGCCATCGGCCGCATTCCGATCCTTGCCGATCACATTCTCCAAGCCGGATGGTCCAGTTATGTGGAGCGTGTCCGACATCCGAAGACCTTTGATACCGGCCAGCGTTTGACCTGATTCGGTTATGATCTCCTTATTTTCGCTGAGCGTGACACCCTTTTACCGGCGAATGGAGCGGATGAGCGATGTCATTGAAGATCTGAACCGCCCCGGCTTTCCCGGAGACTGTTGGTTCGAATCTTACGCGGCGATCAGCATAGCCTCACGCTGGGCGTAGTAGGCGCGCCGAGCGCATTGTCGGATGAATTTCCTACGCTGCCGACGGAGGGTAAGGGTGGTCGGGTCCACATGAAAACTCCAAGCCGCCTTTAACAACCTCTTGCAATCACAGAGATTTCGGCTTCTCGACCCTTTCGAAACGGCTTCTCAAGGACGCCGCGGCGGTCGCCCGTTAAGTTGGTCTGACTCGTTCAGATAACCGATAAAACGTCCGAAAGGTCAGTTCGGTCATAGACCGGTGCGAAGGCCGGATCGAGAACGATTTCGCGGTTGCGGTTCGACCAATAGCAATCCAGGCCCGCGGCGACGGCGCCGAACACATCGCTGCGGCTGCCCGCGACATGCAGGATCGCCTCCGGCGGTACTCCGAGTTGCTCCTGCGGCAACCTGTACATCGAGGGATGCGGTTTGTAATGGCCGGCATGTTCGGACGAAAAGATGTGATCGAACGGGTCGCCGATCCGCCGCGCCACGGCTTTCAGCATCGCCTCGTCGCCATTCGACAAAACCGCCGTCTGAAAGCCGCCTTGGTTAACCGCCTCGACGACAGCTCGCGCTTCCGGCCACGGGTCGATTTCGTCCCATGCGGCGATTAACTCGGCTCGAACCTCCCTGGACGCCGCTACTCCCTTCTGGTGGGCGGCATAGTCGAAGGCCTGGCCAGTCGCGCTGCGGAACGGTACGCGCTCGCCGCCCAGCGAATTGCTCAGCTGAAGCCGTTCCATCTGCCTGTCAGGCGACACGGCAAACTGACCCCCTGGCGCCATGAGGAACTGCCCCCTCGATAGCCAGGAGGTCGGCATGGA
>NZ_JALHBS010000012.1 GCF_024195285.1 Aurantimonas marianensis
CCTCGACGGTGAAGACGACGAGGACCGTGGCTGATGGCGCGCCGGGGCAAGAAGCCGAAGGGCCGGCCGATCAATGGCTGGATCATTCTCGACAAGCCGAAGGGCATGGGCTCGACCGAAGCGGTGTCGAAGCTGAAATGGCTGTATTTCGCGCAGAAGGCCGGCCATGCCGGCACGCTCGATCCGCTCGCCTCCGGCATGTTGCCGATCGCGTTCGGCGACGCGACCAAGACCGTGCCTTTCGTCATGGACGGGCGCAAGGTCTATCGCTTCACCGTTCGCTGGGGCGCCGAAACCACGACGGACGATACCGAGGGGCCGGTGGTTCACTCCTCCGAGACGCGTCCGTCCGAGGCCGAGATCGAGGCGCGTCTGGCCGACTATACCGGCGAGATCGAACAGGTGCCGCCGAGCTTCTCGGCCATCAAGATCGCCGGCGAGCGGGCCTACGACCTTGCCCGCGAGGGCGAGACGGTGGAGATCGCGGCGCGGACCGTGCTCGTGCATCGGCTGGACATCGTCGACTGCCCCGATGCCGCCACGACCGTCTTCGAAGCGGAATGCGGCAAGGGCACCTATGTGCGCGCGATCGCGCGCGATCTCGGCCGCGACCTTGGTTGTTACGGCCATGTGATCGATTTGCGCCGCGTATCCGTCGGCGCGTTCGGCGAGGATGATCTGGTGCCGCTGGACGAATTGGAGGCGGCCGCCGAAGAGGGACGCGAGGAGCTGGATGCGGAAGCTCTCGAGGCCGGCGCCAAGGCGCGGGTCGTCGATTTCGAGCCGCTCGACGAATACCTCGTGGCGCCGGAAGTGGCGCTCGCCGAGCTTTACGAAGTGGCGCTGAGCGACGAACAGGCGGGCCGGGTTCTCTCGGGCAACGCCGTTCTGCTGCGCGGCCGTGACGCGCCGGCCTTCTGCGATGAGGCCTATGCGACCGGCCATGGCCGTCTCGTCGCGCTTGGCGCGATCGAGGAGGGGTCGTTCAAGCCGAAGCGGGTCTTCGGCGGCAAGGGCTGAGGCAGGCAAGCGGACCCGGCGCGCGACCGGATCCATAGCTTCGGGTAAGCCGGCCGGTGCGACAGTTCCCTCTTCGACGGCTCGTGTTGGGGTAATGTTGCGCAGTGCAACAAAAAATTTACGCGCGATCGCTATTCGTTAACGGAGCCGCACGAGCTGACATACGGCATGTTGCCGTTCTCCGATTGCTTCCGCTGCGGATTACTGCCGGTGGAAGGACGTCATGTCGCTCAGCAACATCAAATTCTCGACCCGAATCATCGCCGCGGTTTTTCTGCCGCTGCTGGCCCTGTCGGTCTACGAGGCGATTCAGGTCAGCACGCTCTGGCGCGAATCCAAGGCGGCCCAGCAGACCGAGATATTCGCTCGCGAGATGCGGACTGTCTACGATATCGTCCACGTTCTCCAGGTCGAGCGCGGCAATTCGGCCGGGTTCATCGGCTCCAAGGGTGCCCAGATGGGCGATTCCCTGGCCAAGGCGCGGGTCGCCACGGATCAGCGTATCGCCGATCTGCAATCGGTCGGTGAGGCCCTCGGCCCGGTTGGCAATGCCGAGATCACCAAGGCCCTGGCGAATGCCGGCGAAGCCTTGCGGCGGCTTGAGGCCGTTCGCGGCACGATCGACAGCTTCGCGATCTCGACCGGCGACGCGCTTGGCTACTACACCGGCGCGATCGCCGATCTGAGCCGAATCGGCGGCGGCATCGTCAAGGCGACCGAAAACCGCGATACCGCGATGAATCTTGCCGCCTATGTCGATATCATGGGAGCCAAGGAAATCGCCGGGGTGGAGCGCGGCATGGGAGCGGGCGGCATTGCCGCCGGCACGTTCTCGCTTCCCGCATTCGAGGCCTTTGCCGCCAAGAAGGGCGCCCAGGAAGCGTTGATCGCACGCTTTTTCGATCTCGCTTCCGATGATGTTTCGGCGACGAGCCGGGTCTTGTACGGCGATGGGGCCGGCGCCGATGTGGAAGCGATGCGTCTGGCGATCCTGGACGGAGGAAATTACGGAAAACTGTCCTCGCTGGACGCGGGGACGTGGTTCGCTGCGATGACCGAATGGCTGGGAACCCTCGGCGCGATGGGAGCGGCGGTCTCCGACCGGATCATTGCGGACGCGGCGGCGGCGAGCAGCGCGGCGGAGACGCAGCTGACGATTGTTGCCGCCATCGCGCTCGGACTGTTCGCGGCGATCGCCCTGTCGATCGTCCTTGTCGTCCGCAGCATCGTCCGGCCGATCTCCGGCCTGTCCGGCCTGCTGCGTAGGATGGCCGATGGTGAATTCGACATCGAGCCAGCGCAACGAGGTCGGCGCCATGGCGGGCTCGGTGGTGACCCTTCGCGAGGCCCTGCGGGAAAAAAGCGCGCAGGACGCCGCGCTCGAAGCCGGCCGTCATGCAAGCGATAGCGCTCGGCAAGCCGCCGACGCCAAACGGGCGACCGCCGAAAGTGAAAGGCTCGCCGTCGTCGTCGGCGAGCTTGGTTCCGGCCTGCGGGAACTGGCCTCCGGCAATCTCTGCCACCGGATCGAGGCCGCCTTCTCCGGCGAATTCGAGCAGCTGCGAACGGATTTCAACGAAGCGGTCGCGCAGCTGGATGCGACGCTCGCTGCTGTGGGGAGCAGCGCCAGGGCCGTGCATGTCGGAGCCGAGGAAATTCGCGGTGCGGCCGACAATATGGCCAGCCGCACCGAGCAGCAGGCGGCTTCGGTAGAAGAAACCACTGCCGCCTTCCAGGAAATCAATGAGGCGATCAAGGACCTGTCGACCCGAGCGAAAAACGCCGGAGATCTGACCTCGCGGACCAAGGGTCAGGCCGAACAGTCCGGTGAAGTGGTGCGCAAGGCTGTCACCGCCATGGGGCGTATCGAGACATCGTCGCGGGAGATCGGCAATATCATCGGCGTCATCGACGAGATCGCCTTCCAGACCAACCTTCTGGCACTCAACGCAGGTGTCGAGGCGGCCCGTGTCGGCGAGGCCGGCAGGGGCTTCGCCGTCGTCGCCCAGGAAGTGCGCGAACTGGCCCAGCGTTCGACCGAAGCCGCTCAGCAGATCAAGGAACTGATTGCAACCTCGCAAGGCGAAGTCGGCAACGGCGTCGCCCTTGTCGGAGAGACCGGCGAAGCGCTCGAGGCGATCGTGGCGGAGGTCCGCGAGATCGACGATCACGTCGCGTCCATCGTCACGACCGCGCGTGAGCAGGCTGTCGGGCTGCAGGAGATCAACACGGCGCTGCACTCGATCGATCAGGGAACGCAGCAGAACGCGGCCGTGGCCGAACAGTCGACGGCCGCAAGTCATGGGCTGGCGACCGAGGCGTCGTCGCTCAACGACATCCTGTCGCGGTTCAAGCTGGCCGAGCAGTCGCTCCCTAGGGGGGCTCGGCGGGCCGCATAGCGCGGAATGCGCTAAAGGGGAAACCGGTATTCCGCCCGTCTTCCACGCTGACGGGCTGGGACCGATCATGGTCATGACATCGGATCGAATGGATCCGGTGTCATCGTGACGGAGGCGCCCCGCCGCCTCTCCACCCCTCCAACGCTTCCGATCCGTTGCTTGCGCCTTATGTCGTCCTGCTGAGCCATGTCCTGTCGTGGGACGGGCTGGCTGGGGCATAAAACGGAAAGCATGCGGTCATGGTGAGCATTCCCGGTCGCCGGCAAAAGAAACGCCGGAAAGAGGTGATCAAGCGCGCCGCGGCGATCGGCGCCGCGCCGGGCGTCCTGGTCGCCGATCCGCAGGCGGAAGCCTCGGTCTTCAGCGTCATCGGCATCGGCGGCGGCCGCGGCGAATACCATCAGGGCGTCTCCCTCGACGACGCGCTGGCGCGACGGGCCGCCTGGCCCCTGTTCTGGCTGGATTGCTCCGGCCTCGCCGATATCGAAGCGATCCGGCGCATCGGCGCGGAGTTCAGTCTTCACCCGCTGGCCTTGGAAGACGTTGTCACCACCGATCAGCGGCCGAAATGCGAGATCCAGGCAGACCACGCCTTTTTCGTCATGCGCATGCTGGACCGGGCCGGCGATGGCGAGCAATTGTCGGTATTCTTCGGCGATGGCTTCGTGCTCACCTTTCAGGAACGTCCGGGCGACAGTTTCGCGCCGGTTCGTGAGCGCATCGCCAAGGGCGCCCCGCGGCTGCATGCGGGGCGGGCGGACTACCTCGCCTATGCGCTGATCGACGCGGTGGTCGACGCCTATTTCCCGGTCGTGGAGTCGCAGGTCGCCCGGATCGAGGGCCTCGAGGACGACATCCTCGCCACCGTGGACGAGGATCAGGTGCCCGAACTCCATGCGGTGCGCCGGGAGATGCTGGGGCTGAAACGGTGGCTGCGGCCGACGCGCGATGCTCTCGGCACGCTCCTGCGATTGGATCGGCCCTGGCTGCATGCCGAGACCAAGGCCTATTTCGGGGATGTCCAGGACCATGTCGATCAGCTGATCGACACGAACGATACCTATCGCGACACGGCGTCCGGACTGATCGACCTGCACATGACGCTGTCAGCGGCCAAGACCAACGAAGTCATCAACCTGTTGACGATCATCTCGACCATCTTCATTCCGCTCGGGTTTCTCGCCGGCGTCTGGGGCATGAACTTCAATCCCGAGCTATCCCGGTGGAACATGCCGCTGACCCAATCGCCCTACGGGTATCCGCTGGCGCTGGGCGTGATGGCGGCGATCGCGGCCGGTCTGCTGGCTTATTTCCGCCGCCGCCGCTGGCTGTGAGCGGCGGGGGGCGTCCCCGGCGCCGCAAGGCTAGCTTTCCTTGTGGAATTGGCCTATATGCGCCGCAGCGCCGACCGGCTTGTCCCGTCCCGCTGGGCATCGGACCAAAGAGTGGAATCCGGTTTTTGGATCGATCCGATGCGCAATCAAAAGTGTTGGAGCTCCTTTGCGGGTCCGAATGGACTCACGGCGCTCTAGTGAACGGCCCTGGCTGGACGACATCCCGGCCACGGGCGACCCAACCCTCAAGATTTCCAGGAAAGGGATTTCGATGTCGATTACGCTTGAGCGCAAGGCCGAGCTCATGAAGGAATACGCGACCAAGGAAGGCGACACCGGTTCGCCGGAAGTCCAGGTCGCGATCCTGACCGAGCGGATCATGAACCTCACCGAGCATTTCAAGGGCCACAAGAAGGACAACCACTCGCGTCGTGGCCTTCTGAAGATGGTCTCCCAGCGCCGCCGTCTCCTCGACTATGTGAAGTCGAAGGAAGAAGAGCGCTATCAGAATCTGATCGGTCGTCTCGGACTGCGCCGCTAAGATCGCATACCCGGCGGACCGCGGAGGGGCGACCCCTTCGGCCCGCCGGTCGCATTTCGGCCCCCACGAACCGGCGGGCCACACCAGCCCCGGGTTTCGCGACCAGTTCGCGAGAACCCGACCACCCGAGCGGTCATGGGGCAGGATTACCGGATGCTTCCGGAACGGCCGCCGCCAGGCAAGAACCTGGCGTCTCGGCCCGGCGCTTTCACCGCCTCGAAGCCTCTCGTCGTCTTGCCCATGACGCGTTTCGGTCACGAAACGCGCTCCGCCCTCCGGCACCTTGGATGGTGCTCACGGAGCGCAGGATGAAAAGGCAAGAACATGTTCAACACCCACAAGGTGGAAATCGACTGGGCGGGACGTCCGCTCACCCTGGAAACCGGCAAGATCGCCCGTCAGGCCGACGGCGCCGTCCTCGCCACCTACGGTGAGACCACCGTGCTGGCGACGGTCGTCTCGGCCAAGCAGCCCAAGCCGGGGCTCGACTTCTTTCCGCTGACTGTCAACTACCAGGAAAAGACCTTCGCGGCCGGCAAGATCCCGGGCGGCTTCTTCAAGCGCGAGGGCCGTCCCTCGGAAAAGGAGACGCTGGTTTCCCGTCTGATCGACCGTCCGATCCGGCCGCTCTTCGCCGCCGGCTACAAGAACGAGACCCAGGTCGTCCTCACCGTTCTCCAGCATGATCTGGAGAATGATCCCGACGTGGTCGCGATGGTCGCGGCCTCGGCGGCGCTGACGCTCTCCGGCGTCCCCTTCATGGGACCGATCGGCGGCGCCCGCGTCGGCTATATCGACGGCGAGTACAAGCTGAACCCGCATGTCGACGAGATGATCGAATCCAAGCTCGACCTCCTCGTCGCCGGCACCGAATCCGCCGTGCTGATGGTGGAATCGGAAGCCCATGAGCTGTCCGAGGACGTCATGCTCGGCGCCGTCATGTTCGGCCATCGCGGCATGCAGCCGGTGATCGACGCCATCATCAAGCTGGCCGAGCACGCCGCCAAGGAGCCGCGCGAGCACGTTGTCGCCGACCATTCCGCCCTCGAAGGCGAAATGCTGCAGCTCGCCGAGCACGATCTGCGCGAGGCCTACAAGATCACCGACAAGCAGGCGCGCTACGAGGCCGTCGACGCCGTCAAGGCGAAGGTGACCGCGCATTTCCTCCCCGAGGGCGCCGAAGAGACCAGATATTCCAAGGAAGAGGTCGGCGCGGTCTTCAAGTCGCTGCAGGCCAAGATCGTCCGCTGGAACATCCTCGATACCGGCAGCCGTATCGACGGGCGCGACCTGAAGACGGTCCGCACCATCGTCGCCGAGGCCGGTATTCTGCCGCGCACGCACGGCTCGGCGCTGTTCACCCGCGGCGAGACCCAGGCGCTGGTCATCGCCACGCTGGGAACCGGCGAGGACGAGCAGTTCGTCGATGCCCTGACGGGGACCTACAAGGAGCGTTTCCTGCTCCATTACAACTTCCCGCCATACTCGGTTGGCGAGACCGGCCGCATGGGTTCGCCCGGTCGCCGCGAAATCGGTCACGGCAAGCTGGCCTGGCGCGCGATGCGTCCGATCCTGCCGGCGCCCGAGCAGTTCCCCTACACGATCCGCGCGGTCTCCGAGG
>NZ_JALHBS010000120.1 GCF_024195285.1 Aurantimonas marianensis
TTCTGGCGCCGCTCGGCCTCCGCCTCCTCGCGCCGCGTCACCGCCTCGGCCTCCACACGCTGCTTCTCCAAAGCCGCATGCTTGAACGCCAACACCGCATTCGCCATCCGGCCAACCTCGTCCTTTGGATCGAGGGCCGGAATCTCGGTGGTCAGATCGCCGCCGGCGAGCTGGGACATTCTGTCCGCCATGCCGCTGATCGCGCCGCCGATACGGCGGCCGACGAACAGCGCGACGACGATGGCCAGCGCCATGGCCAGCACGGCGGCGAAAGCGGCGATCCAGTTGATCTCCGTCGAGATGGCTTGAAGCGCCGCCTGCGAGGTCAACAGATGCGCCACGCCCGAGACATTGCCGGCGAAGTCCTTGATCGGACGTGCGACGCCGACATGGGGCTGGCCGGCGATGACAACAGCGGTGGGAACCGTCTCACCCTCGCGGACACGGGCCAGGGTTGCGCCGTCGAGCAGTGGTTCGCCTGTGAAGGTCGCCGCCGAGCGCGCGTTGCCCGCATCCTGCGAGGCGAAGGTCGCCACTTCCTCCATCGGGAAGATGTAGAGTTCCGCCTCGTCGTCGGCGCCGTCGGTCAGGCCGGCGAGGAATTCCTGGCCGAAGCCGAGCCCGAATTCGATGGTTCCCACATGCTGGCCGTTGTAGTCGATCGGGTGGACGGCGCGAACGCCGACGCCGGCGCGGCCGCGCTCGAGTCCGATGACCGGCTTCTTGCTGGCGTTGGCTTCCACGACAGTGAAGCGGAACGACGACAGATCGTCGCCGAATTTTTCCGGCTTGTGGACGCGCAGGAAGGAGATCCCCTGCGGGGTGTGGAACTGAAACTGCTCCACGCCATATTGGGTCGTCATCGACTCGAAGCCGGGAACGAAGATATCCGCCAGACGCTGACGATCGTTGAAGGCGATCGCTTGCCCGACGGCGGGCTGCTGAGCGACCAGCGCGGCGAGGCTCAGCGCCTTTTTGACCTCCGCGTCGATCGACCGGTCGAGCTTGCGCTGCATGATCGACAATTCGCGCTCGGCGGCCCGATCGACCAGTCGCTCAGCGCCGAAGAACAACGGTAGTCCGACAGCCAGCGCTGCCACCAAGGCGGCGAACACAACGGAAACGAAGAGACGGGTGCGAAGGGGCATGGCGACAATCCGGGGTTTATCGGTCTACCATTCCATTGCCACGCGTTATTTGCGGAAACGTTAAGCCTGGCCGGAGGCGGCAAGGCTGGGGAAAGCCGCGCCAAGCTCGCTGGTGCTCACCGGCCTCCCAGCTTGAAGACCGGCGGCCTAAGGTCTTCCCAGGCGGAAACGGGCGTACGGCAAAGCCGGGCGGCCACAGTCACGGTCGAGCGAAGCGATAATCGCCCCACCCTCGGCAAGGCGAAAAAGCCGGGAATATTCATAGCCGGCAATAGACCGACCCCGACGCCTCGATTTTCGGCTTGCCCCCGCCAGCAAGAACTATCGCGCGACGGTCGCTTCCGAGGTGCGCCGTGTCGCCTTGACACGCCGCGTATCTGCCGAGATGGTCCGCATTCCCGACCCATTGGAAAGCCGAATCGCAATGCCATCGAAAAAAGAGTCGGCCAAGACGCTTGCCGCCAAGAAAGCGGCCACGAAGCTGCCGGCCAAAAACAATGGCCGGTTTGCCAGCGGAATCGAAGGGCTCGATACGGTCCTCGGCGGCGGCCTTCCCGGTCGGCATCTCTATCTGCTTCAGGGCAAACCCGGCACCGGCAAGACGACGTTCGCGCTGCAATTCCTCATCGCCGGCGCGGCCGCAGGGGAACCGGTCCTTTATGTGTCGCTGTCACAGAGCAAGGCCGAGTTGCAGCAGATCGCGGCGTCGCACGGCTGGTCGCTCGAGGGAGTTGAGATCGAGGAACTGCATGCCGCTCGCGGTGATGAACAGCAGGACGATCAGACGATCTTCTACGCATCGGATGTGCGTCTCGATCGCACCCGTGAGGCCGTCGACGCGGCGATCGACAGGGTCAAGCCGCGACGCATCGTCTATGACTCGCTGGTCGAAATTCGCCAACTCAGTCGAGACAATCAGAAATTTCATGAGGAAGTCCTGTCGTTCAAGCGAATGGTGGGGAAACGGGGAATCGCCACCCTGTTCATCGATCTGACGCCGGACGCCGGCGGCGATGCGGTCGTCGAAAGTCTGGCGCATGGCTTATTTCATCTGGAAAAATTCCTGCCCGAATACGGTCAGGCACGCCGTCGGATCGATATTCGCAAGATGCGCGGCGTGCGCTTCTTTGACGGCTATCACGACATGGCGATCCAGACCGGGGGAGGCGTCAGGGTGTTTCCGCGGATCGTGCCCGAGCTGGCGCCGGAGACCGGCCGCGAGGATCTGATCAAGTCGGGCGTCGAAGAACTCGATGCCATGCTCGGCGGCGGTATGGAACCTGGCACGACGACCCTCATCGTCGGGCAGTCTGGCACCGGCAAGTCCACCCTTGCCTCGCTTTATGCATACTCGGCGCTGGAGCGGGGGGAATCGGTCACCCTATTTCTGTTCGAGGAACGGGTCGAGACCTTCTTCAGGCGCTCGGAGGGACTCGGTCTGCACCTGCGCAAATATCGCGACGATGGGAAGCTCGAACTCTGGGACTTCAATCCCGGTGCGATTTCGCAGGGCGAATTCTCGCAGATCGCCCAGCAATCGGCGGATGGCAACAATGCCGGCGTGGTGGTGATCGACAGCTTCACCGGTTACCTCGCCGCGCTGCCGAATCCGCAGGAAGCGATCATGCAGATCCAGACACTGCTAAAGTATCTGGCGCGGCGCGGCGTCCTGACCATCCTTATCGTGGCCCAGCATGGCCTGCTCGGCCACAATATGGAGACCGCCGTCGACGTCAGCTTTCTCGGCGATACGGTGGTGTTCCTGCGCATGTACGAATGGCCGGCGGTGGTCCGCCGCACCATCACCGTCGTCAAGAAGCGCCATGGGCCGCACGATCTCGATGTCCGGCAATTGCAGATCGACACCGGTCGCATCAGCATCAGGGAGTTCGTCCAGCCGCCGCCGGGCAGTCCGTCCCCGATGCCGACGCAATGAAGACGGTTTTCGACCGAATACCGTCCGCCGCCGAACTGCCCGTGATTATCTACGCACCTTACGGGACTGATGGCGACACGATCCGCAAGGTGCTGACGGGCGCCGGGTTCAAGGCGGTCGTCGCCGACGATCTGGCGCAATTTCAATCCGTTCTCGCGCGCGAGGCCGGGCTTTTGGTCGTCAGCCAGGAAGGACTGACCGAGAAGTCGCTTGAGCTCGTCAGCCAGATGCTCGCCCAGCAGGACGATTGGGCGGAACTGCCGATCATCGTCCTGCTGGACGCGGCGGTGCATCTCAACAATGCCGCCGGCCGGCTTCTCGAGCTGATGCCCCGCTCGAAGCTGATCATCAAGCAACGGCCGGTTCATCCCGCCGAGATGACCACCTCGGTCGATACGGCCCTGCGCGCCCGCATCCGTCAGTTCGCCCTGGCGCGTTACATCGCCGACCAGGAGGAGCTGCGCCACGAGCTCAACCACCGGGTCAAGAATATCCTCGCCAGCGTCAACGCCCTCTTTTCGCTGACACGCCGGAACTCCGCCGATCTTGCGGATTTCTCCCAGGAATTCGCCGGCCGACTGAACGCCCTTAGCAACGTCCATTCGGTCTTGTTCAACGTCGACTACGGATCGGTGGGATTGACCGAATTGGTGGAAGCCATCTTGAGGCCATTCAACACCGAGGAGGTGCGAGTCGTCGCGACCGGCTCGGACCAGCGACTGCTGTCCGACCCCGCCCAGAAGATCGCCTTGAGTCTTTACGAACTGGCCACCAATGCGGCCAAATACGGGGCGCTGTCGTCGAGCGAGGGCGCCGTGGCGGTCAATTGGTCAGTCGAGCGGGGGCAGGGCGACAGTTTCGTGCTGGAGTGGTCGGAAAGGGGCGGGCCGATCGTCAATCCGCCATCGCGGACCGGCTACGGCACCCGCTTCATCCGTTCCGCGGCGCACAGTCTCGACGGCGAGGCGAATCTGGAGTTTACCCCCGCAGGGCTTCAGGTGCGGGTCCGGGTTCCGGCCCGCAGCGTACTGGATCGCTAAGTGACGGAAATTAAATCAGTTCTGGTTGTCGAGGACAATCTCATCGTGGCGATGGTCATCGAGGACGATCTGCGGGACGCCGGCTATGAAGTGCTGGGGCCGACCATGCGCAGCGCCCCGTCGCTGGACATCGCGCAGTCCTCGACGATCTCGCTCGCTCTGGTCGATATCGATCTGGAGGGCGGTGACAATGGCGTCGAACTGGCCCGCCGGCTGCGCGACGACCATCAGGTGCCCAGCCTCTATATTACAGGACAGGCGGCCGTTGCGCGGGCCGGGAAAGACGCCGCCCTCGGACTGCTGCCGAAGCCATTTACGACGGAGCAACTGCTGGAAGCGGTTGCGGCGGCCTTGGACTACGTGGAGACGGGCGAGGTGCCGCGGACGCCGAAGGCCGCCCAGTGGTTCTGAGTGCGGACGGATCGGCCGTGCGCCCGTGAACGAAGCCTGCCCCCGCGCCAATAGACAAGCCGGAGGGGTGCGAGCCGGAGGGGTCAATGAGTTCGATGAGTGGTGCCAGGGACGGAATCGAACTTATAGCCTATCAATTTGATTTTATTGATA
This sequence comes from Aurantimonas marianensis, assembly GCF_024195285.1. GTDB lineage: Bacteria > Pseudomonadota > Alphaproteobacteria > Rhizobiales > Rhizobiaceae > Aurantimonas > Aurantimonas marianensis. The sequence goes on from NZ_JALHBS010000120.1 coordinate 4,689, forward strand.
AATATTGCAGTGCGGATAACGCCAGGTACCCGCAAAATTACCCAATCCAAAATCATACCGGCGGTTCGATTCCGTTTTCCACAGGAAATTGGATTGCATGATACAACCCGTGCTGTCGTCCCGCCATTTCGCATGCGGCCCTATCTGACGTCATCGCTTTCTCGCGGTGGCCGCCATGCGACGGGATCGGCAACCCAGCGATTGATATCGGATTCTCGCCACCCGGCGCCGTTGATACTGATCCTGAGCTGTACGGGGAACGTACCTTCGGCAATCTTCCGATAGATGGTGGAGCGAGACAGGCCCGTCCGGGAGAGAACGGTGTTCAGGCGGATGATACGGTCTGGCTGTTGCATAGCCGTGTTGCCTCCTGCTGGCTGCTTCTGATCGGCGCCGAGCCAGACAGAGGAACGATTTATCGTTGTGCAAGAGGGATTTAGGCGTGGGCGTAGTGTGACGACGAAACGGCGGCACATAGGACGGTTCTCATATCCCGATCCCCCTTCCTCTCCCGAGATCGAGACCGTGAGAGAGGGCGAGGGCCGCGCCGAGTCGGCGGCCAGCCTCCATGTCGATGCCGAGGGCTGCCTTGCGGTTGGCGAGCAGGGATTCCATCTGCGGATCGCGTTCGAGGCTCTTCGCCATGTCGCCCATTGCCGACCGGGTGGCCTTGTAGGCTGCCATGTCGCCCGCCTGGTATTGATGCTGGCTGGCGCGGTCGAGCTTCTGCCAGCGCTCCACGAAGCGGTCGGCGCGGCGGCTGGGATCGGTGCGGATTTCGGTTTCAAGCTGGAGCGCCCGGATGGCGCGGTTGACCTTTCCTGCACCTGCCTCTCGGGCGAGGCCGGGGTCTTTCACATAGGCTGCTTCCGCATCCCGCCAGCCATGGGGACGTACTTTCTCGAAAGCCTTGCGAGCGTCGGAAAGTTTCCGCATCTGGTCCGGGCTTCGCTTGCCGCCCGCATCTTCCGCGCTGAATATCGCGTCCACCGCGCGGGCATGACGGATGAGCGCATCGGTGCGGGCCTTGCGCAGCTCCGCCTCCGGGTCCGCCGCCACGGCTCTTTCCGGCGCATCCGTCGTTCGCGGGACCTTTGCCGCAGCGCTTTCCCGTTCCGGCCCCTGTCCGCCATCGGCGGGCAGTCGCAACCCCTCGAACATGCCGCGCACCTTCTCCGGCACCTTACGCACGATCTCGGCAACACGGGCGTGAAAAGTGATGCCGCGCCGTTCGGCGTAATCCCGCGCCGGGTCGATCTGCTGCTCGTAGTCGGATGCCATGTCCTTGGCCCGATCGCGCGACAGGGTATTCACCAGCCTGTCCTGACCGGCGAAGTCGTCGTGGCCATAATGCAGGTCGATGCCGCCGCGGTGCCGTGACAGCGCGACATAGCTGCTGTGCGCGTCCATGCCCGGTGTTGCCAGCACATGGGTGTGGTCCACCGTCATGCCCTGCGCCTTGTGGATGGTCGCCGCATAGCCGTGGTCGATGCGGTCGTAGTCCTGCAGGTCGAACGAGATACTGCGCCCGTCGTCGGTGCGCACGGACATGCTCTGCGTGCTGACCTCAACGATGGTGCCGAGCGTGCCGTTCTTCACGCCAAGGCCGCGCTCGTTCCGCAGGAACATGACGCGGTCTCCACTGGCGAAGCTGCGCGGGCCACGTTCGACGGTGACACGTACGTCCTCACCCAGATCGCCCGCGTCCCGCATTCGCTCCCGCGCACCTTCATTGAGGGCGCGCACCTCGGCATTGGTATGGGTGAGGATAATCCGGCTGCGATCCGGTTCGGCCTGCCGGTCGCGGTCCCAGCGGTCGATCAGATCATCGCGCGCCTGTTCCCGCGTTTGAGCCTCATGCACCATGCCATGACTGTCATAGGCATGGATCGCATTGGCGGTTCTGCCGGTCGCCAGATCGCGCGTGGCGTCGCGCTGCCAGTCCTCGCGCTGGCGACGCACCTCGCCGATCTCCGCGCCACCGTGGCGGTCATGGATCGAGCGGAAAGCCGCGCCCGCCTCGATGGACTGTAGCTGCTGCGGATCGCCGACCAGGACAATCTTCGCGCCGGCGTCGGCGGCATGGGACAGCACGCGCTCCATCTGGCGCGTGCCGACCATGCCGGCCTCATCGATCACCAGCACGTCACCGCTGGTGAGCAGATCGCGGCCGTTCCGCCAGCCATGTTCCAGGCTGGCGATGGTGCGCGATGCGATGCCCGATCCGCTCTGGAGGGCTTCCGCCGCGATGCCGGACAGAGCGATGCCGCGGACGTCATAGCCGGATGCCTCCCAGGCTTTCCGCGCGACGCCCAGCATGGCGCTCTTTCCCGTCCCGGCATAGCCGATAACGATACCGAGACCGCGCCCGTCCGTGACATGCGCCAGCGCGTCGGCCTGTTCGTCGGAGAGGACAAGACCGCGCCGTTCGGCATGCGCCAGTGCGGCCACTCTGTAGCTGTCATCGACCTCGTGGCGTTCGGCCCCGGCCATGAGTTCGGCGGCACGGTGCAGGCGCTGTTCGGCTTCGATCATGTCGCGGGTGGTGAACCGGTCCTCGCCGCGTCGGTCCCGTCCCAGTTCGACCAGATCGGGCGCGGTTCCTATGGCCTGTGTCACCGCATTGAACTGGTCGATGCCGTCGCTGTGCCGATGCGCGAACCGCGCCATCTCGCGCCGCGTGAAGGTCGATTGCTGATGCGTGATCGCATCCAATGCGAGGGACGGATCGGCGATGATGCGTTGGCCATTGTCGCGGGCGATCTGCCGGTGCATCTCGGCCCGATCCGCAACGGTGGCGGCCGCCTCGATCCCTTCGCCTTTGACACGACGTGTCTCGATGCCGTCGTCCTCGACACGACGTGTCTCGATGCGCTGCGCGGGGGCGCCGATCTGGCTTTGCGGCTCAAGCCCGATGCCCTGCGCTTCAAGGCAGCGATGATCGATGCGCGCATCGATGTCGAGTTCGACCAGCCGTTCGTTGGCAAGCTCCGCCCAGCGTTCGCGCCAGCGCTCGACCATCTGGGTAGCATTCCAGTCGCGGACCTTCCGGCCAAAGCCGTTCTCGTCCCCATTTACCTCAATCTGCCGCATGGTGAGCATGACATGGGCATGGGGTTTTGGCATGCCGTCCTCGCCGATATCCCAATGCACATTGAGGTCGGCGATCATGCCCTGGTCGACGAATTCCGATTGTACGAAGTCGCGGGCGAGTTCGATGCCCTGCGCCTTGCTCATCTCGCGCGGAAGGGCGAACTCCACCTCGCGGGCAAGCT
>NZ_JALHBS010000121.1 GCF_024195285.1 Aurantimonas marianensis
CCTCGAAGGCTTCGACGTCGTTCCACAGTCGTTCGCGGTCGCTCCATGCCTCAGGCGCATTGTCCGGCAGCAGCACCTTCGAATGGACGACGCCGCGCTTGGCGGAAAAGTCCTGAACGCGGTCAATCCGCTCGTCGCGCATCCGCGAGGCGGAACGGTAGGCGGCGGAGGCCACCGCGCTGCTCCCGGCCTTGCGGCCAATGACCTTGACGTGAAGATGATAGATCGCCATCGCGATCAAGCATTGGCACGGTCAAGCGCACGTCGGAACGACGTATAAGCGCGCCCTCCCTCGAAAAAATCTCGGGTTGGACCGGCGCGTGCCAGACCGTCCCGACAACCTTACAGCATTGCGGCAGGCGCTCAACTAACATCGCTGCATCGACAGCTTATGGAGGATGCCATGCGCAAGCCACGGGACTATGACGCGGAACTGAAAGCTCTCGAAGACAAGGCCAAAGACCTGAAGACCCGCAAGGTGCAGCAGCTTGGTGAACTGGTGATCGCCACCGGCGCCGATGCGTTCAGCCCCGAGGAACTGGCGGGCGCGCTGATCGTGCTGGGCGAAACAACCGATGCCGGAAGGAAGGAGTCCTGGGCCAAGCGTGGGGCCGCGTTCTTTCGCAGCAAATCGCGGCAATCTGCAAAAGCATCTGACCGCGACATTGGCGGCGCTCCGGCGCAATCGGGCAGCGCGCAACCGGCATCAGGCGGCGCGGGCGCGGCATGACATGCGCACCTGGCAGGTCGAACGCCGCAAACGCACGCGGCATCTGATTGAACTCGGCGGCCTCGTCGTCAAGTCCGGCATTGTGGACCTGACCGGCGATGATCGCGCCATGACCTACGGCGCGATGATCTGGGTCGCCGAAAAGCTCAAGAGCGACGATGGACAACGAGCGCGAACGCTCTGGGCCGAAAAGGGAAAAGAGGCGTTCGCGACGGAGCGCAAAGGAAGAACGCGCATCGTCTCGCGAGAGCAGGATGATCGGGCATGACCGATGGCGGGCTGTGCGGAAACCCACGCCACCCGCTTGGTGAATGTCGCTTAGATTCCGCCGGCTCAGAGCGATCATGGCGCAGTCATGGTCCAGCTAGATAGAGGGCGTCCCGGCAATCCTGATGGGCCGCAACGGGGCAGATTAACCCGTTCCGATCAAATGATCACTCGCCGTCAATGGGCCGCGTCAGCCGAACGCCAGGCCCGCCGCCGTTATCGGAGATGAACTCGATGCCCGCATGAACCAGAGCATGCACGATCTTTGCCGCTGTCTCAGGGCGGCCGCCCAGTGGCCCATCCTGAGCCTCAAGGCGCGCGATCGTTGGTTCTGAAACGGCGGAACGCGCCGCCAAGTCTCCTTGGGACCACCCGAGCAACGCCCTGGCAGCCTTCACCTGTCGGGTTGTGACGGTTGGATAAGGATTTGATAGAATTTCTATTGACATCCACACCGATCGAATTGATATTTTTTCTATCAAAAATCTGATGCCTCAGCCTTACCTCATGTCTGGCGCGGCATGCAGAGCGGCTGGCCAGGATGCGGAAACATCCTAGCCAGCCTGACCACAACCCAAGCTGTTAGGAGCTCGGATCATGGCTGATTCTGAGATTAGCACGAGTCTGTCTACCGTCACCCGTCGCATGCTGCTAGCCGGCACCACATTGATGGCAGCGGCATGGACGACCAACCCATTGAGGAGATCGCCAGCAGCAAATAGCGGCGATCCGGATGTCGCATTGCAGCTCTGGCACGAATGGAACGACGCTCACCTTCGCACTTATGAGGCTTGCTGCAAGCAGCAGAAGCTGGAGACCCGATTGGTCGAAACGATTGGGTTTCCTCGTGCAGAGGTCGATCTGCCTGACGAGGGCAGGTCGATCTTCGTGCATACCCGTGATCAGATCGAAGAGACCTTCGGCGACGATCCGGCGATGGCAGCGACGCGGGCAATCGCGGAAGTTAAGCTCACGGCACACCAGGCCTGCTGGGATGCCGCGGATGGCGAGTTGGGATACTCCGTCGCCAAAGAGACCGAAGAGGCCGCAGCCTTCCGCGAACAACAGCTGGTCGATGCGCTGATGAGTGCATCTGCCACATCACTTGCCGGCGTCGCGGGCAAGCTCGATGCCATCTTACGCGAGGGAGAAAGCTCTGCTGAATGTCCAGAGTTTCCCTGGCCCTTTCTCCGTTCGGCGCTTGTCGACCTCGTGCGCATCGCCCAAAAAGCTCAGGCCGATCGATTTGTGCCCGGCTCCGATCGCATTGCGTTGTTGTCAGGTAGGAGCGACCGTTGAGAATGAACTCACATGCTGCCAAAGCGTATGTTGGCAGAGACCCGCGAGAAGATCACCGCATGGAGTGTCAAACGGCATTGAACCGGGACCCCTGATCGGCGTGCAAAAGGGGGGTCTGACGCATATTCGATGACGATCAGGCGGCGCCGAGGAGCCGAGCGTCGAGGAGATCAATCTTCGCTCGTCCATACATCTGTCGTTTCATGAGCTTGAGCTTATTCACCTGACCTTCTGTCTGGCTGTTGGACCACGGCTCGGTGATTGCGCCCCGGACGGCGGATACGTCCTTCTGAATGCCGCGAGCGTTCGAACCAAGGGTGCCCTCTCGCACAAGTCCGCCTGGCTGATGGTCTTCAAGCTCGTCATCGCGGCCGCCAGAACCTGGCGAAGGCTGAAGGGCGAAAACCGCTGGCTGATGGTCATCGCAGGCGTCACATTCACAGACGGCGTTGCGCTCATCCCCGACGCCAATCAACGCGCCGCCTGATCGCCCGCGTCACCCAAATCCAACCACAGCTCTATTGGGCCGATTGCCAACCGGCAGCTTTTGGCTCCCCGACACTGAATATCCGACATACGATGACCGACATCCTGGACCCGTCAATATAGTTGGGTTTCGATGCCGGCGCTAAGCCATTTAGTTGATCGTGGGCTATTGGTCCGCGCGCATCGTGCGGCGCTTGGACGCTCTGCATCTGACGACGTGCGCAACAGTGCTTAGGAATGCGTCCAGCGACTCCATCTCCGCCTGCACCTGATAAAGCGGGCATCCGGCGCCATCGCTCAGATCGAAGCCGACCCGACACGGTTCGCTCGTACGCTCGAGGCGATGATAGCTGGCGTCGTCGGATGTGGGTGCGATGCCGCGTGTTCCGAACCGCGACCAGTAGCTCTCGAACGGGTCACGGCCTTCCCAATATTTGAAACTGTCGCGTCTTGAAAATCGCCCGCAATCGCTACTGCAGACCAGCTGCAGATCAGTCCGCAAGCTGTCGAGGATCGGCATGACGAAAAATTCGACCGCGGGATCGGGCATCGGCTCATCGCTGTCGGTTCGCAGCGCAATTCTGAAAATCTCGCGGATCAGGTCAGGGTGGAAGTCGCGTACTGTCGACAGGAGGAGATAGGCGAGCGTCTTGATGATCGGACTGTCAAATCGCGTCGAACCGTGACCCCCTTTTCGCGTCCAATATTGGCCCCTCAGGTGACGTTGGCGCCGACATGCAAAGGGGCCCGATCGGGCCCCTTTGCATGTCGTTGATTGGAACGTGAACGACCGGTGCGGATCAACTCCGGTTTTTGAATCGCCAGCTCGTGTTGCCGGTTTCGACGATGTCGCAGTGATGGGTCAGCCGGTCGAGCATGGCGGTGGTCATCTTGGCGTCGCCGAAGACCTGCGGCCAATCGGCGAAGGCAAGGTTGGTCGTGATCAGCAGCGAGGTGTGCTCGTACAGCTTGCTGATCAGATGGAAGAGCAGTTGGCCGCCAGCCTGGCTGAACGGCAGATAGCCGAGTTCGTCGATCACGACGAGGTCGTAGCGCAACAGCTTCTCGGCCAGCCGGCCTCCTTTGCCAGCGGCCTTCTCCTGCTCGAGTTGATTGACCAGATCGACCAGATTGTAGAACCGCCCCCGGGCGTGGGAGCGGACCACGGCGGCGGCCACGGCGATCACCAGATGCGTCTTTCCGGTGCCTGTCGAGACAAGTTCATAATGCCCGTCACCAAGGGAACGAGGGGCGAGTTCACTATCGTCATCATCCGCTTTTCGGCAAAACTGTCGTGGTCACGGCGAGAAAGATGCATGGCGGCATTGTTCATCTAACCATTCGCCAACCGGACGGAACGTTGGCCCAAATTCCGGGCTGGATGCTGCAGGAGGTCGCCGCATCCGTCGAACTTCGTGATGTGCCGAGACTGACGTTGGCCTCGTTACGGCTGCTTCGCCTCGAGCTGGATGGCTGTCTAACTTCTCCTCGCGGCGATCCTCGCCGCGAGGGAGGCCCACATGCCGCGTCCGCGCATTATCCAGCCCCAGGCGGATCTGTTCGCAAGCGAAGATCGATCGCCAGCGCCGAATGTTCCCGAGCAAGAGAACCTGCTTGCACTGGTCAGTCTGCTTCTGACGGAGACGACCGTAAAGGCAGCGGCGAATGCGGCGGAGGACGGTGATGAAGATCACGTCTGAGCACCTGGCCCGCAGCGCCTACGTTTACGTGCGTCAATCGACGGCCGACCAGCTTGCCAACAACCATGAGAGTCGGCGCCGCCAATATGGCCTTGCCGATCGAGCGCGAGCCCTCGGATGGAAGAACGTGACGGTCATCGATGACGATCTCGGCAGATCTGGATCCGGCGTCAGCAGGCCCGGCTTCGAGCGGCTCCTGGCGGCTATCTGCGAAGGGCGCGTCGGCGCCGTCTTCGCCATTGAGGCTTCGCGTCTGGCTCGCAACGGTCGCGACTGGCACACCTTGATCGAGTTCTGCGGGCTTGTTGGCACCCTGATCGTGGACGAAGACGGAACCTACGAACCTCGCCATCCCAACGATCGACTTCTGTTGGGCATGAAGGGAACGATGAGCGAACTCGAACTCTCGATCCTGCGAGCCCGGTCGTTCGAGGCGCTCAGGCAGAAAGCGCGGCGCGGCGAACTCTTCATGACCGTGGCGGTCGGTTATATCCGGGCCGGTCGCGATCGGATCGAACAAGACCCTGACCTGCGCGTTCGTGAAGCGATCACTCTCGTGTTTGCCCGCTTCGCCGAGATGCAGAGCATCCGGCAAGTGCATCTGTCATTGCGTTTAGAGCGGATCATGCTGCCCAGCGTGACCTACAATCAGGGGGAAGAACGTTCGCTCGTCTGGAAGCTTCCCGTCTACAATACAATCCACCACATCCTGGCGAACCCGATTTACGCCGGTGCTTATGCATTCGGACGGACCGGGAGCCGCACGACCATCGAGAACGGCCGCAAGCGGATCGTTAGAGGATTCCGCAAGGAGCGTGCCGATTGGGATGTCTTGATCCTCGATCATCATGGCGGCTACCTTTCCTGGGCAGAGTTCGAAAGGAACCAACGCCTGATCGCGGACAACGCCAGTTGCATGGGCACAAAGGCGCGGGGCGCCCTGCGCAAGGGCGAACTGATCCTCGCCGGACTGCTTCGTTGCGGCCATTGCGGACGCAAGCTTCATGTCGCCTACAGCGGAAGCGACGGCAACATTGGGCGCTATCATTGTCGTGGCGCGATGATCAATCACGGGACCGCGCCTTGCATTTCTTTCGGCTCCCTGCGTGTCGATCAAACGGTCGGAGCTGAAGTCGTCAGGCTGTTACAGCCGCTTGGCGTTGAAGCCGCACTGCATGCAATTTCGACACGCGCGATCGAGGTCGACGCCAAACGGCGGCAGATCGAACTTTCGCTGGAACAGGCTCGTTACGAAGCCCGGCGCATGCTGTCCAGCGACATTCGGAACTGACCCCTCGGCGACATGAGGAACTGACCCCCTATTGGTTTGCGCCTTTCAGGCGTT
>NZ_JALHBS010000122.1 GCF_024195285.1 Aurantimonas marianensis
GCATACGGTTCGAGGTGTCACGGACGTCGGACGCCTTTTCGCCGAAGATGGCGCGCAGGAGCTTCTCCTCCGGCGTCATCGGGCTCTCGCCCTTCGGCGTGATCTTGCCGACCAGAATGTCACCCGGCTGCACCTCGGCACCGATATAGACGATACCGGCCTCGTCGAGATTCTTCAGCGCTTCTTCCGACACGTTCGGAATGTCGCGCGTGATCTCTTCCGGTCCAAGCTTGGTGTCTCGCGCCATGACCTCGAACTCCTCGATGTGAATCGAGGTGAAGACGTCGTCGGCGACGATGCGCTCCGACAGGAGGATCGAATCCTCGTAGTTGTAGCCGTTCCACGGCATGAACGCGACGAGCACGTTCCGCCCGAGCGCGAGATCGCCAAGATCGGTCGAAGGACCGTCGGCGATAATGTCGCCCTTTTCGACCCGGTCACCGACCGCCACCAGCGGGCGCTGGTTGATGCAGGTGTTCTGGTTCGAACGCTGGAACTTCATCAGACGGTAGATATCGACACCGGACTTGCCAGCCTGAAGATCCTCCGTCGCGCGGATGACGATACGCGTGGCGTCGACCTGGTCGACCACGCCGGTCCGGCGCGCACCGATGGCGGCACCCGAATCGCGCGCGACGATCGATTCCATGCCGGTGCCGACGAACGGCGCCTCGGCACGAACCAGCGGCACCGCCTGGCGCTGCATGTTCGAGCCCATCAAAGCACGGTTGGCGTCATCGTTTTCCAGGAACGGGATCAGCGCCGCGGCGACCGAAACAAGCTGTTTCGGCGACACGTCCATCAGGTCGACATTGTCGCGTGGCGTCATGAAGACGTCGCCGGAATGGCGGCAGACCACGAACTCGTTCTGGAACCGGCTGTCGTCCGTGAGGATCGCATTCGCCTGGGCGACGTGGTGCTTGGATTCCTCCATCGCCGAAAGATAAACGACATCATGGGTGACGACGCCGTCGACAACCTTGCGATACGGGCTCTCGATGAAGCCGTATTTGTTCACTCGCGCAAAGGTGGCGAGCGAATTGATCAGACCGATATTGGGACCTTCCGGTGTTTCGATCGGACAGATACGGCCGTAGTGCGTCGGATGCACGTCGCGCACCTCGAAGCCGGCCCGCTCGCGCGTCAGGCCGCCGGGCCCGAGCGCCGACAGACGCCGCTTGTGGGTGATCTCCGACAGCGGGTTGGTCTGATCCATGAACTGCGACAGCTGCGAGGAACCGAAGAACTCGCGCACGGCGGCCGCGGCCGGCTTGGCGTTGATCAGATCCTGCGGCATCACCGTGTCGATCTCGACGGAGCTCATGCGCTCCTTGATCGCGCGCTCCATGCGGAGCAAACCGACGCGGTACTGGTTTTCCATCAGCTCGCCGACCGAACGCACCCGGCGGTTGCCGAGATTGTCGATGTCGTCGATTTCACCCTTGCCGTCCCGAAGGTCGACGAGCGTCTTGACCACCGCGAGGATGTCCTCCTTGCGCAGCACGCGCACGGTATCCTCGGCGTCGACGTCCAGACGCATGTTCATCTTGACGCGGCCGACGGCCGACAAATCGTAGCGCTCGCCATCGAAGAACAGCGAATTGAACATCGCTTCCGCGGTCTCGATCGTCGGCGGCTCGCCGGGACGCATCACCCGGTAGATATCGAACAGCGCGTCCTGACGGTTTTCGTTCTTGTCGACCGCCAGCGTGTTGCGGATGTAGCCGCCGACATTGACGTGATCGATGTCGAGAACCGTGATCTCGTCGTAACCCGCGGCGATCAGGTCGATCAGATTGCCCTTGCGCTCACCGGTCTTGGCATCGACGGTGATCTCGAGTTCGTCGCCCGCCTCTAGATAAACCTCGCCCGTCTCGGGATTGACGATATCCTCGGCGATGTAGGAGCCAGCGAGATCATCCTCGCTCGCGCGCAGCGCCTTGACGCCCTTTTCCTGCATCTGGCGGGCCTGACGCGCCGTCACCTTCTTGCCGGCCTCGACCAGAACCTCGCCGCTGTCGGCATCGATGAGGTCGACGACGGCGCCCTGGCCGCGCACGCGCTCCACCGAGAACGGCACGCGCCAGCCTTTTTTATCCCGTTCGAACTTCACCGTGTCGTAGAAGGTCGACAGGATCTCCTCGCCATCCATGCCGAGCGCCATGAGCAGGCTCGTCACCGGAATCTTGCGGCGGCGGTCGATGCGGGCATGCACGACGTCCTTGGCGTCGAATTCGATATCGAGCCACGAGCCACGATAAGGAATGACACGGGCGGCGAACAGCAGCTTGCCGGAGGAATGGCTCTTGCCCTTGTCGTGATCGAAGAAGACACCCGGCGAACGGTGCATCTGCGAGACGATGACGCGCTCGGTGCCGTTCACGACGAAGGTGCCGTTGGACGTCATCAGCGGCATGTCGCCCATGTAGACGTCCTGCTCCTTGATGTCCTTGACCGATTTGGAGCCGGTATCCTCATCGATATCGAAGACGATCAGGCGCAACGTCACCTTGAGCGGCGCGGCGTAGGTCAGGTCGCGCTGACGGCACTCCTCGACGTCGAATTTCGGCGCCTCGAACTCGTATTTGACGAATTCCAGCATCGCCTGGCCCGAGAAGTCCGAAATCGGGAAAACCGATTTGAAGACGGCCTGCAGACCCTCGTCGAGACGGCCGCCTTGCGGCTCGTCGACCATCAGAAACTGATCATAGGAGGCCTTCTGGACCTCGATCAGGTTTGGCATCTCGGCGACTTCGGGGATCGACCCGAAGAATTTGCGTACCCGCCTGCGACCGCTAAACGTCGTCGTTTGAGACATCGTCGCTCCTTCTCGTGACAATGCCCTTGACCAAAGGGCTTGAATTCTCTTCCCTCCCCGTCGAGAGGTGCCGTGGGCCAAAGGGCCGGTGCGGCTGACAGACCTGCCGGGCGAAAGGCCCGCGTCTCCAAACGGTTCTATGAACCGTCTGAACACGCGCGCGTCACGTCACTCCCGTCCCTGCCCGTTTCGGGTCGGACCGCCGTCCGCCCGGCTCGCCATGACGCGAGCACGGAAGGCGGAACGGCAAAATGCCGTCCCGCCCGCCGGATATTGCTACTCAAGCGCGGGATGGCCCGCGATTACTTGACTTCGACCGTGGCGCCAGCCTTTTCGAGCTGGTCCTTGAGCTTGTCGGCCTCGGCCTTGTCGACGCCTTCCTTTACCGGCTTCGGCGCGTTGTCGACGAGGTCCTTGGCTTCTTTCAGGCCGAGGCCCGTGATCGCGCGGACTTCCTTGATCACGTTGATCTTCTGCGCGCCGGCGGCGGCGAGGATCACGTTGAACTCGGTCTGCTCCTCGGCAGCTTCGGCCGGAGCACCGCCACCAGCAGCGGCAACCGCAACCGGAGCCGCGGCGGAGACGCCCCATTTTTCTTCCAGCATCTTCGAGAGTTCCGCCGCCTCGAGGACGGTCAGGCTCGACAGGTCTTCAACGATCTTGGCGAGATCAGCCATGTTTGCATTCCTTCAGATTCGAACTTTGGTTTGAGCAGCGAGGAACCGTCCTCACGCCGCCTCGTCCTTCTTGGCATAGGCCCCGAAAACACGCGCGAGTTGTCCCGCGGGTGCCTGTAGAACCCCGGCGATCCGAGTGGCCGGCGTATTGATCATGCCGACCAGCTTGGCCCGGAGTTCGTCCAGCGACGGCATGGAGGCCAAGGCCTTCACACCATTCGCATCGAGTGTGGTCTTGCCCATCGCCCCGCCCAGGATGACGAGCTTGTCGTTCCCCTTGGCGAAATCGTTGGTGACCTTTGCCGCCGCGACCGGGTCGCCCGAATAGGCGATCAGGGTCTGGCCCTCGAACAGCGTCGAGATCCCTTCGGCGTCCGTGCCTTGAAGAGCGATCTTGGCGAGGCGGTTCTTCGCGACTTTGACGGTGCCCCCCGCGTCGCGCATTTTCGAACGATAGTCGTTCATCTGCGCGACCGTAAGACCGGCATAGTGGGCCACGACGACCGTTCCCGAGTCCTTGAAGGTCTCGTTCAGCGTCGTGACGAATTCGCGTTTTTCCGCTCTGTCCACTGCCTCTCTCCAATTAGCCTCGACCTCCGAAGAGGCCGCGGCCGGTTGCCTTTTGCCGCCCGGATCATCCGGACGACGCTCGGAGATCCTGTCCCCCCGGCCGATCCCTCGATCGGGTTCCATGGAACCCAAGGGCGACGCAAGGCATTCAGAGGTTCGAACCAAGAACCCGGGCTGATCCCGGAGAATTCGGAACTTCCCCGTCTCATGCGGGCTTTCTGACGATTATGACCGATGCCGAAGCAACAGGTCGCCCACAATCTCGGACAGGCATTCAGGAAGCCCCGAAAGGCTCCCACGCGCCGGGGCGAACCCCGGAACCTTGGTGACGGTGATCGGCGCATATAGGTGCGGCGATCACCGGTGTTAAGGGTCGGACCTAAGCCGCATTCAGGGACGATGGATCGATCTTGACGCCGGGGCCCATCGTCGACGTGATCGCGACGCGCTGAACGTAATTGCCCTTGGCGCCCGACGGCTTGGCCTTCTGCACAGCATCGGCGAACGCACGGATGTTCTCCGCGATCGCCTTGCCTTCGAAGCTCACCTTGCCGACACCGGCATGAACGATGCCGGCCTTTTCGACGCGGAATTCCACGGCACCGCCCTTGGATGCCTTCACGGCGGCGGCGACGTCAGGCGTCACGGTTCCGACCCGCGGGTTCGGCATCAGGCCGCGCGGCCCCAACACCTTGCCGAGTCGACCGACGAGAGCCATCATGTCCGGCGTTGCAATGGCACGATCGAAATCGATTGCGCCACCCTGGACCTGCTCGACGAGGTCTTCCGCCCCGACGATGTCGGCGCCGGCGGCTTTCGCCTCTTCGGCCTTGTCGCCCCGCGCGAATACCGCGACGCGGACGGTGCGTCCGGTGCCATTCGGAAGATTGACGACACCGCGAACCATCTGGTCCGCATGCCGCGGATCGACGCCGAGATTCATCGCGACTTCGATCGTCTCGTCGAATTTTGCGCTCGCACGACCCTTCAACAACTCGACCGCCTCGTCGAGACCGTAGAGCTTGGTGCGTTCGATGCCGTCGCGGGCGTTACGGATGCGCTTTCCAGCTTTTGCCATCGTCTCAACCCACCACTTCGAGGCCCATGGAACGGGCGGAACCCTCAACCATAGCCATGGCCGCTTCCACGTCGTTCGCGTTCAGATCCTTGAACTTCTTCTCGGCGATATCGCGCACCTGCTCGCGCGTCACCGAACCGGCGACGCTCCTGCCCGGCTCCTTGGAGCCGCTCTTCAGATTCGCCGCCTTCTTGAGAAAGTAGCTGACCGGCGAGGTCTTCATCGCGAAGGTGAAGGATTTGTCCTGGTAATAGGTGATCACCACCGGGATCGGGGAGCCCTTCTCCTGGTCCTGGGTCTGCGCGTTGAACGACTTGCAGAATTCCATGATGTTGATGCCACGCTGACCGAGCGCGGGACCGATCGGGGGCGACGGGGTCGCCGATCCGGCCGGGACCTGCAGCTTCAGCTGGCCCTGAATCTTCTTAGCCATTAGTTCCTGCCTTCATTGTTCGGGCCGAATGACGGGTCGATCAGTGACCAAGCCTACGGCTACCTGCAGTTCGCGCGGTGCGGCATCTCCGACCGGCTAGAGCCGGAATGCCTCCCGCACGAGGATTTCGGGCGAAAAGCCCGTTCTGATCAGACCTTTTCGACCTGACCGAATTCGAGATCGACGGGCGTTGCGCGACCGAAGATCGAGACCTCGACCTTGAGCCTCGCCCGCTCCTGATCGACTTCCTGCACGACGCCGTTGAACGAGGCGAAGGGGCCATCCGAGACCCTGACCTGCTCGCCGATATCGAACGAGATCGTCGGCTTCGGCCGATCCACTCCGTCCTGCACCTGCATCAGGATCTGCTCGGCTTCCTTTTCGGAAATCGGGACCGGCCGGTTATCCGGCCCGAGAAAGCCCGTGACCTTCGGCGTGTTCTTGATCATCGAGAAGACCTGATCAGTCAGCTCGGCCTTGACCAAGACATAACCGGGGAAGAACTTCCGCTCGGCATCGACCTTACGCCCACGACGCACCTCGACCACCTTCTCGGTGGGCACGAGGATCTTTTCGAACTTGTCGGAGAGCCCCTTCTGGCGGGCCTGCTCCTCAATCGATTCGGCCACCTTCTTCTCGAAATTGGAATAGGCGTGGACGATGTACCAGCGGGCGGTCATGAAATTTACGATGTCTCCTGCGACGTCGGCGTCAGACGCCGGCATTCATGATCAGGCCGACCACATAGCCGAGCACCTGATCCGCAACGAAAAAGAACGCCGCGGCGAAAGCGACCATCACGAACACCATGATCGTCGATATGATCGTCTCACGGCGGGTCGGCCAGGTGACCTTCGCGGTCTCCGACCGGACCTGCTGGAGAAATGTGAAAGGATTGGTCTTGGCCATACACCGCTCACAGCTAATGCGCGTGAAGGCTGGCCACCAGCCTCACGCGCCACATGTCGATCACCGCCCCTGTACCCGCCCTCGTCACGATTCACAAGGGCCGGCCACACAGAATCTCGTTTGCGACGAATGGCAGGGGCAGAGGGACTCGAACCCACGGCCTGCGGTTTTGGAGACCGCCGCTCTACCAACTGAGCTATACCCCTTCGGTGAAGCCGAGATATCGGCTCACGGCGCGAACTGCAACTCCATTTTTTCGCCGCGACCACCGATGAGCGGCTGCTCGCGGCCGTTGACCGCCATGCGAGCCTCGCGAGACCCTTCAATTGATGGGGGCGGCCCTACCACCGCAATGCAGGTGCGGCGTCTCAGTTTCCATTGGACACCCTGACGACCTACCGGTACATCCGCCGCCGAGTAACGACGGCGGTTGCGGTGGCGTAGTCGGCCGAGGAACAACCAGAGCGGAACCGACCAGGACCCATGACATCGGCGGTATGGCAAAAAGCCCTTATCCTGTTCGATCTCGACGGCGTGCTTCTTGATTCGCGCCGCAACATGGAGATCGCCTGGAACAGCGTGCGCGAGGAACTCGGCGTCTCCGTCCCATTCGAGGCCTATTTCGCCGAGATCGGACGCCCGTTCCCCGATATCATGGCGCGGCTCGGTCTCGCCCATGCAGCAAGCGCCGTCGAACGGGTATTCCGCCGCGCCTCCAGCCAGTCGCTTCACGAGACGCCGTTTTTCCACGGGGTAGACGCAATGCTTTGGACGCTTGTCGAGAGCGGTCGCCGACTCGGCATCGTGACGTCGAAGGATTCGGCGCGCACCGAACTGGTCCTCGATCGGCTGCCGGTCCGCTTCTCGGTCGTCATAACTCCGCGTGACGGGCTGCGCGGCAAGCCGGCGCCCGACCATCTCCTGTTCGCCATGGCCCGCTGCAATGTCGATCCGTCCGACACGGTCTTCGTCGGCGACATGGATTCCGACGCCGAAGCCGCGCGCCGGGCGCGTATCGATTACGTGCATGTCGACTGGGGCTATGGCGCCAGGCCTCCCGACTGCATCTTCGCGGCCGCCGCGCCGGCCGATCTCGAGACATTCCTGCTCAGCTGAGGAGCCTTCCCATGGCACCGCGTATCGTCGCCGTAATTCCCTGCCGCTTCGGCGCGTCCCGCTTTCCGGGCAAGCCGATCGCGGACATCAACGGCAAGCCGATGCTCTGGCACGTCTATCAGCGCACGATCGAGGCCGAAGGCATCGACGCCGCCACCATCGCGACCGACGACGACCGCATTCGCAAGGTCTGCGAAGTGCTCGACCTGCCGGTGATGATGACTCGCGAGAACCACGCCTCGGGGACCGATCGCGTGGCCGAATGCGCCGGGCGACTCGAGGCCGACATCATCGTCAACGTCCAGGGCGACGAACCGATGATCGACCCCGAGGCCATTGCGCGGGTTGCCCGCGGCATCGCCACCTGCGA
Organism: Aurantimonas marianensis; assembly: GCF_024195285.1. Taxonomy (GTDB): domain Bacteria; phylum Pseudomonadota; class Alphaproteobacteria; order Rhizobiales; family Rhizobiaceae; genus Aurantimonas; species Aurantimonas marianensis. The sequence goes on from NZ_JALHBS010000122.1 coordinate 7,972, forward strand.
CGACCCCAATGTCCAGGCCTCGAACGGATACAACGAAATTTCCTCGCCTTCTGACGCGATCGATACCAATGTGGTCAAGGTCGTCACCACCACCGCCGGTCTCGCGATGGCCTACTCGCGTCTGCCGATTCCCTACCCGAAGGGTGGCGCCGTTCGTCATCTGCGCCAACTTGGCCTTTATGCCTTCCGGCGCGAGGGGCTGCAGCGTTTCGCCTCCTTGCGGCCCGGTCCCCTGGAACGGGCCGAGGGGGTCGAGATGCTGCGATTTATCGAACAGGGCTACAGCGTCATGATGGTGCAGGTGCCGAACGACGAAGGCATTCCCGTGGATACACCCGCCGATCTCGACCGTGTTCGCGCGATGATGGCCGGCAGCCAGTGACGGTCGTCCACAGCGGCATCCGTCCCGCATTCGCGATGTGGCGATAAGTCAGAGAGGAGCAGCCATGACAGTGACGACGCGGCGGCCCTTCAATCCGAGCGAGGAACAGGCGATCGCCGCGGATTTTCCAGTCCTGGCGGCACGCCATGCGGCATGGCTCAGAGCGCGCGGCCTGCTCGACCGCCCCTGGTTCGTTCTCGGCTCCGCGCCGGATCCGCATGTCCCGCAACCCTTCCCGCCAGGGACAGCCCATGTTCACGTCAAATATGCCGGTCACGCCGCCCGCCAGTACGGCCTGCCGGCGGGAGACCTGACCTTTCTCCTGGCCAAGACGACGAAGCAGCAGATCGACGGCCTCGACCTCGACGCCGTCTTGCGGCTTCGCAAACGCCACAGCTTGCTGACGCGGATTCGGCGCGATCTGCCGGCTCTGGGGGGGAATGAATGCGCCCTTACCCATCGCGAACGGGACGCCTTCATCATCGGTACACTCGGCAGCCTTTTCGGCGTCACCGGCTCGGAAATCCGTCCCTCCAACGGGATCGCACTCATCGCCTATGCCATTGCCGTCGGAATCCCGCAGATCATCGTCGCCGGCATCTCGCTTCAGAGCGACGGCTACGCCTATGACCCGTCGGCGCGGATCCGGCGCCACCTAGAAGAAGACCGCGCCGCGCTCGCCGTCGTCGCGGCGCGCTATTCGGAGGTCGTGACAACCGAGCCGGAACTCAGCCGCACAACTGGCATTCCGCTGCTTGAGGGTGTCCCGGCGGCCTGAGCAACGCACGCGGTGTTGCGGCTCAAGTTCGGCTTTGCGCCTCGCTCGAGGTCTTCTCCGCGAGCTTCTGCTTGCGGGTCTTCGGCTTCAGCCCCCGCAGCAAGCTGTCAATTCTGCTCTGAAGCCTGGTCAAGGACATGAGCCGGTCGATCGTCATGTTGGTGCCTTCCAGCCGCTCCGACAACACCTCGGCCGACGCGACTGCGACGTCGGACGGAGTGACGCCGGGCAGGCGCGCCGCGATGCGGTCCCATTGGCCGCCACGGCTGCCGCCGTCCATCTCCAGCCGTCCGCTGCGAACAAGCAGCCGGTTCACGATCTGCTCGAACGTCCATTCGTGATCGTGGAACAGCTTCCAGCGAGCCGAGCGTTGGGCGGTGAAGCCGGCCAATACGATCGTCAATGTCGGACAGGCTTCCGCCAGCCAGAAAGCGAGCGCGAAACCGCTCGTCGGAAGATGCGTGTCGGGATAGAAATCGGCGAAGATCGGCGCGAGATCGAGAAACCCGACACGCGCGCCCCCGAACGCCTCGGCCGGGCTGAAGGTCTCCGCGCCGCCGGCCCTCAGATTTGCGATGCCTTCGAAGTGGTCGCCGCGAAGGACGCGAAGGACGTCATCGACTTCCCGTCGATAGACGATGTTTGCGCCCGCCTGACTGCTGCGAGCGACCAGCAGCGACGGCCGGGCAAAGGGCGCGTCGAGGACCTTGAAGACCTTGTTGAAGAAAACGAAGAGTGTCCCCTCGCCGTGGCGCGACGACAGCGACACGATGTCGACGGCGTCGCTATTGGCGACGAGCACCACCCGCTCGAAGCCGCCGAAGAAGGCGGCCCAGCCGTCACGCGTCTCCGGCAGGTTCGCCGGCCGATCCGCCATCGCACTCACTCTCCGCCGCTCCCCCGCCAGGGCCGGTCAGTCGCCGCGCTGCTGAACATGCAATGTACGCTCGCGCATGGCGAACCATTCCTCGGCGTAGTCGTCGTTCTTATATTCGTTAAAATACGGCCCGCCGTCGGTGAAATGGACGTTCTTGGCATCGGCGCGATGGTCATATTCGTTGACCAGCCAGTTCCAGACTGCCGGCAGCTCGCCGATATTTTCGTCGCCGTCGAGCCATTTGAATTGGTGAAGCTGCAAGCCCGTGGCGGTATTGACGAAATCCGGGGTCAAGGCACCGCATTTGGCATTGTTGAACAGCATGACGCTCGACCAGTTCTTCTTTTCGTATTTGGTCTGCGTCTGGCCGAGGAACTTCGTCTCGATTTTGGGCTGATAATCGTGTTTCACGCACATGACGGCGTAGCGTTCGTCGCGCAGCGCCCAGAGTTCCGCGATATCGGCGCGCATGAGCATGTCGCAGTCCATGAACAGGCTCCAGCCTTCGAAGCTGCTGAGATAGGGCACGAGAAAGCGAGAGAACGAGAACTCGGTGGACTGCAGGGCGTTCCGTTCGCGTTTGAAGATGCCAGCCAGGTTGGGCAACACGATCGGCGAGAACATCACCGGGACGGACGCATGCTCGATGATGCTCTGCGCCAGGACGTGATAGGCGATGACTTCCTTGGAATCGTAGCCGATGAAGACTTGGACGGTCGGTTGCGTCACGAGACCACCTTGCTGAATTGCGGAAATGACGGCGTCATACACCGGGGATCGGCAAAGGCCAATGTCGCATGCCATCGAAGTCGCAAATGCGGGCGCGAAAGCGTGAGCCGTCCCGATTTGGGGATGAGCGACAACGGCGTCAGGGAGCCCAGAGGCGAAGCCCGGTATCGGCGGCAAGTTCCGGCTCGCTCGTCGCCACGCGCGGGTCGCCTCTCAACTGTTGGAGCGCGTGGCGGTCCTCGGCGATTTGCCAGCGCGGCCGCGCCAGCGTGTCGTAGGAATGGCCGGTGCGAGCAAAGGAAAAGCCTGAGAGGACGACCTCCGGTACGCCCAGGAATAGCCCGTAGCACAAGGTCGCGATTCCCGTGGAGGGCTTGCCCAACTCGCCGATGCTGATCATCTCCGGCCCGATCATCGCCATGTTGATCGCCTCGCGGTCATCGGGATGAAGCGAGACCAGTGTACCGATCTTCGCCTTGCGCTGGCGCATCAGCTTCCAGTGCTGCCGCCATTTTGGCCGGGGACTGAACCACAGCATGGCCCGCGTTTCGAGGTCGGGAAAGACCTCCCAGGACTCAACCGGCCTGCGCACGGTGAGAGCCGCCGGCCCCCATCCGAGGCGCTTCGCCGCAAGGCCGGAATTGTTGATGTCGACCCGGGCATGGCTCGCCTGGAGCGCCTCGGGCATCGTCGGCTCGGGGGCTCCGCCGAGCAGCACCCAAGGGCGATGAAGCAGACCGAGACGGTCTATCTGCGCGCGGTGCGATTCGCGGATCGCAACGAGCCGGCACGTTCGTGCGACGGTGGTCACCCGCTCAACAGTCATCGATACGCCGTCTCGTAATGCGCTTGGATCGTCTGGGCAATCTCTTTCGCCTGGTCATTGAACGCATAGTCATAGGGAGCGAGATCGCCCGTGAAAGGCCGGGTCAGCCGAAGCGTCTCCTGCAGATCCCGGTGAAACCATTCAAATTTCTCCAGCCGCTTCCCCTCGATCGGCGCCAGGTCGACGCTGTAGACCGGACGACCGGATGTTAGCGCCTCGCAGTGCATCGTCACTGTGTCCTTGCCGATCACGAATGCGTCGGCCGCCGCGAGATAGTCGTGATAGGGATTCTCACCCGTCCGATCCCATATATCGACGCGCTCGTCATCGATCCGAAGCAGCGCGTTCAGCAGTTCGGGGCGGCTGCGGCGGGACGTCGAGATAAGGACCAGGCGGTCGTCCGCGGCCAGTTGCCGGGCCGTCGCGACCAGACGGTCGATTGTCGGGGCGTCATAGTCATAGGCGCCATTGGGCCCGCCCAGGAGCATCACGACGATCTGCCTGTCATCCCCGGCCCCCAGCCAACGCCCGCGCGCCGCCTGCCGTCGCTCCTCCAGCCGAGCCCGTTCGACGCGATGGGGCACGCCGATCATGCTGCGGTACTCGGTGCCCTCGAGCCGATCGCTCTTCCAGTCGTGGCGGGAGACGAAGGCGAGATCGTAGGTTCCCCGCGAAGCGCGAGCCGGCGGCTGGAGATGCACCGCGAGCGGCCGACCGTCAAAGCGCTCCTTGATCCGCGCCACGTGTCGCTCGGCGAACCAGCCACACGAAATGACGATGTCAGGCTCTGACTCGCGAACTCGTCGATAGGGTGACAGGAGTCCGCGCCGCCATTTGGGCAGCCGTCCGACGGTGTGGATTTTCGGATCGGACGTCAGATGGCCGGCGACGCCAAGGCACTGGGTAAGCGTGCCGGCCTTCTCTTCGCTGACGGTCCACACTCGCAACTGGCGATCCCCTCGCAACGGTCCGGCTGGTTACTAGCGCAGATGGCGCCGCGCGCGCCAGACGCTTCCGCCCGGCCGAGGGGCAGCGATCGCGAGGTTAAATTAAGGACATCCCGCACGGAAGATCCACCGAGTCGCGAGTCGCCGCCCTCAAACGTGAACGGGCCCTCGCGGGCCCGTCTGCTGTATCACGATGGCGAGCGGTTGCGCGCCCGCCTTAGTCGTATCTTACTCGACGATCGAGGCGACGATGCCGGCGCCGACGGTGCGGCCGCCTTCACGGA